>JAFQTD010000009.1 GCA_017409215.1 Alphaproteobacteria bacterium
ATGCTGGTGCGGCAGAATGCACATCATGTGCGACGGGTTATACGAACAGCGACGAACATGCTGGCATTGGTTCGTGCAAGATAACCTGTCCAGCTGGGGAATACGTAGCGGAAGCGGGCAAGGGCTGTGTAAGTGTTGGCAGTGGCTACTATGGCATTGGTGGCACCGTTGGTCAGGACAAGACATTATCACGCAATCAGTGTCCTGATGGTTATCGTGATGGTTCTGCTGCGAAGACAGAGTCTGACTGTATGGGTTCATGCACAGTTGCGTGTTCAGGCAATGCGGTATGTCCGTCTAACTCAGTGAACTGCACGCATGACAGCAGTGTGGTCAGCACAGGGACACACACATATGGCAATCAGACCTGTAATGCAACGGCTGTTGAGTGTCCAGTAAGTGGCTTTGGTTGTGCTGCTGGCTACAACAAGGTAGGTGACAGTTGTGTTGCTGGTGATATGAACGCAATAAGCTATGATGTAGCTGGTGGTACGATTAACAGCGGCAAGGTAGAGAGTTGCAACGTAGAGAGTGCGACGATAACACTGCCAAAGGATGTGACCAAGACCGGATATACATTTAACGGCTGGTACAAAAACGGTGTTAAGGTGACCCAGATTGCGACAGGTACATGTACCGGTGCAATCAGCCTGGTTGCCCAGTGGACGGCATGTACACCATGTAATGCTGGCACTGGTGCAAGTTGTGAATTGAGTGTTGTAAACAATCGTTGTGTATACACGACCAAGTGCGCAGACAATTATTACAACGAACAGGGCGCTGGTACACCAACCCCAAGTTGCGAGACATGTGTAAAGAGTTGTTCTGGCAACACGAATGGATTTGTGCTTGGAGAATATAACGTTTGCAGGAACGAAACTTCGGGTCAGTGCTATCGTAATTGTGTCGTTGGCGACGTGTCGAATGCATATGCGGTAAGTGGCACGATTACAGCAAATGGAAACAACGGTTGTATGGCGACAAGTTGTGTATCCAACAGTTATCTGTCTGGCGGAAACTGCACCAGCTGTGACAGTGGCTATACTGCGCCAAACAACAATACAGGCGACCAATCCAGTTGCACTAAATCATGTCAGGTTGCCTGTAGCGGTACTGCGACATGTCCTTCTAATGCGATATGTGAATACAACACTGCGTACATGTCTTCTGGCACACAGGCGCAGGGTGGCAAGTGTTCTGCAATCGCTGTTGTATGCCCGATAACAAGTTTCCAATGCGAATCTGGTTATACCAAAACGTTGGATGGAAAATCTTGCGTGCGTGCTGATTATAAGATTACTTATAATATGGGCGGTGGCCAGAACTATGCAGGCGCACCAACGTCATATACCGCGGGAATTGGCACAACCATAGAGGGCACACCAACCTATGCAGGATACGTATTTGAAGGCTGGTGTTTAGACGCAGACAAAACAAACTGTGATGACAAGGTTGTGATTTCTGAAAATGCGGCCAAAGATGTATCTGTTTGGGCAAAATGGTCACTGTGTACAAATGGCTACTATTGCAATGGTGTGCAGAATCAGTGTCCTGACACGCACCCATACTCAAACAGTGGTTCAGATACGGTGTCGGATTGCTATGCCAAGTGCGAACCGATGACAAGTGGGGATTATGTGATTAATTACCCCGCACAAGACACTGTCAATTATCCGGCCAGCTGTGATTACAACACAGAAGTAACATGCAGACCAGGTTATCAATTGGTAAACGGTAAATGCACCGCCTGTCCGTATGACAAGAATGCAGTGACATATGGCGACGGATGCAAAATCGATAGCTGTGCATTTGGTTATCATCCAAACGGCAGTGTATGTGATTCTGATATAATCGATTGTGTTGCGCCAAATGGATTGCACGCACAACGTGAATGGGACAAAACGAAAAAAGCATACGGAATTTGCAAGATTGTCGAATGTGCAGATGATTATCGCCTGGTGGACAACGTATGTTTACCAAATACAGAGGTTTGCACCCTTGCGAACGGTGTTGGTATACGCGAATGGGACTTTAACAAGAACAAATGGGGTGCGTGTATTGCAACGTCGTGTAATCCTGGCTACACAAATGATCGCAGTATGACGAACGAAATCTGGCTACAATGCGGTCGTTGCAACAATGCCTATGGCAAAGACGGGGAACTGGCTGTCAGCAGCTATGTCCGCGAATGCGAGATTGCAACCTGTATGTACCAAGGCGAACTGTATGCACTTGAAAACAATGAATGTCGCTTAATCTGTGACGAATATTCTGACGAAACGGGTCGCAGATACTGGGATTCATCGCGCAAGAAATGTATACACGATTGTGCGCCCGGATTTATAAAGTGGTAAACAACCGCCCCAAGGATTTAACCTTGGGGCATTTTTTATTTTTATATCCGAATAAATTATGATATAATACGTGGTATGAAACAGACAATGATTGCCTTATCAGGCATCGTGTTGGCATTGGCGGGCTGTCAATCCACACAACACCAAGAATACACAGAATCAAGCATTATCCCAGAATGTGCCGGCACAAACTGTGCGGTTGTGCATTATGCATCACCCAACGGTAATGATTTGGTTTTGGAAACGGATCATCATATAATTCAGGTGACTGCGCAAACAGATGTTCCATATAAATATTATGTTTGGGCGGGCGACAAAACGACTGCGGATGAACCGGATATGATTGTCCAAGACGGTCAAACAATGATTCTGGTCGAAGAAGAACAACCAGAATAAAAACAAAACCTGCATAAACAGCAGGTTTTTTTCAAAACTTTATATTGCGAAAAAGTCTATGTATATGATAAAATAAGGAAAGAGCCATAAGTAATGGTTCGGGGCTGTCGAAAGCCCAGTTTACTCGATGCAAACATATGCAAAAACATAATTGTACGTCGTTTTGATACAGCGTTGGTTTTCTGTGTTTGCATTGTATTTTGTTATCCCTGACGGATTAGTCGGGGGGCTGTGTGCTATACAACAGGGCATTGCCCAAAAGCAAACAGAGTCATTAGTAAACTGATTTTCGAACTCCCCGACCGCTTCATGATTTGCATGGCGGTTTTTTGTTAAAACGTAACGGTATAAAGGAAAGGGGATGTATAATGAGAATGAATTTAACAGCAAGATTAGTTTGTGTGATTGTATCGTTGCTTTTCTACACACGGGCCAATGCGTCAATTATATCGCGTGGCTTCCTAGAAAATACATTAACTGCCTATGAAACCAGCAACGAGATAAATCTAAAATTAGATAACAAGGTAAACATAAATGATTTTGATTTATTGACGGCTCGCATTGGCAACCTGAAATCAGATTCCATTGCGTATAATTGGTTAAAGATACCATATGAATATCATAAACAATCGGCATTACCCAGCACAGGGTTAGTCGTTCCTGATACAATTTCCGACAGATTAGATTGGTTGATAAACGGGTCAGAAAACGATGGTGGTCCGCTAGAATATATGTTTAATTTATTACTACATGGTGAATTTAATATAAACAACGCTATTTATGGTAATGATCAAAGTTATCTTGACCCTTATGCCCAGGATTATACACTGGGGATTAATCATTTAACACAGATGACGTTTGCAATGTATGAATTTCTAGATTCCCTCAATAAAACCCTTCGATTTCCCATTTATGAAGACAGATGTGCACTATGTATTCTGGGAGGGGCAAACATTGAAGATGATGCAATAATTTTAAACGCATATTATATTACAGATTATCTGGGTGATTTATGGCATATATTATATGGGGCAGTTGATGGAATTCTTTATGGCTATTCTTACGATAACAAGTATTTTGATGGTTTGATGGGACTGAATAACAAAATCGGTTCTTTGCCATCAGATTATGATAATGTTGGTGATGCATTGAATGCAATAAAATCAAACATAGATGCAAAAAATCTGCCCAGCGATTATGATGATGGGCAATATGTATTGACCGCAAAAAAGGTTGGTAATGCAGTTACTTACACTTGGGTCAGAATGGACACAACAGATGAAGAACAGTCCAAATAGGCAGTAAAACCAAATTTACAATGCGTATACGTCGCTCGCACTAATATTATTATATAATATAAAAAATACTAAGCATTCATACCTGCGACATAGCCACTGGCCCATGCCCAATGTAAATTAAAACCGCCTAAATCACCTGCGATATCCAAGACTTCGCCGGCAAAGAACAGGCCGCTGCACAGTTTTGATTCCATCGTCTTTGATGATACATCGTCTGTATCGATACCACCACGTACAACCTCGGCTGCGCTTAATCCATGCAAACTAATTTTATCGCCTGGTATAAATATTTTGGTCAGTTTTTGCGCAATCTGTTCAATTTCTTTATTAGAAACATCTGCGATATTTTTTGTATTTTCACCTATGACTTTCTTTGCGATGCGTTTTGGTAAAATGTTTGACAATACGCTTGCGATACTTTTATTACCGCATTGATTTTTTTGTTTTTTCAAGTATTCCGACACATTAACATCAGGCAATAAATTCAGATAAAAACCATTATTTAAATCATTCAGACTTGCGCGATATGCCAACGGCCCACCAATACCAAAGTGTGTCAACAACAATGAATCACGCAAAGTACGTTTTCCGACTGTAATTTCTGCGTCCATTGTGATTCCCGCCAAATCGGCAATTACCCCTGAAATTTTAAGTGCGCACAGGGCAGGGCGCACAGGTACAATTTTATGTCCAAATTTTTTTGCGATTTTATAACCTGCACCAGACACCCCCGCCGCGCCCCATGAAACACCACCCGTTGCAACGATAACAGACGGTGCACAGAAATCATTTATAACAAACATATTGTCTACTTTTTCAATATCTGTTATCTGGGTATCATAATGAACATCTGCACCCTGCGAATCTTGAATCAGTGCCTGCACAACGGCATCTGCGCCATCTGTGCAAAAGAAACGTCCTGTTGTTTTTTCTTCCAGATTCAGATTGTGTTTTTTGCACCACTGCAAGACATCGGCGGGGGCGTATCGACTAAGTGCACCACGCACAAAGTCAGGATTTTTTCCAAAATATCTGTCTACGTTGGCATCGGCATTTGTAATATTGCAACGTCCACCCCCAGAAATTGCGACCTTGCGTGCAGGCGCGTTTCCCATTTCCAGTATCAATACGCGTTTTCCTGCCCCCAGTGCGACACTGGCAGCACTTAGTCCTGCAGCCCCCGCGCCAATGATAATAACGTCATATTTCTTAGTCATATGACAGATATTAATAGAAATATTCTAATAAGTCTATAAAAAGCCTTGATTTAGATATATGAAATTTACTAACATTACAAACGAAGACAAAAAAGGGAGAGACAATGCAACGGTGTAAACTGTTTTGCAGAATTGTTTTATTATTTTGCGCATGTTTTTTCCGTGCAAGTCTCGGTTTCGCAGACACTGTGGCGCCTGAATTTACCCTGACAACAACATCTGACACAACGGAATTTAGTTTTTTAATCGGTGCGGCGGGTGATTTTGTTATCGATTGGGGCGATGGTGCGGTTGAAACAATAACAAAAACCGACACAATAGCGGCAGAGTATTCACATAACTATACCACCGCTGGCGCATATACGATTGGTATCAGTGGTCAGGCAACTGCGTATAGTACCGATTATTATGGTCACCCATCAATAACTTTTGAAAGAAGTGGTTCTATTTCGAATATCGCAAAAATTGATGGTTCGCTGGGCGCGATATTTGGCACACTCAGCAGTGGCGAACGAACACAACCTTCCTTTTGTCTGACTTTTTATTCGGCCCGTAATATGACTGGTTTGATTCCCGAAAATCTGTTTTCTGGTATATATGGCGCACCGGAAAGGGGGATGTTTTCCGGCACCTTTAATGGTTGTAGCGGTTTAACCGGTTCAATTCCTGAAAATCTGTTCGCTGGCATCTCTGGCGCCCCTGCAATAGATATGTTCTTTGGCACATTTTTTAACTGCAGTGGTTTAACTGGTTCGATTCCCGAAAACCTGTTTGGCGACATATCTGGCGCCCCGGCTGATGGGATGTTCAGCAGAACCTTCTCTGGGTGCAGTGGTTTAACTGGGCCGTCTGCGCGTATAAATGGAAAATATCTGTACGATATCTGGGTCGATGAAGAAGGGTATTATTTTGCCGATATATATCAAAACGATACAAAATTATCTGATTATCCATACATTCCAACATCCTGGGGTGGTTTGGGGGAAAAACCAGAATTTACCTTGACTACAACATCTGACACGCGTTCTTTTAGTCTTTCAATCAGTGCCGCGGGTGATTTTGTTATCGATTGGGGCGATGGCACAGTCGAAACCATAACAAAAAATAATACAACAGACGCAACATATTCGCATAATTACACCACCGCCGGCACACATATCATTAATATCAATGGTCAGGCAACCGCATATAATCCCAGCACAACTATCGCCACAATAAGCTTTTATGCCGGTGCAAATTATATTGAAAAAATGCAAAATCCGCGTAAAATCGCAACAATTGATGGTTCGCTGGGCGCAATATTTGGCACATTGGCGGACGGTTCGCAACCTCGTTTTTATTACACATTCCGCGGGGGCGAAAATCTGAAGCAAATACCAGAGGGCCTATTCAATGGGATTACTGGCCAACCAACTTCGGCAATGTTTTTTGGAACATTTGGGTATTGTTCTGGTATCAAGGAAATCCCTGAAAAACTATTCGCAGGCATATATGGCGCACCAACGGCGCAAATATTTACCAGCACCTTCGAAGGATGCACATCCCTGACACAAATTCCACAGCGCCTGTTCAGTACTATATCTGGCACGCCGGCATCGGGAATGTTTCGCAGTACATTTTTAGATTGCAGTGGTTTAACATCAATCCCCGAAAATCTGTTTTCGGGTATATCTGGCGCACCGGCAGAAAATATGTACGCTGGTACGTTCGAAGGTTGTACATCTCTGTCGGGTAAAATACCAGAAAACTTGTTTGGTGCCATCAAAGGCGCACCAGCACAAAGAATGTACTTCTCGACATTTGCCCGCGATGCAAATTTGTCTGGTGAAATCCCTGAAAATCTGTTTGGCAATTTATCTGGGGCAACACAGCCTGGAATGTTTTCTGCTGTATTTCGCGGTTGTACATCTTTAAGTGGTTCATCTGCGCGTATAAATGGTAAATACCTGTACGATATCTGGCCTGATGCAACAGAAACAGATGTTGGTGGGGCGTATTTGAATGATACGCAACTGGATGATTGGCCATGCATTCCACAATCTTGGGGCGGGCCAGGGCACGACTGCACGTTTGATAAATTCCAAATCACCACCACAGATAACACAAATATGTTTGGTGTTGTTCTGGGGGCCGCGGGTGAATTTGTTATCGACTGGGGCGATGGCAAAATTCAATACATTAACAAGTCTGATACAGGATGGTCAGAATACACACACGACTATTCGGTTTCGGGTCAATATACGGTAAAAATGACAGGTTCTGCCACCGCATACAGTACATGGTTATCTGCGATATCATTTGTCCCGCGCGAAAATGTATACAGTATGTCAGGGTCATTGGCATCTATTTTTGGCACATTGCCAAATGGTACCCAGCCGTTGTTTTCGGGTGCATTTCAGGGCTGTTCAGAACTGATTGAAATTCCAGATAATTTATTTTATGGTTTAACTGGCAAACCTGCCGAATGGATGTTTGAAAGCACGTTTTCTGGATGTTCATCGTTAACCGATTTGCCACCGCGCTTATTTGACCATTTTAATGGTGCATCGCCGGCCCGCAGTATGTTTAGTGGTACTTTTTCTGGCTGTACATCGTTAACGCAAATCCCAGGGGATTTATTTGCAGGAATTTATGGCCCAACCGCCCAAGAATTATTCCGCAGTACTTTTTCTGGGTGCAGTGGTCTGACAACTGTGCCCGGTGAATTGTTCAGTATGTTGCGTGGCGCCCCATCAACATTAATGTTTTATGAAACATTTGGCAACTGCACATCATTAACACAAATACCAGAAAACTTATTTAGTTCAATATCTAATAAACCTGCAACAGGATTATTTCAACAGACATTTTCTGGGTGTACGTCACTGACACAAATTCCTGCGGGCCTGTTTGCTAATTTTAGCAGCACCGAACAAAATATGTTCAACGGAACATTCCAAGGTTGCACATCGTTAACAGAAATCCCAGTGACGTTATTCAAAAACATCAGTGGTAATGCCGCCGATAATTCGTTTGAATCAACATTCTGGGGTGCAAAAAACATCGATAAAATTATATCTGTTGGTGGTTCTTATACAAATTGGGTTCCTGCTGATTTTTTCCCAAAACTAGAATCTGGTGCAAATGCGTTCGATATGATGTTTACGGAAACAGCACTGGCCCAGGAATGTCCGCGATATTATCGTCGGTCTGATGTGTTCTGGGCACCACAGATTATGCCAAAGGTTGTATGTGTGCCTGATTTTGACGGTTGCCCAATTGGTGAATATTTTGATACTGATATGGGCGAATGCACCACGTGCGAATCGGGCAATATTTGCCCGGGTGGGGTTGAACCACCGGCATCGTGTTCTGTGATAACAAATGGCGAATATCCAATGTCTGATACTGGAAAGTCTGATATTGCAGATTGTTATAAAATGTGCGAATTTACATCTGATACATGCAAGGTGACTGCGCATTTAGACAAGGTTTATTATGGCTATCAATGCACCTATGATTGCGAAACCTTATTGGGGGCACCATGCGAAATTGTCGACAACACGTGTAAAGAGATAAAATGTCCAAACGCGTATGAATATGTTGATTATGAATGCCGCCCATGCCAACGTGAAAATGCGTTATCATTTGCAGATATGCCTGGATGTAATCCTGAAGTGTGCGAATCTGGTTTTCACCCTGGGGCGAATGGCTGTTATGGCGACAGTATACCATGTGTTGCCGCAAACGCAACCCAGGCGCACCGCCAATGGGACAGTGTACGAAATGTATACGGCTTATGTACGATTATAGAATGCGCAGACGGCTATCATCTTGTGGACAACGTATGTTTACCAAATACAGGGGCTTGCACCCTTGCGAACGGCATCGGTATGCGCGAATGGGATTTTGACAAGAACGAATGGGGCCCCTGTGTTGCATCATCATGTAATCCTGGCTATACAAACGATAGCAGTCTGACCGACGAAGTCGGACAAGAATGTGGTCGTTGTTTTAATGCTTATGACGAATACGGGAACCTTGCGGTCAGTACTTATGTCCGCGAATGCGAGATTGCAACCTGTATGTACCAAGGCGAACTGTATACACTTGAAAACAATGAATGTCGATTAATCTGTGGCGAATATTCTGACGAAACGGGTCGCAGATACTGGGATTCATCGCGCAAGAAATGTATACACGAATGTATGCCTGGATTTACAAGGTGGTAAGAACATCTTGAACCCGCATTTAGAAACACCAAAAAAATCCCACCAAATGGTGGGATTTTGTCCAATATATAATTAATTTTATTTTTCTATTTAGAACTGAACGTTCAAACGAACACCCAACTCAGCCTTAACATCAGTGCCGTTTTGTGATTGTTTGTGTGATTCGTCAAATGTATATTCGCCATAAACTGCGACCTGCATTTTTTCATTCAGTTGATATGCGCCAGTCAGGTTTAATACATATTCATCAAATCCATCTTCCATATCTGCAACACCGGCAAGGAATCCTTGGAAATAAGGATTTGCCAACAACGCAGGATTTACACTGGTTGACAGGCTTTCTACACCGTTGTCCGAGTGGTGCTTAAATGTGAATCCACCACCGATTGACCAGCGGTCATCGATTTGATAGAACGCCTTTAACCCAGCATTGATTTCTGTTGTTGACTTCAGGTTAACTGAAATTTCATTTGGCAACGCACCACCAAACATAGGTGCAATTGCAGACACGTCAATCGTATTGTTGTCATTACCGAATGTGCGCAATGCTTCTACGAATGCAGCGGTGCTGAACTTTGACCACTGTCTGCCGAACTGTGTCCCGACATGAAAGCCCCAGCGACCATTTGAATAGTTGTCATAATTGAAACCAGTCGCGGTATAGGCCCCGGACATTTCGCTGATACCACCCAATTGTGCATCTGCATATAAATCCCATGCCCAACCATCAACAGAATCAATTGCACGATATTTCAATCCTGCGCGTCCCAGATGCATACCCTTGCGGTCAATATCACCGTCGTGTGTATAACCAAACTTGGCATAAACCTCTAGGTTGTCCAAGATACCATAGCCCAATTCTTCATGAACACGCCAGATTGGGAATTCTGTTGCACCATTGTGTTGTTTTTTTACATGTGCATCTGAATCATCTGCGATTTTATACATAACCCCTGCAGATGTTTTGGAATATACTGTACCGCGTTGTGGCATATACAGTGGATTTTCCAGATTTGCAGCATACGCGGATGCCCCAATTACAGACAATGCAACTGCTGCGCTTAAAGTTTTTTTCATCATTTAACTCCTTCGTTTTCGATGAATTTATGGCCCCCATTATTGGCAAGACCATCGTTCTGATCCACACCGCCCATTATTGGCAACAGTGTGTGTTTGTGACCCGAACAAACCAATTTTGCATTATGTTAGGAAGAATGTCAAAAAATCTTTTTTCTTGACAGGGGTTGAAAAACAAAAAAACAGACCTATATAAAACTGCTGTGGGGACTCTCACAGAACTTCAAAACCAAAGGAGTTCATTATGGAAGCACAAAAGAACATCGCCAAATTTCAAGAAAAATTCGTGGTTCCCGTACCTGCAAACATCGCCAAGATTGTCGATGAACGCGACAGAAAAATTCTTGCAGATTCATATTTAAAATTATATTCGGGCTTTTCATGGATTAATTGGACAAATGGGCATTCGCTGGGGCGTGCATGGCAAACTGCATTGACACAATGCGAATCCTTTATTAACACCAAGAAAAACAATAATCCCGCCTTAAAGCATCTTCGCAATGTGTTTAAGTCGCACAAGAAATATTGGTCGCGTGTAATAATGACACATCGTGACAGTGAAAACAAGATTTCTGGTAATGCAGATTGGGTTGCGCAAATGCGTGCCTATGGAATGCAGTTGATTCGTGAAGCGATGGATAAGATAAATTTGATATTGGCGCGCTATAATGAACGTATCGAAGAATTGCAAATAGAACGCCAGAACGCACAAGAACACGGTGTCGCACATGTGCAGATGTCTGGTGCAACGATACATATCGCCGGCGCGTCCAACACCGCTAATGCAGAACAAAATATAAACGGTGCGCAAACGGCCAAAGTGCAGAGCGCAGGAAACACAAATGCGCAACCAATGAACGCAAATATACCTGTCACAGAACAGCCGGCGATTGCGCAACAGGCAACACAATCCCAGCCGCAACAAGCGGTTGCACATCAACAAGCGATAGCGCAATCGACTGTCGCACAACAACACGCAAAGGCGCAACAATCGGTTGCACAACAAAACACACCAGCCCAAGCGCAGAAGCAATCGCAACAATTTGCACTGACAGAACCTGTAAAGGCCTCAGAACGCGCTATCTCGGTGAATCTACACAAACAGGCACTGGCACAGGCCACAGAAAAACTGAAACAGTTGCAACCGGCAATCGCGAAACAAACAGAATCTGCGTTGCATAACATCGCAGCGCAACAGGTTGCGAAACCACAGGTTCAAGTTGCGAAACCAAAACCACAATTATCTGGATTGGTGCAAAATCGCGCACAACCTAAACTGCGTGTTGCAAGCATTGCTAAATTACAATCGCAAAATGCGACCCCAGTTCCACGCAAGCCACATATCCCAGCTGCAAGACCACAGGTTCAAGTTGCGAAACCAAAACCACAATTATCTGGATTGGTGCAAAATCACACACAACCAACGCCACGTGTTGCAAGTGTTGCAAAGTTGCAAACGCAAGCAAACATTGTGGCAAAAGTACCGCATCGTCCAAATATAAATATGATATTGTTCAAGAACTTTAATCAGCGCGTGGCATAACGCATAACAGGAGTAAAAAATGGATTCAAGTTTAGATAAAACACTTGCACTAATTAACGGTCAATCACCATCCGATTATGAAATGACCCAATTAACAGACGCAGACAGGGCGCAAATTGAAAATGCAATTGATGTCTTGTTTTCAGGATTGTCTTTACGCAATTGGTTGTCGGGTGGCACATTGGGTGATGCGTGGACCGCAGCATTGGATAAATTGCGTGACATTGTATTTTCAATATCGGTTGATAACGTTGCCAGCAAATACGCGCGCGCAATAACGTTCAAGCATCGCGCAAAATGGTTAAACAAGATTAATTTAACCCTGCACGTGAACGAAAAGATTCAGTGTTCTGACTTACAGCGCCCCATCTGGCAGGCCGATGCAGAAACCAAGATAAAGAACGGTTTGGAAATTTTACAGCGCAAAATCGCGGAATATTCCACCACCGCCCCGCGCAAACCCGCAACGCCAGATATGACACCAGTATTTAAGCAGGTGTTTAAAGAGAAATCATCACATTCGATTCAGCGCGATTACGAACACGTTCGCGAATATTAAAAGATTGCCAACGGCAATCTTTTCTGGCATTATAATCGGTATGAATAATTTCGTACCGATTTTAAATTCCACACAAATGTCGGCCTTTGACACGATTGAGCATACAAATTCTAATTTGCTTATTATGGGGCCGGCCGGTACAGGCAAATCTACATTTATAAATTACCTAAAAGGCGCATCAAAAAAACGTATTGTTTGCGTATGTCCAACGGCTGTTTCGGCGCTAAATGTTGGTGGGCAAACAATACATTCGCTGTTTCAGATTCAGCCACGTGATTTTATTATGCCCGAATTATTAAAACTAAAGGCAAAGCCCAGAAATATTTTAACCGCCACTGATGTTTTAATTATTGACGAAATTTCAATGGTTGCGCCAGACCTGCTAGATGCGATTGATATTTTGGCGCGTTATGCGCGCAGAAACAACGAACCTTTTGGGGGGATTCAGGTTGTTGCGATTGGGGACTTGTTTCAGTTGCCACCTGTGATAACGCGTGAAGCAATGCAGTATTATGAAAGTGAATACGGTCATCCGAACTCATATTTTTTTGACAGCAATGTCTATCGTCGTGCAAAATTTATAAAATATAACTTTGATTTTGTATACCGTCAAAGCGATGTTGAGTTGCTGGAAAATCTGGTTCGCTTACGTGGCAATGATACATCTGTTCTTGAATTTTTCAATGGTTGCAAAATAGAAGATATGGCGCGACGTGAAAATGCGGTTTTGATAACCCCGTTTCGTGCGGTGGCAGAACGCATAAACGCGACACGTCTGGCGCAGATTTCTGCCCCAGAATGTGTATACAATGGTGTCTTGACAGGAACTTTTTCAGAACGCGACACACCCGCACCGTTAAATTTAACGCTAAAGGTTGGTGCACTGGTTGTCTTTGTCAAGAACAGTGATAAATGGCACAATGGTTCAATGGGAATCGTTCGTGCAATGTCTGCGCGTGACATAACCGTTCAGTTATTATCAGACAGTCGCGAAACCGTTTCTGTAAAACCTGAAAAATGGCAAAAGATTGAATATTCGCGCGACGAAAACGACCGATTGATTGAAAACGAAGTTGGTTCATACAAGCAATTCCCGTTAAATTTGGGCTATGCGATGACTATACACAAGGCGCAGGGCAAAACACTTGAATCTGTAATTGTCGATGTTTCGCGTGGCTGTTTTACACATGGTCAGTTATATGTTGCGCTGTCGCGCACCCGTAATGCATCTGATATGCACATAACCGCACCGTTGCGTTCGCGTGATGTTATTTTTGACAATCGTGTTATTGAATTTATTAATGAATTATAATTCTTTTTTCATCATTATGGCATCGATACCATCATAATATTTTGGTCGAACACCAATTTCATTATATCCGTTGTTTTTATATAATTGACGGGCAGGGTGGTTGTTTTCTGCAACCTCCAAGAATATATTTTTTATACCCGATTTTTTTAATTCCCCCTCCATAATCCCCAGCATTGCTGCCGCGATACCTGTGCGACGCGCATCAGGGTCAACCCCTATTGTAATTAATTCCACTTCATCTGCCACCGCGCGCCAAACGATAAATCCGTTTTGGCTGGCAATAATTTCGCATCCTGATTTTTTTAAGTCTGCAAAATCATCTGCCGACCAAGGCTTGTTCGGAAAACATTTTGCGTGAAGATTTGCCAGATTATTTAGCATTTATTACTCAGTTTTTTTTTAAGGATTGTCTGATTTCTTATTTTCTTCCGCATAACTTGGGCGCAGATACATTGGCGCAACAGGTTCAACATTACCGGAATCCAATTTTTGTTTTACGATTTTCACCCCAAATTTCAAATCAAAAGGTTTATGCCCAACGGTACGTGGCCATTCCATTTGCTTGGTTTCGATTTCATCAATAGACATTGTTTGCGGATTTAATCCGTTTGCCGCAACAAAGAAATCACCACGTCCAGAATCAATTGCAACAAATGCATCTGGTGTTTGCGCCAGATACAAATCAAATTGACTGACACCAACCAATGGAACATTCAATCCCATCGCGATACCCTTGGCATATGCAATCCCCAGTCGAATACCTGTAAAACTACCTGGGCCAATAACGACACCAATTGCGGTAAGGTCTGACCATTTTGCGCCAGATTCTGTGATAAACTTTTCACACTCTGCGGGCAGGGCGATTGACTGTTTTTCAACTGCAACAGACTTATATTTATCATCCAATACAAATTCCAAGTCTTTACCAGATGTATTTATAATCAGAATCATTTTTACCGTCCATTTTGTGTGTTATATATCTTAAAAAACATCTCGAACAATTCTTCTGGCACAGTACCACGAAACAGATAGTTTTGTCCGGTTTGTTTGTTTATTATTTTTGCGATATGATTTGGTGCAATAAATAATTGACGTGGTGCATTTTTGATATATTCCTTGAAAATGCATACATAGTAATCCTTAGAACTAACAACAATTCTGTCCAAATATTTTGCATTAATTATTGGTTTTGAATCGTATTCGATTAAGAATTCATTTTTTCTGCAATATTGTTTTATTTCTTTAAATAATTTTACTTGTTCGTCACCATTTCCAATGGTCCATACATTATCAAAATCTATTTTAGTCATAATTGTACCCCAAATCCTATTTTCTTTGCGAAACCCGCAGATTGACGGATGGACAACAGTTCGTCTATTTTTTCTGGTGTAAATTCAGTTTTAATATCTTCACAGTTATTTTCCAATAACGAACGACGCAATATCGCGGTAATTTCGCGTTGCGCCTGACGCACACCTTGTTCAGAGGTATACTTTTGAATAATATGTCGAATTGCATCATCAGAAATCATTATATCATCAACATTCCATCCTGTATCGTGTGCGGCACGTCCAATCAAGTGTTCGCGCGCAATTTTGATTTTGTCGTCTATTGAATAGCCTGGAATTTCGATAATTTCCATACGGTCTTTTAGTGCGTTTGACATGTTCAAGCTATTTGCAGTTGCGATAAACAACACATTGGACAAATCAAAGTCTACTTCCAGATAATGATCGCGGAAAGTCTTATTTTGTTCTGGGTCTAAAATTTCCAGCAATGCAGATTCTGGGTCGCCACGCCAATCACGTCCCATTTTATCGATTTCATCCAGAACGATAACAGGATTGTTGGTTTTGCATCGTTTTAGCGCATCCATAATTCGCCCGACCTGCGCACCGATATATGTTTTTCTGTGACCGCGGAAATGTGCTTCATCAGAAATTCCACCCAGTGATATTCGCTGATATTTTCGTCCCAATGCGTCTGCAATAGATTTACACAATGAAGTCTTTCCAACCCCAGGCGCACCAACAAAACACAAAATACTGCCTTGATTAGAATTTGTTTTTTTCATCACTGCGATATGTTCCAATATTCTTTCTTTGACGGCATTCATTCCAGAGTGCTGTGAATTCAACACATCACGTGCTTTTTCTAAATCTATTGGCTTCTTATCAGCCTTGCCCCATGGCATGGCCAACAGTTCATCCAGATATGTCTTTAGCAGTCCGCCTTCATTAGACATTGGCGACATAGACCGCATTCTTTTCCATTCTGACAAAGCCTTATCTTTTGCCTCGGCTGGCATATTTGATTTTATAATTTTTTTACGAATATTTGCGGTATCAATTTCCCCATCATCTTCGCCCATTTCTTTTTGTATGGCGCGCATTTTTTCTTGCAGTATTGCATCACGTCGACCATTTTCCATTTGCTGATGAATACGTTTATTAATTGCTTCTTCGATTTTGACGGATTCGACCATCAGCTTGACTTCTTCCAGCAGAATTGCCAGTTTATCGTACCAACTGCGTGCGCACAACACCTTGACCGCAATATCTGTGCTTAAATCAGCGGTCTGTATAACCGAATCGATGAACGCGGGCAAGGGGTAATCTGCAACGATGGTGCGCAATTTATCAGACTTGAACCTTCGCGATGTTTGCCCCAATATTTGCATATTGTCGGCCACCATATCGCGCAACATCAGTGTTTTTTCATCGTTTTTATCATCTTCGCATTGTATAGGTTCTGCATCAGCCGAAAACAAACCCTCGTTTATTTCTATGTTCCTAAGATTAACGGCCTGTGTTGTTTTAATTAACAAGTGAATTGCGCCATTTGGCATAGTCAAGACTTGTATTATATCACCGACTGTACCAACGGTATAGATATCATCGATTGCACTTGGGTATGCCCAGCTGTGTTGTGGCACCAAGATGATTCTTTGATGTCCTGCCGCAACAACTGCTTTAACGCAATTAACAGATGCAGGATTGTCTATCAGGGCAGGAACTGTCATTTCAGGCGAAACGACAAAATCGCGAAATGGTAAAATATAGTTTTTCATAGTGACATAAATATAAAACATTTTATAAATATTTCAAGACCTATAAAAAACTATTGCATCGATATACCAAAATTTAGTACAAATACGATGAAAAAGAAATTAAAAACAAGGGAGCAGACTATGTACATCAAACAAATCAGCATACTGGCGCTTGGATTAATATTATCGCACGAATCGTTTGCGGCAAATCCTGCTATACGTGCTGGGGCACTACGCCTAAACACATCATCCAGTTCAACACAATCGACACAGTCTGTGACCAATCCCAGCAGCACAACAGGTGCCTTGGCATCGTACGAACGCGCCAGTCGTCTGCGTCCAAATCGTGTTCAAATAGGCGCTGTATCTGGCGGCACAACAAACAATGCGAACACAGAATTGCTGAATACTGTATATGCGGAAATGGAACGTGTCACAAACGCGGTAGAGCAGGAATTATACGTCACCCAAAGACAAATTGATGATTTAAAAGAAGAAATTGAAGAACGTGACGAAAAAATACAAGAACTTGAAGAAGCCTTGGAAGATTACGAAGACCTGAAAGAAACGGTAAAAAATATACCCAGTGTGTACTACACCAAACGGGAAGTTGATGCCAAGGGTTATGTTATGCCAAAAACAATGGAAAACGCGATTAACGTTGCCAAGACATCTGCGATAAGCAGTGCCCGCGATCAAGCTGTTGCAGAAATCCAAACCAAAGGTTTTATCACTGCGGATACCGTATATCAGGATATTGCAGTTGCCAAGGACAAAGCGATTGCAGATGCCAAAGAAGCCGCACTTGTCGCGGTCAAAGATATGGGGTTTGCGACGGTCGGAAAACTGAATGAAGTCGTCTCTGCAGAACGCGCCGCTCGTCAAGACGCATTGAAATCCTATGCCACCAAGGCCCAGGTTGCGACTGACATTGAAAATGTAAAAACCGCCGCCGTTGACGATGCAATTGCCGCTGTTGATGAACGTAATTTTGCGACGATTTCCGCGGTTGATTCTGCAGTACTGGGGGCAACAGTGAATATTCGCCAAGAACGCGAAAATGCATTGAAATCCTATGCAACCAAGGCCCAGGTCGCATCTGACATTGCAACTGCAAAAACGGCCGCTGTTGATGATGCGGTTGCTGTGGTTGATGAACGTGGGTTTGCAACGGTATCTGCTGTTGATGGGAAACTGGCCAATCTGGAATTGGGTGTTGACAATGAAACAGTTACATCAATTGTTGACGACCGTATAAACGCACATAATTTTGCGACGATTTCCGCGGTTGATTCTGCAGTACTGGGGGCAACAGTAAACATTCGCGAAGAACGCGAAAACGCCCTGAAATCCTATGCAACCAAAGAACAACTTGCGACAGATATTGCAAGTGTAAAAACAGCTGCGGTTGACGATGCGGTTGCTGCGGTTGATGAACGCAATTTTGCGACAATTTCTGCGGTTGATTCTGCGGTACTGGGGGCAACAGTAAACATTCGCGAAGAACGCGAAAACGCCCTGAAATCCTATGCCACCAAGGAACAACTTGCGGCAGACATTGCAAGTGTAAAAACAGCTGCGATTGATGATGCGGTTGCTGTGGTTGATGAACGCGGCTTTGTTAAACAGGCAACTGCAGATGAAATCTTTGCGACAAAGACAGACCTGACTGCGGTTGATAACAAGTTTAAAAACATCAGCAACACTGTTGCGGTTGACCTGGCACAAAACGATAGTTTCAAGGCACAGGTTCTGGACAGTCTTGACAGCAGTATCAGCGAATTACCCGGCAAGGTGACAGTTATGGAAACAAAAATCGCCTCTCTGGATAAAGAGCTTTTTGACGGTGGTGTACCAAAATTCGCAAAGAAGATTGATATGGACGAGTTCCGCCAAACATTACAAGACGAACCAACAAAAATCATCGGTCGTGAAAAGTTAATCGACACAGAATATGTTGTCGGAAAATTACCTGCAACGGTTTGTCGGACCAAAGATTGCCTGACGTCAATGATTGGCGATCATTACACAACCGACAGCAAGGTCGCACTAAAGATATCAGATTCGTTATACGAAGGTGGCGACACATCCAAACCAAAATTCACAACCATTGCTGATAGAGAAGGCCTGGTGGCACGAATTGATGTGGTCGAAGGCTCATTTAAACCTGCGGTTTTGAAAGAAAAAATCTTAGGTATCAAAGAAAACAACGTAAACGTATTTGCGCTAAAATCAGATGTTGATGCCGAGGCAAATGCACGTAATGTTGCACTATCTGATTTAAACACAACAATCACTGTTGTAGACAAGAAGTTTGGCGATTATACAAAAACAGCTGATTTAGGAAATGTTAATGTGATAACCGACAAAATATCTATAGCAAAGTCTGAAGCGATAAGTGGTGCAGTTGCCCAGGCCGCAAATGAACGTACCAATGCGTTGAAAGGCTATGCAACAACATCGGATTTGACTACTGTTGACGGCAAGTTTGGCGATTATACAAAAACAGCTGATTTAGGAAATGTTAATGTGATAACCGACAAAATATCCATAGCAAAGTCTGAAGCGATAAGTGGTGCAGTTGCCCAGGCCGCAAGTGAACGTACCGATGCGTTGAAAGGCTATGCAACAAATTCAGCATTGAATACTGTTGACGGCAAGTTTGGTAATTATACAACAACAAGTGCTATGAATACCAAAATATCAAATGCAAAGGATGAAGCGGTTGCCCAGGCCGCAAGTGAACGTGATGAAGTATTGAGTAGTTATGCGACACAAAGTTGGGTCGAGGACAAAGGTTATGCGACAAAGGCCTATGTCACAGAGCAGGTTGGTGGTAATGTACAATACCCAGGTGTCGGAGGCGAAGCAAGCTAAAAAACCAAGGGCAGAGAAATCTGCCCTTTCTTATTGCCCAATAAAATTATTTTTTTTAGACATCAAACTTCGAAATTATAGTTTTTTACAGACCGTACAATTGCATCAACGATTTTATTTTGGTGTTTATCTGTTTTTAATAATTTTTCTTCTGCTGTATTTGACAAATGTCCAATTTCCAACAGGGCGCCCGGAACCGTAGACCGCAAAACTGCAAACGGCGCGTGTCGTACATCGGGCCCAGGCTGTTGTTCAATACTGGCGCGTTTAAATGACTTTGCGCATCCATTTGCGTATTCTTCACTCATTTCAGCCACCGCATGTTGTTGCAGCGACGACAGGGCAATACGAATATTTTCTTCGAATTCGGTAAAGCCTTCTACCCCGATTTTATCAGCGGCATTTTCTGCCTCGGCCAATTTACGTGCCTCTTCGTCAGATGCCTTCTCGGACAAAGTATAAATCGAAAAACCTTTCATTTTACGACTGGGGTTTGCATTTGCGTGCAAAGATATAAACAAATCTGCCTTGCGTTTTTCTGCGATATTTGCACGTTCCGCCAACCTCAAATACTTGTCACTATCACGTGTCAGATATGTTTTAAAACCATTTGAATCCAGCTTGTTTTTTAATTTCCTTGCAACTGACAAAACAATATCTTTTTCCCGCGTACCGCCACGTCCGATACACCCCGGGTCTTTACCCCCATGTCCGGCATCAATCACAATAATATATTTACGTGCGGCTGTAATCGCAGTTGTCTGTGTCGCAGATGTTGTTGTGTATGATTTCGGTGTTGTCCCCGCAACAAAATCCAAAACCAGTCGATAATCATTGTCACCATTTGGTTCCAATAATAAAATCGACGATTTTTGAATTTCAGCAATTGGCTTTTTTAAATTTGCAATAATTTGCAACTTATCACCAACCTGGGTCTGCACAACAGATTTTACCAGTGCATCTGCGGCCAATTTTGGTTGTATACTATTATTTGCCCCCGTATTGGACAGTGTCACAACCAGCTGATTTTCCGGATACGACAATGAATACGACGGACGATTTGCAGTTTCTATGACTAAACGCGATTTATTCCCAGGTTGCACCCCTGTACGCAATCCACGCAGGCTATTGCGTGCAGCAAATGCCATACGTGGCAGTGCCGTCATCGCAACAATTGAAAAACCTGTAAACTTTAAAAGTCCGCGCCTACTAATTTTCATATCTTGAATATTATATCAAAAAAACAGATTTTATACAAGGGTATTTGAAAGTAAAAAACCGCCAATCGGCGGTTTATTTTTTTAATGGCTGGCACAATTCGCGTGGTTCTGCGCCACCAAGGACTGTTCAACAGACGTTAATTGCGCAACCGGTATTATATAGCAACGCGCACTGTCGCGAACAATGAATACCTTGGTTCCGCGTGTGTATGCCGTCTGCATATTGTCCATTTGTGCGCTGTTTAAAAACGCATTCTGTGTTGTTGATGGATTGGACAGCGCCGCCATTACCAACTGATGTGCATCATTGTAATTATATAATTCTGACAACGATGTCACCTCCATCCAGATTGGTTGATTTGCATACGGATTTGCCACTGCGCTATTTGTTTGTGGGAATGCCGCCCCAACAGCCGCCGCTGCAACCGTCTGCAAGACCGATGGTGCATTGGAATTCGTTGTGTGTGGCGCCAGATTTAATTGCATATTATCACCGCATGCCAAATTCATACGATTGGTATATCCTGCCAAAACCGCATCAACCGCCGCCTGCCATTCTGCACCTTTGCTATTCAAGTCCAAACTGACGATTTTTTCCGCCCAACCCCAAATGTTTCCGCCGACATTACCAGCATTAGAAAATCTGGTGACCATTTCAGCACTGCCCCCAGGAACGCCAGCACCACAATAATCAGTCAATTGCGATACCAGTTTGCTGTCTGTTTCGTTACCGTATGCCAACGCAACCGCATGACACGCCATTGCAGCCTCTAATTCCTGGCGACGTTTCAGGCACAAATCAGAATGTGATTTAGACAGCTGATTTGCCATATTCGCCATAGATAGATACGACATTAATTCTTGCTGAACATACGACGGACATAGCTGTGCGGCCGTATTCATCCCACCAACATAATTTTTAGTATTTGCACCAAACTGCGGCAACAAAATTTCATTATCTTTCTGCAAACATAACAACGCATAGTTGTACAGTTCGCTTTCTGTTGCATATTGACATTTTGTTGTTGGCACACCGGACACCACCGTCACATCACCACAATAATCGGTTAAACATTTAAATATTTTTTCACGACAGGCCGTATCAACATCGGGCTGATTTACGATAAAATAAACATTTTTTTGATTGTTCTTGTACGCATTCGCCACCGCTGCATTTCCGCGCAACACATTATTGTTGTTGTCGCCATTATTGTTGGTTGCCGCCGTAGGCACCTGTATAACCATGGCACGATTTTTATCGGATGCACTGACCGTACCTGCAGACACCGCAACCGCCGTATTTGCAGCAATACATGCATATACTAAACCCAAAAAACAAGAAAAACGTTTCATAAAATCCCTCTCGCTTAACTGTACATATGATAACACGATTAATAAATAAAAGCAAACATTCATTTGATTAAAAGAAATAAAATGTTATAATACAGTCATTATGATAATTGTACCCGATGTTTTATTACAAATCTCGAACGACATTTCTGCCGTCAGGGGGTTTCTTTGACTTTGACAAAATCGAAACAGAACTAGGTGATTTAACCGCGCGCGCAAATTCTGCTGATTTGTGGGACAATCCCGATATCGCACGTCAAGTATTGCAAAAGAAATCAAATTTGGAAAAGATTCTGAACGATTTCCAACAAATGCAAGAAGATTATCAAACATTGTGCGAATTATACAAGATTGATTCGAACGACCCCGACATCATCGATTCAATTGAAAAATTATCTGAAACCGCACATCGCGCAAAGTTCATAACACTTTTTCGCGAACCTGCGGACAACAATGGCGCATTTTTATTTATTCAGGCTGGTGCCGGCGGGACTGAGGCTCAAGACTGGGCGCAAATGTTATCGCGTATGTATGCCCGATGGGCAGAAAGGCATAATTTCACCTGTGAAGTAATCGAAGAACACGCCGGTGATACCGCCGGAATCAAGAACATAACATATCGCATATCTGGCGACAGGGTGTATGGCTGGCTCAAGAACGAAATCGGCGTGCACAGATTGGTCAGAATTTCGCCATTTAACGCCAATGGCAAGCGTCAAACCAGTTTTGCATCTGTCGACGTTTGGCCTGATATTGATGATACTATTGAAATTGAAATCAACGATAAAGACTTGCGGATTGACACATATCGTTCATCTGGGGCAGGCGGTCAACACGTCAACAAAACAGATTCCGCAGTACGTATTACACACATCCCGACAAATACAGTCGTCACGTGTCAAAATGAACGCAGTCAGATTCAGAACAAAGAAATGGCAATGAAGATGTTGCGCAGCAAGTTATACGAACTGGAACTAAAAAAACGCGCCGCCGAAGAAGATGCCGCCAAGGCCGCACAAAAGAAAATAGAGTGGGGCAGTCAAATCAGGAACTATGTCTTGTACCCATACCAATTGGTCAAAGACGTTCGAACAAACGTGGAAAAGACAGATTCTGCAGCGGTACTAGACGGTGATTTAGATGATTTTATGTTGGCAAGTTTACAACAATAAACGCTTTTCTTGCAATCGCAATCAAAAGGTCTTATAATTACCGGCAACGCACCTGTGGCTCAACTGGATAGAGCATCGCCCTCCGAAGGCGGGGATTGCGCGTTCGAATCGCGCCAGGTGCGCCAAATTTAAACGATATATTTTTCTTGTTTTTAGCATATAATTTTGCTTCAATTCACCAAAGAAAAGCCAAAATATGAAGACGAACATAATTTTATTATCGCTTGCCATTGTTTTATGTGGGTGTAACAGCATACACCTGCAACCAAATTCATTAACACCGAACGCGACTGTTTATACCACGCGCGGCGGATATACATTGCGCCCTGCAATCAAAGAACTGATGCAAGAACGCGGTTATGAAATAAAAATAGGCAAGATAACCGATAGCAATAATATGTTTGAAAACGGTATTTTTGAGGGCGAAATTTTCGACATCCCCGAAACTGCACAATACATTTTGCGCGTATCTGAAGACAGCGAACGCTTTCGCCCAATCTGGTGTGCATTTAATGGATTTTGGTGGTGGCGCTTTTATGTATCAATTGTCGACCAACACAACAGTAAAGAGATTCTGACCTGGACAGGTCGTGGCTGTGCAAACAGCACCATTCGAAAAATGGAAAATATTTTAAACAAACTAGAGGAAACACACAATGAACAATAAAACAAAGCAAAACAACATTTCTGCAACCGTTGCCTACTCAGAAACATATGAAATAACACAGCATGATTATACCATAATACAAATGAAGTTATGCGATATTAAAAGTATGCTGTACTGTAATGAAAACCCTGCTTTTATAGAAAGCGAACTAGATAATTTATCTAAAATGCTAAAAAAAGCAGTACAAAAACAAAGATAAAAAATATATTTGAATAAATTTTTATAAATCTGTACAACAAAAACAGTAAAAATAAATTCCCCTGTGAAACACAGGGGAATTTTACTTTATCTAAACTGCCATTATAGGCTAACTTTTAATCATCGATTGCTGCATATTCACAGAAACCCTCGTTTGTATCACAGCGGGAAATTGTGCCTTCGCTGATGAAGTATCCTTGGTCGTGCAAGCATGCTGGGCATACTTTTGGTGCCTCGGTCCCAATGTGCCACATACCACAATTTGTGCAACGCCACATAACGATATTGTCTTGCTTGAACAAAGTGCCGTTTTCAATTGCATCAATTAATGCGCGAAAACGTGATTCGTGATAACGTTCTGCATAACCAATGTTTTTCAAGATTTCTGCAATTGCTGGGAATCCTTCTTGGGCAGCGATTTGTGCGAACTTTGGATACATATCTGTATTTTCTTCGTGTTCGCCGTATGCCGCAGCCTGCAAGTTTTCCAATGTTGTGCCAACTTTACCCGCAGGAAACGCAGCTGTGATTTCCAGTTCACCACCTTCCAAGAATTTAAACAAACGTGACGCGTGTTCTTTTTCCTGGTCTGCTGTTTCTAAAAAGATTTTTGCAATTGCCTGATAACCTTCTTTCTTTGCCGCAGACGCAAAAAATGTATAGCGATTACGTGCCTGGGATTCACCTGCGAACGCAATTAACAGATTTTTTTCGGTCTGTGTACCTTTCAATGATACCATTGTATAGTTCTCCTTTATTGGTTAGTTGTTTTTTCCAAACAAAATATTAACAGATTTATACCAAAATGCAAAAAATTATTTTTATTTCGACATAATATTCTTACAGGCAACAGAATGTATTAAATCCATATATTCATCATATAAACGAATCCCCAGAAACGCACGCGCCTGTTCAATTGTTGAACCATATGCCCAATATGTACCATTATCAGTTGTGTACTTTGCAACAATTGTTGTGTATGTAATGCTATCAGTATACCCATAACAGTTGTATGTAAGTAATGCCGCCCGATAAAATTCGAACTTATTTTTTTCTTGTTTTGGCAGACGTTCACCCAACAAAAAAGGGCGACCACGAACCACTTGTATCCCGTCTGGTATGGGGCGTTGGATTCGCCATTCACCACCAATAAAATCAACATCGTTAAACTTTACAGATGATAATGGTATTTTATTCAAATTATAATCAAACGCAACGGCATGGTTCTCACGCGCCGCATTAAAGGCCTGTCTTTTTTCTGCAACTGTCTTGTATGTTGACAGGTTGTTTACAATCTTATCGTCTGGACTGCCCAACAAGCGTTCTTCTAATTTCTTGTGCAATCTTTCCATCAAAATACCAGTCATTATTCAATCCCTAAAAACTTTTGTTCGATTGCAGAAATCATTTCATTAATACCGATTTGTCCTGCGGCACTGATTGTCAAAATCTGTGGCTTCTTTTTGCGACCAAATCCTTTTTTGAATTCTGCAATTTTTGTTTCTAACTCTTCTTCAGACAAGGCATCAATTTTGTTTATTATAACGATTTCAGGCTTATTGACTAAATCCCCGCCATAAGAATCCATTTCGTGTCGAATTGCGGAATATCGCGCATACAAATCAGGCTCAGTCGCGTCAATTACATGCAATATTAATTTTGTGCGCTCTGCGTGCCCCAAGAATTGATCGCCCAAACCAACACCGGTATGCGCCCCTTCGATTAAACCAGGCAAATCGACCATAACAAATTCGCGATTATGTGCATACATAACACCCAACTGTGGATTAAGTGTTGTAAATGGATAATTCGCAATTTTTGGTCGCGCAGATGTGACCGCCGACAATAATGTTGACTTACCTGCATTTGGGAATCCGACCAAGCCAATATCGGCAATCAGTTTCAAACGCAATACAACTGTGCGTTCTTCCCCCGGCAATCCATCATTCGCCTGTTTCGGCGCGCGGTTTGTGGGGCTTTTGAAATGCAGATTTCCCCATCCGCCATTTCCGCCACGTGCCGCACGATATTCCATACCATCTTGATTTAGGTCCGCATATTCAATTTCTTCATTTTCCGACAAGATAACAGTACCGGTTGGCACAGGCAAAACAAGTGTTTCGCCCGATGCACCTGTGCGCATCTTTCCCATACCATTTTCACCGCGTTGCGCGATATATTTCGTCTTGTATCGATAATCAATCAACGTATTAACATTTGGCACCGCGACAAAGACAACATCCCCACCACGACCACCGTCGCCACCGTTTGGGCCACCAAATTCAATATATTTTTCGTGTCTAAAACTGGCGCTACCATTACCGCCATCACCAGCCTTGACATAAATTTTCGCACGATCTAAGAACTTCATTTTACATACCTTTGTATCTATTATAACTTAAAAACTTGCAATTTCCAGTCTAAAAGAGTATAATATATGCGCTGCACAGCAGTGATGATTCTGAATCCGTTGTGAAATAGTCATTTTGGACTGGGGGGCGGTACCCCACAGCTCCACCATTTTTTGATATGATTTATGGTTATATCTGGAAATGGGGCTGACATAGATTCGACAGATGATGAAAGACAAATTGGGTGAATCTGACGTGGTGTCATAAAAAACCAACTAAAAACTGAATGGCGATAGAATCGCTGCGAACGACAATGTTCGCCTTGCAATGGCTGCCTAATGATGGCATTGGATTTGGTTGGCGATTGTTGACCGAATCCGTTTAAGCAATTGCGGGGTTTGTCGGGTACCTGGCACCAGAAACCCGACATTTTACTACATAATATTAATTATTTAAAAAGGAACACAAAATGTTTGGAAAAGTAAAAAAAGTATTCTTCACTGGTGTATTTGGTGTATTGTATGTATCTTTTGTTGCACAATTGGTTTATGTGCTGGGTTGGGTTTCTGAAGTTAACAACAAGTTTATTGCCCTTGGTATGTTGGCATTAGAATGGTTGGTTTTGATTTCTGCACGTTATTTATCTAAACGTTCCAGCAACAGTGCACAACACAACGCGTTTCGTCGTCGTTAATCGCGACAGACTGATAAAAAACCGCCCATACGGACGGTTTTTTTATAATTCTGGCGGAGACGAAGGGATTTGAACCCTTGATACAGTTGCCCGTATTCACGATTTCGAGTCGTGCGCATTCAACCACTCTGCCACGTCTCCAGCGACTGCCATTATAAATATCTTAGATTTGTTTTGCAAGGGCAAATATTTGACTTTTTTCATCTATTGATTATTATACTTTATATGGCTAATATACCCAAGACTTTTAATGAACAGGTTTATGATATTGTTGCACGAATCCCACGCGGGCGCGTTGCAACATTTGGTCAAATTGCCGCGATGATTGGTCGACCACGATGCGCACGCTTTGTTGGCTATGCATCGAATAACAAGGCATCATGGCATCTGCCTTGGCATCGCGTTGTATTCAAAGACGGTTCATTATGTTGCGGATTTGCGGCACAACAATATGCAGACTTAAAATCCGAGGGTATAAAATTCACTGCCGAAAAAACGGTTATTATGTCTGATTACCAATGGGACCCTGAACGTGATGGTGTTCCGATGGACATACGGGATTTTCCTTTGGTATTCTGAACCAAAACACGACAAAATTTTTATTTTGTTTCTGCATTTTTCTTACAAATCCGTTCATATATTTCTTTTTTATCTAATTTTTTATAATTCATAAACCAAGGTGATTTTTTATCATGTTCACGCAACGCACTGGCAGTCGCTGGGGCAGGGGTCAACACATTATCACCCGGGGTCCAATTTGCCGGCACAGAAACACTAAATGCGTCTGACGTTTGCAATGCAACCAATATACGCCATATTTCTGACATATTACGCCCCAAGCTGGCGGGATAATACAAGACTGTTCTAATAATACCATTGGGGTCTATTATGAACACTGCCCGTACCGCATGCGTATCAGACACGCCCGATTGAATCATTCCATATAAATTTGCAATATTTTTATTCAAATCATCTATCAAAGGGAATGTTATATTAACGCCATTTTGCATCCTAGAAATCGCATCAAACCATCCCAAATGCGAAGACAGCCCACCCACAGACAACCCCAGCAATGCTGTATTTATTTTTTCAAATTCATTTAAATTATTTTGAAACGCAATAAATTCAGTTGTGCAAACAGGTGTAAAATCAGCAGGATGCGAAAAGAATATCACCCACTTGCCTGCAAAATCATCTGGGAATTTAATTTTACCATTTGTTGTATTGGCTACAAATTCTGGGGCAACATCCCCGATAAGCGGTATTCTTTGTGCATTTTTATTACAAATATCGCAATCACATAAATCGAATACATTGTCCATAAAAAAACTCCTTAATCAATAAACAAGGTATCACAAACAGGATTTTTTATTTACAGGAACGTATTCTATAAAAAAATTAAAACTTTATTCTTGATAAAATGTGATAAGATATAAATAATAATGTTAATTTGAAAACAAACAAAGGAAATGAAAAATGAAACGTTCAGATATTGTTCGCTCGATACAGGTAAAATTCAAACGTATGCGCGCATCGGATGCTGCCGCCATACTGGATACTATTTCAGACCATATGATTGAATCTGTTGCAAACGGGGACAGGATTGAAATTCGCGGTTTTGGCACATTTCAACCACGTGCCCGCGCGACCAAGGTTGGCTATAACCCCTGTACAGGCAAACCAATGGATTTACCTGCCAGCACGACAATTTTATTTAAACCCAGTCGTGAATTAACCAAGAAAATGAATGGATAAATAATGTTATTTGGCAAACGATCTGGTATTAAAAACAGGAATCGCGAACGTTATGAACGCGTACGTCGCCTGTTGTGGATAAAGTGTGAATCCTGTGGAAAACTGGTTTATTACAAAGATTACAAAGAAAACAAATATATATGCCCCAGTTGTGGTCGCGCATTCATTATGACGCCAAAGCAACGTTTTGACTTGCTGTTTGATGACAATTCCTGGACACGATTACCCCCCCCAACCGTATCTGATGACCCGCTGGCATTCAGCGACCGAATTTCGTATACAGACAGATTGGCTGATGCGCGTTCTGAAACAGGGTGCTATGATGCGATAACAACCGCAGACGGCACAATTGGTGGTGTGGCCACAACCGTATGCGTATTGAACGGATTGTTTATGATGGGGTCTATGGGGCGCGCTGCTGGTGATGCAATTGTCGCCGCAATAGAGCATTCAATTGAAACGAAACAGCCGTTTATTATGGTCACATCCAGTGGTGGCGCACGTATGCAAGAAAACATATTGTCTTTGATGCAGATGGCGCGTACAACAGCGGCTGTAAACAAATTGCACAACAACGGCATACCATATATTGTGCTGTTGACAGACCCAACATTTGGCGGTGTGACCGCGTCATTTGCGATGTTGGGCGACATTCATATTGCAGAAAAAGGTGCACGCATTGGCTTTGCTGGTCGCCGCGTGATAGAACAAAACATTCGTGAAAAACTACCATCAAACTTCCAAACTGCCGATTATTTATATGAACACGGTATGGTTGATATGGTTGTTGCACGTGGTGACTTGCACGACACTATTGCCAAGATTTTGGCGGTTTTGACCAAACAAGAACGCGTTCCAAAACAAATAAACGTTTCTACACCTGCACATGATATATCTAAAAAGATACGTGGTATGGGCGAGACGGAGGCCTATGATAAAGTTCTGCTTGCCCGACACGAAAATCGACCACATTTCTTAGATTACATTGACGGCATTGTTGATGATTGGACTTATCTTGCAGGCGACCGTCTGTTTGCCGAAGATGCTGCGATGGGGTCTGGTATCGGTTTTTGGCGTGGCATTCCTGCGGTTATTATTGGGCAAGAGCAGGGACGTGACATATCATCACGTCAAAAACATCGTTTTGGTATGGTAAACCCTGACGGATATCGCAAGGCGCAACGTATGATGCGTCTGGCCGAGAAATTTAATTTACCCCTAATATCACTGTTTGATACAGCTGGTGCGTTTGCGGGTCGCGAAGGCGAAGAACGCGGACAATCCCAGGCTGTTGCAACATCGATTGCAACTGGACTTTCGATAAAAACACCATATGTTGCCGTTAATGTCGGGCAGGGCGGTTCTGGTGGTGCCATTGCAATCGGAACTGGTGACAGGGTACTAATGCTAGAAAATGCCATATATTCTGTAATTGCGCCCGAATCCTGCGCCAGTATTCTGTGGAAAGACAATAAATTCAAAGCAACTGCCGCAGCTGCAATGAAATTAACCGCACGCGATATGGCAAACTTGAACGTGATTGACGAAGTTATACATGAACCTGCGGGTGGTGCGCATACAGACTGGCAAACCACAATGGAATTATTGGCAAAATCTGTTGTTAAACATATAACAGAATTACAGCAAATCCCAGTGGCAGATTTACCTGCATTGCGAACAGACAAGTTTTTGTCTATGACGCGCGATGTCGAGATTTATCAGCCAGAACACAATTCCGAACACGAATAAATAATCCCCATTTTTGGGGATTATTTTTGTTTTTGCAATCTTTTTATATGTGCAGTCAAACGTGGGTTATACATATTATCCATTGGCTTTAATAAATAATCTATATCTAATCCCGCGGCCAAGAAATCATACGGCGTACACGTATTTGTCCTGCGTACATCTGTGTCATTCGGCATATTTGCACGTTTTGCAGCAACATCCAAATTATTTTCAGACGCTAAAAAATAAGCAACCTTATAATTATATTCCCTGTGCAATCCTCTTTTTTCAAACCAATCGATTAATTGCCTTGCGTATTTAGGTTGAATTACATCATATACCAGATTTTGCCCCAGATTATTCATAACTTCAAATTCTGGAACACCATACAGCCACTTTGGAATATCCGGTGTCCAGAATTGCTGATTTACCCACAATCGCGTACACATTGGTTCTGTCAAAAAGAAATCTTCATTACGAAAGAAATAAGGGTTCCCTTCGCTTTCACCTTGTCGCATTGGTCTGGTTGTTGCAGACCGCAAATTATAAAACAATCCGTCCGGCAACGTATTTTTGATAAAATATGATTTACCACTGCAGGATTCACCCAAACAAAACAACAAAGTTTTTTTCATACGCATTCCTATTTTTCCATAAATATACCCCACATACAGTGGGGTCGCAACATAAATATTAATCTTCCAAGAAACTGCGCAATTTTCTGGCGCGTGTTGGATGCTTCAACTTATTCAACGCCTTTTGTTCAATCTGTCTGATACGTTCACGCGTCACACCAATATATTCACCAACTTCTTCCAATGTGCTGGTCTTATTGGTGCTCATCCCAAAGCGCTGACGTAAAACAGTCTCTTCTTTTGGATCAAGTTCAGACAATATTTGTGTCACAATTTTGCGCAGATTCTTTTGCGCAGCGGACGTGAAAGGATTCTTTGCTGTTTCATCAGCAATGATTTCCAAGCGCGAACTATCATCTTCTGTTCCGACGGGCGCTTCTAATGAAATTGGTTTCAGATTAACTTTCATCGCCTTGTGTATTTTATCGACCGGCAGATAGATAATCTTTGACAGTTCTTCTGCTGTTGGCTGACGACCATATTTATGCATAAACTGACGCGATGCACGTTGTATTTTGTGAATATTATCAATCATATGCACAGGTATACGAATTGTACGTGCTTGGTCTGCGATACTACGTGAAATACCTTGTTGAATCCAGTTTGTTGCATATGTCGAGAACTTATTTCCCAACCTATAATCAAACTTATCAACCGCCTTCATCAATCCGATATTTCCATCCTGTACCAAGTCTGAAAAATCCAATCCCAGCCCACGATTGCTAGACTTTTTTGCAAACTTTATTACCAGTCTCAAATTAGCCTCTATCATTTCCCGCTTGGCACGTGCAGCCTCACTCTGGCCACGTCGTACCAATTCGACGACTTTTTTATATTCTGCGGTTGGTTGTCCTGTTTCATTCGCAATTGCAGTAATATCTTCTTGGATTTTCAAGATATCCGCTTCGTGTTTTTTTGCAAAATTTACCCACACAGAATCGCGATGTTTCAGCATCTTTTTAACCCAATTACGGTTTAATTCATTGCCTGCGTATTCTGCCAAGAAATCTTCACGTTTAATTTTATTAGCCATTGCCAACCGCAACAATTTGCCTTCCAGTCCCATCAGCAACTGGTCGCGTTTGGTTAATTGTTCCAGAATTTCTGCGATTCTATCATCGTTTAAGCGAATCTTGCTGACGTGTTCAAACAATTCCAGCCGCATTTTTGTATATTTCTTTTCCAGTGCCGCATCTGGCGTATCAGAACACAACAAATTATCCAAACGTTTTGCTTGCAATTTTTGCATACTATTAAACGTGCGTTTAATTTTCGCAAACAAATCCAAGACAGTTGGCATCAACGCTTCTTCCATCACAGGAATCGGCACCCCAGATGTACTGCGCGGAGTATCTTCTTTTTTGATACCATCTTCATCATCTTCCAGTTCGTCTTCTTCGTCATCTTCTGAAACAGTCGCATCTTCCAGATCGTCTAAATCATCATCATCCAAATCATCAACGTGTTCCACGCCTTTTGACTTCAATGTTTCTGACAGTGCCGCCAAAGACTTTTGTTCTGCCTCGCTGGAATACATAACTTCCAGGTTGATGATATATCTCAATCGAATTTCTTCATTCAGCAACTGTTGATACCAATCCAGCATCGCCTGAATTGTCATAGGGCTTTCACACAATCCATACACCATCAGTCTGGATGCGGCCTCGATACGTTGTGCGATTGCGACTTCACCGGCAGCGGTCAGCAATTGAACCGTACCAATTTGTTTCAAGTACGACTGAACAGAATCCTGAACCCCCAACACCAAAGAGCCGGTTTGACTACGTTCCAGCTGCTTTGCATAGTGTTCATAATCGTCATCATTGACATCGACTTGTTCTGCATCGGCATTTAAAACATTACGCGTTTTATCATGTGGCTCGTCATCGCCATCATCATAATAGCGCCCCAAATCTTGTGGGTATGCATCTGTTTCCAGAATTTCAAGTTCCAAATCCTGTTGAAAAAAGTCCAACACTTCTTCGTGTTCTTCTTCTGGAACCTCATCAGCTTCGGTTGCCGCGTCAAAGTCCATCTTTGACATATAGCCAACATCCATAGAATTAAAAGCTAATTTTTGCAAATTTTCTGGCAAAGATTCTATCAGCAAACGTGTTGCCTCATCTAATTTTTTAGCCATCCAGCGCCCTTTTTACCTAGGTTAGTATTATATCGAATTGTCACTTATTTTTTCTTTTTTGGCTTTGGTTTAGCCGCCATTTTTTGTGCTTTTGCAACAGCATCATGAATTGCAGATTCCGACACCAACCCCAGCACAATTGGGCTTTGTATTTGAATTAGCGAATAAGACGCGTGTGTTTTATTGCGCACTGATGAAACAGTTGGATTTGTACTGCGCATCAGACGTGCAACCTGACCATCGGACAATTCTGGATAATTCTTTATAATCCACAGAATCCCCCCCAGGCGATTTTGACGATGTAATTTTGGGGTATACCCAACACCACGTTTATTTTGTGCTTTCTGTGCTGAAACAATTGCGTCACGCAATGTCAAGCGGGCATTTTCATCTGCTTCACATTTTTGAATATCTTCACGTGTTAATTGACCGCTTAAGATAGGGTTAAGTGGTTGTATTTTATAAGTTTCCGCATCAGCGATACTTTTAACTTCTAATTCGTGCAAGCCACAGAATTCTGCGATTTGCTCAAACGTTAATGCTGTGTTTTCAATTAACCACAGTGCAGTAGATTTTGGCATATATGGATAGTTCATGGAAATTTCCTCTTGTTAACGTGGGGCAATATACACTAATATTGCCCCAATTTCAAGATATTTTTATCAATTTTTTCGCTTTACGATTGAATTATGCTTTTTTTACGATTTTATAGCCATCTTTGCTGTCCAGAACAGTCCACCCAGCCGCATCAATCTGTGCACGCAGATTATCAGCTGTTGTCCAATCTTTATTTGCTTTGGCGTCTGCGCGTTGCTGTGCCAACGCAACAATTTCATCTGGTGCAGATTCTTGTTCCAACGCGACCAACTTTTCCGCGCGATCAACAAACTGCAGTCCCAACAATTCATCAACAAACTTCATCAAAGCCAATTTAGTTGCACTGTTTATATCATCAGACTTTATAAAATCCTGCACCGACACCAAAACAGTTGCGGTTTTCAAGTTATCTGATATGGCCACAACCATATCATCATGCCATTTATTATAAACATCTATATCAACAGTTTCGTTTTCTGCCGACAACAAGTCCGCAACACGACGCACCAAATTCGCATAACTTTTTGCCGTCGCATCCATTGTTTCCCAAGAAAACGCTAACTGAGATTGATAATGCCCCATTGCAACAAAATAGCGATAAACCATCGGGTCATACCCACGTGTACGAACCGCATCCATCCCTAAGAATTCTCCTTTGGATTTAGCCATTTTTTCACCTGATTTATCCAGCAAGAAACTATAATGCAACCACAAATTCACCCAAGGCGCACCTGTAATGGGTTCGCTTTGCGCAATTTCATTTGCGTGATGCACCCGCGACAAGTCTTCACCCCCCGTATGAATATCAAAGTGATTCCCCAGCAACTTCATACTCATTGCGCTGCACTCTGCATGCCAACCTGGAAATCCAACACCCCATGGGCTATCCCACTCCATTTGCCTTTTTGCATCTTTTGGCGAAAACTTCCACAGCGCAAAGTCATATGGATTGCGTTTCTGATCATTAAAGTCAACACGCGCCCCCGCACGATTCCCGGACAAACTGCCACCAGTCAGCGCACCATAATTCACAAACTTTGACGTATCATAATAAATACCATCATTTGGGATTTCATATGTGTACCCCAGTTCTTCTAGTTTTTGTACCAATTCAATTTGTTCTTGTATATAATCTGTTGCGTGTGGCATAACAGTTGGTGGCAACATATTCAAGTCATTATAATCACGCAGGAATTCATCTTTATAAAATTTTGCGATTTCCCATACAGACTTATTATCACGCGCTGCACCTTTTTCCATTTTATCTTCACCACTATCGTCTTCATCATTGGTCAAGTGTCCAACATCAGTAATATTCATTACATGTCGCACATCATATCCATTGGCCAAAAACATCCGCTTTAAAAAATCATTATGCAAGAACGTACGCAAATTACCCAAATGAGTATAATGATAAACCGTTGGACCGCATGAATAGAACCCAACTTTCCCTTCGACCAAAGGCTTAAATTCTTCTAGTTTTCGTGTCATTGTATTAAATAGTCTTATTGCCATAATGCATTCCCCTCGATTAATAGTTAGTATTGAATATGATATATGATTTTATCAGAACAGGGCAAACAAAAAGTTTGCAAATTAAAAATTAACAACAACAGTAAAAATTGATAAATTTGATTGTCATTACCACCATATTTTGCCACAAACCCGCGATAAAAGTCAAGCAACAAAAAATCACCCACCATTCGGTGGGGAAATTTTTCTGGCGGGCGCAACAGGACTGGACTCCCCATCCCCTGCGGGGCGGGGATACCCCTCTCCACTCGTGACGATTTGGGTGCACTTTGTTTCCCAAATCTACTTCGTATCGAACCTTTTACGGTTCTCGTCCAACTTTCCGCAAAAAAATCACCCACCATTCGGTGGGGAAATTTTTCTGACGGAGCGTATAGGGTTTGAGCCACATTATTTCCAAATGGCGGTTTTCTGCGCCTTTTACGTTCCCGGTTATCTTCTTGCCCTTGAAATCGTATCACTTTTCGTATCAGTTTCAAGTTCCAACAGAGTATATCACTATGTCAAAAACAAGTAAAGTTTAAATTAGACTATTTTTACCTGCATTTCATTTTTTTCAAAAAAAATACAGTTCTATTCATATATATAGAACCAAAAGGAAAAAGAAATGTGTAATTACGAAAATTATGAAGTAGAAGAAGTGTTGAATTTGGGTGCAGATTACTGGGGCAATCTGGTATCGATGGTTGAATCCAATGGCGTTAATGTCTATCCGGTGGTCAAAAGTATAGTCCAGCAGATGCAAAACGGTCGAAAGCCCACCCCAAAACAAGCTGCAGTCTTGATGAACTTTAAGACAAAATTCGGGCTGTAATTTTCTTAAGTAGATTTGCCAAAGGGCCCTTAAGGGCCTTTTTTATACCAACACGCGTGATGTTTACAGTGCACAAAACAAAAATAAAAAAATCCAACATTTCCAAAATATTCCAAAACAACAGTTCTATGTAGTGACCTTTGCGGCGCTGGCGAGGTGCTTAACCGGTTAGCAATATGCCGTACAGGTCTTTGAAATATTCGGCCGTCCATAAAACAGACGGGGTCAACCGCTATACAAAAAAGGTATAAACATGAGTTTTGTTAAATATACAGAAAATATAACACATAAAGATGTTTTAGAATTATTTGATACAGAATCAGAAGGTGTTTATAGAAACCATAAGTATGAAATGACAAAAGAGCAAAAGGAGTGGTATCGACAACTGATTCAATCCGAGTATATTGCCTTGCTGACAATCAAATTGCCCCACGAACAACAATCAGGATATGTGAGAACCAAGAATCAATCAGATGCTAAAAACATGTATCATACAATCATTCGACGTGTTGAAATGTTTTTTACCGGCAGTAGGCATCATTGGGAACGCAATCCATTATCTTTTATTGGTGTTTTTGAGCATGGCAAGGAAGATTATTGGCATGTGCACCTTGCAATCAAACCATGCGACACACCCGTAAATATGCTAATTCGGCTAATAAATTCGGCAAGGGCAGTTAGGAAACACTTTGGTTTTTCAGATAATGTAATAAACCTGAAGTTCGTACATGATAAAAAGGGGATATGTGCTTACTTGGTCAAAGAGCTAAAAACCGGCACAAACAGTCGCTATGTAAGATATATCAAGGATGAAGGGGCATACTTATTTAATCTGCAAACATGGTTTGATGCCGCTGATAAAAATATATGCCCCTATACACCCGATAGCTTTACGCTCTTAAAACTATGGATAGGACTTGGGGCAATATTGAAACGAAACAAAGAACTGATAATCGCTAATCCAATAAACAAACTAAAAAATCCACGTTCTGGAAGATGTTAGTCGTTTATCAAATCTGCAATGGAAGACAACTTGAAATACACTTTACCCGCAATCTTTACACGTTTAATCTCTGGGAAAGCATTACGCAAGTTCCAGTGGTATATAGTATCCGGTTTTACTTTCAATAATTGTGATAATTCCTGTACGGTAAGTAGTGTTTCGTGTGTATGAGTCATAAGTATCCCTTTTTTATATAGAACAACAAAAAAATCCAAAATGAACACCATACAAAATACCTTTATTTATTAGTTGAAAAAATAAAGGAAAAATGAAAAACTTTACGCCATGAAAAACAATAAAAAACATCTTCGTCAAACCTTGGATAATTTCAACCAAGAGCAAATTGCAGCCGACCGCAAAAAAGTAGAAAATATAGGCAAATGCAAAAAGTCTGCCATGCGTATCTTGGATGAATTTTGCAAAAGCCCCAAGCTAGATATTACAACCTTGGTAGAAAAGACCGGTTTAACCCGCCCAGCCGTCACAAATACCATAAAGAAACTAGAAGGAATCGGCATAATATCCGCTATAAACCATGATAAAAAGTGGGGGCAATGGTACAAATACGATGCACTGGTCGGCTCTTTATCGGATTTCGAAAACAACACCACCAGAACACAGAACAAAAATGGCCTGTTCCTGCACTTCGATGGCCGGGACTTTGCAGAAAAATTATCAGACACGCCCAGTAACAAACGATTTAAACCATATAAATATCACAACGAAAAACCCGCCAACAAAGATTCAAATAATAGATTATACATTGGCGATAATCTGGACGGTATGAAAACTATGATGCCAGAATATCAAGGAATAGTCGATTTGGCATATCTTGACATCCCTTACAACATGCCAAGCACACGGGTCAAACAAGCATACGCAGATAGCTTTGACGGCACCTGTGACCTTTTATGTATGTTGTTGCCACGTTTGAAACTGGTGCAAAAACTGCTGTCTTCCGCTGGCTTGGTTGCATTATCCGTCAGTGAACACGAAGTCGCCTATGTAAAAGCACTTATGGATGAGGTGTTTGGTAGAGATAATATTATAAACAACATCGTGATAGAAATGGCTATTCCGGCAGGACCAGTGTCGGGTTATACTCAATACAAGCTACCTAGCACCAAGGGGTATTTGTTAGTCTACGCCAAAGATAAGTCACACGTCAACTTCTTGCAAAGGCTATACGATACATCGGGTGACAAGTTTACATCCGGTTTTAATATTGTCTTGGATGAAAAATTGAATAAAATACCATTGATTGACTTCCTAAAACAGCAGCCTGATATAGTCCAGCGGTTCAAAACACACAAACTAGCCATCAAAAACGAGAACATCGCTAAACTTATGGATTTTGACACCGATTTTGAAGACTATGTGTACCAAAGTCTATCAAAAAATCTGTACAAGAGAACTAAACCGTATCAAAACCCAGTTAAAAGCGATTTTAATGCCCCTGTGGGCGTGGTTTTTGAATATGATGATAAGCTGATAGAAAAAACACAAGACGGCACTGTGTATCATTTAAAGCCCTTTTATAATAAGTTGCAGACAGATGATAATGGTGTACTAGCCAATTCTGTAATTCGTGGCGACATCTGGAAGGGATATTACTCAGAAAAAAGTGGTATACAGAAGGAAGGTGGCGTGCCTTTCAGTGCCGGGAAAAAGCCGGTCAAACTTATCCGGGATTTACTCAAATGGATTGGTAAGAAAGATGCAGTCGTTCTTGATGCTTTTGCTGGTTCTGCAACTACGGCCGAAGCGGTAATGGTTCAAAATAAAACAGACTGTGGCACACGAAGTTTCATCCTGTGTCAATTACCTGAGAAAGTCAGGCCGGGCAGTATTGAAGCCAAAGCCGGATTCAAATTCATTCACCAAATCACAATCCAACGCCTAAAAAACATTTATGCAAAATATAAGATTTATAAATAACAAATAAACGGTATTTGTTTCTGCTTGCTTTTGTTTAATCAACTTTTTATACTGGGAAGAGAATCCAAGAGATTGGGTTCGGGGTTGTCAAAAGCCCTATACCTTCGGTGCGAAAGCATCGTTAAATTGATGTTTCGGTGTTTTTGCACCGTTATCATCCCTGACGTTATGTCGGGGAGCTGTTGGTTATAAAATACGGGCAACCGAAAGGCCACAGAATCATTAAGGTATATGATTTTTGAACTCCCCGGCCGCTCTTTCTTGGGCGGCATTTTTCTTGTATGGGAGAAAACAAAATGAGCTATTGTTCGCACATCCAATATCCTGTTGGTCAAGGCGGCTTACACCTTGGGATTGTTGGTGATGCTGCCTACATTTATGATTGCGGATATTACAGGGGAAGCAAGGTTGACTGGAATGAAGTCAAGCAGGATGTTATAGCACAAATACAAAAACTCATATATAAACAGGAAACAAAATGAAAAAAATAACAATTTTATTACCTATGATGTTAACAGCCTGCATCCTACCAGCGGACAAACAATTGATGAAAGGCGCAACAGAAACACCTATAGTGGACACACTAGAATTATATAAAGAATATAATAAAGGGTCATTGGGGGAATGTAGCAAACCAAGACAAATAGAAAAACCTAAAATTGAAGGACTTGAATATTATGTTCTAAGTGCATTGACACCGCCGTTATTTATAATAACGCCCTTGATGATGTGGGCGTCAGAATATAAGCGTATGGTAGATTACACCGTTCTCGCAAAACAAGATGTAAATTTAAAATGCATTTATTATGAAGGCGTTATTGCTCATGAAGTCTGCGATGCAAAATATGGTCGCTATGATTCAAAAGTGTGCTTTTTTGATTATAAAAAATACTTGCCCAAAAATTCGGAAATAAAAACAGATAGCGATTTCTTGGCATTGGCCTCCAAATATAAGAAGGCCGGTGGCGAACCCGCTGATATAGAAAAAGAGCTAGCGGCATTTATAAATGGCGGTTTAAGTGCAAAGAAAACTAACGATGCAAAAAACGCACAAAAAAAAGAAAAGGAGCGTCAAGAACAAGCAAAAGAGAAACGGCAACAAGATGAAATTAATATAGCATATTGTGAGCAAGCTTACAAAAAAGCATCCCAAAAGTCCCGTTCATTGTATGGTAGCGATTTCTTGCTTATGAAAGATTCTGCCGGATGTGAATATGTAGTAAATTCTCAAGGTGAGTGCAAATATGTGTGTACCGAAGGCGCCCCAAGAGTAACTGATTTTGCAAAAAAAGGAGTCTTTATAGACGATTGGGCGTTTGTATATACTTCTGACACAGACTATGCAAACGATGATAGGATTAGACACAATAATTTGGTTTACAAGAAAGTAGGTAATTATAAATATAAAACCGTCACGGGCGCTACTCGTTCTGTTCCGGCATATGAAGCAACCCAAATAAAAAATTACGAAATTATGTTGGACTCTTATTTGAACGACAAAAAAATTGCATGCTGTCAATATCGCGATAACGAAAAATGGGAAATAGGCGTCGTTGATTCTACTTCTCTCCGATTACGATGCAAAACAAAAAAACACCCAAATGGAAAGACAGGAAGTCAAAAGTGTAGTTTTTAAATTTAGCCCGTCCAATGTGACGGGTATTTTTATTCATATCTTACCATATATTTTTGATTTTTACGTGGCCCGTAAATCTAGATGTTTTTATTGGCTTTTTATTCGAGTTGTGGTGGGTATTGTTTTGGTCTTCCTGCATACAGATTAAATCTTGAGACACTCCGTGAGACATTAGTAATTTGACGGTTTTGGTTTCATGGACTGTGTGTTTTATCATATCGCCATCTATCCCACGCAAACCAACAACCGCTCCATGAGACAATAACAATTCTATTATACTATGGTTTGACATAAAATACAAAGGAGTACAATTATTACAATCTGTAGCATTTACATCTGCTCCGCATTCGATAAGTAGCTTGGCCATTTCATAACTACGAGCGTAACATAGTGGTGTACGCCCATTTTGCACAGCTTTTTTATAACGCGCCTTTACCACAGCGTTTACATCTAGTCCAGAATCTAATAAATAGCTTACTGTATCTATATCGTCATTGGCTACTGCTATATGTAAAATAGTATGACCGTTTATGGTTTTAGCATTAATATCTGCGCCATTTTCAAGAAGCAGTTTCATAATCTTTGCATCCTGATAAAGAGTATGTAAAGGAGTATAGCCGTTTGCATCTTTAGCATTTACATTGGCGCCATTCTCAATTAATAGTTTTACCATTTCATAGCTTTTAGCGAGATGAAGTGCTGTAAAACCATCTTTCATTAAATTGTCGTTGAAAGTGGAGTCTATAACATATCGGTTATCAAGAAAAAAATAATCAAAGTGCTCCCAAAACACGTTATCAGAAGGGGTAATTTTTGCGTTAATCTTCAACTTTAGACCTAAACATCGCTTTACCATATCTATATCGTTAGCTACAACAGCCGTGTGTAGTACAGAGTATCCGTAATCGCTTATTATATTGATGTCCGCATTGTTCTTTAGTAAAAATTCTAACATTTCTAGATTTTTTGCCGAATGTATAAGAGTATTTCCTTTTGCATTCTTTGCATTAATGTCAGCACCATACGATAATAAAAATTCTATTGTTTGGGTGTCTTTAGCAAAATGTATAGGTGTATTACCAAAATGGTCAGCAACATTGATGTTGGCGCCACGAGATAATAGATATTTGGCAAAATCAATATCTTTTATCTTTACAGCTACATGCAATAAAGTGCACAAGCTAAATTTTTCTCCATCAATCTCCAAATGAGATATCTTTTCATTTATATCAAAGTCGTCCATATAAGTAAGCAATAATCGCACAGTTTTTACCGTCCGCCCTTTGAATATCATCCATTCTTCTGGTTTAGCCCCATAATACAGTGCTCTGCTAAGCACCTCGACATCATTTTGTTCTACGGACTTTCTTAGTAGGAGCTGTAAACAGTCTTTTTGTATAGCTGAAAATAGGCGTCTTGTTATATCAGACGTTTGCTGTTTGAGACTTAATTGTATAGCTCTTTCCCAATCTTCTGCACGAAATGCCGAAGGCTCCAGTAACAAATAGTCTAACAGCCTAATATTGTTTTCTTCAACAGCCTGACAGAGCGAAGTACTGTTTCGCTCGACTGCACTATACCCAAAAAGCAGATTCCACCAGTCTTTCAATGCCATACTGATACCCTCTATTATATTTTATATGAATTATATAGGTATAATATCAAAAAAATACAATGCGCTCCAATGATTTGTCTTGAAATGTAACAAAAGGTACATTTTGTAACATTAACGTGGAAAGCCCCAGAAAACCAAGAGTGGCAAACCGCGTTAATAACTTGACAGCAGCAAAATGTTACAATATAATAACATACAAATAAAGTGTAACATTATACTAAGGAAATACAATGGTAAACAAAGAGTTCGTAAAAGATTCAAAACTGAAAGACATCTTGGCCTACATCAAGGGTATCAATCACAGTGAACAAATCCGCATGATGTTTTTCTGCTCACTGAATGGGCTTCGTTGTATTAATTTCAGATGCCTGCAGGTCAAGGACGTATTCAACAATGATGGTTCTGTAAAAGATGTTATTGATTTGAGTAGCTCCAAGAACAAGGGCAAGTTTTCGGCCAAATACTACATCAACAATCAGTTTAGAAGAGAATTAGAAAATTACTTCAAGTATTTGACGACTAAGTATGGAGAAAAACTGGATGGCGACACATACCTGTTTACGTCACAAAAGCAAAACAGGCCATTTAATCGTGTGTCTATCTGCAGAATATTTAGTAATATTTATAAGAAATTTGGAATTCATGGTGCATCACATCTTGGCCGGCATATGTTTATTACAAAAATGATAAATAACGGCGTAAATCCTTTCTTGGTCAAGCAGTTAGTGAACCACAGAAATATCCAAACAACGCAGCGTTACTATAATTCTGACATTAATCTGCTAAAGAACGCGGTAGAAACAGCCAGAATATAAGAAAAATTCCAGTAAAGACCATATTGCACCCCTTGTAAGTTCTATTTATTACATAGAAACCAAGGGGTAAAACATGGCAGTAAAAAGTGATTTGCATTACAGATGGGAAGATGATTGCGTAGTTGTAAAAAAGAACAAGGGGAACAAGCTAAAATTCCAAAATGCCAAAGCTGCGTACCACAAAGACGGCAACATTATAGTCATATCTTCACTCGGTCGAAAAATCCGAGTCGACAAATTTGGCGTCCGGCACTGGGAATAACTATCAAGCCAATCTAATCGAGAACTCAGACCGCTAATCTTGTTTTTTATTGGGCTTTCTGCCTTTCGGTGTCGGATATTTTTCTTGATTTACATAATGTTCCAAAATTATCGGTTTCCAATACCCCAGATGTAATTCTTCTTCTGAATAAATTAGCTTGTCTGCAGCTTCTTTTAGCTCGTTCTGTGTACGTTTTAGATAATATTCCGAACGTGTGCCAACGCCCTTCCATCCGACTAATTTATGTGCCATATCATCACTAACACCTACAACTTCTAATTTCTTGCTGACTGTATCTCTGAACGAGTGAAAAGAGTATCTTTCTTGACTAGTGTTTTCTATGCCAATTTCACGCAAGAAACGGTGAAAGCTTTTTATAAATGAATTTGATGCTTTTTTATCGTCATATTCATTCATTTTCGTAAATATAAACTGCTTAGGCTTCGCATTAATCTTTTCTTGTCGCTGCTTTATAATATCAACAAAACCCCAATCAAGCAGTTGTTGTGCGATTGGCAAAGACCTTTCGGACTCTTCTGTTTTTAGTTGTTTTTTATCATGGTCTTCCAAGAAATCTATTACATACAATCCATCCAAAAGGCGAATGTTTTTGAACTGTAATGTCGTTGCCGCATTTGTCCGAGAACCAGAAAACAGTGCGATTAAACATGCAATAAACTGTTCTGGATAATTTTTGAAAAAGTCATGTTTGGGGTCAAATATGTTGGAAAGCATTTCTGATGTGAACCCATGATAGCCGCTGGTATTGCCCTTGGTGTCTTTTCGCAATGTCTTTATACATCTGGTCAATGGGGCTGATTTGTAATGTTCTGGCTCCATTTCTTCGGCATGCAATACCAACAGCTTCAAAACCCCCAGCATTTTATTTTTACGGTTATTTTTGATGGGGGTACCATTTTTTGATGTTCTATTTTTTATCCATTGGCATATTTTACTGATAATTTCTGGATTATTGATTTTTGAATAGCCATCTTCAAGATTGCATCCAACAGCCTTTACCATATTCTCAATATCTAACCTTCTTGAATCACATGTGGCTTTTTTGGTTTTTGCCTGTTCAAACATATCTTCCATAACTTCCCGAATGGTATGTTGTGGGCATTGTGATTCTGGTTGTTGTACAGGCAAAACTGGTTGCATAACAACGGGCGTTTTTTCTTCTTTGCTGGCTACATATTCTTCCCATGATGCATATTGCACAGAGTCCTTCAAAAATCCCATAACGCCATTAAATTTATTTCTAGCACCGCTATCGTTTTGCATGCGTAAATCCAGAAGTGCTCGAGCCTGAATTGTATCTGTCGCTGCCTGCCAAGTCTTGTTATATCGTTCCAAGGCACTGTCCGGCATCCCTTTCTTACACAAATCAATTATAGGTGCGTTTTCTACGATTGTGCCTATTAATTCGTCCAAATCTGCATGGTGAGCCATCCATTGGTCGTAGAAAAATCCTACTAACATATCTTTATTGCGTAATTTTTCAAGGGTAGTATTTTCAATTTGGCTAAATTCGCCACCAGAATAATATTTTGCGAAATCAGCTTGTTCTTCTGGTGTCAAATCGTCATAGTCCCGCATAAATTTTTTCATATTTTCTAGTCTCCGCAATGCTGTGCTCAAATCTTTTGTCCGCAATGATATCCGGATTGATTTATACTTGCCGTCTGTGCTTTTTACATCCTGTCTAAAATAGTAAATGCCCGAACGAAGCATCAATCCCTTTGGAATATTTCGTACCACTTTTCGTATCACTTTTTCTATCCTTTCATTAGTCTAGAAACCAATACGACAAGCTATTGATAATATTGACTTTTTTATTCTGCCAAACCAAATATTGATTTGCAATAAAATAATAAAAAAGTCCCATTTTCAGGGACAAATAACTTGGCGGAGCGTATAGGACTCGAACCTATGGACCAAAAATTTCGGTCACAGATTAGCAATCTGCTGCATTACCACTCTGCCAACGCTCCATTTTACTTTTTGCGAGTCATATTATATAGAAACCCAAAAATAAATGCAAGCACGAAAATTATAATTTCAAACAAAAAACCGTCCAAATGGACGGTTATAAATTCAGATTAAGCATTTTTTGTTTCATCTGGCATTTTACCACCAATGATTGCAAATGCTAATTCTGCCTGGTGCAGACCCAATTCAACACCATCTGGCAAAACCAAGTCTGTTCCATGTACCACATCGCCAATATTCAAGGCAGCCAAATCGATAACGATTTTTTCTGGGATAACATCAACCAAACCACGCAAAGCAACCTTACGTACTGCAAAGTTCAATGTACCACCCAATTTCAATCCTTTGGAAGTTTCTGCATTGATAACTTCGACCGGCACAACAACGTTAACTGGTTTTTTAACATCGATGCGCTTAAAATCAACATGCATTGCGGCATCAGACACAGGATTATATTGAACATCCATCAACATTGCGTCTTCTGTACCTTCTGCAGTTTTGATTTGGAACAATTTTGTCCGCAACCCTGGGGTTTTCAACAACATTTCGAATTCACGACCATTCAATTCGATTGAAACAGGGGCTTTCTTTTCCCCATAGATAACAGCAGGGATATTTTTATTTTTGCGGATGCTACGTGCGGCCCCCTTGCCAGCAACATTGCGAATTTCTGCATTTAAATTAATTGCCATTTTTTAGTCCTTTTATTATTTTTTGACATATACACAACCTCCAAGGGTGTTGTGCGGGCAACATTATTACCCAAAAAAACCCAAAAATCAAGAAAAAACATAAAACATTATCATCAGAAATCACCTGTGTTGTCAACATACACTTTCCAGTTATTGGGTATCTGATTATAATCTGACAAGCCAGTACATTGATAATAAGGCCCAATGACATAAGAACCTGCACCATTAGAAAAAGATGCATCAGGCCATATTTCATACAAGTATTGCCCATTTATACGCGCAGACGGCCCGGTTAAGGATGTGCATTTAAAGAATGTGCCATAGAACATACCATCCTGTGCCGTACCAGAAATATCACCAAACAGTTTTTCTGGGATTGATGTCAAACCACTGCAACCATAAAAGGTGCTGTTGAACATATTAGTTGTTGGTGCGCCAGATATACCCGCGAATAGGTCAGATGGGATTGAACCGGTCATATTAGTTGCATAATAGAAGGTTTGATAAAATCGTGGTTGTGTTCCATCCGCCAATGTCCCAAATATCGCACCCAGTGAGCCATCAATCGATGCAATTTTTGTTTGTGATGAATTTACATAAAAACTTATCGCGGCGGTGGATGTGACGGTATTATATGCCGTTGCCTGACCGCCGATGCCGATTGTGTATTCGTCAGCGGTGGCGTAATTATGCGTATATGTTGTATCTGTTGTGTCTGGTTTTGTTATCGTTTCAACTGTGCCATCACCCCAGTCAACCACAAATTCACCCGCCGCACTGATTTTAAAACTAAAACTAGTCGTATCCGGTGTGGTGGTCAGTGTAAATTCAGCCGGTGTCGCAGAACAATCTTCGCCACCGCCACCCCATACGGTTGGAATACATCTGTAATCATCCAGTCCGGTTGCGTTATAGTACATATCACCAACCTGACCTGATGTGGCATCTGGCCAGATTTCATACAGGTATTGCCCATTAATCCGCGCAGATGGTCCAGTTAGAGATATGCAGTTATAGAATGTTCGGTAGAACATTCTACCCTGTGCTGTACCAGAAATATTCCCAAACAAGTTTTCTGGGATTGATGTCAAACCACTGCAACCATAAAAGGTGCCGCTGAACATACCACTTGCTGGTGCGCCAGATATACCCGTAAATAAGTCAGATGGGATTGATGTCAAACCACTGCAACCAGAAAAGGTGCCGTCGAACATATCACTTGCTGGTGCGCCAGATATACCCGCGAATAAGTTTGCTGGTATAGTTTTTATGTTATAAGCATTCCCAAAAGTATATCTAAAACATGGTTGTGATCGTGATCCATCCGTTAATGTTCCAAATATTGCACCCAGCGAACCATCAATTGATGCGATTTCAGATCCGCTTTGAAATCTTATTGAGGCGAAATCATCACACAAAATATTATATGCAGTTGCCTGACCGCTAAGACCGATTGTGTACTCACCAGCTGTGGCGTATTCATGTGAATAGTAACTGTCATTATCATATAGCTTAGTTATATTTTCAACCGTACCATCACCCCAATCGACAACAAATTCACCTGCTGCAGCGATACGAAAATCAAAACTGTTTGTATTTGGTATTGTTGTCAGGGTAAATTCATGCTTTTGTTCTTTCTTCACCAACGTTTCCACCGCCTGATTTGTGGCGATAGTATCGGCGGCGTGTAATGTCGCAAATTCGCCGTTGCCATAGTCGGTGGTCTTTTCACCGTTTAAAATTTCATTTGCAACATCCACCGCCGTCAGCAAGTATTTCATATTTGCGGCCGCCATTATATTATCTGTCTTAATCGGC
>JAFQTD010000002.1 GCA_017409215.1 Alphaproteobacteria bacterium
ATAGCAGTGGCACGGTGACGATTACTCTCGCTAATGCCTCAATTATTTGGTAGATTAAATTGTGGTGCGCCGAATCTACATTGTTTCTGTTTTCAAAATAAATCTTACTAACTGATTGCTCCTGCATTTTTTTGATAAAGCCTTCGATATCCTGTTCTTCAAAATACAGTTCACAGGAATTACTTTTGGAAAGGATGTCTTTCTCCAAAAAGTTTTTCCATATTTTCTCGTCCTGAAGAACAAGCCCTTCGGTCAAAACCATGTTGCCGTCGTTATCAAGCACCAGGTCTATGCCAAACAAATCGTGATAGAATTTTCTCGATTTTTCTATATCTTTAACAACGATCAGAATATTCTTTAATCTCATATCTTTTCTCCGTCAATTTTTTGTTATTTAACTGTTCGACATATTGGAATTTGCTCAATTATTATCAGCAATCCATTTCTTTGACCAATCAAACAAAGTTTCTGACATCAAGTTGAAGTCTACCGTTCCGCCATTTTTCAAATCAAGAAATGTATCAACGATAACCCTTTCATCATTTGAAACAATATTCCGCAATTCACTTTGATGTTTTATGTATTTGGCTGTTCGCTTGAAAGCAATTGCCTGTACAACAAAAGAAGCCGATTTATATAACCCTCTTAAAATATCGTCGCTCTTTTCGTGGAGCATATTGTGAACGCAGCCATGATAGATGTTGCAGGCACCGATTTTGATTGCTCGGTTCACGGCACTGTCGTCAACAATAGCCATCACCTCGTCAAGGCTTCCCTTGATGGGCGTGGTGTCATAGCAAAATTGGAACAAGTCCGACGGCTCCCAATTCATAATTTCCTTTTTTCCTGAAAGAAAACCGCAAATCAGTTCTCTGTGGGACAAGGTGTCCAACATAGCATTGTAAACTTTTATATCTGCGGAAGACAATTCATTCAAAATAACAACAACATCAATATCGCTTTTGTCGCCAGCTTCGCCACGACCATAACTACCTTGCAGGCCAACAAACCATACACGGTTTGCAAAGGTTTCATTTAATGCTTGTAAAAAGTCTTCCATCCAAGCAGTAATATCGATCATCTTAATCACCTCGTTAAATTGGGATTTTCCCATTACTTTTGCTGATTCTTTCGCTCAATTGCTATGCTTGAAATAACAGCATAAACCAGAGTGAATGCGATAATTACAATTACAATGTAAAAAATCCATGAAATATGATAGAGAACCGCAATGCCATTCAGCAAAAAGATAAGAGATAGCAATAAAAAGATGACAGCAGACTGACGATAATACGTTTTTTTATTCATTGACTCACGTTCCTGCTTGGATGCCCAAATATAGGCATTATTAAAAAGGAATCCTTTTTCCATAAAAGAGCGGATACTTAGCCATAATATTACAATGGCTATTAAAAAAAGGATACTCGCCGTTATGATTTCTTGCATAATCTGTCACCACGTCAAATTCTTATTTTCCTAACTGTTCGATAAATTGGAATTTATAAGTGCTTCTGTGAACCCACCGTACTCTTCCGACTGTGAATTGTCCGAAGAAGTGTCCCCGCAAATGCATGGAACGGGAGCATACCGATTACCATGACCAATGCAAGCAG
>JAFQTD010000003.1 GCA_017409215.1 Alphaproteobacteria bacterium
CCTAGGTTCCATGGTCAAGCCATGGAATGACAATTTTTTTTACAAAAAAATTGTTAAAACAAAGAAATCAAAACCACCCACACCAAACCACACCCCGAATTTTTAACAAAACTTGCCTGCAACACGAAGTTTTAACGAAGTATCGCAACACCGCTTCCTTAAACAAACTGTTATTTTCTTGCACGCGGATGTGCATTTGAATAAATATCAGATATATCCGCCATATTTACCTTGGTATAAATCTGCGTAGTGGACAGCGAAGAATGCCCCAACAATTCTTGCAAAGACCGCAAATCTGCGCCATTTGACAGCAAAGATGTCGCAAAAGTATGCCGCAACGCGTGTGGCGTCACGTAATCCGGTAATTGCAAATAATTCCGCAGGTTTTCAATTACTTTTTCTGCCATTCTGGGCGACATAGGCAACCCCCGCACACTGCGAAACAGGTTATCATCAGGTTGATTCCCAAATGGTCGCAGGGCGATATATTTATCAACTGCCTGCCAAATAACAGGCAATACAGGTATCAGTCTTTCCTTGTTCCCTTTACCGACAATTCGCAGTATTTCTGGTCGTCCTGCAATATCTTGGTTGGTCAGATTTAGCGCTTCTGAAATTCGCAACCCACACCCAAACAGCACCATAATCAGCGCCCAATCCCGCGCAGCGACCCAGGGATCTTTGGCATCGATATCACGAATTGCGTTTTGCATATTTTCAACATCGATTGGATTGATTGCCTTTGATATCTTTTTTTCTGCCCTTGGCGAAGAAATCAAGCCAATTGCATCATTTTTTATTTTATATCTGTTTTCCAAAAACCTGTAAAATCCCCGTACCGAAGACATCGCGCGCGCGGTTGATTTGTGGGACATTCCGCGTCGCTGTCTATCTGCCAAGAATGCGCGAAAACAGACTGTATCCGCATCGCGCAGTTTGGTCAAATCGATATAATCGCTTGTATAATTCTCATAAAAATGCATAAAATCATACATATCGGCCCGATATGCAGACTGTGTATGCTCTGAATATTTCTTTACTGCGCCCAGAAAAAGTATAAATTCATCAATTAATTCATTCATTTTACTTAATTTCAAATACCGCATTAACAACAACAGACACATCTGTATCTTTGGCAACAATTGTGCCCGCCGCCATATCAAAGGATTCTGCCTTGGCGTTGCTTAGCATTGTGCGCATAACACCACCGTATGGCCTGTTGTCTTCTGTTGATGTTGCGCCGTATGATACAGAAATCAGTTTTCCTGCGTGTTTATTATCGGTGCTAACCATCGCGTTTGCCCGTTCGCGTGCGTTTTCCAATGCCACCCCCAGACATTTGTCTTGTATTGGTTTTAAGACTTCTGGGCTGGTATACATACGCAGATTTTCGGAATAGACATTTGCTTGACCTGCGAATTGACCGATAATTTTTTCAATTGTTTCGATGTTTTTCGCAGAAATTTCAACAGCGATATTTGTTTCGATACCCAGTTTTTCAGATTTCTGTGTTTCACGATTCCATTCTGTCTTTTCATAAGAATTAAATTGTGTTGTCTGAACTTCAACCGGTTGCGTTTTCAAGAATTCTGTAATTTCCGCCATTTGTGCTGTTGCTGTGCGCATAGATTCCAATGTGCTATCGGCCAACACTTCAACCCGCAGGGTAATTGCAGTCTTGTCTTTTGGTGCAGACGTCAGGCATTCGCCACTAACCGTAATTGTCTTAGGTATACTTGGTCGATTAATCGCCATAAATACCAGTGCCATAACTGCCCCTGCGCCAACAACACTGCCAAACCATATCAAAGTCTTTTTCATTTACTCTCTCCTATAATTTTTAGGTTAACCCAGCATAGCGCGTTTTATTTCTTCTATTTTCTTGCGCGCGACCTCTTGTGCTTTTTCTGCGCCATTTGCCAAGATTTTTTCGATTTCATCTGTGTTTGCCATCAGATGTTCAAATATTCTGCGTGGCTCTGCCAGAACAGAGTTCACCTTGTCAAACAAGATTTGTTTTGCCGTTCCATATCCCATACCACCACGTCTAAACATTTCAGCAAATTCTGCAGATTCTGCATCAGTTGCAAAATGTTTGTACAATAAAAATATCGTTGATTCATCAGGATTCTTTGCTTCTTCTGGTGTTTTAGAGTCGGTAATAATACGCATAATTTTTTTCTTTAATTCCGCCTCTGGCGCCAGTAAAGTAATTGTATTATCATAAGACTTGCTCATCTTACGTCCATCCAGCCCCGGGACCAGTCCTGATTCCTGTCGTATCAGTGGTTCTGGTAATTTAAACAAGTTTTTATAGGTGTGATTAAAGTATCCTGCAATATCGCGTGCAAATTCGACGTGTTGCTTTTGGTCTGCGCCCACAGGCACAACATCAGAACCATACAATAATATATCTGCAGCCATTAAAATTGGGTATGTGTACAATCCCATATTGATTCCGGCATCAATGTCTAAGCCTGCCGCAGTATTTTTGTCCATCATTGCTTTGTATGAATGTGCGCGGTTCATCAGGCCCTTGGGTGTCAGATTCATCAGCAAAGTATTTAATTGATAAATTTCTGGGATATCAGATTGTCTGAACAAAACAGTGTTATTTAAATCTGTTCCCATTGCAATCATAAAGGCAGTCGCCTGATATGTATAGTCCCGAATAGTTTTTGGGTCGTGAATAGAATTTAATGCATGCAAATCTGCAATAAACATAAACGTCTTATTAGTCTTAGATAATTCAATCGTTGGTTTAAACGCGCCGATATAGTTTCCAAAGTGTGGGATACCGGTTGGTTTGATTCCAGTTAAAACGACTTTATTTTCTTCTATCATAACATTTACCTTTATATCTCTGCTAATTTTAATAATTTTACAGACAAAAATAAAGTCCAAATTTTTTTATTATTGAATATTTTGATAAAAACAATAAAATTCAATATATATGAAACCAAGCACCAAGGATTTTTTAAGCACAGATTTGCAATTTATCAAGGGGGTAGGGCCCGTATTGGCGACGCGCCTGATGGATGTTCTGGGTGGTCGTCGGGTTATTGACTTTTTGTTGCATCGTCCGTCTTATGTGCGTTCTCGTGATATTGCGAACGATATATCGTCTGCGACGGGTGGTGACACAATAACTGTTCCCTTGTTAATCAAGTCGCACAAAAAGGGGGGCTTTTTTCGTGGTCGTCGTCATCCAACACAAATAATTTGTGATGATAAGATGGGCAATCGTGTCTTGGTTCAATTTTTTAATTCGAATTATCTGGATTATTGGCTAAACAAAATGCCGGTGGGCCAGTGGCGTTTGGTGTCTGGACGCCTAGAAAAAGCATCTCGCCCAACAATAAATCATCCTGAATTTATCGAAGAAATGCACAACGCGTCCAAGATACCGCACGCACAGGCGATTTATCCATCTGGCGAAGGATTGACTCAAAAAGTATTTACAAACATTCGTGACCAGATTTTTGCAGTAATGCCAGAACGTATTGCCGATGAAACAGACGAACGAATACTGGAATTTTTTGATGCGCTTCGTCATATTCACTATCCTGAATCAGATGCAGATTTGGCACCAAATTCGACCTATATGGCGAAACTGGCATATTGCGAATTGTACGCACATCAGTGCGCGATTGTAATCAGTCGTCGCAATCGTATGGACGAACGCAATCGTCGCACGCCACGACCCCAGAAATATGACTTGATGTCGCGCTTTGAATCTGTATTACCGTTTGAAATGACTGGTGCCCAACGTCGCACGTGCGCAGAAATCTTTGCAGATATGCGCAAAGATATCCCAATGATGCGCCTTGTCCAGGGTGATGTAGGCAGTGGTAAAACCATTGTTGCATTGGCGGCTGCTGTTTATATGGCACAGTCTGGCGCGCAGACTGCATTCTTGGCACCAACAGATACCTTGGCGCAACAGCATTATGCGAAAATAAAACCGATGTGCGACAAGATGGGAATTGTCTGCGAAGTATTAACCGGTCGCGACAAGGGACGTACGCGGAACGAGAAGTTGATTTCCCTGCGTTCTGGTCGTACACGTATTGTAATTGGTACGCACGCATTGTTTTCTGCTGATGTAGAGTACAAAGATTTAGGACTTGTAATTATTGATGAACAACACAGATTTGGCGTTTCGCAACGTGAACAATTACGTGCCAAGGGAAGAAATCCAGATTTATTATCTCTGTCTGCGACCCCAATTCCACGAACATTGTCAATGACGGTATATGGTGATATGGATGTTTCCATTATTAATGAAAAGCCTGCAGGTCGCAAACCGATAAAGACCAGCAAGTTGCCCGTCGGGCGCATATCGGAACTGGTTGCGCGTATCTCGGTACAAATTGCCGCGGGTGCCAAGGTGTTTTGGGTCTGTCCTTTGGTCGAAGAATCTGAAAATGACGGTGGCACGACCGCGGTTGAAGAACGACATAAATTCTTATCGGAATACTTCAAAAATGTTGGCTTGGTGCATGGTCAAATGGACAAACTGTCGCGCGATAAAGTGATGTCAGATTTTGCAGACAATGATTCAGATATGCAGATTTTGGTTGCCACCACAGTAATCGAGGTTGGAATCGATGTCCCACGTGCAACAATAATTGTGATTGAAAATGCCGAATGTTTTGGTCTGGCTGCATTACATCAATTACGTGGTCGCGTTGGTCGTGGTGATGCACAGTCGTATTGTGTCCTGTTGTTTGGTGCGCGTATTCGTGAAGAGGGGCTGCAACGTCTGGACATTTTGTGTGAAACCGAAGACGGTTTTGAAATCGCAGAACAAGATTTGATGATGCGCGGTGTTGGCGAATTGCTGGGGACGCGACAAAGCGGTTGGTTGCGCTATAATTTTGTAGATTATCGTGCGCATCGGGATTTATTCAAATTGGCATCACGTGCCGCGCGTGATAATGATATAGATGATTGGTCAAATGATTTGATGGCTATATTTGATTGCGGGGTTGTGCTGGGTGCTTAAGAAACTTGCATTTTTAATATGTTTATTGATTCCTGTTTCGTCGTTTGGCGCGACACTGATAAATGATACCGAAACCGAAAGTTTATTGCGTGAATTGGTCCTGCCTTTATCGCGCACTGCGGATATTCCGGACACCCATTTGCACATATATATTGTTCGGGACGACGACTTTAATGCCTTTGTTCGCGGTGGTCAGGATGTGTTTGTTAATACTGGATTATTAACGCAAATACGAACACCGTCCGCATTTCAAGCGGTCGTTGCACACGAATTGGGGCACGTCTTAGGGGGGCATATATCACAAATGTCCAATCGTATCTCGGCCGAGGCCACACGTACAATGTTAATTCAGGCACTTGGTGTCGGCTTAATGGTCGCAGGTGGTAATCCGACCTTGGGTGCCGGTATAATGGCTGGCTCGTCTGGTGTTGCGCAACAGTCAATGTTGGCATTTACACGTGATGAAGAACGTATCGCAGATAATATGGGGTTGTCGCTTATGGCGCAGTCTGGCACAGATGTAAAGGGCTTTATAACAGTTTTGGAACAAATGCGCGATATATCTGGTGCGCTTGAAAGCAAAATAAATCCAAATCGTATAAATCATCCGCTGACCAGTGAACGGTTAAATAATATCAAGGCGCAAATTTCGCAGTTGTCAGATTATACACCCCCATCATCGGATGAAATGTTGCGCCATACGTCTGAATACGAACGGGTCAGGGCAAAGTTAATCGGTTATCTTGAACCTGCATCGCGTGTTTTTGAAAAGTATCCATATTCAGATAAATCCGATGCGGGTTTATATGCGCGCGCCATTGCGAATATGCGTTCTGGCGACCTAGACACCGCGGCAACTGGTACCCGAACATTAATATCACGCCACCCAAATAATCCATATTTTTATGAATTACTTGGTGATATAGAATACCAATCTGGCAATTATGATGCCAGTGCGTCTGCCTATGAAAAATCACTTAGTTTAATGAATAAGTCCGCCCCCCAGATTGAAACAGCCTTGGCACTGGTTTTAACTGCGCGAAACAGGGATGGCGATAACGCGCGTGCGATTGAACTGGCTAAGCGGTCATTACTGGTATCACCTGCGCCATTGGCATATTGGGTGCTTGCGCGCGCCTATGCAGACCAAGGTTCAGGACTGCAAGATTGGGCATTTGCCGAATATTATAATATGCTGGGCAAAACGAATATGGCGCACGATTATGCCGCGCGTGCGCAAAAACAGTTGCCAAAAAGCGCCCCAGAATACCTAAAATGCAGTGACATATTATCAATTAAAACGAAAAAATAAAATTTACTTTTTTTCGCCCATTGTTCGTGCAGAATTTAATGCATATCGCAACGCTTGTTCTGCGATATTGCGAATTTTTGGGGCAAAAGTACGCATATTCATTTGATCTGCAACAGTGTTTCCAAACAATCTGGCGATATATTCCAGTTGTGTTGGTGCAATGGTATATGTTTCGCTGGTAATATCAGATGTTTTCAGTGTTTCTATCGACTCACGCATAATAAATTCCTCTCCACAGTTGCGTCATTGTTTGTTTTCTCGCTATTAATATATCACATTTTTTAGAAATTCGGATAAGTTTTTTTTGAAAAAAACAAAAAAATACACTTGCGCAATGGGAACAAAGGCACTATATCATAAAGAGTCTTGACCGAACATTGCAAAATTGCTATATATTGCGTGATAAAATAAGGAAAAAAGGTATGATTAAGAACGTTATTACAAAATTATTAGGCTCTGCAAACGACAGAATTGTAAAGAACTATGATAAAACGGTATCCTTGATAAACGACTTGGAACCTAAATATCACGCAATGACCGACGACGAATTACGCGAACAGACTGTTGCGTTACGTGCGCGTTTGGCGGCGGGCGACAAAGAAAAAGACATTTTACCCGATGCCTTTGCCCTTGTACGCGAGGCTTCTATTCGCACCATCGGTCTGCGTCATTTTAACGTTCAGATGATTGGTGGTATGGTTTTGACGAACGGTCAAATTGCCGAAATGAAAACGGGCGAAGGAAAAACTCTTGTTGCGACTTTGGCGATGTATCTAAAGGCGTTGCATGGCAAGGGGGCGCATTTGATAACTGTTAATGATTATCTGGCATCACGCGATGCGTCTTGGATGGGCGAAGTTTATAAATTCTTGGGTTTAACAGTCGGTATTATTCAGCATGATATGACCGACGAAGAAAGACGTGCAGCCTATGCCTGTGATATAACATACGTCACAAATTCTGAACTGGGGTTTGATTATCTGCGCGATAATATGAAGTTTACCAAGGAACAACAGGTTTTGCGTCCTTTCTTTTACGCGATTGTTGACGAAGTGGACAGTATTTTAATTGACGAAGCGCGCACACCATTAATTATTTCTGGCCCTGCCGAAGATACCAGCGAATTGTATGCCAAGGTTGATGCGGTTGTTGCGCAATTTGGCGAAGGCGACTTTAAAAAAGACGAAAAAGACAGACATGTTGTCTTGACCGAAGCTGGCGCAGACAACGCAACGCGTTTATTAAAAGAGGCTGGCTTATTGGTTGGCGACAACCTGTATGCATCTGAAAATGCCGCATTGGTTATGCATATTCAACAGGCTTTATTGGCACACCATCTGTATCAAAAGAATGTAAATTACGTTGTGCGCAATGGCGAAATCTTAATAGTGGATGAATTTACAGGTCGTGTTATGTCCGGTCGCAGATTTGGCAAGGGCTTGCATCAGGCGATTGAGGCCAAAGAACACGTCCGCGTTCAGCCCGAAAATCAAACAGTTTCCAGTATTTCATATCAGAATCTGTTCCGCCTGTATCCGACATTATCTGGTATGACTGGTACTGCAATGACCGAAGCAGCGGAATTCGAAGAAATCTATAAACTGCGTGTTGTGTCCATCCCAACAAACAGACCTGTTGCGCGTGTTGATCATCACGATGAAATCTATCTGAACAAGGAAGAAAAATACGATGCGATTTTAAAGCAAATTTCCGATTGCGTGTCCCGCAAACAACCGGTACTGGTTGGTACAGTATCTATTGAAAAATCCGAAGAATTGGCCGCGATTGTTCGCAAAAAACTGGGGATTGAACCTGCGGTATTAAATGCGAAACACCATCAGTCCGAGGCGAAAATTGTTGCACAGGCTGGTGCCCCTGGGGCGGTCACGATTGCCACAAATATGGCGGGTCGTGGTACTGATATTAAACTGGGCGGTAATGCCGAAGAATTAATCGCAGCGCTGGATTGCGATGCACCAGATTTCGAAGATAAAAAGAAAGAAATCTATGCAACAATAGAGGCCAATAAAAAGCAGGTTTTGGATGCAGGTGGTCTGTATGTTATTGGTACCGAACGCCATGAATCCCGCCGTATTGATAATCAGTTGCGTGGTCGTTCCGGTCGTCAGGGTGACCCAGGCGATTCTAAGTTCTTCCTTGCACTGGACGATGATTTGATGCGTATTTTTGGTGCTGCGCGTCTGCAGGGTATGTTGACAACCCTTGGTTTAAAATCTGGCGAAGCAATAACTCACCCTTGGATTACCAAGGCGCTGGAAAAGGCGCAAAAGCGCGTCGAAGCCCGTTATTTCGAAGCGCGTAAAGAATTGCTTAAATATGACAATGTTATGAATGAACAGCGCACTGTTATCTATAAACAGCGCAATGATTTGATGGTTTCCGAAGATTTGTCAGACTTGGCCAAGGAAATGATTGGCGATGTCGTAGAAATCATCTGTGAAAACAGCATTCCTGAAAAAGCAATACCAGCAGATTGGAATTTAACTGGTATTCACAATGCGATGTTGCGTGTTTTTGCGATGGATATTACTGATATCGAGAAGTGGAAGACCGACGAACAGATAACAGAACGCAAGGCATTTGAAGTGCTGCAAAATCTTGCATTACGCAGATATGAAGCGCAGGCGACCAAATACGGCCCAGAATTAATGCAAATGGCATCGCGTCAGATGATGTTGGGCGCACTGGATGCGGTCTGGAAAAAGCATTTACAACAGATGGATTATCTGCAAAGTGCGATTGGTCTGCGCGGTTATGCCCAGAAGAATCCATTATATGAATACAAGCGCGAAGCCTTGGACTTGTTTAAAAATACGATTAACAATTTCAAGATTATGTCTGTGTCCTACATCAGTCGTATGGAATTAACGCGTGAAAATGTCGCCGCGACCGCTGCTGAGCATGCAAAACACGATGCAGGCTTGAATCAGGCGGCGGGTATGGATGCGCGTCGTAATGCATTGTGTCCATGTGGATCTGGACAGAAATTCAAGCATTGTTGTGGAAAACTGCACTAATCATTGGTGCAGTTTATACCACATATTTTCAATTGATAACTTTTTGCTGAATGTTTAACGATAAAGGAAAGGGGATATGCAGCAATTTATTCATCTTCGTACACACTCTAGGTTTTCTGTTGGGGCCAGCACACTAACTATCAAGATGATTCCAAAATTATGTGCTGCGGCTGGTATGTCTGCGTGTGCCTTGACTGATACGAATTTGATGTCTGGTTGCGCAGAATTTTCAGATGTAATGCCGTCGAATAAATTGCAACCGATTATCGGGATAGAGATAACTCTTAATCATCACAATGCAGATCCCAAGATTTTACGGGCTGGCACTTTGTCCAAGGTTGTATTGTTGGCGCAAAATCATACAGGTTATTTAAATTTATGCGAATTAAATCGCATAATGTATATGCGCACCGAAAATCACCATCTGGGGCCGTATATAACATGGGACGAATTGACTCAGCACAGCACAGGCTTAATATGTTTATCTGGCGCACATTTGGGGCCAATTGGTACAGCGATACTAAATAACCAAGAAGATTTAGCCCGAACACACGCAAAACATTTATTAGAAATTTTTGGCAATCGTTTTTACATAGAAATCCAGCGTCATGGTTTTGAAGAAGAAATCAAGACGGAGCCTGTGTTTTTATCAATTGCGCGCGAATTAAACATACCAATTGTTGCAACAAATGATGTTTGTTTTGCATCTGATACAGATTACGAGGCCGCAGATGCGTTAAGTTGTGTCTTGGGGCAGACCAAGGTTATCGACCCAGAACGTCCCCGAAAATCGTCGGAACAGTTTTTTAAGTCTTATGAACAGATGGCAGAAATCTTCTCGGATTTGCCAGAGGCGATTGAAAACACTGTCGTTATTGCTAGTCGTTGTGGCTTTATGGTAAATGTTCATGAAAAGCCACTTTTGCCGCGTTTTGGTGATGATTTAGAAACCGAGTGTCAAATGTTACGCGACAATACCATGGATGGTTTAAAGCGTCGCTTGGAACAGCATGGTATTACAGATACCGCCCCATATTATGAACAGGCTGAATTTGAACTTGGTGTTATTATTGGTATGGGGTTCCCTGGGTATTTCTTGATTGTTGCAGATTATATTGACTGGTGCCGAAATAACGATGTTTTAACTGGCCCAGGGCGTGGTTCTGGTGCGGGTTCGATTGTTGCGTGGGCGCTGGGAATTACAAATGTAGACCCATTAAAGTACGGGTTGCTGTTTGAACGTTTTTTGAACCCAGACCGTATATCAATGCCGGACTTTGATGTTGACTTTGAGCCAACCGGTATCGAGCGTGTCTTGGCATACGTCTGTGATAAATACGGACACGACTCGGTTTGCCGTATCATTACATTTGGCAGTCTGCAAGCACGCGGTGCAATTCGCGATATTGGACGTGTGTATGGTATGCCGTATTCTAAATCTGACAGATTGTCCAAATTAATTCCCCAAGATGCCAAGACGCTAAAAGATGCGGTTGATATGTCTGTTGAAATTCAAGATATATTAAACAATGATGAAGACCTTAACAAAGTCGTAACAATTGCCGAAGATTTAGAGGGTTCTCTACGAAATCTGGGACAGCATGCCTGTGGTGTTGTTATTGGCGACCGTCCAACGACCAAGATTGCACCCGTTTATCGTGATCCGGCCAACCCGTTACCGTCGTGTCAATATGATGGTAAGTATCTTGAAAAATCAGGATTGATTAAGTTCGACTTTCTGGGGCTTGAAACATTGGTTGTGTTAAAGTACGCAACGCGTTTGATTCAGCAGACGCGTGGTATAAATGTTGATTTAGACCAAATTCCAACAGACGACCCCAAAACGATGCGTTTATGGCAACAGGGATTGACCGAAGGCATATTCCAATTTGATGCCCCATTTGTACAACAGACATTGCGCAAGATGCATCCAACCAGCTTTTTGGAAATATCTGCATTAAACGCATTAAATCGCCCTGGACCAATTGCTTTTATTCCGCAGTTTATCGCGCGTATGCATGGCGAAGAAGAAATCGAATATGTTCATCCAAAGGCAGAGCCTATATTAAAAGAAACATACGGTATCATTGTCTATCAAGAACAGGTTATGCAACTAACGCGTGCGCTGGCTGGATTTACCCGCGGTCAATCTGACAACGTGCGCAAGGCGATGGGTAAAAAGATTATCGCCATGTTGGATGAATTAGAAGGTAAATTCTACGAAGGTTGCGAGAAAGAGGGGACCTTAGACAGGGAAACAGCAAAGAACCTGTGGGAGAAGTTTAAAGACTTTGCAAAATACGCATTTAATAAATCACACGCAATTGCGTATTCTATTGTTGCGAACCAATGTGCATATTTAAAGGCGAACTATACACCTGAATTTTTGGCTGCATCTATGTCCAGCAATTTAAATGATACGGACCAGTTGGCGATATTTGTTGATGACGCCAAGACAAACTTTGGTATTCAAATTGTTGCCCCAGATATAAACCAAAGTGAATCATTGTTTACGGTAAAGGATGGCAAAATAATATATGGATTGGCTGCATTAAAGGGTGTTGGAACGGTTGCTACTGATGCAATTGTAGCAGAGCGGAACGCGAACGGACACTTTAAGAATCTAACAGATTTTGCAAAGCGTTGTGCGCATATTATGAACAAGCGTATACTCGAAGCCTTTGCAAAAACCGGTGTGCTGGATTCCTTGGAACCAAATCGTGCGGCAATTTATATGAATGCGGACGCTATATTGACTTATGCGGCTAAGTCCAAAGATGGTGCAAATATGCTTTCTTTGTTTGCGAACACTATCGAAGATGATGTTCAAGAAGACAGACTTGGTAAGAATTTGCCCAAGACAGAACCTTGGACATTCGGGCAAAGATTAGAAAACGAATTGTCTGCGCTGGGGTTTTATATTTCTGCACACCCATTGGATCAGTACAAGCATTTAATTCAGCGCGCTAACTTAACGACCAGTGCAGGGCTGGCCACGTTGGGCGACCGTAAATCAGTTCAGATTGCCGCAATTGTTAATTCATTTGGTCGTCGTCGTACCAAGACCGGCAAAGAAATGATAACAATTAATGCATCGGACAGTTTTGGTAATATTGATGCGGTTGCATTTGGTGATTCTGCGATTGAATTTGCGCAAATCCTTGCGAACGAGAATTTTGTTATAATCTCTGGCAAGACGTCTAATCGTGACGACAGGGTGTCTGTATTTGTAGATTCTATCACACCGTTATCGCAGTGGGTTGCCAAGATTGCCAAAAAAATAACAATGAACATTCGCGACAGAATGGTCTTGCAGGATGTAAAAAAGGCGATTGTTGCCTTGCCGCGTGGTTATACACGTGTCGAACTTGTTTTACATGGCGCGGACAAGGTTGCGACAGTTGCCTTGCCTGGCGGTGTTGAACTGGGGGCGACAACAATTACTGATTTGACTGCACTGGGTCTAAAGGTGGAAATTGAATAAAATGACGACAGAACAAAAACATATTCCCGTATTATTAAGTTCAGTGTTAGCTGCGCTTGGTGATATTCAGGGCAAAACAATTATCGATTGTACATTTGGTGCTGGTGGCTATACGCGTGCATTTTTATCGCGTGGCGCAAGTGTAATTGCCTTTGACAGGGACCCAAATGTATTGTCAGATGTGGAACACATTGCCGCAAAATATGGTGATAAATTCCGTTTTGTTCCCAAAACATTTTCCCATATATCAGAAATTGATGGGCCTGTTGACGCAATTGTGTTTGATTTAGGTATTTCATCGATGCAAATTGACGTTCCAGAACGCGGTTTTTCGTTTCGTTCTGATGCACTACTAGATATGCGTATGTCGGTCAGTGGTATGACAGCGGCTGAATTAATTAACAACAGTGATGTTAATACCTTGGCGCAGATTTTGCGTGATTATGGTGATGTTAATCGGGCGGGTGTCTTGGCGCGTGCTTTAAAAGAAAATCAGCCAAAAACAACGTTTGAATTACGAAAGTTAATCCATAATATCAAGGATGTTGCGCCTGTATTTCAGGCCTTGCGAATTGCTGTGAATGACGAAATGGGCGAACTGCAACGCGCCTTATCAGCGGTGCCAGATTTGTTGTCTTGTGGTGGCAAGTGCATTTGTGTGACGTTTCATTCCCTAGAAGACAGAATTGTAAAAAACAAGTTTCGCGAATGGACGACACCGCTGGGGGATCCGCGTATGCCGATTTTACAGCCTGCGCCATTTTCGCTAATCAAGACGGCTCTTCCGGATGCAGACGAATTGTCTGACAATACGCGCGCCCGTTCTGCGCATATGCGTGGTGTCATTAAATCGTGTTAATCTTTGATATTTCCCACATTCTCTCTTCGTCATACCCGCATCGGACTCCACTCACACTCTTCGTCATACCCGCGCAGGCGGGTATCCATTGCCCCGCAGGGACATCTAAAATATTATCACACACACTCTCTCTCATCGTCATTCCCGTATCGCCCCCACATACTTACGCTCTTCGTCATCCCCGTATCACCCCCGCGCTCTCTCTCCTCGTCATACCCGCGCAGGCGGGTATCCATTGCCCCGCAGGGACATATTTTTGTGGATTTTTATGGGTGATTCCAGGCGGGAATCCATTGCCCCGCAGGGACATATTATCAACAAAAAAAAGATAAAAACATATTGACCTGCGTGTTATTTTTTTTGTACGATAATCTCAAATAACAAAAAGGAAAGGATTATGAACAAAATTCTGATGGCGTTTATTTCTACAATATCCGCGATTTCTGCGGCTGGTGCGGTCTGTCCGGTATGTACTGTTGCGGTTGGCGCCGGGCTTGAAGGGGCGCGTCTATTGGGTGTTGACGATGTTATAACCGGGATTTGGGCTGGCGGTCTGACGTTGTCATTATTTTTCTGGACGGCGGGCTGGCTAAAGCGGCGCGGTGTGACGAACCTGTTTTGGCAAATTTTTGTCCCATTTGTTGGTTATTACAGTTTGCTGGGGCTGGTATATTTATTGCCCGACGTTTATTTTGGTGCGAACACATTGTGGGGCATTGATAAATTCTTGCTTGGTGTTATTGTTGGTACAGTATCATTTTACTTTGGCGCACGTTGGTACATATCGATTAAGCGTAAAAATGGTGGGCATGCACAGTTTGCCTTTCAAAAAGTTGTTGTTCCATTATCATTTTTGATATTGGCGACCATAATATTCTGGCTAATAACCAGACAGACAACAGGTTGCGGGTTCTAGTTAAAATGGTGCAAAGACACAACAGTCATATTCAACAAAAAATAGAACAGGCGGATATTGCCAAACGTGCAAATCCGCTGGACTTGTCGTCTGACCAAGATTTAACGATTGGCATAATGAATTTAATTGCCATCGAAGATGCGACTGCGACAGACGATGAATTGCACAAAATGGTATCTGGCATACGAACCCAATTATTATCGCGTATTGTGTCGACGGATTCAGATTTGTTTGATGTGTCTGCTCGTCTGTTGGGGGTTGCGATACGGTATATGGATATGGCTGCGCACCAGTCGGCACCGATGTCCTATGAAATGTATGATGCGGCGTATGGGGCATATTCTGCGTTTTGGGGGTTGAATATGGGGATGATTAGTATTGCAGATGTGGAAAAAATGCGATTTGATTCAATTTAAGTATTGATTCAAGTGGGTAAAAAATGGTAGAATGCAAAAAAGAGAGAGTCGAAAGTGAAGAAATCGTTTAACAAATTATGTCGTTTTTCTATGGCTTTAACGGCTGTATTGTGGGTGTTTGGTGCGTCTGCGGCCGACAATCCACGTTCGGTATCGACTGAATCTGGTGCGCGTACGTCGCGTGCTGCATCGCGCGTGGTCAGTCGTGGCGCCGGCAACAGGGCGCGCACCGACGATGCCGGCACATCCCGCGTGGCAACGCAGTCGAAAAAGGTTATTCAGGGGCGTGGTATTGGTGGCGGTATGCAGGCACCACGCAGTTTGGCGCGTCAATCAATTATTGGTGTCACGAATCGTTCTGCTGTTTCTGCACCACGTTCTGCGATGACTGCGATATCGCGTGCTGTGGTTCGTCCATTTGGTGGTGCGACAAATGCCCGCAGTGCAAAGCGGGTATCGAACGCTGGTTTTGCGCGTGCTGCCTCAACGGCGCGTGCAACGGCTGTGTTCAACGATATTTCCAAGATTGGTGGTGGTTATGCGTCGTGTCGTGAATCGTATGCCACATGTATGGATCAATTTTGTGCGAATGCGAACGACACCTTTCGCAGATGCTATTGCAGTGAAAAGTTCAGGGATTTTCGCGATACCGAAGATGCTCTTGACCAGGCCAAGGTCTTATTACAACAATTCGAAGACAACAATCTAAATGCGGTCGACAAATCCGCGGCAGAGGTTAACGCGATGTACAGTGCCACTGCAGGCGAAGCTGCAATTAAAACAGACGTCAGTGGCGCACAGTCTTTATTAAATTCGATTGGCGATTTGTTAAGTGGCAAAAAGACAAAGCTGGAAACGCCACAGCCATCTACCAGTGGTTCTATGGGCATAATGGATTTAGATTTTTCGACCAGTATGGATGACATCTGGGGTGGTGGCGGTGATATGTTCGCGGACAATTCATCATCTGCGACGGATATGACCGCGCTAGAGGGGTTATCACTATATAACACATCGAACAAGCAATGTGTCGAAATCATCGGCAGCAATTGCGAGAATCAGGCGATGTTGAATATGGCGACCAGCGCCTATGGCATTATGATTGCCCAAGACTGCAATATGTATGAAAAGAATGTAGAGAAAAAGCGCGAACAGGTAAAACAAGCGGTACGTCAGGCTGAAAAGGTCTTGCGCGATGCCAGATTGGAAGAATATCGTGCACACAATTCTGCGGACGTTAATGAATGTTTGACCAAGGTACAAAATGCGATTAAGACAGATGTTGCCTGTGGTCCGAACTATGAACGTTGCTTGGATTATACGGGGAAATATATTAATCAGTCTACTGGCGAACCTATTTATTCGGTAAATTTGTTTAAATTGGTTGATTTGATTGATTTGGATGACACTGACGGCGAGAGTACAACGAATTTTTATAAATTCCTGGATGAACGCAAAATGTTTGCGACAACTGCGCTTGATTCCTGTCGTGATATTGCAGACACAGTATGGACTGAATTTAAGCGTGCTGCATTAATTGAAATTGCCCAGGCGCAAGACGAAAAAATAGAAGAGGTTAAAATGTCCTGTGTCAGCACTATGGCCGAATGTTATGACCGTCAGGCTGGCGCATTAAAATCATTTGATACAACTGAATCCCAGGTGACAGGTGCAATGTCTGCCTATGCGGCAAAATCAATGTGTGAAGACAAGGTTGCCGCCTGTGCCTCTTTGTATAAAGGGTGCACTCCGGACAATACAAGTACAAATAACTACAAAATTCCCGAAACCTGTCCATTATGGGCATTCGTTGATGCTGTTGACAATGTTCGCGTTGCCGAAGGGTGCGCAGACGGTGTTCAAAAATACGTAAACGATTTATGCACCCCATCTTCTGGCGACAAAGGCTTCCCATGGAACTGCCGTAATGCCAGCTTTGAGGTGGCAAGTTTAACATCTGCCCCACAAGGTGATGCAGGAACCGGCACCTTCGAAGGTATGGTTCAAACGCGCGCGAAAGATTTATGCTGGAATCCTACAAGCGACAAAGCAGCAGATGAAAGAACATATACCAATCTTCCTGCAGAAACCAAACGTATGGTTGATGGGATTATTTCCGACACCAAGGAACAGTTGTTTGAAATGCTGGAAACAACCTGTGAAGAACTGGATGGTTATTGGTATTCAACCAAATACGAAGAAGAAACTTTCAGTAAGAACGCATTAAAACCACTGCCCGCATTCTACAGCAACGTTTATGGTCGCACACCAACTGCCAGCGAAGTAGGCACGGGCCCAGGGGCATGCATTGAAAACACCAAAATGATTCGTTGTGAATCATATAACAGTGGCGAAGGAGAAAAAGTCGCGACGTATGACGCCACACGTGACGAGTGCAACTTTACCGATGCGTGGTATCAGAATCAGTGTGAAACTGTTCTGGGTGGCTACTACGAAGGCGGAATATGTTATTATGAAAAAGATAGTAATGAGGGACAATAATGAATTTAGGAAAAATCATATCGTTTGCTATAATCAATACGTTATTTGTTGCTACGCCGTATAAAAGCATTTTTGCGGGGGGGATCAATGCAAGTGCGAACGAGGCTTGTTATTATGCGGATAATCATTACTATTTTTGTGGCGAGGCTCATAAAGGTGACCGATGTGGTGGCAGCAAAAAAGGGTATGTATACCGCCCATGTTGCGATCATCGCCATGATTATGGTCATGGTGCTAAAGAGACAATGGATGACGGTAATACTTACTTTTGTTGCAACAAAAACGGCAGTAAAAAATGGGTTCAAAGCTCTGATAAGTCATTCACAACACGTACCGACATAACTACTGAACTTAAGACAAACAGCGATGGCACCAGTTCGCTATGTACAACCACAAAAAAGTTCACAGTGTGTTCTGCGAATACTGGGGACGGCAGCACCCCCGATAGTGAAGTGACAGAATGTCATGATTGTTCTGCGGACAAACCCATGTATCGCAACGGCGAATGTATTGCGTTTTGTGGACAGACTGATTACACCATGGCATTTTCTGCGGTGACATCTAATGAATGTATAGAATGCAAAACAACAAAAACATCTGGAATTGCACAAATTGATGCATACGGCTGTAACTGGGGCGAAGGAAAAATGTGGGATGCAACCGAAAGTAAGTGCGTAGACAAAACAGAAACAGATACTCCGACCTTTCCCGCGTTTAACGTGTGTGTGAAGTGTAATGCCGAAACACAATTCTTTGATGCCACCAAGGGAATATGTGTTAACAAAAACGCATTGCCACAAAAAAACAAAATGGAATTAAAACAATGTTGGCTGGCATTATCAACTATGGCATATAAATGCTGTCTTGAATTGGGCTATGAAGAATTTGAGAAGTACAATAACAAAACTATCGCAGAACAACAGACAGACAAAGGCCGATTCAATTGTTGTGTGAACGGTGGTTATTGGAACGGCGGCGGTTGTCAATTGGGTGAAACGGAATTACCGCTAAATTAAGCATTGTCAAGTTCTATCTAGGGAACCTGCGTCACTGTGTCTGCGGGCATTTGCTGGGCTATATGCTCCAATCATCCATAAATCATCTTGTAAACGGTATGTTTTTTTAGGGGGGCGCATTCTTCGCCCCCCATACTTACACTTTCTCGTCATACCCGCGCATCGCGCCCCGTCCTCGTTCATCGTCATACCTGCGAAGGCAGGTATCCATTGCCCCGCAGGGACATCTAAAACATTATCACACACACTCTCTCTCATTGTCATTCCCGTATATCGCCCCCCCATACTTACACTTTCTCGTCATACCTGCACATCGGACCCCACTCACACATTCATCATACCTGCGCAGGCGGGAATCCATTGCCCCGCAGGGACATATTTTTGTACTTTTTTCACACCCTACAAAAATTACAAATTTTTAACTCTTTGTCATCCTGTGGCTTGACCACAGGACCCAGGTAGTGCCGATAATAAGGAATACATAACCTAGGTTCCATGGTCAAGCCATTGAATGACAATTTTTTTTCCAAAAAATTGTTAAAACAAAGACATCCAACCCACCCACACCAAACCCCCC
>JAFQTD010000010.1 GCA_017409215.1 Alphaproteobacteria bacterium
GATGGATGCCAAGATAGATGCGCGGGAATTGCCCAGTTCATCTGATGATGGTCAATATGTGTTAAGCGCAAAAAAAGTTGGTGATACAATTACCTATACATGGGTCAAGATGGACCTGACCAGCGAAGAACAAGCGCAATAACAAACAAAAAGTTTTTTACCCCACCACCCAATTTATGGTGGTATTTCATATAAAATAGGCTTGGTTTAATAAAAAACGCCACACTTGGTGACGCTTTTTATCAATTCATGGCGCATCCAGAAGGATTCGAACCCTCAGTCTTCTGATCCGTAGTCAGATGCTTTATCCAGTTAAGCTATGGATGCAACGGATTCATATTATATACCATAATATTTGAAACGCAAGTAAAAATTTGGCAACTACATATCTGTTTAACCCAAAAAAGGAGTAAAAAATGAGCAAAAACGCAGAAAATCAACAAAAAACATATACCAGAACACAAATATTTTTTATGAATTTGCCTTTAAGATTTAATGATTTAGCAAATTGTATTGAAACTTTTTTAATAAAATTAACAACGTTAATAATTATTAGAAATTCAAAGGCCACATGTAAATTTTTGGGGGTGTCATTTGATGAAAATGAGTTTTTGCAAGGTAGTTGCCCCGTAAAAATAAAGGATAAAAAATACACGTTTAATTTTGACATTAATCCTAGTAACGAAGAAATGTAGTCCAACGGCATTTCTTGCGACGACAGACCCAAAACAGGGAAGATATAGTCGGGTTGTTGTAGTAGTGTTGCCATTCTTCCAATGACACGCCGCAAACCAACTTACAGGGCGCATCTGGTTGCGTATAAATAATTATGATTTTACGGGATGGGCTATACCTAGTGCAGTAAAAAGTACCTTTGTCTAATAAGACTTCATTTTCTTCATTAAGGTAATCCCTAAAACGTTCATTCATGATACACCCATTTTGTACGATTCGCGTATTTATGGTTGAATTGTATAAAAATTTGGAATAAAATCAAGCCGACATCTGTTAGTGAGCATAAGGTCTGAACAGCCTGCGATGCTTGCTCAAACTAATGTCCCGACTTGGTCGGGATGCCACCGGAATATTCAATACGGTGGGGTTTAGCATCGCAAAAACTGTTCAACATCCCGACCGCCATTAACAGCGGTCTTTTTTGCACAACAAAAAAGGAAGAAACCATGAAAAAAGAAAAATGTTCAAAATGCCAGAAAGAGATAAACGGTTTCCGCTGTAAAAATTGCGGGGCTATTAACTGGGCAGCGATTAGAGGCACAATCATTATAGTGGCAGTAGTTTTGCTATTTACACAATGCGAATATACCGAGGCACCAGACAGCCAAAATACAGATAATACCGTGGAAGTATCCGAAACAAAAAAGCAACAAAACGAGTTGTTGTCAGTAAAAAATAATGTGGTGGTAAAAACATTCCCTGCATGTTTCAGCAAAGACGCCCATAAAGAAATGGTAAATTTCAAAGTTACTGGCGACCAATATGGTTTTACTCAACTGTTTGACAGTGGACAATGTATTTTCCTTAACGAGGGGATACGTATTTCTGTTATGGATTTACACATTTATTCAGCAACAAAAATACGCGCATATGGTAAAGATGGCGGTGCGTTTGATCTTTATACCGATTATGAATATGTTATGGAATAAAAACTAAATACACGCCCCCAAATGGGGCGGTATTATTTCGCCTTTGGTTTTTGTACGGATGTCGTCGGGCGTTTTGGAACGGCCGACGACGGCACGCGCACGATACGTGCCATTGTTTCAGCAAAGTTTTTTGCGTTGCTATTTGCCATGTATTAACTCCTTATACTGTAATCTTTTACCAGTTGTGTCCGCAAGAAACAATAAAAATCTTGCAGACATACTGACATCGCGGGTATTCCAGCGAAAACAGAACATCGTCGCATATTTTTGTAAATGCTTTTCAGATACAAAGTGGTAAATACCCTTTAATGTGCGTTTGAAATGCGAAAATACGCCTTCTATATGATTGGTGGTGACTTTGCCCCGACCATACACACCGTCGCGATGATTTACCATTTTGCGTTGGGGCAAGAACTTATAAATCGGACTTTCATCAGTATAAATGGTGGCATCAGGTGCAATATTAGTGTCTAAAATCGGCTTTATGTTGGCGCGATTAGTTTTGCCATATTGGACAAGGCGCAATTCCCCATCGCGTTGCTGCATGCCAAGTACAGGGATTTTATCATTGCGACCCTGGCTGTAATTGAAGCGTTTGTTTCTATGTTTGTTTTTCTGCAAGCCACCGACATACGTTTCGTCAATTTCGACAATACCGTCCAGTGGTTTGGTAAATTCTTGAGTCTGCATGGCATAACGCAATCTTTGCAGCATGAACCACGCTGTTTTCTGGGTAATACCTAAATCACGGGATAATTGCAATGAGGAAATGCCTTTTTTGTGGCAGGTAATCAGATAGATTGCCATAAACCACTTTTTCAATGGTATTTTGGAATCTTCAAAGATTGTGCCAACCTTGATAGAAAACTGTTTGCGACATTTTGCACATTTGTGAACGCACCCATTGCTGAAATGATAAACGCGTTTTGAACCGCAATGTGGGCAATATGCTCCGTTTTGCCAGATAATTTTTGTCAGATAATCACGGCACGCGTCTTCTGTGCCGAAAACTTCTAAAAACTGAACCAAACTATCAAATTCAATCATAATTTCTGCCTTATTTTTCAAGTTATTGGAATAATAGCAGAAATATTGGGTTAATCAAGTATATAAGTACCAAAAATTTTAATTATCTTTCCTTATCCTGCATATTATACAAACTATAATAATGACGGCGACAAACAGACTTATAATTAACATCCCCTAATTCAAATTGTTCACCCGCATGTACAACCTTGCCATCTTTGTTAAAGCGCAAATGATGCGTTGCCAATTTCATACAACCGTTCATCTGACAATTTGAATCCATTCGGTGCAGTTTTGCCCCAACCTCTACCAATCTTTTTGATGCAGGGAACATCTGCTCGTTACTGTCCACCATCAGGCCATAACACATAACAATTTTACCCTGACTATCGGCAATTTGTACCAGTTTATCTATATCAGATGGCGCAAAGAACTGAACTTCATCAACAAATATGACCTTGGTTGCCATCCTGGGCACATAAGTATCCAAATTTGGCATTGCGCTTGCATTCCACGTCAAACCGATTCTTGACACAATTTCTTGTACACTATAACGTTTATCAAACGATGGTTTTATCACCTCTACGACATTACCACTCCTTGACATATTATATGCATTCATTATTAATGCCGCAGACTTTGAACTATTCATCACACCATAATGAAAATGTAAATTTGCCATTTTTTTACCCCTTTCCTTTTATACAAATTACAAACTCATAGATTCCAGACGCGCAATACGTTTTTGCACTGGCGGATGCGTTGCGAACGCATCAGCAAACACCGCCCGTTCTTTGACAGGTTCTGCAATATATATCGCATCCATTGATTTGTTGCTTTTACATCTATTCAGGCACGAATTTTCTGATATTTTACTTAATACACTGGCCAATGCACGCGGATTTCTGGTAATAAAAGCCCCCGTTGCATCTGCTGCAAATTCACGCTTGCGCGATATTGCCATACGCAACAAAGGCGTCACTATTAAATTGAACACAGACAGTGCCAACACAACCATCATCAAGACCAACCTAGCATTTGCCTTGCCATTATTATCATCATCAGAAAAATTACCATATATCGCACTGCGCCATAAAATATCAGCAACAAAAACTGTCACACCAACCCCAGTAATTATCAACATATCCAGTCTGATATCACGATTACCAATATGCGCCATTTCATGCGCGATAACACCTTCTAATTCCAGACGATTTAATTTTTTTATAATTCCACGTGTTAATGCAATTGACGCATCATTTGGTGTGCGCCCCGTTGCAAAAGCATTCAGTCCATTATCATTAATTATATAAACACGTGGCATTGGCAAACCCGCCGCCAGCGCAACATTTTCAACACTGCGCAACACATCACGATATTCTACATTTTCCGCGGTAATATGAACTGCATTATTTGCATTTAAAATCATCGAATCGCCAAATGCCCACGAAATCAAAGACCACACAAAACACACCACAACCATCGGAATTGCAACTGCAACTGTTGTCTCTATGGCCTGATTAAGTGGCGCAACCGCCCACACAAACAAGAAAACCAAGACTAAAAAAATCACAGGAAACAATGCCACCAACAAAATGGTCTTGACATTATTTGCGCGAATATGTTCATAAACTGTTTTAATCTGTTCCATAACAAAGTATCTAATAGCAAATTTTTCTTAAAAAGTCATTTTAATTTTATTAAATTTTACCCTAAAACTGCCATTATTTATTGCTTCGACAGAATTTATATACGGACTAAGCAAACTTTCCTTGGCCCACTGCATAAATTTTATACGCAATATTCCACTTGCCCCTGTAATAATTGTCGCATCTCGCACCCCTGACTGTGCCAGATTCATAATTTCAGACCATGCTTGTTCTTCTGTTAACTGGTGCAAATCCAGTTTTACATAATTCTGCACCCCGCACGTTTGTTCTGGGATTCGCGTTGACAATCGCAGACTTGCGCGCACGCCACGACGAACCACATCATTATCTGGTGTAAACTCATCACCTATCATATTTTCTATATCTTCATCTGTCAGTTTTTTCATCTTCCCTATCTCTTTTCAAAGACCAACACACGTTCAATTCCCGCCAAATCAGATTCCACACGCACAAAATCCCAGCCATTATGTACAAAAATATCTTTTACAGATTTTGTTTGTCCCTGCCCTATTTCCAGATAGATTTTTCCATTTTTCTTCAAATGTTTTTTTGCGCTTTTTGCAATTACCTTATACGCCCCCAATCCATTATCAGGCGCAAACAGCGCCATCCTTGGATCAAACATCGCCGCATTATTCACACGCGAATCATCAAATGCAATATATGGTGGATTTGAAACGATTACATCAAACGAACCAATCTTATCTGGAATCTTTGAAAAATCAGCACGCAATATTTTTACAGACTGTGCCAGTTTTAAATCACGCACATTTCTTTTTGCCACGCGCACCGCCTGCCAAGACCTATCAATCCCGACACCCGACGCACCATAAATATTTTTCACCAGCGCAGATATTATACATCCTGTCCCTGTCCCCAAATCCAGGATTCGGATATTTTCGCCCTTTTCACAATCCGCAATTACTGCTGCAACCAATGTTTCTGTATCTGGGCGTGGGTCTAATGTATATTTATTAGTATAAAATTTCAGTCCAAAGAACCATTTCTGATTTATTATCTTTGCCACAGGCACACCTGCCCGCAATTGACGTGCAATTTTATGTACACGCCACCACGATAATTTCTTAGTATTATCAGTAATTATACGCGCCGCACGAATTCCACCGGCCTGTCTAAAAATTTCAAATGCTTGATTTATTGTCATAAAGCAATTATAATCTGCGCTATGGAAAAAGCAAAAAAATTAATCACTATTACCAATCTAACACGTATGGTAATGGCATTGGCAATTCTGCTGGGGCTAATCGCGATATACTTGATATTCAGTGGCCCACGCACCAATGAAACAGGCAATTTTACCATAAACAAAACTGTTGTTGTGGTTGCCAACGGTGACACATTATCTGGCCTGTTATTACCCCAGGGGCTCAGTCATAATGATGTTATTGCCATTGATAAAATATTAAAATCAGACGCTAATATATCTACCCTGCGTGCCGAACGGGACAAACTGGAATTCATACGTTCTGATGCAACCGCACCAGTATCCAAGATTGTTGTAATAACCTCTCCATGGAATCAGGTCGAATTAACGTGCGATGATTCTGGCGCATGGGCATGCAAAAAACTTGATATTGCACGCGACACACGCGCGGTACACAAATCAGGCGAAATCCAAGACGGTGACAGTTTTTATCTGGCGGGACAACGCGCGGGTATTCCAACCAGCATCCTGGCCGAGGTTTATGATTTACTTGCCTTTGAAATGGACTTTGAACGTGACGTTCGTGCCGGTCAAAAGTTTTCTGTATTATACGAAGAAAATTTCTCGGACGGCAAAAAGATAGACAACGGTCGTGTTCTGGCGGTATCATTTCAGGCATTACGCGGAAATGTTAAAATGTACTATTTCAAAAAGTCTGATGGGACAACTGGTTATTACGACGAAAACGGCAATGGCGCAATAAAATCATTAAAACGCACACCCATCAACAATGCAAAAATCACCAGTAAATTTTCCAAGAATCGCAAGCATCCTGTCTTGGGCTATACCCGCGCGCACAAAGGCGTAGATTTCCGCGCATCCACTGGCACACCGATTCCTGCGGCTGGTGCAGGTCGCGTTGTTGCACGCAGCTACAATCGTGGTCATGGCAATTTTGTAAAGATTCGTCACAACGGTTCTTTTGAAACACTTTATGCCCATATGTCCAAATTTGCCAAGGGTGTAAACGTCGGCACCACAGTTCGTCAGGGTCAAACCATCGGCTATGTTGGCTCAACAGGCTACTCGACAGGTCCACATTTACACTATGAAATTATCAAAGACGGCGTGCATGTAAATCCTATGACTGTAAAACTGCCTGCAATCAACAATCTGGGCAAACAAGATAAAGAAAAATTCCTAAAATATCGCCAGGTTATTGACACCGGCATTGAACAGCTATCCAAAAATCCGTCTTTATACATTCAATTATAAATAATAAAAAACTGGGCAAACACCCAGTTTTTTTTCACACTAATTATGACACATTTTTATCCCATTGTAAACATTCATAAAAAATCCCCCAATCAGGGGGATTTTTATTTACGACAATTTATGAATAACCAAACCGCTACGCAATTTTGGTTCAAACCACGTTGTTTTTGGTGGCATAATATTTCCTGTATCTGCGATATCAATAATCTGACGCATTGTCACAGGATACAGCGCAAACGCAGCAACCATTTCGCCACTATCTACGCGTTTCTGCAATTCGCCCAATCCACGAATACCACCAACAAAGTCGATACGTTTGCTGGTACGCAAATCACCCAAATTCAAAATCTTATCAAACACCAAGTTTGACAAAACCGTCACATCCAGTGTTCCAATTGGGTCATTATCATCATACGTACCTTCGCGTGCAGTCAAAGAATACCATTTGCCATCCAGATACATACCAAAGTTATGCAACGCATTTGGCTTATAAATTTCTGCACCCATTTCAACGACCTCAAAAGATTCAGACAATTTGTCCAAGAATTCTGCGGCTGTCAAGCCATTCAAATCCATAACAACGCGATTATAGTCGATAATATTCAACTGGCTTTCTGGGAAAATCACCGCCAAGAAATAATTATATTCTTCATCACCTGTGTGATTTGGGTTCGCGGCACGTTTTTCTGCCCCAACCAATGCCGCTGCCGCAGTACGATGATGCCCGTCTGCAACATACAACGCAGGTATTTCCGCAAAGATTTCCGTTATACGCGCATTTGTTTCCGCATCGCGAATTGCCCAAAAAGTATGCCCAAAACCATCTTCTGCGACAAAATCATATTCAGGTTCCTGATTTTTGACGATATTTTCAACAATTGCGTTCATTTCATCAACATCAGGATACGCAAAGAACACAGGTTCAATATTTGCGTTTTGAATACGCACATGAATCATACGATCTTCTTCTTTATCTTTACGTGTCAATTCGTGCTTTTTAATTTTGCCAGTCATATAATCATCAACATTTGCAGCCGCGACTAAGCCATACTGTGTACGACCATTCATTGTCTGTGCATAGACATAATACATTTCGCTGTCATCTTGCACCAACCAGCCACGTTCCTGCCACAACTTAAAGTTTTCAACCGCCTTGTCATAAACAGGTTGTGAATGTTCATCTGCGATTGGGTCAAAATCAATTTCAGGTTTAATAATATGCAACAAGGATTTTTCACCTGCTTCGGCTTTTGCCTCGACCGAATTCAAAACATCATATGGACGTGATGCAACTTCTGCGGCAAATTCTTTTGGTGGACGCACCCCTGCAAATGGTTTGATTTTCATACTTTTTCCCTTTTGTTAAGTTTACATTTGAAATTTTTATACAGGATTATTTTTCTAATGCTGCCATAATTTCTGACAAATTATTATCTAAATTTCCGCTAACGTCAACATCAGAAAATTTTATTTTTTTTGCATTTCTCAGCCAATCAATTGCCGGCACAGTCACGTCAAAGAACGTGTGTAATCGCGCGCGGATAATATCATGATTTCTGTCATCTGCACGCGCTGTTCCACTGGCGATACGCTTTTCGATTCTTGCGACCAATGTTTCTGTTGGCACTACAAAATTCAAGATATGAATATCGAACTTATCTGCATAATTTTCAACCAACCACTTGGCCTGTGACAGCCTGCGCGGGAACCCGTCCAGCAAGACATCCATATCATCTTTCAAATTTGCCCTCAGCAGTTCAAACAACACATCATCAGGCACCAGATTTCCATCTGCGATTATCTGGTGAATTTCCGAATCAGGCGGCAATGCACGCAACAACGCCCCAACACCAATATAATTATACTGGTGCAAATCCATCAGCATTTTTGCGAATGTTCCCTTACCCACCCCTGGGCCACCAATCAGAACAATTAATTTCTTTTTATCTGCCATGATTACGATTATACCTTTCTAGTATTTTCTGATAACCCGCCCTAAACGGATTTTCCGAAATCCATAAATCACCGTTAATCACCTTTGGTGCATTGCGAAAATCGGTCAACATATTAGAACAACAATTAAAACCAAACCCTACAATTTTGGGTGCATATTTCAAAGACTTTAATTGGTTGTTGCTACAATTAAAATGACCGTTTACAATTCGTGGCGCATACTCCAAAGATTTCAACTGATTATACGCGCACAAGAAATATCCCATTGTAAATTCTGGTGCACCATACAAAGTGGTTAATTCATTATTGCAAAAATCAAATCCATCGCCAATATTAGTTGGTGCATTTTTCAGTGTTTTTAATTTATTGTGATGACAAATAAAATTTTCCCCGATAAATTTAGTTTGATTATACAAATCAATCAATTGATTGCGTGAACAATCAAATTCACCATTAACAAACACAGGCGAATAATTCAAATTCTGCAACTTATTATTAGAACAATTAAACTGCGCACCAACAACCTTTGGCGCACCATACAATGATTTCAACCTGTTTGAAAAGCAAAAGAAATTACCATTAACCACCTTTGGCGCACATTCTAAATCCTCCAAATTATTATGCGAACAGTTAAAATCACCATTTACAACAACACCAGATAAATTTGGTAATTTTGTTAATCCCAGTCTTGACAAATTGATATTAACATTAATGATAAAATCACGTGGTAAATCATACAAATTATATTCCTTACCATCTTGCTTAAAATAAATTGCGTATGCCATTATTTACCTTTTTCTATGTTTAGAATAAAACTTCTGCTATTGTCTTGTCAAACCAAGTCTTACCTTTGCTTAGATTTTCTTTGAACATTTTCAAGGAACGCTATCATATCTTTTATTGTTTTTTTTGTTTGGTTTTGCAACATAGCATCCAATATTTTGTTATCAATTCCCTGAATATATTTATATTCAGCAACATATCGTGGTGCGACTGAATTATTTGTAAATTTATTTCCGTCGCAAATCAAAACACCACCCAATCTTTTTGGTGCATTTTGTAAATTCATCAATTTATTGAACGAGCAATCAAAATACCCACCAACACGCCTTGGTGCAAATTTCAAATTTTCCAAATTATTTTCACTGCAATCAAACGATCCCCCAACCCTTTCTGGTGCACCCTGCAAAGATATTAAGTTATTTGTAAAACAAACAAAATCCCCACCAACAAACTTTGGCGCATAATTCAATGTCCATAAATTATTTATTCCACAATGAAAGGTTTGTCCCACAATTTTCGGCGCGCCTTTTAACGATTGCAACTCATTAAAACAACACAAGAAACTGCCATTTATTTTTCTTGGCGCGCCCTCTAAATTTTGCAACATATTTTCGCTACAATCAAAATTTCCACACACATACTTCGGCGCACCAGACAAAGAATACAATAAATTCGCAGAACAATTGAAACTGCCCCCAACAAACAAATGTGGTGCCCCCTGTAAAGACAACAATTCGTTATCACTGCAATCAAAATCGCCCAATACAACAACCCTTGATAAATCCGGCAATTCCTGCAAATCCAGACCCGACAAATTCAAATTTGCTTCGAAAACAAAATTATTGGGCAGATTATTCAAATCATAAATCTTATTTTTATATTCCACAAACCAAGTTTGATACTTTTCAAACGGTCGTACAGTTTCAGATATTTTTTTCATTAATCCAGACTCTTATTAAAATTCACCATATCAAACATAGCAAAAAAAAATCGCCTGTCAACGAATGACAGGCGAAAACAACTACAATAAAGTAATTATTTTTTACTGTTTTCAATTGCTGCGCCCAAGATATCGCCCAAAACAGAACCGCTGTCTGCTTCGTTCGAGAATTCCTTAACCGCTTGCTTTTCCAGTGTCACCTGCAAAGCACGAATTGACAATTTAACAGTATTATCTTCAACAGATACAACTGACGCTTCTACTGAATCGCCAATATTAAATTTACCTGTATCTTGTTCAGATTTTTCGCGTGACAAATCAGTTCTGCGAATTACGCCACGAATATCGTTTGGCAATGCCAAAATCAATTCATCAGGTGTGATTTCAGAAACAGTACCGCATACAACTGCGCCCTTCTTAATCGAAGCAGCATTGTTTTCTGCGCTTTCTGTCAACTGCTTGATACCCAAAGTGACACGTTCTTTTTCTGGGTTAATATCCAAAATTTTTGCTGTCACTTCTTGGCCACGAACGAATTTCTTTAATTCTTCTTCGTCCAGTTTGTTCCAAGACAGGTCAGAAATATGAACCATACCGTCCAATTCTGGTGTCAATGCAACGAACAAACCAAATTCAGTTGTATTTTTAATTGGCCCAGTAATTACATCGCCAACATTGTGTGTTTCTGCAAACTGCTTCCATGGGTTTGGTTGCAATTGTTTATACCCCAATGAAATACGACGTTTTTCCTGATCAATATCCAAAACAACAACGTTAATTTCCTGACCATTTTGCAAGACTTTGCTTGGGTGGATATTTTTGTTTGTCCATGACAATTCAGACATATGAACCAAACCTTCGATATTATTGCCCAAGTCAATAAATGCACCATAATCAGTCAACGAAGAAACCTTACCTGAAACTGTATCGCCGACATTAAATGCACGCGATGCTGTATCCCAAGGATCTTCTTCTAATTGCTTTGCGCCCAATGAAATACGATGAGATTCTGGGTCAAATTGGATAACCTTGACCATAATTTTTTCACCGACATGAACCAATTCACGTGGATGATTAATGCGTTTCCAAGACAAGTCTGTCACATGCAACAATCCATCGATACCGCCCAGGTCAATGAACACACCGTAATCAGTAATGTTTTTAACTGTACCTTCTACGACAGCACCCAATGAAATGTTCTTCATTGCTTCTTTCTGTGCTGCTGCGATTGCATCAGACTGGATTGCACGACGTGAAACGATTGCATTTGTGCGCAATGCGTCCATCTTCAGTACGCGGAATTTGTCTTTCAAACCAATCAAAGACTTTGCATCACGAATTGGTTTATGGTCAACCTGTGATGAAGGCATAAATGCGAATACACCGTTAATATCAACTGTAAATCCGCCACGAACGACTTCGATAATTGTACCTTCTGGGTCAACACCTTCTGCGACTGTCTTTTCCAAATCTTTCCATGCTTTTTCTGCACGTGCCTTGGTATAAGACAATACTGCTGTACCTTCGCGTGTTTCATATCTTTCAACGAAAACATCGATAATATCACCAATTGCAGGCACAGAAGCCCCGAATTCCTTTAATGGAACACGACCTTCGGATTTCAAGCCAACATCAACCATTGCGAAATCACCGCGGATATCTTTTACCGTACCCTTGGTTGCATATCCCTGCAATGTTTCTTGGGAACCATAGTTTTCGTCAAACATCTGGACAAAATCTTCGCCAGACAGTGGATTAAATAAATCTTTGGATAAATCTTTCATAAGAAAATATCATCAAAGCTTGCCACCCTTCACCAAGGCAAAAATGATGGTATAACCATCAAAAATCCTCTCTGGGGGACTTGTGGGGTTAATCGGAATGACCTTGTGCCCACCCACAAAATCGTGATAATTATATATGTTTTTTTAGAAATCGCAAGTATTTATTGCACAAAACACAGTTTAAAATTCTTATGCATTATGCCCAACAAACCCCATTGCCACGATAAACATTTCCACACTATCCTTGCGCGAAGATGGTGGCTTTATATGATGAACTGTCTTAAAGTTCTGTTTAATTTGCTTTAACAAATCATTTGTTGTACCACCTGTAAAAGACTTGCAGACAAATGTCCCACCAACTTTTAATGCCCGCAATGCAAAATCCAGCGCATATTCCAGCAAGACCATCTGTCTGATATGATCTGTTTTTTTATGTCCAACTGTATTTGGTGCCATATCAGACACAACGACATCTGCGGTTCCAACCGTATTTTCAGACAAATTCAATTTTTCAACCAACCATTGCAAGGCCTCATCTGATGTGAAATCACCTTGATAAGTCTCGACCCCAACAATTGGCGAAATTTCCAACAAATCCATTGCAAAAATCTTTGACTTTGGAAAAGTGCGCGCAATATATTGCGACCAAGACCCAGGCGCAGCCCCCAAATCCACCACCACCTGACCATCGCGCAAAAACTTGAAACGTTCATTCATTTCAATCAATTTATATGCTGCGCGCGCACGATAGCCATCTTTCTGCGCACGCGCGACATACGGGTCAGATGCCTGACGCTGCAACCAGGCAACCGAAGATTTTTTTGCTGCAATTTTTTTATTTATTATTTTCATTTTATCTTATCTTTCGGGGCTTACTTACCGTTTTGAAACAACCGGCTTGCAGAACGTTGCCACTTTAATGCACGCGCCTGATAACGACGATACACTGCATTTGCTGCATTCTGTGGCGAACCATACAAGTGATACCATGCATGACAATCGTTTCCAAAGAACTTGCTACGTTTTCCCTGATAGAGATAAGTAATTACAACCTGATACCCTTTGACCATACCATTCTTATCTTTTACCTCAACAGGTTTTTCAACCGCAATTGGTGTCCAATCAATCAATCTTTTAATAAGCATTTTTCCCATTTTTACCCCCATATTTTTTTTAGCTAGCCTGTGGTTTTGGTGCCTGTTGCATTTTTGCCATAACCGCTTCCATTCCACCCATACGTTGTATCATTGCCATTTGTTGTTTCATTTTTGTATACTGTTTAATAATATGTTCCACATCACGCACTGTACAACCTGCTGTTTCGGCAATACGCGCCTTGGCATTTGCAAAGACCTTTTCCGGTTCTGCACGTTCCGCAGGTGTCATTGCCTCCAGAATTTTAATTTGCGCATCAACACTGCCATCTTTAATTTTTTCTTTCATTGCACTAACTGCACCACTCATACCCGGCACCATTTTAAGTAATCCGCTAAAATTACTCATTTTTTTAATTTGTTTTAATTGTGCCAGCATATCATTCATATCGAACTGACCGCTCATCATACGTTGCGCAGTTTCTTTCATACCCGCAGGCATTTTATCCGCAGCAAAATCCTTTTCATTTATATTTTCTGCAACATTATTTTCCTGTTTTTTTTCTTTTTTTCTTCCAAAGCCAAACATATTTTCACTCCTTTTTTTATTTTTTTATTTTATTGTTTTTTAGCGAATTGTCCAGATACTTATGCAAATATTTTCCAGTTTGCGATTCTGGAACCTGCACGATTTGTTCTGGCGTACCGGTTGCAATGACTTGTCCACCACCTGCCCCACCTGTTGGACCTAAGTCTACAATCCAATCTGCGGTTTTGATAACTTCTAAATTATGCTCGATAACAATTACCGTATTTCCTTGCTCAACCAATTCATGCAAGACCGACAGCAACATTTTTATATCTTCGAAATGCAATCCTGTTGTCGGTTCATCCAAGATATAAATTGTTTCACCTGTACTGCGCGCAGCCAATTCTTTGGACAATTTAATACGTTGTGCTTCACCCCCAGATAAATCCAGCGAACTTTGCCCCAATTTTATATAATCCAGGCCAACCCGTCTTAGCAATTCCAACTTTCTGGAAATCTTTGGCACATTTACAAAAAATCTATACGCTTCTTCCACAGTCATATTCAGCACATCTGCAATCGATTTTCCTTTATACTTAACTGCCAAGGTCTCCTCATTATACCGCGATCCACGACAGCAATCACATTCAACATATACATCTGCCAAGAAATTCATTTCTATTTTTATCTGCCCATCCCCCTGACAGGCTTCGCATCGCCCACCTTTGACATTAAATGAAAACCTACCCGATGTATATCCACGTGCTTTTGCCTCTGGCAATCCTGCAAAGAAATCACGAATATCACTAAACACGCCCGTATAAGTCGCGGGATTACTGCGTGGGCTACGTCCAATTGGCGATTGGTCGATATCGACCACCTTGTCCACATTTTCCATACCAACAATAATATCATGCGCCCCTGTTTCCAGCTTTGAATTATACAATGCGCGCATCAATGCAGGATATAACGTATCCAGCAACAATGTTGACTTACCAGACCCAGAAACACCAGTCAACGCAATAAATTTTCCCAATGGAAATTCCACATCTATATTCTTCAGGTTATTTTCGCGCGCACCACAGATTTTAATTGTTTTTCCATTTCCTGTGCGCCTTTTCTTTGGGACATCAATTTTTCGCACCCCAGACAAATATTGTCCTGTGATTGAATCCTTGTTTTTTATAACCTGTGCGGGTGTTCCATGCGCAATAACATTTCCACCATTTATACCTGCACCCCGTCCAATATCAACCAAATAGTCTGCGGTCCGCATTGCATCTTCATCATGTTCAACGACAATAACAGTATTATCTTTATCACGTAAAGTCTTTAGTGTTTCCAGCAATTTATCATTATCACTTTGGTGCAGACCAATTGAAGGCTCGTCCAGCACATACAAAACACCAGACAACCCGCTGCCAATTTGCGATGCCAACCTTATACGTTGCGCTTCCCCCCCAGACAAAGTTCCCGCCATACGCGACATTGTTAAATACCCCAATCCAACATTTTTCAAGAAATACAATCTTTCTGTAATTTCGCGCAAGACAATTCGCCCAATCTCATTATCCTTTTGCGACAGGTGATTTGGCAAATCTTGAAACCACAACAACGCATCATCCACCGACATATCACAAACATCCATAATATCTGCGCCATTAATTTTGACACACAGCGCATGAATATTCAGTCGTTTTCCATGACATACTGGACATGGCTTTTCTGATTGATATTTCGACAGCTCCGCCCGCATCGCCTCTGAATCCGATTCACGCCAACGTCTTTCGATATTTGGGATTACACCTTCATACGGTTTTTCATAAACAAAGCCATTCCAATTTATTTTAATTGCCTTATCGCCACTGCCGTACAAGACCAAATCTTTTTGTTCCTGTGTCAATGTATGCCATGGCTTTGACAGCGGTATTTTGAATGTTTTATGCAAGGCGTCTAATAAATGCTCAAACTGGCTAAGCATTCCGCCACGTGACCATGGTGCAATTGCACCACCCAATATCGATTTCGATGGATCTGGCACAACCAAATCAGGCGACATATTCAACTGTACCCCCAGTCCATCACAATTCTGACACGCCCCCATTGGTGCATTGAATGAAAACAGCCTTGGTTCAATTTTTGGCACTGTAAAACCACTTACTGGACATGCATAATTTTGCGAATACAATGTATCCTGATTTGTATCCAACCTGCGCACCAATACAGCCCCAGGAACTAATCGCAACGAACCTTCAAATGAAGAATATAATCTGGATTTAAACTCTTCTATATCAGCATCTTCATTTGGCATTTGCAGTCTATCGACAACAACGAATATTGAATGCTTTTTATTTTTATCCAACGGTGGCACCGCAGACAAATCCATTATTTCACCATCAATTATTGCGCGTGAATATCCCTGCTTGACCAAGAATGCTAATTCCTTTCTGTATTCACCCTTGCGTTCCCGCACCAACGGCGCCAAGATAAATATTTTTACCCCTGATGGAATTTTCATTGTCCAATCGACCATTTCTGCGATTGTTTGCGATTTAATTGGCTGTCCGGTCACAGGCGAATGTGGCACACCGATTCGCGCCCACAACAGACGCAAATAATCATAAACCTCGGTCACAGTTCCAACTGTTGAACGCGGATTTTTCGATGTAGTCTTTTGTTCAATTGAAATTGCAGGCGCCAATCCTTCTATTAAATCAACATCTGGCTTTTTTTGCATATCCAAGAATTGTCGCGCATAACTGGACAATGATTCGACATACCTTCGTTGTCCTTCGGCATAAATAGTATTAAACGCCAATGACGATTTACCAGAACCTGAAACACCAGTAAAGACCACCAATTTGTTCTTTGGTATGTCCAGGTCTATATTTTTAAGATTATTTTCGCGTGCCCCACGAATTTTAATTACATTTGCCATAGTATTTATATATATAGTCTACGTCCAATAAAATTCAATATAAAGGGCGAAAATCCTATTTCGCCCTTAAATTTTACTTTTTTCCGGCCTTTAACAAATTTTCAGGCGACAACGAAATTCCTGCGACACGCGTATGATTTGCCCCAACATCTGGGATTAACTGTCCATCCACCCAAATATCAATTCCACCTGCATTACCAAATGTTGCCTTATATTTGTTTCCCACCGGCACATAATAAACATCACCCGGCACCAATACGCGACTAAACACAGTTTTTCCACGACCATCTTCTACCTTGACCCAGGATTCTTGTGTTGCCTGCAAAATAACATTTGCTTTTTCACGATTATCCACGCCAAAGCGTTCCCGCACATCATGTTTATACGCCGGTTCTTTATCATCTATTACCGCAACAACATTTTCCACCTGTGTGTTTGTTTCAGCAACCTTGGAAAGAGTCTCTGCATCATCACCACCAGACAACAATACAACACCCAAAATTATTATCACAAGTCCCACCAAACCGCCCAAGAACCAAATCCAGTTCTGATATACAAACTGATACGCCTTTACAAACATTAATTTATACCAGCTTTCTTCTTTAATACTTGGCATTGCACACGCACTTGTATCAGCGTCATCTGTTGCACCTGAACAATTTGCACTTGCACCCATTTCTTGTTTTATTTTTGCGACGATTTCATCTGGGTCCAATCCCAATTCAATCGCATAATTACGTGCAAATCCCAAAATGTAAACAGGTTCTGGTATTTGACTGTAATTACCAGATTCCAAGGCCTCTAAAAATTCCTCACGAATGCATAATTGCTTTGAAATAGTCTGTATTTCACGCTTACGACGTCCAGTTGTACGTGCATTGCGCAACATATCCGCCGCAGTCATAACAACCGGTTTTTCTTGGGCTTCGTTATTTTCAATATTATCTGTCATTATCTATTACCCCTTACTTAATTTGCTTTCATAATACCCCAAAAATCACGAATTGCAACCTTTAAGGCATCTGCATTATCTATTTGATTTACCTTGATACGAAATCCCGAAGAATTTGACATTCCCGCACTATACCACGCTGCGTGCTTTCTGAACATTGGCACAGCGGTCTTTTCACCATAGTACTCAATTGCATATTCCAAGTGTTTCAACACAACATCTGCGACATTTACTTGAATATTTTCGCCCAAGATTTCTGCGATTCCCCATGGTTTTCCCAATAATCCACGCCCAATCATTGCGCCGCTATACCCCAATTCAGACAATTTCGGCAAAACATCGGAACTTTTAATATCCCCATTTGCAATAACGGGGATTTTCACATTATGCACATCTGGCCATACCGCATTCCCCAGATATAATTGTGCGCGTGTTCGTCCATGAAGTGTTGCGAATCGCACCCCACAATCAGCTGCGATATTTAGTAAATTTTGCCAATCTTTGTGTTCTTCATCCCACCCCAAACGGGTTTTAACTGACACAGGCACACTAACCGCCCCAACCACAGCCGACATAATTTTTTCTGCCAACCTATGGTCCCGCATCAGGTGCGCCCCCGCCCCGGCACGCGTTGCAACCTTTGGCACCGGACAGCCCATATTAATATCAATCCACTTTGCGCCTTGGTTTTCCAGAATACGTGCGGCATCAGCCATCAAATCTGCATCAGCCCCAAAGATTTGTGCACCAATATTGCCTTCATCTTTGTAATCATCAAAATTTCGCAAGCAATTTTTATGCCCCCCCACCAATGAATGACACGAAATCATTTCTGTCACCAATGGTGCATCTGGCGAAAACTCACGAACCATACGGCGGAACGGCCTGTCAGAAATTCCAGCCAATGGCGCTGCAAAAATTTGATTATTGTTAAACATTTGTGATATAATGCCACCGATGAAAGGAAAAATCAAAAATTTATTTAGATTTATTGGTCGTGCATGGTCTGGTGGCACATATGGCAAGCTTGGCATTGTATTGGCAACATTTGGCATAATTATGTTTGCCGGCTTATTTCATGGCGATGCCAGTATTCAACGTTTCATTATCAATTCATGGAAATTACAAGACGCACACATACAACGCGAATCGGAACAAAACACTTTAAATAAAATAGAGCACCATATTGAATTATTCAAAAAAAACAGCCCCGACTTTATTGACGAGTTGGGACTGCAATATCTAAACATTGGTGATTCAAAACTTAAAGTCTTAAAGTACTAATTCAAAAACAAGATTGTACCATTCAAATACAGCGCAAAGCACAACCAGATTAAGTATGGCCACACCAGATAATACGCGCCCTTGCTAATAGACTTAAATTCCACCATCATCCATATTGTGACACCAATCAACGCACACAATGTCAACAATGCCACCCCCACAAAATTTAATCCAAAGAACAAATAAGACCACAACGCATTCAATGCCATCTGAACAACAAAGGCCCAATATGCAACTGTTTTTGACTTGCGCGCCTTAGTGTTCTTTATTATCAAGAACAGCGCAATACCCAACAAAGCATACAATATCGTCCACGCAACACTAAACACCCAACCATCTGGGGTCAGTATTGACTTATTCAGCGCATTAAACCAAACATCATTTGCACCATGCGGTGTAAAGAACACCCCAAATATCCCGGGCAAGAAAGAAATTACCAATGCAAAAATAAAAATTAAAACGTTTTTCATATTTCACTCCTTTTGATATTCAGCATATCACTTTTTTTCACTAAATATCACAGGAATGAAATACTATTAACAAATACAAACTAATCAAACATTTCTAACTGCATTTTATTCTTGGCACAAATTTCATAAAACAATTTTAAAAACTCGCGCACTTTTGGTGTTTTTATAGTCATAGGATTTCCAACCCCTGTCAAATAATATTCATAATAAAAATCTATATTTGGCACCTCTATCAATCTAGAATTTCTGTTTGTACACCATTCTGGCATCAATGCGATACCCGCATTATCACAAACCAATTGATATATAATAGATGGCGAATCGGACACAGTATTTAATTTCTTGGCACGTTTTGACACAAATTGAAATTCTGGCAGGTTCAAGAATTTTTGTCTCATAAACAAGTCATAATTTTCCAGAAAATCATCCATATCCTTTGGCGCACCATGCTTATCCAGATATTCCTGTGTGACATAAAATTTGGCTTTTGTTTTAAATTTGAATAAAACCCTGCCTGGAATTTTCTGATACAATTGCGCATCTATAATGGATATATCAGGATTTGCCATACTAACAGTTCTGTTTGTCATAACATCCAGTCGAATTTTTGGATATCTGGCATACAATTTAGACACTTCTAATAAAACACTACTGCCAAAGAACCCTTCTTCGGTCCACAATAAAATACTGCCGACCAACTCATCTTTTTCTCGCAAACTGTCCAAAATTCTATTTAATGCGTCTGAAACCAATTCGATATCCGAATACAATTGTCTGGTTGCATTTGTTGGCAAACACCCCACCGGACTACGTATCAACAATATTGTTTTAAAGCGCGATTCCAAATCAGTAATCAACTTAGACATATTAGAATGTTTGATACCATTTCTTTCTGCCGCCGCCTGTATTTGTCCCAAATCAACAACTTCTTTTAATGCTAACAGTTCTTTCAACAACGATACTTTTGTCTTTATTGTTGGCATAAAAACTCCTTTTTAGGTATATTTTCTTCTATTTTTTCATCCGTTGCACTAAGAATAATTACTTAATTTCGCTGTCACATAAGACAAAAAACCTGAATTTCTGGCTTTTTTTATACCTATCCCCTATTTATACACTATATCTAATAAAAACGGTATAAAAAATTCAATAAAAACCTATTTTATAATAGCGATGTGTTAACAATAAACAACAAAACAATAGGAGATAAAAAAATGACTCATGGTGATATATGGAATGCAATCGACTGCTTTGCTGCCGCCCACAAAGTTTCATGCTCTGGTCTGGCGAAACTTAGTGGGCTTGATCCAACGATATTTAACAAAAGCAAGCGTTGGTCAAAATATGGACAACCCCGCTGGCCATCAACCAGCAGCATTGCCAAGATTCTGGATGCAACAGGGACAGAAATGAAAGAATTCATCAAATACTTTGCCCCTGCGGGGAACAGGACATAGAACAAACAACAAGACCGACAAAACTGTCGGTTTTTTTATTGCGTTTCAAACGCGACATATGTTATACTAATTTGTGAACCAACCTGGTATTTGGTTCGGGGCTGTGGTAGGCCCATCTTATTCTTTGCGATTTTGATGTATGAACTACATATCGCATTGCAAAACCCTGACAAAACGTCGGGGGGCTGTTTAGCCATACAACAGGTGGATTCCATCCACCAAAAGCGACAGAGTCAATAATAAGATGATTTACCAACTCCCCGACCGCTAATTCCTGTGGCGGTTTTTTTATTAACCTAGGGGGGCGGGATGAATATGCGATTTTTAATATTTATATTGATGTTTATGCCATTTATGGCATTTGCCAACATTCCATCAACCGCATATGTGCAACAACAAATCGCATCACAAATTGCCGATTCTGTTTCAACCAAGGTCGACACATCAGCAACTGCGACCCAAACAATGGCGGGAACTTATACTGTCAGCGGAACATTTAATGTGCCAACACCAACATTGCCAACGGCAGAATAATTATGGGGGTAAATATGCGACGTATATTATTTGCTGTGATTGGATGTTTTACGGTTTTCTGTGCGCATGCGGCACAAATTGTAAATGTGGATTATGTGCATAAATTAATTGCCCAAGAATGGGATATCTCTATACCGATTAAGGCCGACAGTCCAATGCAGGCTGCAAATATGAAATACCTGCTGACGGCGGTGGATGTTGCAAATGAAATTTTAAATGGTGAAAAGACCACCGACTATGGCAACGGTGAATTCGCCACATTACACGCTGCCGATACGGTTGCAACAATCCAGGCAGTGAATACATTGGTGCGGAAAATTGATAAAGGTCCAGAATTTACCCTGACCACCACCTCAACAAACAGTTTTAGTTTTTCAATCAGTGCAGCGGGTGAATTTGTGGTTGATTGGGGCGATGGAAAAACAGAAACCATAACAAAACCAGACACAACAAATACAACATATACGCATGATTACGCCACTGCCAACACATACACAATCGGCATTGGCGGTCAGGCAACTGCATATAATACCAGCAATTGGACCGCCGCCGCGATAAGTTTTTATGTAAATTCATCAGAAACAAAAATCGCATCGATTGATGGCTCACTGGGGGCGATATTTGGGACATTGGCGGATGAGACACAACCAGGATTTTATCGGACTTTTTATAATGCAACTAATATGACCGGTTCAATCCCAGATGGTTTATTCGCGGGTATATCTGGCGCACCAGCAAGTAATATGTTCTTCGGCACCTTTTATGGTTGCAGTGGTTTGACATCAATCCCAGAAAACCTGTTTGCGGGTATATCTGGCGCACCAGCA
>JAFQTD010000011.1 GCA_017409215.1 Alphaproteobacteria bacterium
ACCGGTTCAATCCCAGATGGTTTATTCGCGGGTATATCTGGCGCACCAGCAAGTAATATGTTCTTCGGCACCTTTTATGGTTGCAGTGGTTTGACATCAATCCCAGAAAACCTGTTTGCGGGTATATCTGGCGCACCAGCACATAGTATGTTCAACAGCACCTTTTATGGTTGCAGTGGTTTAACATCAATCCCTGCGGGTTTGTTTGCGAAGATATCTGGCGCACCAGCAAGTTCTATGTTCGGCAGCACCTTTTTTGGTTGCAGTGGTTTGACATCAATCCCAGAAAATTTATTCGCGGGTATATCTGGCGCACCAGCAGATTATATGTTCCAGAGCACCTTTTATGGTTGCAGTGGTTTGACATCAATCCCAGAGAACCTATTTGCGGGTATATCTGGCGCACCAGCAAGTAATATGTTCGCCAGCACCTTTTCTGGTTGCAGTGGTTTGACATCAATACCAGAAAACCTATTCGCAGGTATATCTGGCAAACCAGCAATTTCTATGTTCGACGGTACCTTTAATGGTTGCAGTGGTTTAACATCAATCCCAGAAAACCTATTCGCGGGTATATCTGGCAAACCGGCAAGTAATATGTTCACCGCCACTTTTAATGGTTGCAGAGGTTTAACATCAATCCCAGAAAACCTATTTGCGGGTATATCTGGCGCACCAGCAAGTGCTATGTTCCGCCTCACCTTTAATGGTTGCAGTGGTTTGACATCAATCCCAGATGGTTTATTTGCGGGGATATCTGGCGCACCAGCAAGTGCTATGTTCCTCAACACCTTTTCTGGTTGCAGTGGTTTGACATCAATCCCAGAGAACCTGTTTGGTGATATTTCTGGACCGGCACAGAGTAATATGTTCTACCGAACATTCTATAACTGTACATCCTTAACCGGTCCATCTGCGCGTATAAATGGACAATATCTGTACGAAATCTGGCCAGACGCCACATCAGCTCAGGTTGGTGGTATGTACAGAGGTGCAACCAAATTGTCTGATTATTCTAACATCCCAGCGATATGGAAATAATCGCACACTATTTTAGCCCCCCCAAAAAAACACCCCCGACGAATCGGGGGTGACAATGTTAAACTATTTTTTATTCAACAATTTCAACCAATTTTACTTTGAACACTGCTGGCTTGCCGGCCAATTCTGTTGCATGATACGTTTCTGGGAAAGTCACATTTACATCACGTTCTTCACCAATCTTCATACCAACAACCTGTTCTTCAAAGCCTGGGATAAATTGTCCACTGCCCAAAACCAATGGAACACCGTCTGCTGTACCACCAGGAAACTGCACACCATCAGAAAACCCAGCAAAATTGATAACAACCCTATCACCGTTTTTTGCAACATCATCTGCATTACACGCGGTCAGCCCACAGACAGCACACAGCCCCAATACAGAAACCAGTTTTTTCATTTTTTACTCCTTTTTTATTTATTATAAACACATCTAAAACCGTATTCACGCATTGTCACACCTTCGGCCTCTATACGATAATCAAAATATGGTGTTGGTTGCATTACTTCAAACGAAGGCTCATCATATATCATTACAATACTATCAGCATTACGACCACAGACCCGCTTCATTTCATAATCAGACACCGCAGACAATATATCGCGCGAATCGGCATCAATATCCATCCCATTTGCCCCCTGCATCAGGCGCAGGCGCATTTCACGAACATCACTATTGCCCAACAATACTTCGACACGAACCATTGCCCCCTTGTATTCTTGCCAACGGGTCTCCTTGCGCGATGTATTCCAACGATTATTATTTTTTTCTTTATCTACAGCTGTTTTTGGCTTATACGAATCGATTGCAGAATATTGATTTTGCGCCTGCATAAAATCACCTGTACGTTCATTGTACAGTGGCGCATCCGCCCCCCCCATTTCAAAATCAGATACATTATAAGGCGCATCATTCGTACCATTGCACGCAACCAGCCCCAGCATACCCAATAAACAAAACAGATGTGTACATTTCATATCATTATCTCTCTTTTATTTAATTTATATCAAATATTGAAGATTGTTTCAAGCAATGATTTATGATAAAATAACATTAATGTCAAACATCGTCCTGGAATCATTATTAAAACCACTTGAACAATTCTACAAACCATCGTTTGTCGAAGAAATCGCCATTAATCATGCTGGCGAAGTCTGGTTGCGATTGCATGGGGCACGTGTTCCCTGGGTATCATATCAGGCCGAGGTGTTAAGCAAACAATACCTTGTTGACTTAATACATACGGTTGCGAACATATATGATCGCCCATTCAATCCGTCACATGGAATTCCTGTTGTATATGCCACACTGCCGGGCAACCACCGTTTTTCAGCGATTGCGGGGCCAAATGTACAATATGACGAAAATGACGTGACAGGTGGTGTTGCGCTAAACATTCGTGGTGGCGGAACAAAAAGCACATCTTTTGAAAATTACCACCTGCAACGTGGCAAGGCTTTATTAAAGGTAAAACCCAGACAAACAACCCGTCCAGACGACCCATACGACAGATTAATGTCCGCAATAAATGATGGCAGTCCGATTCTTATATCTGGCGCAACCGCGACTGGTAAGACAACATTTTTAAACCATTTGCTTACATTAATTGATCAAAATAGTCGCGTTATCACCGTTGAAGACGCACGCGAAATACACGTACCACAAAAAAATCGTGTACATTTCGTACTATCCCGTACGGAACAGAACAACGATTTTAATTACGCCCGTTTGCTGGATTTGGTTGTCAGAATGACCCCTGATGTGATTATTGGGGGCGAAATATCAACAGACAACGCATCTGTTTTATGGGAAATGCTGGGTACAGGCCACGACCATTTTTATACAACAATTCACGCAGAGAGTGCCGATGCCGCCTATGCTGCATTTGCGGACAGAATACTGCACACACAACCCGCATACGACCGCACAGATTTAATCGCAGAAATGAAGAAAAAAATACGTGTCGTACAATTATCACGCGACGGCGCATTACGCGCAGTAACCGAAGTGGTATAATTCTCAAATAAAATTAGAATAGTATAGATAAACAAATTTGGGGTGGCGCAGTGTACAGACGCTACATAAGCCAACACGTCCTAGCACCGGGAAAAAAATAAAATTAGAATGATTTAGATGCACGCACCGCCGACAATGCCCCCCCTAGCACTGGAAAATAAATAAAATTAGAATAGTATAGATAAACGAATTTGGGGTGGCGCAGTGTACAGACACTACATAAGCCAACACGTCCTAGCACCGGGGAATAAATAAAATTAGAATGATTTAGATGCACGCAGTGCCGACAATGCACCCCCCTAGCACTGGAAAATAAATAAAATTAGAATGATTTAGATGCACGCAGTGCCGACAATGCAGTGTACAAAACGTACATAAATTGTCGGCACCGCTTGCAGATAAATTATTATAATTTTATTTATCCAGCAGAGATGTTGCAACACCCCCCAACGACTGCAACGCACCACTCATTCCGCCACCGGACGAAATCAGACCCGAAACAGTCTCCATCAATGAACCTGTATTTGTATTTTGCCCAATAGAACCGACAGCCCCCATTACAAAATCACCCCACATAGCAGCCTTTTTCGCGCTTAATTTTGCAGGGGCGCACTTTTCCATTTTTTCATTCAACTTTGCAACCATTTTCGCATCTTCTGCGGTATAGTCTTCTGTGGTAAAATCAATCAAATTAAAGATATCATAAATATTTGACGCAACCCTTTTATCCTTGGCCCTTTTACCTGTTGCAGAATATTCACCATCAACAATATAGTATGTTGCCGTTGTTACCTTGGGATAATCTTGCCAAATCATACCTTCATCAGACTTGTCATCAAAAACCTCGTAACAAATATCTTCCTCGTACTCAATATTGTTTTGAATAGACTTACTATAAGAATTATCATCCTTGTTACACTTTGCCATCCCGCCAATCTTATCACCCTTTGGCAAGACACCACCAGACTTTGCCCATTCTTTTATCATTTTATTAACCCAATTAACTTCTTGGGTTGACGGTTCGCATTCTGCAGATAATTCTTGCTGTTGCTGATTCAACTGCTGAACCGTCTGATACAAAGTAAGCGCAGTTGGCAATAAACTGCCCCCGACATTCTGCACACTGGTTTCCTTTTTTGCAACAGACGAAGCCTTTTTCACAGTAATCGCAGCAGTTGCACATCCCTGCGCAACAAACAAGCCAACAATAAAAGACAGTAAATATTTATTCATCTCTCTTGCAAAGAATTATAACACAAAAAGTTTTTATAACAAATATAAAAATTGCATTTTTTATATATGCGCGCTAAACTGTAAAATATGCAGACCGACAAACGAAATTTTATTATACTATCTAAGCACAAGCGTCTAAAACGCCTGTGGCAATTTTTCTTTACAGGCTGGGGGCTGGTAATGATTGCTGCATTGGTGGCCGGTTCGCTGTTTACAAAACAAATACTGTGGACACCAATATCTGCAATTAATATGACCGATATTGTCAGCAATCAATTCAAGATGTCTGGCGCATCATTTTCTGGATTTGACAAAAATGGTTCTCCGTTCAAATTACATGCGGCAACGGGTTATCAGGAATACGACAATCCTGATATTATTTTTCTTGAAACGGTTTCTGGCACAATCACCAGAAACACCAATAACAATACGATTACAGACAACATCACTGCAAAAACAGGTCAATATAACAAGAAACAAAAAACAATAACATTAAATGGCAATGTACGCGTCAATTCCAGCAATGGTGACCGCGTCAAAACAAACGAACTGGTGATAAAATTATGAAGCAATCAATTTTACGCATACAACACTTATCTAAATCATACGGCAAGCGCACCGTTATTCGTGACATATCGATGGAGGCACGACAAGGCGAATCCGTCGGTCTGTTGGGGCCAAACGGCGCAGGAAAAACAACGGCATTTTATTGCATAACAGGTCAACTTGCGGCAACAGGTGGACAAATTTTCTTAAACTCCCAGGACATAACCCACCTGCCCTTTTATCAACGTGCACGCCTGCATATTGGATATCTGCCCCAGGAAAACAGTGTATTTCGCGGATTAACAGTCGAACAAAACATTATGGCAATCCTAGAAGTTGTCGAACCAGACAAGAAAAAACGCAAAAAGAAACTCGATTCCTTGCTTGAAGAATTTTCAATAACATCCCTGCGTCGCAGTCCTGCGACATCACTATCTGGGGGTGAACGTCGTCGTGTTGAAATCGCACGCGCATTGGCAAACGACCCAAAGTTTATATTGCTTGACGAACCATTTGCAGGCATTGACCCAATTGCCGTAAACGAAATTCGCAGTCTGGTATCACAATTAAAGAATCGTGGTCTGGGTGTAATTATTACCGACCATAATGTTCGTGAAACACTTGGCATCACAGACCGCAGCTATGTTTTACACGACGGCAAGATATTAAAACATGGCACAACACCCGAAATTGTCCAAGACGAAATGGTAAAAAAAGTCTATCTGGGCGAAGATTTTGTAATGTAAACAATACCATAAAACAAAGATAAAAGCCCATTAAATGGGCTTTTCTTACTGATTCGTCAGCTGTAATTCTATACGACGATTTTTTCGCAAACTTTCTTTATCATCACCCTGTGCAATCGGATACATATCACCAAATCCACTGGGGATAAGTCTGCGTTTTTCGACCCCATCTTTGACCAATTCATTTACAACCGCCGTTGCACGCAACAACGATAATTCTGTATTGTTTTTATACCCATACGTACCTGCAATTACCTGTTTCTTGTCTGTATGACCATCGATACGAATAATCCAGTCTATATCTGTCGGGATTTTTGTTTCCATATCTTTAATAACATCAGCGATTGCTTTCAGCTGTTTTTTTCCTTCTGCTGACAATTTATAGGAACCACTCTTAAACAAAATATCACTATCCACAATAAATCTATCGCCTTTTTCATGAACACCAGATTGTTCACCAATCGCCAACTTTACCCCTTTATAGAAAAAAGACTGATACTTTTCAACTTCCTTCAATTCTGCAACTTTTTCAATCAGGGCCTTGTTCAATCGATTCGACATTTCAACATATTGCACTTCTTGCGCCTGTGATTTTTCTTCTGCCGCATCAAGCGCCGCCTGTAATTTATCCAATTGCGACATCAGTTCTGTACGTTGCGCATCCATTTCCATCTGCAATTTTTTTCTATCCTGCTCTAACTGGGCTGTTTTTTCCTTGTCTAAATTAGCCTGATTTAATTGCCCTGTTAAATCCACAATCATTTTCTGCATATTGTCACTATTCGCCTGCAGTTCAACAACCTTTGCCTCATACGCAGTAATCAAGTCTTCAACACTTGCGTCAATTTCATTCAATTCATCATTTAAGACAATATTATTTTTCTCTAATGTTTCTAATTCTGCACGCGCCAGAACCAACAAACGCTTGGCCTCTTGTTCATCCAATAACATCTGCTGAATAGTCTGCGCCTGCTGCTCATTAGTCGCCTTCAAGTTCGCAACCATTTTTGCACCGCTTGACTTATTAAAGACACTGGTTGTTGTCCACAAAAAGACAAACACAATTAACAAGAAAATCAATATTATCACCAGATTCGAAAACAAGTCCACAAATCCTGGCCATGCACTTACCTGGGTACGATAACGAACATTCATCATTTTTTTCTCTCTTTTATTTATTTTCAGAACATCTCGATATTATCATCTGATAATTGTTGCATTCTTTTTATTTCTTGTGTTGTCAAATTGAATTGTGGAATAACCTGTGCAACACGTGTATGTTTTGAAAGATAATTTTCTAGTTCACGAAAAATTGAATTTTGCGCACTTTGAACCTGCATTGCCAAGAAGCCAACAAACAAACTGCCCCCCAAGCCCAACAAGGAACTAGTAAATGCAGTTGCCATCCCCGACAAAGGCGTACTTAATCCTGCCTGCATTTTTTCCATCACCATTTCGCTTGAAAAATCAAGATTACCGATTAATTCCGCAAATCCACCAACCGTCAAAATCAATCCCCAAAAGGTTCCCAACAGCCCCAAGAAGATTAAAGTATTAGATACATAACGAATCGATTCGCGCGCATCGTCAAACCGCATCAAAATCATATCCAACATACCATTCAATGTTCCCGCGGATATATGCTTTGGGCGCCCAACCAACATCTGCGCCACAGAACGCAACAATACAGGTGGCATTTTTACATTGCGTCGCCCTGCGATATAGGCCTTTAACCATTTATACTCTGGAATCAGCCTGAAAATCTGATAAAAACATAATCCACAACCAAAAACAGTTGTACCAATTATAATTCCATTCAACAACACATTAGCCGTTGCAATCTGCAAAAACTCCGCATAAAAATAAATAAGCCCCGCCAGCAATACCGCCGTAAACAATGCCATAAAATTAAGAGCACGATGAAAACTTTTCTTCATATATAAACCCCTACTTTTCAAAATACAGGTTAGTAAATTTTAACGACCTGTGTCAATAGGGATAATTTTAGTTTTTTGAATTTCTTATTATATTACACGTTCAGCTAATTCTAATTCGCAACAAAATTTAACTTATATTGCAAAACACACCAGTACATCTTGTTAAATTTGTTAATCGTTATCGAATATTCTTTCAATTAAATTCCCCAGTTTGGTACCGTCAAGTTTTTCTTCTATTTTTTCCATTCGGTTTGCGATTCTTTCGAACTTAGCCTGTTTTAGTATAGCGTCAATTCCT
>JAFQTD010000012.1 GCA_017409215.1 Alphaproteobacteria bacterium
GCAAAAATTGCAAATTTTTGTGGGTGAATGCCCCACAGGACCCAGGTAGTGCCGATAATAAGGAATACATAACCTAGGTTCCATGGTCAAGCCATGGAATGACAATTTTTTTTACAAAAAAATTGTTAAAACAAAGAAAACAAAACCAACCACACCCATCACCCACACCCCGAACTTTTAACAAAACCCGCCTGCAACACGAAGTTTTAACGAAGTGTTGTCATACCCGCGCATCGCGCCCCACACACCCTCTCTCTTCGTCATTCCCGCGCAGGCGGGAATCCATTGCCCCGCAGGGACATATTTATATATATATCTGCATATAAAATTAGAAAAATAAAAAATTCCCCATTTTGGGGAATTTTTTAATCATTCGATGTATCTTTCTTCCATCCTCGAATATCCCAACCTTCATTTCCATCAGTTATACCCATCGCATTGCGCAAACAAACCTCACGCATATGTGCAGAATCCATCGTCGCTTCATCCCCAAATTCTATTTTGTAATAATTATCATCTTCGCTAATTGGATACGCACCATTCAAAATTTCATTCAAAGTCACGATATTTCGACAGGTATTTGTTGTATAATCCTGTGTATTATTACAAGTTGCACTATCCTGCTTATCGATAACCGCTGTAAATTGCGCCCCTGTTGGTGAACAAATCATTTCTTCATAACAATGTGGAACATTTGCCACCTGTGCACAATACGTCTTGATACGTGATGTTGGCCAATTTTCTTCGCTATCGGCTGTTTCTTCATAACATTCATATATTTCACTCAGGCACTCATTAAAGTTAACCATTGCAGCCTGCGCACGCGACAAGACACTTTCTGCCTCTGCCGTTGCAAATTCCAAACGCTTTTGTTGCAAAGCCTGTTGTGCTGCAACCTTTTGATAACCGATATTTTGTGCTGTTGTACGCAATTGTTCACCATATGCATCACAATCTGCATTTGCATCCAATGCATATTTTTGCATAATACTGCGACGTGCATCCGCAACCGGTTTACGCAAATCCGCATATGGGTCACCACTTGATGTAGTATATCCAAAACACGTTGCAGAATTAGAACTTGTATAACCACTAGACGCGTTAACAAAGTTCAATTCATACGAACCAGTATTATTAACAGTTATATGACTATTATAATTATAAGGACACTGTCCTGCACCATTTCCGCACTTTACACCAGATGGTGGTGTTCCACATGCTTCATAAATACCATTAAAGCAAGAATCCAAAACACGCGCACAAACATTATTATGTGCATATTCAAACAATTCATAACCCCATGTTTCTGCCAAAGAATCTTTTAATTCAGAAACATTATTTATCGTACCGCTAATTCCTGCCAATCCACCAACAACATCCGACACACCTGTAAAGGCATCAAACAAATTATCTTCATCATCTGTTAATATGGTAATAGTTTGCTCTTTGGCGGACGCCCATGATTGCAACTGTGCCAAGATATCCGACCCCGTACCATCAAGCTCACTTACATTAAACCCAAAACTATTCCCTGTTTCAGAACAATACTTAGGCTTTCCACACGACGTCACTTTACCACCACCATCTTTAAAGATACCATGTGCAGCACACCAATCTATCGCCTCGTTTGAATTTTGCCCATACTCATTTGTAATTTCTTGCCACGAAACACAATTCATAACTTTTTCTGCATCTGTCAGCTTAAATGCTTGTGACACGTCCTTACCGCCACTTGCAACCAACAATGCCAATTCACCTGAAACCTTGATAAGTTCTTCATTTGCTGTTTCCAATGCTGCTTCTGCCTCTGCAAACGCTTTCACACGACCCGCACAGGCACATCTGCGCTGTGCCGCGTTACGGGCGGTACAAATCTCGTCCATACAGGTATAATAAGATTCCATACAATTATTAAACGCATCTGTTGAAATCAAACCAGTGGTTGAATCAATAATATTCGAATAATTCCCTGTATACAATTTACCAGACAAATAAGAATATGATTTTGATGTATTTGCCTTAGACCCACGAATTGCACTGCCCTGCAAAGAAATACGCGCTGCATCGGCCGCATCTGACGTTGCAGTACGTGCACGCACTGTTCTGCGAATATTTGCATTTGCACGATTTGTCGCATCCAACCTGCGCGAAACAACATTGCGCGCTTTCACATCCACACGTGGTTGCGCAACATTTGCACGATTTACAACTGTGCGTGATGCAACCGCACGACTTGCATTTACTGCATCATTATTTACACGTACATTTTCAGTTGTACGCGCAACACTTGCATTTGGCGCAACAGTTGTGCGTACAACGGTTCTGCGCGTTGCATTTGCCTTGGCACGTGGACTGGTCCGCACACTTGCACGTCCACTTGCGCGACCATTCTGTGAATAATCATACATTTCTGGCACAACAGGTGCAATTGGGTCTGCCAAGACCGAACGAACCGACAAAACGGTCGAACAAACAAAGAAAGCCCCCGCCAGCAAGAACACCGTCCCCAGCGCATTTTTCAATGAATCTATTAATTTTTTATTCATCATACAAACTCTCCTAGATTTTCTGACACCCCCAGAAACCCAACCTTTCGCTATGTTTTCCAACACGCAATGCGTGTACATTTATTTTGATTATAGCAATTTTTTAACACCCTGTAAATAGTTTATTCAACATAAACAATTGGGATTTTCATCATATAGATAAACTTTTTTCATTTTATTAATATAACAATATGAAAAAGACAATACTGCTATTAACTATATTATCAACAACCCCAATTTATGCAAACCCATTATTTTATTCAGACACTAAAAACAGCCTTGGAATTTACATTTCTCAAAGCAGTGGTTTTGGCGACCTTGGGCATTTAATATCACCATTTGAATGGAACATAAGCCCAATGAGCAACATAATGCTACAATACAGTCAACCAATAAAAATCTTGCGACTTCCTGCACGAATAAACCTGCATTTATTACAAAACATCGCATATCACAGCACAAGCGGCGCATCATTCAGTGCCGTTGGCATATCATGGGACATCGCGTTATTTAATTGGTGTGATTGGTATTTTGGTATTGGTATTGGACCATATATGCGTGACAGTGGTGACCAGTATGTTCAAAGCCGACTTGTTTTCGGCGAAAAAGTCTTTATTGGTACTCAAATTGCAAAACACCTGAATGCCGAGATATTCACCCTGCACTTCTCGAACGGTGATTTCACCGATACAAATCGTGGCATAAACTATATTGGCTTTGGATTAAATTACAGTTTTTAGACAATAAAAAATCCGCCTTAATGACGGATTAACAATTATTCAGATACTGTTATTGCCCCACCACCATTTGCCGTTCTGACCGCACGTGGATTCGGACAATCATATACATTAGCAACCAATACAAATGCACGTTCTGGCCCAAACACCACCCATTCATTTGGCTTTGTACGCATACTTGTAATCCAATACGCATTTCCAACACGCGCCTGATCTACGATACGATTTTCCATATATCTGCGCGCATCTTCTGCATCATACACAGACACTTCTGTCTCTAACTTATACAAGAAAGTACACCCAATTGGTTCCGCATCTAACTTTACCAGATATTGACTGCCATTTTCATTTTTTATCATCCCCCCACACGCAGCCATCATCAAAACAGCAAACAAAGCAAATATTTTTTTCATACCTTTCCTTCCTTTTTTTCTATTCATCGTCAATTATAACATAATTTTCTGGATTGCTAAATAATTTTCTTAGCACTAAATTATTCATTGCATGACTACCTTTATAAGACTCTAAATTCGCGCAAATCACCCCCCCTGCGGTAAACATATCACCAACAACATCAATAATTTTATGTCTAACAAATTCATCAGGCCATATCAGTTTATTAATTGTACCATCCCCTGCATCATTCAACGCGATTACATTATTTTCATTTGCCCCACGTCCCATTCCGCGTTTTTTCAGATATTCCCACTCTGAATACTTACCGAACGTTCTGGCACGCGCCACATCTTTTACAAACACATTCACAGATTTTTCTGTACCATCATACGAATAAGAAAAACTTTGCTTTCCGATAATTTTTTCAGGATAAACCAATGTTGCCTTTATATTCAACCCGCCATCAGAACATGGACTTAATTTAACAAAACCATCTGGTTTTCTGCCTGCAATTTTATTAAAGAACCATATTTTAAATCTTTCTTTTATTGGTAATTGTTTAAACACATCAGTTGCCCGCACCATAACATCACGTTTAACGATTATGCGTTTTAATTTTCCATCAGTCCTGCCAACGTTTTGAAATTCTTTTATAAATTCCGCTGCACTGCCGTCCAAGATTGGTGTTTCTGCCCCATCAATTTCAACAATCGCACTATCAACCCCAACAATAAACAACGCCGCCATTAAATGTTCAATCGTTTGAACATACGCGCCATCCAACGAACCAATCGTAGTATTACGCATTTTTGTTTCACCAACATTATCAAAACTTGCCGGTATTAAACCAGTCCCCTTCATATCGACACGCTTGAAAAAAATTCCTTTTTCATCTGATGGCTTAATAACGATATTAACCTTTTGCCCAGAATGAATCCCCAGACCAGAAATTTCTATTTTCTTATTAATTGTTGGCATTTTATTTTCTCCTTTAACCAATCAAAGAACAAACTATCAATAACAGTTTCTAACTTTGCATATTTAATTTTACCCTGAACAGATTTTGGCAATCGCACCCAATCTTTTTCTGTTGTAATAAGCCTTGCATTTTTTTTATCCGCTAAATCTATCAACATATCAATATCTTGCTTATTGTATTGATAGTGGTCTGGAAAAGCCTTTGTTGCAACCACATTCCCCAGCGCAGAAAAGAATTTTTTTGGATATCCAATTCCCGCAAACGCCACCAATTTATCATCTTCATCATACGGTGACACCGTCTGATTTTTCGCATAAAAGACAGGTATCCCTGCCGGTAATTTAAATTTTTTTCTTGGTTTATCGCTTTTTATAACAATAATCGCATCTGCATTTTTTATTTGATTTTTTGGCACACGCAATGGCCCGGCCGGCAACAATAAACCATTACCAAAACCAATCCCCTCATCAAAGACCAGAATTGAAATATCTTTTTTTATTGTCGGGTTTTGCAAACCGTCATCCATAACAATTGGTACATCTGTATTTTGCTCATTCAACATCAAGACATTAACTTTTCTATTCCCCGTATGCACAACCAATCCATTATTAGCCAACATAACAGCCTCGTCCCCGACACCAGATGTTTCCTCAGACTTTTTATAGCCACGCATAACAATTGGTGCATCCAAATAATTTGCAATTTCTTTTACAATTGGTGTTTTACCGACCCCACCTGCCAGAATATTTCCAACACAAATAATTAATCTGCGCGATTTTACCTGTCTAAATTTTCTGAACCAAAAAACAATCCTGCCAAAAAAATAATAAACAACAGAAAACGGTATTAACAACCAAGCAATCGGATTTTGTTTTAAAAACCAAAATGGAGTTTTCATTATCTTCCTTTTTTTTGTTTTTTTTCTAGTTTTCTTTGTTGTGCTTCTTCGCGTTTTTTCTGTTTAAATTCAGTTGCGTTTAAATCCTGCTCAACCGGTTTTATACCAAATTGTGCATCTAAATCATGTACTTGTTTTACCATAAAGTCCTCTAAATCCTTGCGAATTTTTTCAAATTCTTCACCTGTTGCCTTGCGTGGCACAAATACAGGATTTCCAATATTGCAAAGAATCTTTGAAAACGGCAATGCCACCAAATACCTATCCCATCTATTTTGTACCCATGCGCGTGATGCGGTATAACACACTGGAATAATTGGCGCACCCGACATTTTTGCAAAATATAATGCACCATCTTGGACACGCAAGGACGGTCCCCCTGGACCATCTGGCGACATACAAATTCCATAATTTCCACGTGCCAAGACACGCAACCCTTCGCGTAATACAGAAACCCCACCCTTGGACGACGAACCATAAATCGCCCGCAAACCGAATAAACGCTGTAATTTTGCCATCATTCGCCCATCTTTGTGATTACTTGCAACCGCATAAGCATTCATTCGCCCCAGACAAATAATCGGACTTAACATCATACTGCGTCCATGCCAAAAGACAAATATCGCTGGCTTTTTTCTGTATTTATAGAACACATCGATATTTGTAATTTTTTTAATAGACGTAAAATACACAAACCAAATTGGTATTGTAAACAAAACCGCTATAATCCATTGAAAAATCCCTAATCCCAAGACAGGTTCCCAAAACCCCTTCCACAACCTTCTAAATGTTTTATTTTGAAACACGACAAACCCTTATAAACATATTAAGATAAATCTTAGCAAGAAAATATAATAAATTCAACCAAATGAATATCAATCATTTTTTTATTGACTATTACAATATATAGTATATAATATATACACCTTATCGCGGGGTAGAGCAGTCCGGTAGCTCGTCAGGCTCATAACCTGAAGGTCAGTGGTTCAAATCCATTCCCCGCAACCAGTTTAATAATAAAATGCCCCGTCTGGGGTATTTTTATTATTAAAATTTTTGTGGTCGATTGGTTTGACGATGCAACACAGTTGCCAGTTCAAAATTTGTATATAAGAACAAGCTATGCGCAGTTCGAATAACTACAAATTTGCGCGCAGACACAACGTGTCGAGCGAAATCCATTCCCCTCAACCAAGATTCCGCCCAGTTTTCTGGGCTTTTTTAATACTTTTTTACACCATAAAAACCGCCCCACTTTCACCCTGTTGCCAACCAGATTCCACCAACAGTATAACAATTCCTAGACCAATATAATAATTGACAATAATTTTATTTGTATTATAATCAACAAAAAAAAGGAATATCTATGCAAATAACCAAAGAACAAGAAATGCAAAAAATATGCGAAACCCTTAACACAATGGGGTCTGTAAAAATTTATAGCAACGACGGGATAATTGAAAACTTGCGCTTTAAGGTAAAAAAACCTTTTGCCACACAAATTGGCACAGATTTTGCTGTTGATTCATTACGTAAACTTGGTTTTAGCAACGTTCAAAACAATCCAGAAAAAAGTTTTTACAATTCTGTTTCTGCAACTATCATTTGTGAATACGATTTGGCAACAAAGCAAATAAAAAAAGCCAACCCCAATGACCTTGTTGCACTGCTTTACATATTTAATTATGCAAAAAATTGGTGCACAATATTTTTACCAACACCAATGGGGCGCGAACAGATATCATTTTATAAGCATAAATCAGACATAAAAAATTATCTGCGCCAACATCATCAAAAATAACCCACCGCCAAAATTAGGCGGTATTTTTTATTCAACCAAATGATATATCGCCCCATTATAATTCACATTCAAAGTATTTGTCCCCCGCCCTAATTCCATATTTCCATAATAAAGCACCCCATCACGCAAAACATGCAACGCCGGCGAAGTTGATTTAACATCATACAACGGCAAAGACACCCCAGTTGAAGTCTTTAAATAACACGCCGCTAACTTTTTCTTCTGTGAATTTAATAAAGCATTGTGCAGTTGCATAATTTTATCAGCTGAAAAACCAATCCCTGAAGGGTTCATGAAATTAATATCACCACAAGAACAATAATCCCCACAAGGCACAACCTCACCATTATAATAACTAGAAAAAAAAACATACGCGCCATCAAACGGACTTGTAATCTTACACCAACACATATTACCAGGGGTCAAATCAATATCATTTTGTTTCTCTAAGTATACACCTTGTTCTGCTGCACAAATAGTAACCCCCTCATACCGAACACCACCTGTTATCCCCCACCAAGTACCATCATCATTCGTTCCATATTCGTCCCATCTTTCTTCTGCTATCATATCAAAATCTGGTGGTGGCGCCCACACATCCCCCACAAAAACAAAAATACCAAAAACAAACACTAACAAGGACCTCATTTTCACCCCTTTCAAAATAAAAAATACCGCCAATTTGAAAATTGACGGTCGGGGAGTTCGTAAATCTGATAAAATCAAAAGATTCTGTTGGTCTTTCGGTTTCCCGTATTTTATACACCAACAGCCCCCCGACCATAAATCAGGGCAAAAACTACGGTGCAATCCACACCATATCTGGAACGATGCAAACTGCACCGGATTTTATCAGAGCTTACGACAGCCCAAACCCGCAAGTTTCCCATTGGATTCAATGTAAATTCTATCAATAAAATACATAAAAGTAAAAATAAAAAATAACAACTTATATTTTTGTTAAAATATAGTATAATATATAACAACATACTAATACAGGATTTATACTATGACCACAATGCTAGAAACCAAATGGGAACCAAACAGTGAATACGATGCAATTGTTGAACAGGCAAACAGATATTCACAATACAAACTACATCTATCTACACTCAAAGAACAAGAACGTTTGAACGCCCCATCACCGGTATTTGATTTATTTTTTAAAATAATCGATAAAATAAAACAATCAATCAAACAACAAACAAAATAAGAATCTATGAAAAAAATACTAATTTTATCATTAATACTTTCGACAACAAACGCATTTGCGTATACATCTGGTTTCAAGCCATACATTGGTATTAACGCGGGTTTAAATTTATCTGATTACGCAATGAAGATTAATTTAGACGAAACATATTATTCTGCGAACATCAACGCAGGCGCACGCATTGGTAATAATTTTGGATTTGAATTTTTCTTTACCCATTCATCAACAAACAATCTTGATTTCACCAACAGTTTCAGCGCATCTAATCACGAAATTTATTATATGGCATTTGGATTTGATATATACGCATATTATAACCTTAGTAGAAATGCAGACTTTTTTACAACATTCGGTGTTGCAAACTATAAAATGTATGACAAACACGAATATATAACCGCCACCACTGAAACTAATACAAAATCATCTGACAATAATATCAGCACACGCATTGGAATTGGTGTTATGTACACATTCCCTGGTGATAATATAACAGGTTTATTTCAATACCACTATACACCAATAAACAACGAACTTGTGAACACAATGTCAGAATTTTCTGTTGGTATTCGCTACAGTTTCTAATTCAAAAAACATTTCGCCAGCCCTTGTCCATCTTCCTGTTGGTCGACCTGTTTATTTCTGATTTCCTGTGCAGCATTAATTTTTTGTTTAATTAAAATCAAGTCAGGATGTTTCTGTAATTCCTGATTAATCATATCTATTGCTAAATTTATTTCATCTGTATTTTTTACAAACACCGGCATAACAGAATCAGCCGCTGTTTTAACCGCATCGTTTAATTCGGCATTAAAATCATTTATTACATTCAAATAAGTATCAATATGTTTATCTTCGTGTTCAAGAACCGCATTATATGCACACGTATCAGGCGTATGTCTTATATCGATTTGCACTATAAAATCGTTATAACCAATTGTTGCATCAACATTATTCAAGAACACACAAATACCATCTTTGACATTTTTTGCATCGACCGTCAGGTCATAAATATCAACCAGTGTTGCAACAACATTTCCATGCCACAAATTCATTGGTTCACGCGGTTGCACGACTGTTTTTTTCCAATCTGGCTTTGATATATTAATATTTGGATTTATCTTAAAATCCATACAATCAGCACCCACAGACGGCCCACATATAAAAATTATTAACAAAGATAAAACAAACCTAAACACTTTTTTAATCCAGTGCCCCCTGTTTTTTCAGGTATTCTTCTACAAAATTACTGCCATACATTTTATACAAATCCTCTGCCAACAAAACCGAAGAACGCCCTGATTCAAACAGACGCAACATACTGCCCAATCCACCAAGTTCCGTATTTAATATTACAGATTCGCCATTAACAGGTCGCGACAACAGCACCGCCCGCTTTAAATTAGGATAAGCTTTACCTTGAATAAATGCTAATTCCAGCGGATTCAAATTCCAATGTTCATAATCACGTGCATCTGCAGACGGATTTCTAAAGAACAAAACAGTCTGCGCCTGACCACGCACAACATCACCGACACCTAACTTATCTAACACATTTGCACGTTGGAACGCGACCATATATGCCTGACGATTTTTTCTCCCCTCTTGCAAACCTGCGATAAAGTTATCTCGAAACATTTTATTTTCCAACATTGGTGCGGTTTCGTCAATCATAATCAAGGATGGATTTCCACCTGCCACTGTAATATTATTAATTCTGTGTAAAATATAAGAAATCACTGCTGGGGATAAAACCTCGTCTTGTAAAATATCTGTAAAATCAAACGTTGTCAGTCTTGAATTTAAATCCAATGTATCTGATGATTCATTAAACATATCACCATACTGTAATGGGTCAACCCACTTTTTCAATGCACCCCTCATATTACCAGCGGACGAAAAACAACTTTCCCACAGATTTTTCAACAACCTGTCTTTATCAGACAAATAATCAAAGTTCACAGCAACTGCACGCGCAATTTCATCTGCAGATTGCACATCTGCCTGGTTTGAAATAATTGAAAACCACCTGCGCAGGAACGCACGATTTGCAGCACTATCAGGCATTTTCAACGGATTCAAATGTGTCAAGAAGCTTTCTTCGACCTTATTAGCAACTTTTTTTTCTTTACCGTTCATTGTGATATATTTACCACCAACCGCCAGTGTAAAAATCTCGGCCCCTTTGTTTCTATCAAAAAAGAAAGCTTTTAACTTTTGATGCCTTAAACTTTGCGCGATTAAGAACGAGAATAAAGTGGTCTTTCCCCCACCAGTTGGCCCAATTGTAAGTGTATGTCCAACCGCGGCAGGTTTATCAGAAACATGAAATTGGAATTGATATGGTGTCCCCTGTGCTGTTGGGAAAACAACCAGCGGCCCAGGTCCCCAATCAGAATTTTCGATACCACGTGGCTGTGTTGACATTGGTATACTAACTGCGGCTGTTTTGGACAACAATTTAAAACTACGTGGAAAGACATCAAATCCTGGGATTTGCGCAAACCAAGAAACCTTTGACGCAAAATTTTCCACCACTGGCGCAACACCAAACGACGCTGCAATTTTCTTAAATTCATCAACATATTTTTGTAATTTTTCTTTTGTTGCACCAAACAAGACAAACAATGGGTAATAGTTAACCAATGTTTGATTACCTGAAATATTTTCATCCATTGCGCCTTCTGCTTGAAAAATCTGTTCTTCTGTTGACGCTTGCCTTTTTTCATCTGCGACCGCACGTTTTTGTCTTATTGTTGTTTCAACATCTGCATTTCCCATAATATGAAAACCATTCAAAGTAATCATTTCTGTTTGAATTGTAGAAATCGTATCAAAAAAATCTTCATCCAAATAATCAGGTGACATTTTAAAAGACACCATCGCTGCAAACGATTGTTTTCCACCACTGCTATAACGCACTAATCCATCATTTAAAAACTCAACATCATCAACAGTTGTTAAATTTGCGATATTATTATCAGCCTTTTTAAACCTAGGTTTTGTAATTGGTGATAAAATCCGTCCAATAAAGGTCGCCATATTATCACTACTATTGTTTTTCAAGACTCTTGGTTTATACGCGGCCAAAATTGATTCAACATAATTACTGTATTGATTTAATTTTTCACGTGCATTATTTCCCGAAACAGACACAACAACATAATAACTATTCAAGAAAATCTCTAACCCTTGTCCATGCCATTTATCATAGATTTTTTGCAACGTTCTTTGATGAAATTCATATTTTGCTTCATCGTATGCCGCATCGCGTATCATATAAAAGCGCAAAACAACATTTGGGTCACGAATTTGATTAAACAGCTGTGTCCGCAAATCCAAGAATTTTTCTTTTGTTTTATCATCCTGCAACGACGTTTGCAATCCTGCAATTCTAAAAACCCTGATTAAACTGCCATCTGTCATTGATAAAGTATTATCATTATACAAAGTATCAAACGGCAAAAAATTCGCATATTTTGCATAACCAAACTTTGGAAATACCTTTCTTGTTATCACCGGCAGATAAATTAACAACAACACAAACACCAGCACGACACACATTGCCATAACTGCCAGTGTTATTGGGAAACCACCGCCCGCGAAATAAGCAAATAAATTATCAAAACTAATCATTATGCAGCCAACCTTCTAGGAATTCTTTTTTTTAACAATTGAATTTTTGCAGACACAATCTGTCCTAACTGTGGGTCTCTTTTTGCAAATACCATCATAATACAATGAACAACAATAACAGATATCAAAAAGAACAAAGGACTAATTGGGTCATTACCTTTTGAAATCAGCAAAGAACCGACAAACATAACCATATAAATAACAAACTGAACGGCAAAATTAATCACCGCCAACGAATAAGGTACATAAAAAAGAAGCGCAGGATTTGCCAAAGCTTTCAAAACTTGCTGTTTCATACTCTCTCGTCCTTTTTTTACAATTATAACAATTTCAACAATTTTCAACAAGTATAAAAAGACAAAGACCTAAAAATGTTAAAAGTGTTAAAAACTTCATTTTTTTCAACTGTTGATTATTTTGGTAAAAAAATTAACACAAAACCCCAAAAGCTTACAAATCCAGCAAAAAATTGTTAAAAAACTGTTTAAAAAAAATAAAAACTAATTTCAACAAAACTAACAGCCCCTACTAAAACAACAATAAATAATATTATTATTTGATTTTTAAAAAAATATGTTTATAATCGCTTTGTAAAAAGGATAAAGATATGAAATTTTTAAGTTCATTAAAGGCTTGGAAAAAACGCGGTAATGTTAAACAAATCCGTCGTGGCAAGCAGGTTATCTTGATTGATCCTGATAATCCAAAATTCAAAGCAAAACAGGGCTTCAAGAAAAAATAAAAATTCCGCCAACTGGCGGTTTTTTTTTTTTTAATTGTTTAACATAATTACAAAAATAACTATTGCAAATAAATCTATAAATTATATATAATTAAACCAGAATCCGATGGGAATTGGGTTCGGGGCTGTCGAAAGCCTTCCTAAAAGCAACATCATAATAATGATGTTGAATCCGCTAATAGGGCGCGGAAGCGTCTTTTATTATGCAACTTCCCCAGCCACTCTGGTCGGGGGGCCGTCAGTTTATACAACAGGGTTTCCCGAAGGCTGGCGGAATCAAACTTTTAGGTGATTTTCGAACTCCCCGACCGCCGTTTCCTATGGCGGTTTTTTTCTAAAACACTCAGGGAGGATATTTTGAAAACATTAAATTTTTTTATTTTTTTTATGATTATGTGTTGTTCATTATGTTTCGCGGGGTTTGGTGACAGGTGCTACGTAAAAGATAAAAGTTTTTATGTCTGTCGCGAAGGGTTTGGCAATCGTTCACAGTGTGACAGTGTAATGTATAAAGCAAACGTGAAAAGACATCATTCGTACATCTATAATCATGGTGATTCTGCAAAACTAGATGGAAAAAATTACTATTGTTGTCGTTCTGGTGACAAGGTTGGTTGGGTTGAGGCTGGAAACAATCCTTTTCACACCGCAATATACATCGACCCGGAAATCAAAGAAACAACCCTGACGGATGGCACAGTAAAACGTTGTCAAATAACCCGCAAATATACAGCATGTAATAATTTGCCAACTGTAAACGCTGATGGAACAAGTGGTGATTGGAAAAAACCAGATTATACATACCAAGACTGTCATGAATGTGCCGCCGCGACCCCATATTTTCGCAATGGTGAATGTGTTGCATTATGTGGTCAAACTGATTATACAATGGCATTTGAAAGTATAAATTCAAATAATTGCATAAAATGTGAAACAACAAAATTCCAAGGAATTATTTCAGTTGATGACAAAGGTACAAAAAATGAAAATGAAGAATTTGAACCTGGGTTATTCAATGTTTGTATGAAATGTAATCCTGCAACCCAATTTTTTGATTCGAAAAAAGGGTGTGTTGAAAAATCTAGTTTTTCACAATCTAATAAAATGCAATTTAATGAATGTTGGGTGGCCGCAAACAGTGCAATGTTTAAATGTTGCGTAACATTGAACAATGGTAAAGCGTTATTGGATAATTATCTAAAAAGTGAAACCGACCCATCAAGAAATAACAATCAAGTGGCAGAATTTGAAAAGTGTCTTGGTATTGGTGAAGGTGGGGAATAAAAATAAAATACCGGCTTTTTTGATAAAAATGTTAAAAAAAGCCGGTATTTTTAATTTTTATTTAATTCATTAATACACTGTTTAAGTCCTTTTTTCCAGTGTGGTATTTCTATCCCAAATGCATCAATAATTTTGGTTTTATCCAACACACTATAAAATGGACGTGGTGCGGGTGTTGGGTATTGTTCTGATTTAATTGGATTTACCCTGCATTTTAAACCAGACATTTCCATTATTTCACTTGCGAAATCATACCACGAACAAACCCCCATATTTGTATAATGATAAATACCGGATTTCTCTGGTGTCATTTGTGGGATAATTTTAACAATTACATCTGCCAGATTTCGTGCAAATGTTGGTGTACCAATCTGGTCATACACAACATTAATACTATCGCGTTCTGCGCCAAGTCTGCGCATAGTTTTAACAAAATTATTTCCATATTCAGAATACAACCATGCAGTTCTAATAATTACATAGTTATCAGAATTTTCTGCAACTGCGATTTCGCCTTCGCGTTTTGTTTGACCATATACAGACAGTGGATTTGTTTGCATATCAGGCGTATAAGGCAAATGACCACAACCATCAAAAACATAATCTGTCGATATGTGAATAATTTTTGCACCCGTTTTTGCCAAATTTTTTGGGCCGTCGACATTAATTTTTTTTGCATTCCAAGAATCGTTCTGTGCCATATCAACCGCTGTATAGGCCGCACAATTAATAATCAAATCTATGTTATTATCTTTAACAAATTTATTAACTTCATCTGCGTTCGTAATATCCAGTGTTTTTACATCTGTACAAATTGCATCTGTCAATAAATCCGCAAGGCAGTGTCCTAATTGTCCATTACAACCTGTTATCAATAACATCTTTCAGCCTTTTATTATTTTTATCTTTATCAGAAATTATGATTTTATCAACGGGGATTTGCCAATCTATACCGATATCTTCATCATCAAATGCGATTCCTAATTCAGAATGTGGCGCATACAAATTATCGCATTTATATGCAAAAACTGCCGTATCAGACAGCACCGAAAAACCATGTAAAAAACCGCGCGGTATAAATAATTGTCTATTATTTTCATCACTTAGTTCCACTGCGACATACTTACCAAAGTTTGGTGAATCTGGTCTAAAATCAACTGCGACATCCAGAACGCGCCCTTGCAGCACCCGCACTAATTTTGCTTGTGCGTGTTCACCTGTTTGGCAATGCAGTCCCCGAATAACCCCATAACAAGACTTAGATTGATTATCTTGAATAAAATTATTAAGAATACCATTCTGTTTAAATTCCGCCTCGTTATAACTTTCAAAGAAATATCCACGTGAATCTGTAAAAACACGTGGTTCAACAATAATAACACCATCAAGTGCTGTTTTTATAAAGTTCATATTCCTTTCCTTTTCTTTACAAGACTTATGTATTAAACAAGAAATGACAAATATCACCATTATTCATAACATAATCACGACCGACCAGGCGCATTTTACCGGCTTCTTTAACTGCGACCTCGCCCCCCAGTGCGATAAAGTCAGATGGTGTGATAACTTCTGCCCTAATAAAACCGCGTTCAAAATCAGTATGTATTTTACCTGCGGCCTGTGGTGCAGTCATCCCAACCGTAATTGTCCATGCGTGTGCTTCTTTTGGGCCGATTGTATAGTATGTCTGCAATCCCAGTGTTTTATAACCTGTTTTAATAACCTTATCCAGTCCAGATTCAGTCAATCCTAAATCATCCAGAAACATTTTTCTTTCATCTAAATCAACGATTTGTGATATTTCCATTTCAATCTTAGAAGAAATAACCAAAACATCTGCAACTTTACCGAATTTTTCTACAACCATATCAGAATACTTATTACCACTTGCGGCCGCTGATTCTTCAACATTACACACATAAATAACAGGCTTGGCAGTCAGTAAATTAAAAGGACCGGCATCAATATCACCATCACGTGCAGGCACAGACTTTTCAAGATTAGTCTTTATTGCAATCGCATCAGACAATAACTTTGCTGCCTCTTTATCCAGACCGCGTGCTTTTTTCTCCAAATTTTTAATTTGTTTTTCCAGACTTTCAATATCTGCCAACATTAACTCTGTTTCAATCGTTTCGATATCAGCAATTGGGTCTATACGGCCATTTACATGGACTATATCATCATTTTCAAAGCAACGCACGACATGTATAATTGCATCTGTTGACAAAATATTCCCCAGGAATTTGTTTCCTAAACCCTCACCACTTGATGCACCTTTAACCAGTCCTGCGATATCAACAATTTCCAGCTGGGTTGGTATGATTTTTTGTGAACCTGCAACACGTGCCAGTTCGTGTAAAGTTTCATCTGGCACAACAACACGACCTGTATTTGGCTCAATCGTGCAAAAAGGGTAATTTTGCGCATCTGCTGCTGCGCTTTGTGTTAATGCATTAAACAAGGTTGATTTACCAACGTTTGGCAGACCAACAATCCCACAGTTGAATCCCATTTAAAAATCCTTTATAATGTGCTTAATATGTCATACATCTGGAATGAATTCAACATAAAAACTTTTCCTGCGGAAACGATTGTTTACCGCGATGGTGTGTATTGTCCTGATTTATCAACCCTGCCAGATGGACCAATTGCAAAAAAATATGATTTACCAATTCATATTATATATATTGGCGAAATTGCCGGTAAATGCCGGTTAAATTTGGAATTAGGCGCAGATAATCAAGATGTTATTATAAGTGTGAATGTAAAAAATAAAAAGCCGGCTTTTTTTGATGTTTTTATAAAAAATGCCGGTAAAAAATCCAAGATTAATGCAAATATAATGATGCATAATATGGGGGGCGAATTAAATTATAGTTGTCACGCCAGACATTTGTTAAAAAATACGGCTATTTTTATAAAAAACAAACTTTTTGCCGGTAAAAACGCAGTGTCTAAATTATCAGGTGTATCAATTATTGACAGGAATTGTCCTGAATGTGAATCTGATATGTCGTTTGTTGCAATGGTTGAACCTGGGGCAAAAACTGAATTTATGCCATCACAAAGAATTTCTGCTGAGCCAATTTCTGCGGATCACAGTGCGGCTATATACCGTCCAACAAATATGCAAATTACATATTTGCGTGGCGCAGGATTATCAACACTTGAAATCAAAGATGTTATGCGTGAAGCTTTTTTAAACGATTATTAAAAACACCGGCTTTTTTGATAAAAATGTTAAAAAAAGCCGGTGTTTTTTTGTTTCTTTTTTTTTGTTCTATCTGCGTGGACCGCGCATAGGATTCATAGATTGTGATGTGTTTGTCGATTTTCCACCGTTTTTACCGACTATTATTTTATCCCCCAGTTTTATTTCATCAGAAATAACTTCTGTCTCTGTCGCGGTACTTAATCCTTTGCTGTATGGAATCATAACTACTTCACCACCACGCAACAATGCCAGATGGGTGACAGGGGTTGCGCCATTTGCGTTTTCGATAAACTTATCAAAACTGCGTATCAAGAATGCGGCATTTGGTGCCTTCCATACATTATCGCGTTCTGATATGATAATCGTCACAAACGCAGTCATTCCTGGCATTAAACGCAAATCCGAATTATCAACATCAATTACCACTGTGTAAACAACAACATTAGAAGTTGTCGTTGGTGATAATCTTATTTGTTTTACAATACCGTTAAATGTTTCTGTTGGGTATGCATCAACGGTAAAAGAAACGATTTGATTTTCTTTTATAACACCAATGTCTGCCTCAGACACTGCGGTTTCGATTTGCATTTTTGTTAAATCTTCTGCGATTTCAAACAGGTCTGGTGTTTGGAACGATGCTGCAACAGTCTGACCAACATCAACTTTTCTTGATATAACAGTGCCGTCCACAGGCGATGCAATTGTTGCATACCCCAGATTTGTCACTGCGCGTTCATATTGTGATTGCATACGATTAACAGATTGTTCGGATTGCTCGTATGCGGCTTGTGATTGTTCCATTTCTGCACGTGAAATATAATTTTCGTTATACAGGTATTTATTTCTTTCATATTCGCTTTTTGCAAGGTTTCTTTGTGATATTGCGCTGTCCAGTGATGCGCGTGCCTCGTTAACAGAAGCTTGCAAAACAGATGGCTCAATTGTTAATAAAATATCGCCTTTTTTAACCTTGCTATTAAAATCTACATACAGATTATCGATTGTTCCTGACACTTGCGACCCGACATTAACAGTGTTTACAGGTTGTATTTCACCTGTTGCGCTAACGACTTGTTTCAAGTCGCCACGTGTAATATTTACGGTCACATATTCGTTTTTATTATCTGCAGCGCCACCAAAAACAAGTTTTATAGCAATCAGTGCAGATGTGATTAATAAAATCCACCATTTTTTTCGCCAAATAAATTTCATAAAACGCTTTGCCCAATGGACTTTTTTTACATCTTTTTTTTCGATTTTATTTTTTTCTAATAATTTATTTCTTTTCATTTATTCTCTCCGTCATTTAACCCTACCTTCAATTCACCAACAGCCAACGCAACCGCAGCGCGTTTTGTGAACAAGTCATATTTTGCAGCATTATTTTGTTTTTCTGCATCGACCAGTTCGGACTGTGCGGTTTGCCAATCCAGCATTGTTGCACGTCCAACCTTGTACATACCTGCTGTCACTTTTTCGCTTTCTGTTGCAGACTTTAATAATGTTTCTGTTTGTGTCAAAACATTCAAAGCCGTTTTATAATTATGATATGCTGTAAAAATATCCAGATTCGCACTGTCGTTAATAGATTTTTCTTGTTCTATTGCGCGTTCATAGTTATATTGCGCTGCGCGTGCGTTATACATATTTGCAAATCCTGCAAACAGTGGCATAGATGCACGTATTCCGATACTGCCACTTATATTATCTTGTCCGGCACCAAATGTTTCAGATGGATTGTCATTCCAAGACACAGATGCAGATGCAGATATAGATGGTAAATTGCTAAGCAGCATACTGTTTCTGCGATGCCATGCAGAATCTTTATTTGCGGTTGCGCGCAGTATATCTGGTCTTGTTTTTTGTGCTTGTTCGAACAGTTCATCCAATGTTTTAGTTTCTTTTGGTGTGCCAAATTCTGCAGGCAGGTCTTGTATCTGTATATCTTGGTCTGTTGGGAACGACAGCTTACTTAATAAAGTACCCTTGGCGATTTTTAAGTTATTTTTTGTTCGTTCTACTTCCAGATTTCTGCTGGCCAGTGTGGTATCAGCGCGCAGAACATCAGCCTTGGCGACAACACCGGCTTTAAATTTTTTCTGTGCTGTTTCGTGTGCTGTTTTTGCGACCTTGTACATCATTTCTGCGGATTTAACATCTGCCTGTGCTTTTAATAATGAATAATAAGACCCAATAACAGAATAGACATAATTTTGTACACTTTCATCATAATCAAAACCACTGGCGCGCCACGCGGATATAGTTTGGTTTAAATCAGACAAACGCTTGCCAAAATCAAAAATTAGATACGATGCAGACAATGATGCCCCATATGACCAATCACCCCATTGTTCATTTCTGTACGGCAATGATGCATTTGCGCCCAAATTTAAACTTGGTAAATAATCTGCATAACCCGCATTTTTTGACATCCTAGCAGACTCATAAGACAAAAAGGCAGCAGCTGTTTGTGGGTTTCTGCATAATCCTAAATCAACAATCTGTTTCAGATTTAATTTTTCATCAGGCACACTGGTGCGTGTCATACAATCATCAATTGCAGCATGCGCGACAACGGGTGATAAAAACATCAATAATAACAAGCTGTATTTCATAAAAAATCTCTCTCGTTTAAATTTAATAATAATAATACTAATTTTTATGTTGAAATACAATTTATTTTTTTATATGATTGCACTACTTGGTAATGGCCTGGTGGCAGAGTGGTTATGCAGAGGACTGCAAATCCTTGTATGCCGGTTCGATTCCGACCCAGGCCTCCAAATAAAGAAAAAACAGCCCTTGCGGGCTTTTTTTTTATTTTGTATCATATCATCTATGATTACGTCATTAAGTTTAACAGATTTTAGAAATCATAAGTCCAGCAGAATAGATACCTATGGTCATCAAAACATAGTTATAACTGGGCCAAATGGTTCTGGCAAAACCGCGATTTTAGAGGCTTTATCCGTACTATCTGGTGAACGTGGTATGCGTGGTGCACAAATGCAAGATATGGCGCGTTTTGGCGGAAATGGTGGTTTTAGTGTATTTGCGAACCTATCAGATGAAACGGAAATATCTGTTAGTTTTACAAATGGTGATTCAAACAGACGTGCAAAAATTGATGGTGAAAGTGCGCCTTTATCTGATTTATCAAAGTATTTGCGTGCGGTTTGGATTACCCCAAAAGAAGATAGATTGTTTGTAGACAGTGCATCTGAACGTCGTGCTTTTTTTGACAGACTGGTATCCAGTTTTGATTCTGCGCATTCTGGTCGTACTGCGCGCCTATCAAAATTATTAACCGAACGTGCGATTGCATTACGAACTGGCGCAGATTCAAGGTGGCTGGACGCACTGGATATTCAGATTGCAGGCATATCTGTTGCGATATCTGTTGCACGCATTCAATATGCTGGACAACTAAATTATTTTTTATCGCGTTGTGCGGTGTCTGTTTCTGGTATCTCAGAACAGATGTTAATCGATGGGATGACTGCTGGTGATGCAGAACGGGCATATTTATCATACTTGCAAAACAATCGTGTATTAAACAATGATAAAATGATACTTGATGGTCCGCACAAGTCTGATTTTGGTGTATATAACCAAGAACTTGAATTGCCTGCGCACTTAACCAGTACAGGTCAGCAAAAAACAGTTTTAATAGACCTGATTTTGGCGCATGCGAAACTGGTATTTACAAAAACATCAAATCGCGTTCTTGTTTTACTGGACGAAGCGGCTGCTCACCTTGATTCGACCGCCCGATTAAATATGTTTTTATCGCTTTCGCAATCACAGGCACAGGTCTGGGCGACAGGTCTGGATGCATCTGTTTTTGCAGATGTACCAAATGCAAAATTTGTTGCTTGCCTTGGTGGTGAAATAAATAATATACTACAGGCGGAGAAAAAAATATGTCAAGAATAGATTATCAAACATTACTAGACAGTGCCCTAAAAACCGTTGTGAAAGAGGCATTAATACACGCGCAGTACAATGGGCTGGGGGATGGTACGCATTTTTATATAACATTCCGCACACGTGATAATGGTGTTGTGTTGCCGGACTTTTTACGCATACGTTATCCAGAACTAATGACAATTGTATTACAGTATTCATATAATAATCTGAATGTTTCGGACAAAGAATTTGGTGTACAATTAACATTTGATGGGCGACCATTTTTTATTCGTGTACCGTTTTCTGCGCTGGTTGAATTCAAAGACCCATCTGTTGACTTTATGTTATCATTTCAGAATAAAAATCAACCAGATAACGAAAATACCGATATAGAATTACCTTTGGAAGAAAAATCAGATACAGTTCCTGACCCTGGTCGTGTTGTATCTTTGGATGATTTTAGACGAAATAAGAAATAAAAAAATTACCGGCTTTTTTGATAAAAATGTTAAAAAAAGCCGGTGTTTTTATTTTACAATGTTATAAGTAATTTTAATTTTTCCGAATATTTTTTGATATCTGCATCAATGTTTGTTATTTCATCACGAACACTTTCATCACCAGATAATAACTTGTTCATCAGTATTTGTTTTTTTGAATTTAGTTTTTCAAGATACCTTTGCAATTTCAAAGACACGATGTATTTTTCTGCGGCCTCAAAATTCATATTCAGGTCATTTGCAGTCGCATCAAAATCAACCCCCAATGTGCCCAAGAAATCCAAATATCTTTCTGCTAGTTCAGGATATGTATTAACAATATAAACCAAAGTATTTTTTGTGATACCGTCAATATCAGGTAATTTTACATCGATTGATTTTTTTTCTTTTTTCCAACTTTGCCAGTTTTGGAATTTTCTTTTATCGTATTCTTGCTTATAGTGTTTTTTTAGTTCTGTATCAACGATTTTGTCGACAATGTTATCCAAGAATTTTTCTGCCTGTGCACGTCCCCCCGGGGTTGACGTTATAAAGTTTTTATTTGCTAAATCCCACAGGAAATCAACCAAAGGAAGCGCATCATCGATAATTTTTCGCATTGCATCGCTACCTGAATTTTTCAAGATTTCATCTGGGTCTTTACCACCGCTAACAAATGCAAATTTCACATCGGATGTATCGCGCAAGAACTGCATAACAATATCGCATGCGCGTGCTGCGGCCTTTTGCCCTGCCCCATCACCATCAAAGCAAAATGTTATATTTCTGTTTGATTTGCACAGCAATGCAATATGGTCTTCGGTCAGCGCAGTCCCCAATGGTGCGACGGTTTCTGGAAAACCGTTAAGTTGCATTTTGATTGCATCTATTTGTCCTTCGACAATAATACTGCGGTTTGCGCGGTGTATACCTTCGCGTGCAAAATTCAATCCAAAAACGGTTTTACGTTTATGGAAAATATCTGTATCAGATGTATTTATATACTTTGGTTCACTGCCGTCCAGTGAACGTCCAGAAAACGCAACAACCTTGCCATTGGCGTTAAATATAGGAAACATTAATTTATCGCGAAAAAAGTCATACATCCCATAATCGCCACGTCTGCAAAGCCCAGATTCAATCAAGTGTTTTGATTGTGCATATTTGTTTGCGATTATATTATTTTTTGGCGCATACCCCAGTCTATATTTTTTTATATCATCATCAGAAAACCCACGATTCCTTGCGTATGCCAGTGCTGTTGCGCCATCTGGTGTGAATAATTTTTCTGTATATGTTTGCGCTGCTTTTTCGCATATATCAAACAAAGATTCTTCACGTTTGACTATATTCGGGTCACGTGGTTTATAGTCTGGCATTTTCAGTCCTGCCTGTGCGGCCAGTTCTGTTATTGCGGCCTTGAAGTCCATATTATTATGCTTCATTGTAAATGAAATAATATCACCATGTTCACCGCATCCAAAGCAGTGATAAAATCCTTTTTCTTCATTGACCGAGAAACTTGGGGTTTTTTCATTGTGAAACGGACAACATCCCCAATAATTTTGTCCTTTCTTTGTTAATGGCACAACGCGTCCAACCACGTCTAATACAGATAATCTTGCGCGTAATTCGTCTGTAAAGTTAGAATAGTTAAACCTGTTATTTGGTGCCATTATTTTTTCTTTACCTTGTTGTTAATAAGTTTTATCGCTGTTTCCAAATCTGGTTGTTCTGCCACAGAAACATTAACCCGATTAGATGATATATATGCCCCATATCGACCTGTTGGATAATAGAAAATCATCTTTTTTGTTTCTGGGTTTTCGCCAATCTTAACAGGTTCTGCTTTTTTGTTTGCGTTTGCCAATAAATCACGCGCGATTTCCAGTGTTATTGTTTCTGCGTTATATTGTTTGGCTGCGACATTTTTTGCGCCATCTGTGACGTATGGGCCAAATTTTCCAACACGAAATTCAATCCCATCCCCCAGCTCAACCGCATCAGATATTGTCTTTACAGCGGTTTCTGGGGTTTGTACAGGATTATCGTTTTTATTTAATTGTTTTGTATGTTTGCAATCTGGATATTTTTCACATCCAATAAACGGCCCAAATTTAGATAATTTTATACCTAACTTTCCACCGCAATCTGGGCATACATTATTTCCATCTGCAAACAGGTGATTGTGCATAAAGTTATTAATTTCATCGATGATATCAGATGTTTTGATTCCACGCGCCCCTTCTATCATTTTATCTGTCGGCCCCCAGAATCCATTTAGTGCATCAATTTTATCTGTTTTACCATTTGAAACATCGTCCAAGGTATCTTCTGTTTTTGCGGTAAAATTAACATCAACCAAGTCTGTAAAATACTTTGACAGATATGCTGCGATAACCCACCCGCCACTGGTTGGGTGGAAACGTCTTTGTTTGTCTTGTTCGACGTATGCGCGGTCAACGATTGTTGACATAATTGTTGCGTATGTTGATGGTCGCCCTATTCCCAACTCTTCCAGTTTTTTTACCAGTGATGCTTCTGTATATCTTGGTGGTGCCTGTGTAAAGTGCTGTTCTGGAATCAATTCTTTGATTGAAACAGTATCACCGATATTAAGTGGTGGCAATTTTGATTCTTTCTTTTCGTCTTCATCGTCTTTATCTTCGGTGTACACTTTCATAAATCCATCAAATGTACGTGTTGAACCGACTGCGTGAAAGACTGCGATTTTATTTTCTGTTTCTATATCTGCAGCGATTGAATCAAATTCGGCATTTGTCATCTGGCATGCGATTGTTCGTTTCCAAATCAGGTCATATAATTTTGCCTCATCTCCACTCAGGTTTTTTGCTGGTGCATCAAAGTGTGTTGGTCGAATTGCTTCGTGTGCTTCCTGTGCGTTTTTAGATTTTGTTGCATAAACAATTGGTGTTTTTGGCACAAAGTTTTCACCGTATTCACGTCCGATAAATGCGCGAATTTCGTTTACTGCATCCGCGTTCAGATTTGTTGCATCTGTACGCATATATGTAATCAAACCTTGTTCGTACAGTTTTTGTGCGGCACTCATTGTGCGTTTTGATGCAAAGTATAATTTACGTGCTGCTTCTTGTTGCAGTGTTGATGTTGTAAATGGTGCAGCTGGTTTACGTGTTGTTTTTTTCTTGTCAATATTAACAACATTTGCATTGATTACAGGTGTACCAATTTTGCCCAGAATATTATCGATTTGTTCTTTGGTTTCGATGGTCATTTTATCAATTTTTTTACCATCGAAATTATTTAGCATTGCCTTAAATTCACCAGAACCAGTTGCGCACACAGATTCCAGCGACCAGTATTCAACAGGTTTAAATGCTTCTATTTCTTTTTCGCGATCCACAACCAGTTTTACCGCCACAGACTGCACACGCCCAGCGGATTTTCCCAGATTTCTGCGCCACAGTAATGGCGATATTCCAAATCCGATTAAATAATCCAGCGCACGTCTGACCAGATACGCATCAACCAGATTTTTATCAATTTCGCGCGGTTGTTCTATTGCGGCCTGCACTGCTTTTTTTGTAATTTCGTGAAAAGCCACACGATATACTTTTTTATCTTTCAGTAATTTTTTATTTTTCAAAATATCCAACAGGTGCCATGCAATAGCCTCTCCTTCGCGGTCAGGGTCGCTTGCCAGATATACTGCATCTGCCTTTTTTAATTCGTCTGTAATCAGTTTTATTTGTTTTTCTTTACCTGGCATAATTTGCCATTTCATTTTAAAGTTATTTTCTGTATCAACACTGCCGTTTTCTGGCACCAAATCACGCACGTGTCCGACAGACGCAATAACCCGCCAGCCTGTCCCCAGATACTTTTCGATTGTTTTTGCTTTTGATGGTGATTCTACGATAAGTAAATTCATAACCTTAACTTCCTTTTGCAGACAACTGTTGATTTTTATGTATATACGCGTTTTGGCACAGTCCGAATCCAAACATCAGTGATAACAAACTGCTGCCCCCAAAGGACATCAGCGGTAAAGGCACACCGACGGTTGGCAACAATCCCAAAACCATAGAGATATTTATAAAATAATAAACAAAAAAGTTCAACATAAAACCAAAACAAATTAATTGTCCGAATCTATTTCGGCATTTTTTTGCCGCCCAGAACAATATAATAACAATCCAAGTATAAATACTTAGCAACGCGAATGCACCGATAAAACCAAATTCTTCCCCCAACATTGTAAATATAAAGTCCGTTTGTTTTTCGGGCAGAAATGATTTTTGCGATTGTGAACCTTTCATATACCCCATACCTGTCATTCCACCACTGCCAAATGCGATTTTTGCCTGATTAATTTGATAACCTGCGCCTTGGACATCACTATCTGGATTCAAGAAAGTGATAATACGACCACGTTGATAATCGTGTAATCCGCCATACCAAACAACAGGTGCCGCCATCAGTCCCAAAATTGCTGCAATAATAAACCACTTTTTATTTGCACCAACTATATAGAACACACCGACCGCAATCATCCCCAATGATAATGCTGTACCTAAATCAGGTTGTGCAACAATCAGTGCAAACGGAACCAACAGCAACATAATTGGCACCAGATAGTTTTTAAATTGTCCCAGTTCCACCGAATTAAACCACGCAAAATATCGTGCCAAAGCCAACACTAATGCGATTTTAATTAATTCAGACGGTTGTATATGTATAAATCCCAGATTTAACCATCTTTGTGCCCCCATACCTGTATGTCCAACAAACGTGACCAGTATAATCATAATCAGTGCGACAGCATATATAACATAAGCAGATTTAATCCAAAGTTTTATATTTGTAAATGCAGCGACAAAAAAGACCCCAAATGCTAAAATTATTTTCATTAATTGCGACAAGGCGTATGGTCGCCAGTTTCCACCACCTGCAGAATAAAGAACAACAATAGATATCGCCAATACCATACACATTGGCACGAACAACCCCCACGAGAATCGACTTAACTTTTCTGCAAAAGTCATCATATTTGCATTTGAAACTCGTGTTTGTTTTGTCATTTGTTTATTTTCCGTATTTTAATAATTCACTCATAACCTTGGCAGTTGTTTTTGCGGCTGGTCCGCTGCCACCTGCGTGTTCTGTGATAACGCAAACAGCATATTTTGGTTTATCTGTTGGGGCGTATCCAACAAACAAACCATGATTTCGCATATGCCATTTTAATTGTTCATTGGTCAGAACACCACTTTCACGTTCTTTCTTAGAAATATTGCGAACCTGCGACGTTCCGGTTTTTCCGCCCATTTTTTTACCATCTATATTTATTGCGCTGCCCGCTGCGGTTCCACCTTTTTTTGTCACTTGTTCTAACCCATTCAAGACAGTTTTTAAATTTTTATTTTGTAGTCCCAGACTTTTAAAATATGGTCTTTTACCATCAGAAATTAATCGTGGTACAACAGTTTTATTAGATGCGGTTCGCGCCATCATTACCGCCAGTTGCAGGCAATTTGTTAATATAAATCCTTGCCCGATACCAGATATAACAGTATCACCATGCACCCATCTGTATCCGATATTTTTTTCTTTCCAGTACCTATCTGGGATAACACCACTCATTTCGCGTGCCAACAGGTCATCCATATATTTTTCTTGCAACCCCAGTTTCAAGGCCATTTCTTTTATCGCATCGATTCCAATACGCAATGCGATTTGATAGAAATATATATCACAAGAATGTTTCAGTGCACCTGCTAAATCGACTTTTCCGTGTCCTTGATGTTCCCAGCAATGATATCTTCTGTCGCCATAGTCCCAAAACCCTGGGCAGAATATTTTTTCTTTTTCTGTTATTGCGCCGGCCTCTAATGCAGCCAACGCAACGACTATTTTAAACGTAGACCCTGGTGGATACAGACCTTCGATTGCCTTATTCATAAACGGTTTTGCGATATCCTTGCGTAAGTTATCGATATATTCATCCCCATCATATTCGCGAAACATATTCGGGTCAAAACTGGGGACAGACACCATTGCCAAAATATCGCCTGTATCGATATCCAGCACCACCCCACACCCAGAACGATGTTCGGTCAGGGCATCATACAAAACACGTTGGATACGGTCGCTGATTGTTGTTTGAATATTATTGCCTACGACTGGTGGTACAAACTGTGTTTTATCTTCGCCGATAACGCGTCCGACTGCATTTGTAATCATAACAGTTTGTCCTGAAATTCCTTTGATATCATCGTTAAATCTTTTTTCCAGTCCTGTTATTCCGGTTGTCAAGAATGGGGTGTTTGGTACGGGTTTTGCAGGTTCACCAACATACCCAAATATTTGTGCGCCAGCAGGCCCCATTTCATATATACGTGCATAGCCATTTTCCACATGCAACCCTTTCAGGTTTTTTGCCTGCAGTTTTGCCAATGTGTTCCAGTCTGTGTTTTCGCTGACCAAAACCGGTTGAAATTTAAGTTGTTTTTTTATTCTTTTTTTTATTTTATCTATTTTTTTTGGCTTGATGTACAAAACACTTTTAATTTCGTTCAGCAGTTCGTCTATATCAGATGCTTCTTCTGGGATTATATAGATTCTATAAACTGCTTCATCGTGTGATATGGGTGTTTTATTTCTTGATAAAATCTTGCCACGTTCGGGCATATTTATCTGGATTCGGAACGAGTTATTTTCACTTTTTTGTTTATATTCCTGATAATTAAACAACTGCATTTGCAACATACGCAGCACCAACGCAGATGTCAGTACCGCCCCTGCGGTCAAGAATAGCGCGCTACGTCTATCAAAGGTATTTGTAATTTCTGTATCAATCATTACGAATCCTTTGGATTAATACAGTTATTGGTACATACAGTATGCTTGCCCATGCGAATACCCAGATACCCGCCAATAAATTAGCCACAGTTATATTCAAGAACACTTGAATCAAAACGGCAGTACCAAAAAACACCATAAATGCGTACAGTCCGTTTTTTTCCATACGTGTCAAATCAATGATGTTTTGAAAACTATTGACCGAATACATCAGGCAATACAGTGCCAACCAATAACAAACAGTTTCAAAGTTATAATCGATTGCGATACACATTAATATCGAAAACAATACAAACCAATCAATGGGTCGTATAAAAGAATAAAAAAACAATGGTATTATTGCCAGTATTCCTGCAGGATTCCAAAAAGTATTTGACAACCGCCACAAACCAATTGTTAACAAGAACGGGGATAACTGTCTAAGAAAATCAATAATTTTTGCTTTCATTTGTACTCGTTGTTAACTGTATCGAATTTCAAGACCATAACGCGCGATAATTGTTTGGGTGAAACGACACTAACATCTGTTTCATCAACCATTTCCCCAACAATCAACCCTGCTGGCAAAACACCAGAAATGTTGCTTGTTATAAGTTTCAATCCTTTTGTTGGTTGGAATTTAGGGTCGCTAAAAAATCCCAGATTTGGGTGGCTGGAACCATTTCCAATCAAGAATCCATATACTTCTGAACCAACAACACGTACCGCAATATTTGTGTCAGAATCCGTCAATGCACGTACGCGTGAAAAGTGTGTTCCGACATCGATTACGATACCTGCCATAATCATATCTGTATTTGCGACAACCATACCCTTTTCTATACCTTCTTTAATTCCCCTGTTTATAATAAAGGTATTGTGTCCAATTGCGCTGTTATCGTGAATAACATCTGCAATAACAATATCGCGTGGTTGTGCGTTTTTCACATCCAATTCGCGACTTAGTCTAACATTTTCCTTGATTGCAACGTCACACATTGCTTGATTTGCCAATGCTTGTTCAAGACGTGTTTTAAGCTCTTCATTTTCCCATCGCAGATTTGATAATTCAGAAATATTATCAATTGCGCCCCCGACAGCGCGAATTGGCCAAGTTATAACATCACCCACCCAGTGTGCAACAGGTACCACGACATGTGCCAACGCATTCATAATTCTGTAATCTGGCTTTGCAATCATAACGTATATAAACAGTACTGGCAACACGGCTGTGGTCGCGATTGCCCGAACCAATGGGTACAATTTAGAAGATGTTTTATTTTGCTTCATCCGGCACAGTTTAGACATAAAAACATAGATATTCAATAAAAACTTGATTTTTCCATTATTTGTGTCAAAATACAGGACAGTCAAAGTGGCAGGCATTGCCACCAGACGAAAAACAAACAAAATCAAAAGGACATAAAATGCCAAAATTAAAAACAAAGTCGTACTTGAAAAAGCGTGCGTCTATGACTGCGACTGGCAAGATTCGTGTTGCCCGCAACTCTCATAAAAAACTGCTTCGCAAAAAGTCCGCTCGTGCAAACAAAGCGGGTGCAAAGCCACAATATTTGAACGATAACATGGTTGGACAGGCAAAGATTCTGGCCCCATATGGTTTGAAATAAGCAAGGGGGTATAAGTCATGGCAAGAGTAAAACGTGGAACAACCGTTAAACAAAAACATAACAAGATTTTGGCGCGCGCCAAGGGTTATTTGGGCCGTCATCATTCGACATATCGCGCTGCACGTGAAAAAACAGAAAAAGCAGGACAGTACGCATATCGTGACCGTCGCGTTAAAAAACGTGAATTTCGTGGATTGTGGATTGTTCGTATCAATGCTGCTGTACGCGCAAATGGTATGACTTACAGCCAATTTATGAATGGTTTAAAGAAAGCTGGTATCGCCCTTGACCGCAAGGTTTTGGCCGAAATGGCATATGCAGGTGATGCAAACTTCGTAAAATTGGTTGAAACAGCAAAACGATTTATCACTGCCGAATCTAAATAATACCTTGTCGGCAGGTATATCTTTTGTAATAATAAAAGCCGTCACTTGACGGCTTTTTCTTTGTTAAAATCATATATAAGGTAAAAAAATTATGCAAGATAAAATAAAAAGTATAAACACATTGGAAGAACTGCAAAGTTTGTACACCGCAACACTCGGCAAGAATGGTACAATGACTGCGCGTTTAAAAGAAATGAAAAATCTGGATAACGATGCGCGTGCGGCATTAAATCTGGAAAATACCCAATTGCGTGAATTGTTCAAGGTGCGCCAGACAGAACTAGAAAATGCGGTTTTAATGGCGGGATTACAAAAACAAAAACTGGACGCGTCATTAAATCCAATGCCTGAAAATCGTGGCACATTACACCCATTGACACAAAGTTTATCAGAAATATCAAAAATCTTGGAATCTTTTGGCTATACGATGCACACCGGACCAGAGATTGAAGATGATTGGCATAATTTTACAGCCTTGAACACACCGTCTTATCATCCTGCGCGTGATATGCAAGATTCATTCTTTTTGGAAAACGGCAATGTTTTACGCACCCAAACATCTGCGATACAAATTCGTGCCATGGAATCTGATGGGGTTCCGATTAAAATGTTTGGTGTTGGTGCGACTTATCGCAAAGAAATGGACGCAACACACAGTCCGATGTTTGGTCAAATCGAAGGCTTGTACATTGATAAAGATATAACGATGTCAGATTTGATTGGTGATATTCGTGCGTTCTTAAAGCGTTTCTTTGAAATAGATAATGTGGAATTGCGTATTCGCCCGTCTTATTTCCCGTTTACCGACCCATCAATAGAGGTTGATTTAAAATGGAAGAATGGTCGTTGGCTTGAAATAATGGGTGCTGGAATGGTTCATCCAAATGTATTGCGTAATTGCGGGGTAAATCCAGATGAATACCAAGGTTTTGCCTTTGGTTTTGGTTGGGACAGATTGGCAATGTTAAAGTATAATTTGAATGATATTCGTCAGTTTTATGACAATGACGTTCGTTGGTTAAAGAAAGCTGGATTTTAATAACAAGGGGAACAAGAAATGAAATGGACTTATGATTGGTTATTAGATTACCTAAAAACAGACGCAACTGCCCAGCAGGTTGCAGATACCTTGACCAGAATCGGGCTAGAGGTTGAAGACCTGCAGTCACCAATTGCGCCAATTGCCGCAAAGATAGTTAAATGTGACCCACACGAAAACAGCGACCATCTGCACGTATTGCAGGTTGACGATGGGTCTGGCGCATTGCGTCAGGTTGTCTGTGGTGCGCCAAATGCGCGTGTTGGCTTGATTTCTGCGCTGGCGATACCAGGTTGTGTTATTGATGGTCATGAAATCCAATCTGGCAAACTGCGTGGTGTTTTGTCAGATGGTATGATGTGTTCTGGCAAAGAACTGGGGATAAATGACGACCACAGTGGCATTATTGAATTACCAGACGATACTAAAATTGGTTCGCCTGTTATTGAAACCAAAACAGTTTTTGATGCAGGCATCACACCAAATCGTCCTGATTATTTGGCGGTGCGTGGCATTGCGCGTGATTTGTCTGCGTCTGGTATTGGTGAATATATCGCGCCAACAGAAACAGAATTTCAGGCTGTTAATGGCACTCGTAAAGTATTAATACAGACTGAAAAGTGTCCAACCTATAAAATGATAGAGGTTCACAATATATCAGTCTGCCCCAGCGAAAACAAGATTGCATCACGTCTGCGTGCGATTGGCATAAACCCAAAGAATGCCCCGATTGATGCAACGAATTATATTTGTTATGATATGGGGCAACCAATGCATTGTTTTGATGCGGACGAAATTAATGGCGATATTATTGTGCGTTCTGCCACAGATGGTGAAAAGTTCACAGACTTGTTTGGTAATGAACATTCGTTAACAGAAAACGATATGGTTATTGCGGATGCATCTGGAATCTTGGCATTGGCGGGTGTGATTGGTGGTGCGCGTGGTTCCACAACAAACGAAACCAAGAACATAATCATCGAATCTGCATATTTTGACCCAGTGTCAGTCCGTAAATCTGCGAAAAGATTAGGGTTGTCTACTGATGCATCTTATCGTTATGAACGTGGTATTGACCCAACAATGACTGGTCGTGCTGCGATGTATGCGCTGGAAATTATAACATCACAGTGTGGTGGTGATGTTGTGTGTGCATACGGTGCCGGTGCGGATGCGAACCCAAATACAGTAATCAAATATAATCCAGAAATATGTTTAAAGAAAACAGGTATTGATATTCCACAGGATATTCAGCGCGACATATTGGTTGCGCTGGGGTACAGTGTTGATTATAAATCCAAAGATTGGGTTGTTGTTCCTTTGCCATCACGTGTCGATGTTCAAATTCCAGAAACAATTGTTGCGGACTTAATCAGAATATATGGTTATGACAAGATTGCAACATCATGTCGCCATACTTATGGTGATGCCTGTCCGCATGACACACGTGAATTTGATATCAAGCATACATTGGCATCGCGTGGATTAAACGAATGTCGTTCGTTTGGTTTTGGAAATCTTTCGATTGAAAAGCTATTATCGGACAAGCCTAATATAAAGATTGCCAACCCAATAACTGCAGACTATGACACGATGCGCAATGGATTATTGTGTGGATTATTAACTGCGGTCTCAAACAATGAAAAGCGCGGATATTCAAACTTATCGTTATTTGAACTTGGGACAGTGTTTGATGGTGATACCCCTCGGCAACAGCATACATCGGTCTGTATTGTTCGTACTGGCTGTAATTCACCCCGTCATTGGACTGGCCGTAATCGTGACATTGATATTTATGACGTCAAGGCCGATTTGATATCTCTATTTAACGGTCAAAATTTCACTATATCCAGTGCGGATGTACCCCTATGGGCGCATCCATACAGATATGGTGCGTTGTATCAAGGCAAAAAGAAAATTGCAGAATTTGGTCAGTTGCATCCATCAGTGGCCAAGAAATTGCATATAAAAACAAATGTATTAATCGCATTGGTCGAAGATATAACGAATATACCACGACCAAAATATACCAGAAATATCAGCTTATCTGAATTTCAACCTATAACACGTGATTTTGCGTTTATAGTAGATGGTGATACACCTGCTGAAAAATTGACCGCTGTGGCAAAGTCTGTTGATAATCGCATAACGGACATTGTTGTATTTGATGCGTTTGATTTATCTGATGGGAAAAAATCGATTGCCTTTACGATAACGATACAACCAACTGATAATATGTCTGACGTTGCACTGCAAGAATTACAGTCGTCAATTATCAGTTCTGTTGAATCAAAGTGCAATGCACAAATTCGTGATAAATAAAAAAGTAAAAAATTACCGGCTTTTTTTGCAAAAATGTTAAAAAAAGCCGGTAAAAATAAAAAAAAGATAAACAAAAAAACACCGGTTTTTGCCGGTGTTTTTCAAAACTGGTGGGTGGTATTGGACTCGAACCAACGACCTTTACGATGTCAACGTAACGCTCTAACCAACTGAGCTAACCACCCAAAACGAAACACATTATAACAAAGAAAAATATAATTGCAAATTATATTTATTGTAATGTATAATGGCAATCGTAATAGGGTACCTATTATGTGGGATTAGAACTCTCGCAACAGCCGCCTGCGCAGGCGTTAAATGCTCCAATCTATTTGGTTGGAGGGCGATGAATACATTGAATAAGTCGCTATGCATGCTGTTGTGCAAAGTTCTAACCTCCAACCACCCTATTTCGCGGTGGTTTTTTATTAGAACACGACAAATGCGCAGGTGATAAAATATAATTGCAAATTATATTTACGATAAGATATAATACCGATTGTAATAGGGTACCTATTATGCGAGGCTAGAAATCTCGCGACACACTCGCCTGCGCAGGCACTGTTTGCTCCAACAATGGTTGGAGGTCGGTTAATATATAGAATACCCGAGCCACGAAGTGTCGTGATTTCTACCTCCAACCACCCTATTTTGCGGTGGTTTTTTATTAGAACAAATGGGGTGTTTTATGACAGTTGGACAAGAACTTGAGTTTATACGAAAAAAATCAGGTGTATCTATATTAGAAATCTGTAATGCCTTGAATGTATCGGAATCTGAATATAGGAACATTTGTTCAGATGCGATTAATCCAACGATATATCAATTAATAATGTTTGTTTTTGTGTGTCGTCGTGCATTAAGTTTTGTATAAAAAAAGCCGGCTTTTACCGGCTTTTTTAATTGTTTTTCAAGAATTCTTCCAACCATTTGTTATCAAAATTTAACTGTTTAACATCTTTATTTTTCAACAACTTTTGTTGCAATGGTATGGTTGTTTTTACCCCTTCTATAACAAATTCATCCAGTGCGCGTGTTGCGCGCATAATGCACGCAGGTCTATTCTGTGCATGAACGATTAACTTGGCAATCATAGAATCATATGTTGGCGGTATTGTGTATCCTGTGTACACCGCGCTATCCACGCGTACCCCCAGTCCACCTGATGGTGCATACAATGTAATTTTACCTGGGTTTGGCATAAATGTATCAGGATCTTCTGCATTGATACGAAATTCAATTGCGTGGCCATTGGGGATAACGTTTGATTGTGTATATCCCAATTTTTCACCGGCGGCGATTCTGATTTGTTCACGTACCAAATCCACGCCATATACCATTTCTGTCACTGGGTGTTCTACCTGTAATCTGGTATTCATTTCCAAGAAATAAAACTTGCCATCTTCGAACATAAATTCAAAAGTACCTGCATTGGTATAACCCATTTTTTTTGCAGCAGACTTGCAGATTTCAATCATATCGTCACGCTGTTTTTGTGACAATATTGCGGCTGGGCATTCTTCCATAACCTTTTGATTACGTCTTTGCAACGAACAATCACGTTCCCCAAAGATAACAACATTCCCATGTTTGTCCCCCAGCACCTGAAATTCGATATGCCTTGGGTGTGTCAACAATTTTTCCATATACAGTGTGTCGTCACCAAACGCGGACTTTGCTTCATTTTTAGTCAATTGATATGCTTCGGCTAAATCATCTTTGTTAAAAACGGCACGCATACCACGTCCACCACCACCGGCTGCGGCCTTTAGCATAACAGGATATCCGATTTTTTCAGCCCATTCGAATGCAGAATCCAATGTTTCAATTGCGCCATCAGACCCAGGCACAACCGGCAGCCCGCATTCTATTGCAGTTTTTTTTGCATTAACCTTGTCCCCCATTTTTGTAATCATTTCTGGGGTTGGTCCGACCCAAATCATACCATGTTGTTCGACCTTGTGCGCAAAATCTGCGCGTTCAGACAAGAATCCGTACCCTGGATGTATTGCATCAGAATTTGTTAATAAAGCGGCGGTTAATATTGCAGATTCATTCAAATAAGAATCACGTGCTGCGGCCGGCCCGATACACACAGATTCGTCTGCCAGTTGCACGTGCATTGCGTCTTTATCGGCTGTTGAATATACTGCAACAGTTCTGATGCCCATATCACGACATGCACGAATTATACGCAGGGCTATTTCGCCACGATTTGCGATTAAAACTTTTTTTATTTGTGACATTTTATTATTCGATAACGATTAAAGGTTGGTCAAATTCAACGGCGGCGCCATCAGAAACAAGTATTTCTTTAACGATACCATCCTTATCAGATTTGATTGGGTTAAATGTTTTCATTGCTTCGACCAGTGCGACAGTATCCCCTGCTTTGACTGCACTGCCGACTTTTACGAATGTTTCTGCGCCTGGTTCTGGTGCCAAGTATACGACACCGACCATTGGTGATTTTAATGCGTATCCAGATGTTTTTATTGTTGTATCCACCTTGGAAATTTTAGTATCTGTTGACGCAGTTGAAGGCGCAGCGACAATTTGTTGTTTAGACAAATGAATATGTTTGCGATATACCCCGAACAAGAACTGACGTTCTAAATCAAGTTCTGTAATCCCCATATCATCCATGATTTTAGACATAGATTCAACGGTTGCACGAAAAGACATTTTTTATCCTTTATTTATAATTATTGTCTCGCATAGACTAAAATTGTACCACAATATCAGCCATTGTCAAGGAACAGGGTCGTATCCGAATCCGCCCCCTGGTCGACAGCGACATATTCTTTTTATTCCCATCCATCCGCCACGAATTGCACCATATTTCTGGATTGCTGTATACGTGTATTCACTGCAGGTTGGGGTAAATCTGCACACCGCCCTGCCCCCAATTATTGGTGATATGGCGCGTTGGTACAGTCGTACAAGACTGCACGCCACACGTGCTGAAAAATTAATTTTTTTATTCATTTATGGATAGTTTTTGCATATATCTAAGTGCCTTCATCATTGCGTTTCTGCCGCTTTCTCTATCTGCACCAAAGATATCTTTTCTTGCGATAAATACATAATCCCAATCAGGATTCATTAAATCTTCGTTATACGCAATCCAATCGCGTATTAAACGCTTTGCGCGGTTTCTGTCGACCGCATATTTGAAAGATTTTTTCGAAACGATTAGCCCAAAACGCGCATCATCTTTGAATTTAGTTTTTTTTGCACGAATCATAAAGTAGGCACAACGTGCCGTTGGGGCATTTTCATCTGTTGCAAAATCTTCGTGTTTTTTTATTGTATCTCGTTTCATAGTGGCTTTATATTACCACAATATTCTGTAAATCAAATAAATTTATTAGGGTATCTTGATTTTTTGCAATATGTGAATTATAGTTCAAAAAAATATATAAATTCATAGGAAAATAAAATGTACAATTGGTTAATGAAGTTTTTCTCGGCAGATATGGCGATTGATTTGGGAACTGCGAACACATTGATTTATGTCAAGGGGCGCGGAATTGTGCTAAACGAACCGTCTGTGGTTGCGGTGGCTGAAAATCGTCTGATGGGCCGAAAGGAGATTTTAGCCGTTGGGACCGAGGCTAAACAAATGTTTGGTCGTACCCCCGGCACAATATCTGCGGTGCGTCCCCTGCGTGACGGTGTTATTGCCGATTTTGAAGTTGCCGAAGAAATGATAAAATATTTCATACGCAAGGTTCATCATCGTTCACCATTGGCTGCGCCATTAATTATTATCTGTGTACCGTCGTGTGCAACCCAGGTTGAACGTCGCGCTATACAAGAGGCTGCCGATGCAGCCGGTGCGCGCAAGGTTTACATTGTTGAAGAATCTACTGCGGCGGCGATTGGTGCAGGTTTGCCTGTTGAAAAGCCTATTGGTTCAATGGTTCTGGATATTGGCGGTGGCACGACAGAGGTTGCGGTTATGTCGCTGGGTGGCATAGTTTATTCAAATGCTGTGCGTACGGCTGGTGACCAGATGGATATTGATATTATTGATTTTGTTCGTAAAAATAAGAATTTATTGATTGGTGAAAATACTGCCGAAGAAATCAAAAAACGTATTGGGACGGCAATTATGCCCAAAGACAAAGCAAATGAATTAACAATGAAGATAAAGGGACGCGATTTATTATCTGGTACACCGCGTGAAACAGTTATTACAGAATCCCAGATTGCGTCTGCTTTGGCACAAACTGTGTCCAAGATTGTTGATACAGTTCGTCAGGCGTTGGAATTAACGCCACCGGAATTATCTGCTGATATCGCGGACCTTGGTATTGCGATGACTGGTGGTGGGTCACTGTTGCGCGGATTAGATGTGGCGATTCGTGCCGCGACAGGTTTGCCTGCATTTTTGGTTGATAATCCATTGGCATGCGTTGCCTGTGGCAGTGGCAAGATGTTATCGAATCTGGACAAGAACAAACACGTTCTGCAAACAATGTATTAAAAAATACCGGCTTTTTTTGCAAAAATGTTAAAAAAAGCCGGTGTTTTTCAAAAAAATAAAAATACAATAAATTTGTTAAAAAAACACCGGCATTTACCGGTGTTTTTTGATGTTTTTTACTTTGTTAATTTTTCAATCAGTTCGAACAATTGCACGCGTGTATCAAAAGACAATGTTATCTGCCCTGCCCCGCCACGTTTTTCTGATATTTTTACCTTGACCCCCAGTGTGCGTTCAATCTTAGATTCCATATCTTTTATAGTGTTGGAATCAATTGTTTTTTGTACGTGATTGCGGGTGTTTTTTGCGCGTGGCGCATTTTTTACCAGTTTGTCAGTATCGGCAACAGACAGTTTTTCTGCAATAATCTTGTGTGCCAGTTCCTCTGGATTTTCTGCAACTGCGATTGTGCGTGCGTGTGATGCCGATATATCGCCCTGTTGTACCAGTGATTGCACTGATTCTGGCAATGCTGTTATTCGCAACATATTTCTGATATAGCTTTCAGATTTTCCAATTAATCGTGCCAAATCAGGCATTTCATAATCGCAGCATTCCATCAGATTTTTGTATGCGTTTGCTTCTTCTATTGGATTCAGGTTTTCGCGCTGTACATTTTCAATCAGTGCAATCTCCATTGCGTTTTCATTTGATATTGTTTTTATCAGCGCAGGTATTTCCGTTTCGCCCGCCAATTTAGATGCGCGAAATCTGCGTTCGCCTGCAACAATTTCGTATGCATACGGCTTGTTTGTCACGCTGCGCAGTAAAATTGGTTGTAAAACCCCTTTTTCGCGTATTGATGCTGCTAAATCACTTAGTTCTGAATCAGTAAACGTTTTGCGTGGTTGGTCTGGATTCGCGCCGATTTGCGCCAGTGGTATTTTTTTTACAACCACGCGTTCTGTTGGGGTCAACAGTGATATATCTGGGATTGTTCCGCGTGCGGATTGCAGTTCGGATAAACCGCGCCCCAGTCCAAATTTAGTTGCCATTATTCTCTCCTGTGGTTCGTTCGACTACTTCGGTTGCAACGCGCAGATATGCCTGAGCGCCCGCTGATTTAAAGTCGTAAAACAGCGCGGGTTTTCCATGACTTGGTGCCTCAGACACGCGGACATTGCGTGGGACAACTGTCTTAAAGACCAAATCGCCAAATGTTTCGCGAACATTGTCGTCAACATCGCGTGTAAGCCCGTATCGTTTGTCGTACATTGTCAACAAAACCCCCAGTATTTTCAAATCCGGATTCCATTTTTCTTGTACGACTGTTATTGTGTCAACCAGTTGTTGTATGCCTTCCAGGGCAAAGAATTCGCATTGTAGTGGCACAATAACTGAATCTGCTGCGGTCAGTGCGTTAATGGTTAAATAACCTAATGCTGGTGGGCAGTCAAACAGAATATAATCATAATATTCCAAGATTGGTTTTAGTGCATCGCGCAGTCTAAACTCGCAATTTTCCATCCCCAGCATATCAATATCTGTTCCTGCCAATGCCTGAGAAGAGGGCAGTAAATGCAGATTCGGGACAGCGGTTGTTAATATATTGTCTGCTGCGTTTGCGGTGCCCATAATTACACCATATGCGCTTTGTTTATGTGATGCGCGTTCAAACCCCAAACCGGTTCCTGCGTTGCCTTGTGGGTCTAAATCTATTAACAAAACACGTTTTTTTATCGCTGCTAATGAAGAGCCTATATTAATAGCGGTCGTTGTTTTGCCAACACCACCTTTTTGATTTGCGAATGCGATTATTTGTGCCATATTTCCTTTCCGTTTTCGAATTTACAATATAAAAATGTTGCGATTCGGTCAAGGGTTTAGTTGCGATGTTGATAAAATTAACAAAAATCAATGTATTATGTCTTGTTTCATGTGAAATGTGTTGTGGTCAAATGTTTTTGTGAAAAAATGCCGGCTTTTTTATGAAAAAAGTGTAAAAAAGCCGGTAAAATGCAAAAAAGTATTCGGGTAATAAAAATGTTAAAAAAAACACCGGCTTTTGCCGGTATTTTTTTAGTTTTTTTAATAGGTTTTTATGTGTTTCATATGAAATTAACAGATATTATAAATCCATCGCCTGTTTTAGACGGTGTTAATTCATAGTTGAATTTATATTTTGTTTTTGCAACATCAATTTCGCCGGCAATTTCGCGACCTTTTAGCAAAAAAAGCCGGTATTTTGTTTTTGCGACATAGTCCATTATTTTGACCAATGATGCAAATGCGCGTGCGGTAAATACAAATTTGTCGCTTTTTGCCGGTAAATGCTGTACATAATCTTCGACCCGTCCATGATAAATGGTCAGGTTTGTCAGGTTTAATTCGGTTTTTACCGCGTTCAGAAAAGAAACTTTTTTACCAATTGATTCAATACAGACCACATTCCATCCCATTATTGCCAGAACGATGCCTGGGAATCCTGCGCCACTGCCAAGGTCGATAATGTTTACATTTTTTGGTAAAACGTCTGCCAGTTGTGCAGAATCGGCGATATGTCTGTTTTCGATATCGTTCAAAGTACTGGGCGCGACCAGATTCATACGTTCTGACCATTCGCGCAACATATTTGCATACAGTTCAAATTTGACTTTATTATCCATACGCGCTATTCTAGCATAGTTATGAAGAAAATAGAAACAATATTTATTGCTTTATGTTTGTTGTTGGCGGTAATTGCTGTTGGCGGCATGATTTTACGATATACGGATAACAAAGACGCTGGTGTGGGGGCAACAGATACGAATGTGTCTGGATATATATTTCCAGAACGTCAGTACGGTGCTTTTTTGGCGGCGCAGCATGCGATATATATAAATGATTTTGTTGCAGCTGGCGATTTTTCAGATGGTTTGCGTGATGTTCAGTATCCTGTTGTTCAGAATACTAAATTAATATCAGAATTTTTGAATGGTCGTATGCCACAGGATGCAAAGTTATTAAAATCTGAAAAAAGTATGCCTGCAAAATTAATATACGATGCATATTTGATAATAAACGACAATTGGAAAGAATTTCACAATCGTCACAAGACTGATGATATTGCGTTGATTGCGCCATTGCGTATATGGTCTGCGATTGCAAATAATTGGCGTACAAACACGTTTAAATACATTGAAAAGTTGCCTACAAACGATTCGTGGAAGTCTTTTGTTCGTGGCCAGATTTATGCCGAACTTGGCGATTTAGACAAAGCAACAGAAAATTTTGCATCTGTATCACCTGATTTTATGAATATAAACGATTATATGTATCTGATGTCATTTTATATGCATCATGATAAGCAGCAAGAGGCTGAAAATCTGCGTCAGGTATTTACATCACGTCCTGGCGGAATGTTTTTATCAGATTGGAATGCGTTTCCAGATTGGTCTGTGTACACAGGTTATAAAAACGCATTGGCATTCAGTATAATTCAAAGCGTATCGCATACACACATATTGATGTATTCTGATTTGGCGATGTTGTTGTTGCGTTTTTCTCAGATAATTGCACCAGATTTAGCGACGACTAATAATATGTTGGATTATTACATTGGTCAATATTATTACAAGAATGTTGGTGATTGGCAGGCCAGCTTTAGCAAGATAAAACCAGACAGTCCATTTTATTTATTTGCCAAGATGCGTATTGCGGAAAAAACGGGGGACATCAGTCACATAGAATATATTCTTGAACACTATCCGTTGTTTGTTCCTGCTGTAAACAAGCTTATTGGTCATCATATTCGCAATGGGAATCGTCGTGCGGCATTGCGCGTAATAAATAACACGCTGTCAACGGACGGTATTTCTGAAACAACACGTGCGTTTTTTACCAAGGGCAGGGCGCAAATTTATTATTCGTTCCAGGACTATGAATTGGCGCAATCAGACATAGATTATGTTCTGGATGTTTTACACAATGATGCCGAAGCGTTATCTTTGCAATCAAAAATATGGGCGGCACAGAACAAGAATCTTGAACAGGCCAATGACTATGCGATGTTGTTGATACGCAAAAGTCCTGCGGACATATTGGCGTGGGATACATTGGGGCGTGTTATTGCGGTTCGTGAAAGTGCAGATGCGGCGCTTGATTTGTTAAATCGCGTTGGTGAAGTGTCCGAGACGTGTTCATCCTTGTTTGAATTTTTAGGTGATTTGTATGTGAAAACAGGCGATAAAGACAAGGCAGAACAGTCTTATAAACGTGCAATAGAATTATCTGATGATGGTTTGGTTGTTGTGCCTTATATTGAAAAGAAATTAAAGGAAATAAAATGATTGTTGGTATAATTGGGGCTGGGGCATGGGGAACTGCGCTGGCGCATATTTCTGCACGCGGTGGCAATACTGTGCGTTTATGGTCGTATGATGGCATGTACAAAGAATTTGAAGGGTTGGAATTACCAGACAATATCCATATAACATCTGATAACGCGATATTAAAGAACACAGATGTTTGGTTGGTTGTCACACCGGCGGCATATTTTCGTGAAACGTTAAAAAAGATGCGTGTTGTTTACAACGGTCAGCCGATAATTATATGTACCAAGGGTGCCGAATGTTCGTCCGGTGAATTTATGTCTGAAATCCTTGCAACTGAAATACCCGAGTGTATTGATTATGGGGTCTTGTCCGGCCCGCAATTTGCGGCAGAGGTTGCGCGTGGTGTTCCAACTGGGTCGATGTTGGCTGGGAATGCTGTTGTTTTGGATGCAGGGCATCAGGCATTAAACAAGATGTACTTAACCGACACAGATGATATTATTGGGACCCAGGTTTGTGGTGTTGGCAAGAATGCAGTTGCGTTAATATCTGGTTATTGCAGTATTGCGTGTTCTGGCGAAAATGAACGTGCGATGTTGTTTACACGTGCCTGGAACGAGGTTGTAAACCTTGGTCTTGCGATGGGCGGACAGTTAAGAACATTCTTGGGGTTATGTGGGATTGGCGATTTATTTTTATCGGCAACCAGTGCGACCAGTCGGAATTATTCTGGGGGGGTATCAATTGCGCGTGGTCAAACACCTGATGGCACAGTAGAGGGGATTTTTGCACTGTGTGGTTTATTGGCGCGTGCGCGCGATTTAGGTATAGAAACACCGGTTCTTGATGATATGAGTATGCACCTAAAAAAATAATAAAAAAAAGCCGGTAAAAGCCGGCTTTTTTTATTTATGTTTTTGGTTAAATTTATTCCAATACATTTTATTCGCGATATCCTTGGCTTGTCTTGTTGCAGGCACAACAATAGAATCTTGTCTTTGTTTTTTTATGTTGCATTTACGTTCGATTTCCCGTTCCAAGAATTCGCATTTTTTCTTTAATTTTTTATATCCTGTGATGGTATCGATTTTATTTGTTGGCTTAGAATATAATCGTTCTCTAATTTTTATATTGGCTTTTTCTTGATTGTTTGTGTTTATACAATACCCCAGTTCAATATTTGTTTTTTTATTCTGGGAATCATAGTTATACGCGATTGTGTCCCACAGGTCGCCAATATAAAAGACCAAATGTTTTTGCAAAGAATCGTTATATATATGCAAAGAATCATTATTGTCTGTCTTGAATTTTGTGTTTTTATCTTCAAAAAATTCGACATTCATGGTATCCAGACATAAATCAGCCTGTCTGCCAACTGCGACATCACCAATATTGTTATAGTCTACAAACACCCCCCATTCACCCATATTGATAGCAGGGTCACCAATCAAGTGTTTATATTGTGTCGGTATATTCTTTGGGTCCAGCACAGAATAATAGTTTGCGAACATTTTTTCTATTTTTTTTCTGCTGCTATACAGGTCTTTTTCCATCTTTTTGCACAGTTCATAGACCTTGCCTTTGATTTGGTTTTTGTTTTTTTCTGCGGTGTCTGCCCACTCAAAATCATTATTGAATAAATTATACAAGAATATATCGCGTAATGTAATCGGTTCACCGTCCAAGATAGGTTTATCTGGTGATACAAATATATATAAATCCTGTGTATATCCACTGGTCTTATAGGTATTTGCAATAACTGCAGCAGAAATATTTTTATTAACAGGCTGTACAATTTTCAGCATTTGATTGGCGTAATTATCGATAATTTTATCTGCTGCGTTTTGCACAGTATTCTTTAATTTAGCCAGTTGTGGTCTTTCCGATAGCTTGTTTTCGATGCTATCCAATGTTTCGCGGTCTTTGTTAAGAGTGTTTAATTCGTCATATTTTTCATTATAAAACCCATTAACAATCAGCAATGAATCACGTGCATTTTTAAATTTTGTTGCATAGAATTTTTCTTTTTCTTCCATGCTGATATTGTCCTTAGCAGAATCATTATGATTGTGTTCTGTTTTTGCCTTGGTTTTAACATCTTTTGAAATATCGATATTAATCCCTGCCAATATCATTATTGCGCAGAATACCAGAATAAATTCCAAATAACGCTTTTTATCATTTGTTTTCATATATCAAATCCCTTATTTTTCTATATCTCTCTATTATATAACACGAAATACAAGTTTGTCAATAGGGTTTTTGTGCAAATAAATTAACTGTATTATAATCCGAATGACGGTTCTTTACAGAAAATTAATTGGGTTTACGTCTATTTTGACCCTAATGTTTACAGGCTGTTTCACCTTGGAAATCCATCGTTCTATAACAGGTTGTAATGCCATATTTGTTCCGCCTGCGACCAAGAAGCGCATACGATACCAATTACGAATCTGATAAATTTGGGCTGTAATTGGGCCCATAATTTTTGCGCCATGCAAAATTGGTGCCGCAGTGGCCAAATCCTGACAATATTTTTGCAACACAGTTTCTTTTTGTCCTTCTATAATAATTGCGATTAACATGCCGTATGGTGGCATTTGTGCGGCTTTACGTCCCATCATATCTGTACGCATAAATCCATCTCTGTCGCCTGAACAAATTGCGGTTAATACCGGGTGTGTCGGTTGATAGGTTTGCAACAGAACGCGTCCTGCGTATTTGCCACGTCCTGCGCGTCCTGCAACCTGGAATAATTGTTGAAACGTATGTTCTGCTGCGCGAAAATCTGTACCAAACAATCCCATATCGCTATCGACAATACCGACCAAGGTCAGATTTGGGAAATGGTGTCCCTTGGCTAAAATCTGTGTTCCGATTACAATATCTATTTCACCATCTTCCAGTTGTTTAACCAATCGTTCCAAGACCTGACGTGACGTGATAACGTCGCTGGACACCAATGCGGTGCGCACATTTGGGAATCGCGCAGTCACTTCTTCTTGGATTTTTTCAAGTCCAATCCCGCGCATATAAACGTCGCACCCACAATCGGGGCATACCTTGGACAATGGTGCTGTTCTGCCACACATATGGCACAGCAACTTGCCAATTCGTTTATGGTATGTCATACCAACGCTGCATTCTTGGCAGGTTGCAGTCCATCCGCATTTTTTGCATTGTACGATTGGTGCAAAACCACGACGATTTATAAACAGCATTGCCTGATGTCCTTGTGCCAATGTTTCAGACAAGGCATCACACAACAGTGGTGACAAGTATCCTGTTTGTTCTACATTTCCAATCATATACGACGTTGGTCGATTTTCGCGTAAATCAATTGTTGTAATTTCTGGCAACTGTGCCCCGCCATATCGTGACGTCAGGCGCAGGCTTTTATACTTTCCAATATTTACATTTTCCAATGTTTCTGCGGATGGGGTTGCGCTGGCCAATACAACAGGAAATCCAGAAATTTTTGCCCGCAGTATTGCCATATCCCGCGCATGATAATTTCCCATATCTTCCTGTTTATATGATGTGTCGTGTTCTTCGTCAATAACGACCAGGCCTAAATCCTGCCATGGCAAGAACAATGCACTGCGTGTTCCGACGATTATTTTTATTTTTCCATTCAGCACACCGCGCCAAATTTCACGTCTTCGTGCGGCTGTTAAATTGCTGTGCCAAACAACGGGTGGGGCACCGAATCTGGATTCAAAGCGCGACATAAATTGTGCGGTCAATGCGATTTCTGGCATCATCAATAAAACAGATTTGCCCTGACTGTATGCCCGCCATGCAGAATCAAAATATACCTGTGTTTTACCGCTGCCTGTAATTCCATCCAGCAAATATACAGAAAAACCACCAGATTTAATTGATTCACCGATTGTGTCTGCTGCATTTTGCTGTTGTTCATTTAATTTTATATTACCCAGGTCTTGATATGTAAAAATACAACTGTCTATATTTTTTTCACGTTGCGCCCCCGGAATCAAGCCACCATTTTTTATCATTGTTCTAATAACAGATGGACTGACGTGTGCAATATTTTGAATATCCGCCACAGTCATTGGGTCATTATCATTTGACGCAAATGCGTCCATAATTGCCTGACGATTTTGTGTTATGCGTGCATTAGAATCAAAATTAAATGAATATAATTGTTCGGTGCGTGGTGGTGAAAATGCATCTGGAATATTGACAATCAGGCGCAATACCATACCCATTGGGATAAGTGTCCATTCTGACATTCGTAATATCCATTGCATATCATTAACTGGAATTTTTGCGTCATAAACCAAGGACACATCTTTGATTTTATCATGTGGCAATCCGCTGTCCCCAATTCCCCAAACGATACCGACACAGATACGATTCATCACACGCACCCCGACAAAAGTGCCAATCGCAGCGGGTGCAGTCAGTCGATAATCATAACCTGCCGATGGGATATTTGAAACAAGAACTTTTACAATTGTGCCTGCGGTAAACATACAAACAAAATACCTTGTTTTTGCTTATATTTCAACCGCAAACTAAAAAAGAACAAAAAAGATTGACAAAATAAGATTTTGCACTAAACTAAAAGAAGTCAACAAAAAAGGAAAACAATGTCAAAACAAACCAGTCCTGCTGTACACAAAGCATTAAGCAATTATATTGCATTTATCAATCAAGAAGTTATCGCCAATCATGGCAAGTCATATATGACCCCTGAAAACACAGGCAATAAATGGCGTGGTCAAATTGAACATTCGTTTGTCACCGAAGAATTTTTATTGAATATGACAAAAATGTACATATTGAATATGGATTCGCGTGATTCTAAATCGACAAATTTGTTATTTTTAAAACCCTTGATAAACGAGATATCAGATTTCTTATCAAAATATTTTGTACGTGGCAGAAACATTAATCGCAATCAAATGACAAAACAAATCAAAGAGATTCTGTGGGACAAAAATCACCATATACAGTACTTGCTGAACAAACAGCAACAACGCAAAGATGCAAGTGACAAGCAAAGTTATATAAAATAACAAAACAAAGAAAAACGTCTTGCAAAAGCAAAATTAGACTATAGTATTACACAGCAAGTAAAAAACGAGTTCATTGAAGCACGAAACAGATATAACAAAAGATAAATAATGATTAACACACCACAAACAATAAGTCAGGCATACGACATAACTGCAGCTTTTATAACGGACAAGGAAACCGAGCTTAGGTCGCATTCTGACCAGTGGTGTGTTGAATATATTTTCTGCAAAGAAAATGTTTGCGATAAAGATTACTATCTTCGTTTTTTTATTCCACGTGATGTATACCCGAATAAAAACAAATATGGAATAATATCGCTATACCATATCGAAAACGGCCAACCGATTAATCTTTTTCGGGTACAAACGAAATGTAAAGTTGCCTCTATTTTACATAATTCTACACACCCGACAAAAAGTTATAATATAAAAATACTTGCCGAGAAATGCTTGTCATATAAATTTTACAAATTGCTTAAATTAATTGAACTGCGCACCAGCGCGCAAATTAAAAGGCAAGACAACACGTATATCATATCTCAGAATATTTGCAGAATCACAGAAAAACAACGATAATTGTTGTGTTTAGATATTTTTTTGTATTTCAAACAAATCCGCATCCGTTGGCACACCAGAAATCACAATATCTGGATTAAATTGAGTCCTGAACCAGGTTCTTTGTCGCTTGGCATATTGATTGGTTTTGGTTATCCAATTTTCTATACATTCTGTCTGCGACAATTCGCCCCGAATAAATTTGCACAGTTGTGTTGCGCCAATTGCGCGGTTTTCATTCCATCCTGAATCAATAATTAGTTTTGCTTCATCCATTGCGCCACCAGACAGCATCTGTGGGATTCTGTCTGCAATTCTTTTGCGCAACAAATCGACAGGTGGATTTATCAAAATCTTGCACGCATCTGGCACGACTGCGCCAATACGTGACTTTGATTGAAATTCCGTTATATTTTGTCCTGTTTCCAGCAAGACTTCCAACGCGCGCGCCACACGCTGTTTGTCGGTGTGTTGAAAATTATCAGGCAATAATTTACGCGCCAAATCTATATCATCTGTGACCATCTGTCTGGCGCGTGCACGATTTTCCATTGAAATTTCTGGCATTGGCGAAATGCCCTGTATCAAGGCATTAATATAATATCCTGTTCCGCCGACAAAAATCGGTGTATGCCCAGCAGATATTGCGTTATCGTATTCCTGCTTCGCCAGATTCAAATAATCAGCAACGCTTATTTGTTCATCCAAAGACAATATTGAAAACAGCCTATACGGCACACCATCAACAGAATCTGTTATTTCACGTCCTGCAAATGGGCTGGCGGAAATGTTTTCAATACCGCGATATATTTGCACACTATCGCAATTTATAATCCTGCCATTAACGGCCTGCGCCAATTTGTGCGCAAAGTCTGATTTTCCTGATGCCGTAGGGCCTGTAATGATATATGCTTTTTTTGTCATAACCCCCAAATTATAGTAAACAAGTCCCAAATGTAAATAAAATATTGTAAAAATCACGAAACAGATGTTAAAATACGCCTGTCCAATAGAAACGAATTAAACGAAAGGAATTAAATATGTCTAAATTAAGAGTTGCAATTAATGGTTTTGGTCGCATTGGGCGTTTGGTTTTGCGTGCTGCGCTGGAATCTGGTCGTGACGACATTGAATTTGTTGCTGTAAATGATTTGGCACCTGCTGAACAAAACGCATACTTATTAAAGTATGATTCTGTACATGGGAATCTGCCAATGGATGTAAAGTTGGATGGTGAATACATCTTGGTTGGCAATCAGCGTATCAAATGTCTGGCGGTGCGCGACCCATCAAATCTACCATGGGGTGAAATGAACATAGACGTTGTTATGGAATGTACCGGTATATTTACTGCCGCGGACAAGGCGCGCGTACATCTGGATGCCGGCGCAAAGCGTGTTTTGGTATCTGCGCCATCTGCTGGTGCTGACAAGACAATTGTATACGGCGTTAACCAAGACACATTAACCAGTGCGGATTTAATTGTATCAAACGCATCATGTACAACAAATTGCTTGGCACCTGTTGTAAAGGTATTAAATGAAAAATTCGGGATTGTATCTGGCTGGATGACGACTGTACATGCATATACAGGGGACCAGCAATTATTGGACAAAAATCACAAGGATTTCAGACGTGCGCGTGCGGCCGCAATGTCTATGATTCCAACCAGCACAGGTGCCGCCAAGGCAATTGGATTGGTTTTGCCAGATTTAGCAGGCAAGCTGGATGGTATGGCAATTCGTGTGCCAACCCCAGACGTATCTGTTGTTGAATTGGTTGTGAATCTGGAAAAAAGTGCCACTGTTGATGAAATCAATTCTGCAATGAAGTCTGCGGAATCTGCGACCTTTGGTTATAATGATATGCCATTGGTATCAATTGACTTTACGCATGACGCGCACAGTTCTATTTTTGATGCTGGTCAGACCAAGGTTTTGGGTGACAAATTGGCGCATGTGACGGCATGGTATGATAATGAATGGGGTTTTTCAAATCGTATGTGTGACACAGCGGTCGCAATGGGTAAATTAATTAAATAAGCACGAAACTGGCACAGTTAAACGATGCTTTATTATTAACGGATTTCCGCACATAGTCCTGCAAAGTAAATGTTTTTGTGGTGATTTTGTACGGGAATCCGTTATATTGATTGTCTGTATTCAAACCCCTGTATTGCGCAAAGAAAACTCACAACCGCAATAATTCTGACGATAGAAATCAGATTCGCGATTAATTTTCACGCGCAATTGTTCGTCCCACTTTATTGGTATGTATTTTATTTGTGTGCATACATTATTTGCCGACATATCAACCTGAGATTGGTCTTTGTGGCGTGACACACCCAACACAGAAGAAATCGCATTATATCCGTTTTCCAGTGCAAAACGAACTGCACGCCTGAAACGATATTCAAAGCACACACTGCACCGCGCACCACGTTCTGGTTCTGTTTCCAGTCCACGCACCGCATCGCGCCATGCGTCGTGGTCATATTCCAAGACAGCATACTTCACACCGCACTGTTCACAGTATTTTATCTGTTCGTTCATACGTTTTGTGTATTCTGATTCTGGGAATATGTTTGGATTATAGAACAGAATAACAAAGTCAGAAACCCCATCAATACCATTATCTGCCAATTGACGAATTGCACCGGCACTGCACGGCGCACAACAAGATAATAAAACAAGCCTTGTATCATTCATCGTTGTTTTTCTTGACTGTATAAAACTGCAATTTGATTAATTCCATATATTCTTTCTATTTTTACTGTTGTGTATTGATTTGCACGCAGTGCACGTTCAATTGCCTTTGGTGTTTTTCCTGTGTTATACGGATAAATCTGCTTCAGATTATAATTTAATACAATATCTGTGTCGGGATTTAGCTTGTGCCAATCCACAATTGGTTTGGACCAGAATTCCGTTGCTGGCGACAATGCGTCTTTCCGCAATCCAAAACCAGTTAACCTAGACGGAGTTATTCCAACTATCAGGGCAGGGGCATTTTTGTTTTCATCACTTATTTGTGGCTGAAATTCTTTATCATCCGTATCTAACAATTCGCCTGCTGTTTTTATTTCATCAGCAATATAATAATTATATTCTTTTATCTTTGTGTTGTTTTGGACAAGTCCACCCGATATTTTGCGTTTGCTGATTTCAGTAGTTATTTTTATACGATAAACATCAGTCCACTGATTAACAAGATTTTTAAATTCTGATATATCTGATACATAATACACAGCATTTGTAAGTGATATAACCCTTGATGATTTATTTTGCATAATGTTTCTCCGTATTTTAATTATTATACTTATCGCCGACCATGTATGATTCATCTAATTCGATAATATTATCGCCATCGGTGCCGACCCCCAGTTCCGCAGCACTGCACATCATACCAAACGATTCAACACCTGCAACCGTACGACGCGACAGTGGTTTTTTGGAATTTGGCAACATTGCGCCAACTGGTGCCAAGACCCCACGCATACCAACGCGTACATTTGGCGCACCGCATACAATTTGAACCAAATCAGCACCACCGGCATTAACAGATAATATATGCAAATCTTCGCGTGTTGGATGATTTGATACATTTACAATTTCTGCAACAACAGGTGTGACGGCCTCTACTTTTGGGCGGTTAGTATATTTTTCTGTCAGATATTTAACCTTGTCATCATCAATACGATTGAACAAGTTTTCGGGCACAACAAATTCTGCATTGTCTGCGATTCTGTGTTCGTATTTTTCTGGCCAAGACAGGTCAGATTTATTTACAAAAACAGATTGGATTTTATCAGCAGAATCTGGCATAAACGGTGCAGACACACGTGAATACAAATCAATTAATTGAAAGCATTCATTTAACACGTTTGCAGCTGCATCTGTATTGCCTTCCTTGACTAATGCCCATGGCGCGTTTCGTGTCATATATTCATTCCCAATCGCATACAGCCCGTGTAATGCGGCGATTGATGCACGAAATTCACATGCATCCAGCGCGGTTGTTAATTCTGATAATTTTTCATCAATTTGCGCTTTCAATTCAGAATCGATTCCACCAGATTTTGGTACATTCAGACCAAAGTTCTTTTCTGTTAATTTGCAGACACGCGATACAAAGTTCCCCAGCATACCATTCAAATCTTTGTTTACAATATCTGCAAAACGTTCGGATGTAAAGTCTGTATCATCTGTTTCAGGGGCAGATGCCATCAATGCATAACGCCAATAATCCGCCGGAAATTCACGTATTGCATCATTCAAGAAAATTCCATTTCCGGTTGATTTAGAAACTTTCGCGCCTTCAAAATTCAAAAAGTTCATACCTTTCAGCATATCAACTGTTTTCCAGTTTTCATTCATTGCCAATTCTTGGGCTGGAAAGAATATAGAATGAAACGAAACATTATCCTTGCCCATAAATTGCGCATAATGTACGTCATTGCCACCATGCCACCAATCGGCCCAGTTTTCATTTGCGTACTGTGATATTGAAACATACCCCCATGGCGCTTCAAACCAAACATAAAAAACCTTGTTTTCATATCCTGCCTTGTTAACAGGAACGCCCCATTTCAAATCGCGGGTAATCGGACTGTCTTGCAGACCTTCGGCCAACCACTTGTTTGCAATCGCCAATGCGGTCTTGGACCAACCCTGACGTGAATCAATCCATTGGCGCAGTTTGTCCTGCATTGCGCTGGTACGGAAATACAAGTGCTTTGTTTCGCGCATTTCAACGGGTGATTCTGGGTCAATTGCACTGCGTGGATTAATTAAATCTGCAGGTTCCAGATTTGCAAAGCATTTATCGCATTCATTGCCGTATGCGCGTTCATAACCACAACGTGGACAGGTTCCAACAACAAATCGGTCTGCCAAGAATTTTTCTTCTTTGACCGAATAAGGTTGCAAAGATACACGTTCATATATCATACCCTGTTCTTCCAGACGCAAGAACAAATCTTGAATTAATTTTTCTTGTTTTTCAGTATGTGTGCGACCATATAAATCAAACGATAAATTAAAATCACGAACAGATTGTTCGTGCAATGCACGATATTTATCAACATATTCTTCCACTGTCATATTTTCTTTGGCTGCGGCGATTTCACTGGTTGTGCCATGTTCGTCAGTTCCACAGATATACAAAACATCACGACCACGCGCACGACAAAAGCGCGCATAAACATCACTGGGCAACCAACAACCAACCAAATGTCCGATATGCAAATTATTGTTTACATACGGTAATGCAGATGTTATCAAATACTTTTTAGCCATTTTAATTTACCTTTGTTATAAAAAAACAGACGCCAACGGGGGCGTCAAAAATGATTCCCGTTGAAACGCGTTTAAGATTAGTTTTGCATTCGCATACATTAATTATAATAAATAAATTTTTACAAATCAAATTTTATAATAAAAAATCCCCATTTTGGGGACTTTATCTATTTTGCGACCTTGGCAGGCGCAACAATAATTGATTTTGTGCGTTCATCTGGTTTTGATTTAGATTCCAAGACCCCTTGGTCACCAATAATTTCCAGTATACGTGCGAACAATTCTGGAACAGCATCTTTACCGCGTGCCAAAACTTTTTTTGAACCCTTGGTCATAACTGCAACTTTGACCTTGTTGCCATCGGCCAAGAACTCAAACAATTTTTTCATTTTGATTTTCAGGTCGTTTTCTTCAATAAACGGTTTTACCCAAACTTCTTTAACTTCGACGCTTTTTTGTTTTTTCTTGGCATCTGATGCGCGTTTTTTTTGTTCGTACTTAAATTTTCCATAGTCCATTATCTTGGCGATTACTGTTTGACCATTAGAATTCATTTCGACCAAATCCAATCCCATATCCATTGCCATCTGCAATGCCTGCGATGTTGGCATAACGCCCAAATTCTGGCCATCAGCACTGATTACTTGAACCGCCTTGGCAAAAATGCGATTGTTTATACGTGCACCTGCATCACGACGATTATCATTATTATTAGGTTTAATTGTAGGCTCCTTTATTAAAATACCAGTAAATTATTAACTATTATTCGGCACTTTTCAAGATATTTTCAACATTTTGTAGCACTGTCCAAACATCACGTTTTGCCGCAGGCTTTAAAATCAGATAATTTGGATGAAAAATCGGCATAATTGTTGCCCCAGATGTGTGTTGAACCGCTGTTCCATGCGACTTAGACAGATTTATACCTGCCATCTCTGTCGCTGGCAGTGTACCCAGTGTTAATATAACGCGCGGTGCCAGCAATTCAATGGCTTTATCAATAAAAGGGCGCGACAAATCCAGTTCTTCGCGCGTTGGGCTGCGACCGCCAGGTGTGCGCCAAAACAGCATTGGTACAATTGATACCGATTCGCGTGTTAATCCAATTGCGGCCAACATTTTATCCATCAGTTCGCCTGCTGGGCCTGATAAAACATTACCTGTGGCATCGTCATCAGAACCAGGGATATCGGTTATTATTAACAGTTTTCCATTTCCGATATGTGGTAAAACAACATTTGTTGCAACAGAACGCAAAGGATGGTCAAATTCAGCAATCATTCGATTTAGCATAGACATATCATTTGGGCGGGCGGCCATTGCGCGCACTGTTTCCAGTGATATTGTTGTGGTTGGGGCGACTGCTGGCACAACGGATGCGGCACAACGTCCAATCTCTGAAACGGCACTGATGGTGGTTGCAGGATTAGATTCAACTGGTTTTGATTGTGTATTGTCACGTGGTGCAGATATTGGCAAATCTGATAATTCCCAGACAACCCCAGATAACTGTAAATCAATTAACGCATTTTCAGACATTTGTATTTTTCCTTGAATTTTCAATCTGTTTATTATACAATATAGCACGAGCAACAGAAACTCAAGGGAGTATTTTCATGAAAATTAAAAACTTTGCTTTATTGGCCGGTGTTGCTGGTTTATTGGCAGCATGCGGTGGTTCTTCTATTGTTGAACCAGCTAACTTGAATGACCAACGTGTATTCTTTGGTTTTAATTCTGCAGAAATTTCCGAAGAAGCACGCAACAACTTATTGGGTCAGTCCTTGTATATGAAAAACCACGAAGATGTGAAAATCCAAATTGCGGGTAATTGCGACGAACGTGGTTCAACCGAATACAACTTGGCTTTGGGCGCACGTCGTGCAAACGCTGCCAAAGAAGTATTGGTCAAAGACGGTATTTATGCAAAACGTATCTCTACCATCTCTTATGGTAAAGAACGTCCATTGGTTCAGGGTACAGGCGAAAAAGTCTGGAAATGGAACCGTAACGCAACAACAACTGTTAAATAATAGTTGTAAATGTGATTTAACCGCCCATTGGGCGGTTTTTTTGTTTATTGTTATAAAACACCCGATACAGATTAATATATTTGCGATTGATGAAAATACTGTTTATAATATCTGCATAATCAATGAATAAAAAGGATATAAATGTCTGGTATTTTTGTTTTTCCCGGTCAGGGTTCCCAGTCTGTTGGAATGGGCAAGGAACTGTATGACACAAATGCGGCTGCGCGTGCAGTATTTGACGAAGTCGATGAAGCGCTGGGGCAGAAGTTGTCTGAAATAATTTTTTCTGGACCCATCGAAGAATTAACATTAACTGCGAATGTTCAGCCTGCAATTATGGCAACGTCTATTGCGATGTTTCGTGCCAGTGGCGTATCATTACCCGAATATGTCGCTGGACATTCGTTGGGTGAATATACGGCCTTGTGTGCGGCCGGTGCATTGTCTGTTGGCGATACTGCGCGTCTGTTGCGTGTGCGCGGTAATGCAATGCAAAATGCAGTTCCGGTGGGGCATGGTTTAACTGCTGTGATTATGGGGTTGGATATCGACGCGGTTCGTGAAATTTGTGCTGAAACAGATTGTGATGTCGCGAACGATAATTGCCCGCTGCAAGTTGTTGTTTCTGGGGCCAAGGATATTGTTGAACGGACTATGGAATTGGCGAAATCACGTGGCGCAAAGCGTGCAATGCCATTGGCGTTGTCTGTGCCTGTACACTGTCGGATTCAGGCGCCTGCGGCGGATGCGATGCGTGTGGCCTTGGCTGGTGTTGATATGAAGTCGCCGATTGTTCCGATAATTTCCAACAAGACCTGCACACCATTAACAGATGTTTCGGAAATCAAGGACGCGTTGGTATATCAAATGACACATGGTGTGCGTTGGCGCGAAAGTGTTTTAAATATGGCAGAATTGGGAATAACAGAAATGACAGAAATTGGTTCTGGTAATGTGTTAACTGGGCTGTGTTCCAGAATAACCGATAAAATAACAGCAAAAAAGTTGGAGATTTAAAGATGTTTGATTTAACAGGCCGGGTTGCGTTGATTACTGGTGCGACTGGTGGGATTGGTGGTGCGATTGCGAACACAATGCGTGCAGCAGGTGCGACAGTTGTTGTTTCTGGTCGCGAAGAAACAAAATTAAATACCGCATTCAATGACGAGTTTATCAAGATTCCATGTGATTTATCAGCCGAAGGTGCCGCTGTTGAATTGGTAATGGAAACGATTGATCGGGCAGGGCGCATAGATATCCTTGTAAACAATGCTGGTATTACGCGCGATACATTGTTGATGCGTATGTCAGATGAACAGTTTGACGAAGTTCTGAATACGAACTTGCGTTCATGTTTCAAGACTTGTCGTGCTGCGATTATGCCAATGATGAAGAATCGTTTTGGTCGTATTATAAACATATCATCGATAATCGGTGTTATTGGTGGCGCGGGTCAGGCAAACTATGCCGCATCCAAAGGTGCGATGATTGCAATGACCAAGTCCATCGCGGCCGAGGTTGCATCCCGCGGCATTACCGCAAACACAATTGCGCCTGGGTTTATCAAGACCCCAATGACAGATGTTTTGCCCGAAGAATTAAAGAAAACATACCTATCGCAAATCCCTGCGGGTCGCTTTGGTGAACCTTCTGATATTGCGAATGCGTGTGTATTCTTGGCATCAGACGAAGCGTCTTATATCAACGGACAAACATTGCATATAAATGGTGCGATGGGGCGCTTTTAATTAAATGCAACAGTATGATGTAATTGTTATTGGTGGTGGGCATGCAGGGGTCGAAGCGGCTGCTGCATCTGCCCGTCGTGGTGCGAAAACCCTGTTGATAACAAAGTCAAAGACCGACATTGGTGCACTGTCGTGCAACCCCAGTATTGGTGGCCCTGGTAAATCACAAATGGTTGCAGAAATCAGTGCCTTGGGTGGTGTGATGGGGTGTGCCGCGGACAGTGCGGGTATTCATTGGCGCACACTAAATGCGACACATGGTGCTGCGACCCAGGCCTTGCGTGCCCAGATTGACCGCGATTTATATCATACGGCTGTGTTAAAGATTTTATCTGATACAAAAAATTTAGATATAAAATACGAAGACGTAAAAACACTGGATATTCAGGGCAGGGTGGTAAACGGTAAATATTCTGCAACTGCGCTGATTTTGACGACGGGTACTTTTCTAAATGGTGTTGTCACACGTGGGGCCGTGCGTATATCATCCGGTCGTATGCTGGACGATGGCGGTTATCAGTCTGCAGACAACGGTATATCTGGCGTATTACAGGAATACGGATTCAAGATTTTGCGCTTAAAAACAGGTACACCTGCGCGTATCAGAAAATCATCAATCGACTTTTCTGTATGTGAAGTACAAAATCCAGATTCCCCACACGATTGGTTTGTATTTGGTGATGTTAATAATATTTATGAATGTCCTTGTTTTATAACGCATACAAATGAACAAACGCATAAAATTATTCGTGATAATATACGGCACGCACCGATGTACAATGGCGATATAACCGGTACTGGGCCGCGCTATTGCCCCAGTTTAGAAGACAAGGTTATTCGTTTCCCAGAACACACATCTCATCACGTTTTTCTTGAACCCGAAGGTTTGAACAGCGATTTGATTTATCCCAACGGCATATCGACCAGTTTTGGTGCCGAATATCAAGACGCGTGGATTCGCACGATTCCTGGGTTGGAAAACGCAGAAATTGTCCGTTATGGCTATGCGATTGAATATGATGCAATTGACGCGCGGGCATTGAATGATTTGTTGCAGTCACGTGACATTCCGCACTTATTTTTTGCTGGGCAAATTAACGGCACATCTGGCTATGAAGAGGCTGCCGCCCAAGGGCTGGTTGCTGGTGCGAATGCGGCATCGTTTGCATTGGGGCTTGCGCCATTGACCTTGGACAGAACAAATTCGATGATTGGTGTTTTGATTGACGATATAACGACGCTTGGGGTTGATGAACCATATCGTATGTTTACATCACGTTCTGAATACCGCCTGTCTTTGCGTGCAGACAATGCGATATCGCGCCTTGGGCCGATTGGTGTTGATTTAGGCTTAACGAGTGCAGAATTTTATAATCGTCTGCTGGAATTAAAGTCAGAAATAATATCGCAAAACGATGCTTTTTATGCCGGTTATATTGCCCGCAACCAGCGCGAGATTGAATCATATCGTCGCGATGCGGCCTTAAAGATTCCGCGTGATTTTCAGTACACAGGCTTGGCGGGTTTAACCAATGAATTGGTTGAAAAATTAAACGCAACGCGTCCAGAAAATATTGCAGACTTGTCGCGCATATCTGGTATGACCCCTGCTGGGATAATGGTCGTACTAAGAAAGATAAAGGGATAGTTTTTTTATAAAATTTGAAGGGGGGTAAGAAATGGAAATACACCTGAATACCAGAAAAAACGGAACGCAAACACCTTTGTCTGATTCAGAAAAAAAGTATTTATCAGATTTGCTGGGTGGGAAATACAAAATTGGTTCTCCGTTGGGGCGTTCTGGGGCGTCAACATCTGCATTTTTGATTACAGACGCATCAGGTAAAGAGTTTGTCTTGCGTATTCCCAACAAGCCCGATGATATAGAACATTGGTTAGAGACAGAAAAAAGACAATTTGCAAACCAAGAAAAATATCTGGCTGGTTATCAAGGCAATATATCAATTCCAAAAACACTAGAATATCGGGATTTTTTCACTATCCAAGAAAAGGGCGCAGGCGAACCTTTTGCGGATTATATTTACGATGGACTGTCGCGTGAAAAGCAACTTAAATTGGCGCAAGATTTTGCAGCGTTTCTGAACCACAGCCATCAAAAAAATGCAAACCGCACAACTACAAGACCTGTATCATTGGATGGCGGACAAGATTTTACATTAAATGAACATGTAAAAAATGCCTATAAATCAGTTATGACCCCCGATGAATATAAATGGTTCTGTGGATTATTGGATGAATTTAATAATCGTGATACATCGGATGAATTTTTAACATTTGCATTCAATGATTTCAGGTATTCAAACATCCTGTACGATACAAAATCTGGACAATTATCAGTGATTGATTTTGGTGCTTGCTTGGAAAATTCTGTGTATATGGATTTTGTTCCATATTGTGCGGGTTCGTTTGGCATAAGTTATAAATTTCTGCAAGATGTGATAAATTCTTATAATAATATCAAGTCAGATTCTGCAAAAACAATAAAGATAAATCCACGCAAGGTGGCACTGTTTCATATATTGGGCATATTGGCGGAAATTGCAGGTGTGAATAAAGAGCCTGAGCAACTAAAACGTATCCTGTATATGCCCCAAAGATTAGGATATATAAAACAGTTGTGTACATTGTTTGGTGTGGAAAACGGTCTGCCACCACCGGAAAAAAAGACAAAATTTAAAAAGGGTATAGTGCAGATAAAAGAAAAATTAAAAAACATAATTAATGCGATTGTTAACAACAATCAAAACACATAACCACCCCAACGCCCGTATCGCACCCCACTCACACATTCGTCATTCCCGTATCAGACCCCGCCCCCTCGTTCGTCGTCATACCCGTATCGTCCCGCACCATCTCTCTCATCGTCATACCTGCGAAGGCAGGTATCCATTGCCCCGCAGGGACATGTTTTTATGAATTTTTCACACCCCGCAAAAATTGTAAATTAAGCTCTTGTCATCCTGTGGCTTTTTCGGGCCCCGCAAAAATTGCAAATTTTTAACTCTTTGTCATCCTGTGGCTTTTTCAGGCCCCGTCCTCGTTCATCGTCATACCCGCGCAGGCGGGTATCCATTGCCCCGCAGGGACATTTTTATGATTTTTCACACCCTACAAAAATTGCAAATTAAGCTCTTGTCATCCTGTGGCTTTTTCGGGCCCCGCAAAAATTATAAATTTTTGTGGGTGAATGCCCCACAGGACCCAGGTAGTGCCGATAATAAGGAATACATAACCTAGGTTCCATGGTCAAGCCATGGAATGACAATTTTTTTTACAAAAAAATTGTTAAAACA
>JAFQTD010000013.1 GCA_017409215.1 Alphaproteobacteria bacterium
CTGAACAATCTGATATCTGGGATTATGTGCTCGCAGCCCTGGCCGCACAACGTGTCGATTCTTGTACCAACGCTGTCAAAGAATGTCTGACTTCAGATGATAGATGCGGTAAAGACTATACGCAATGTATCGGTTTGGATACTGATACTATTATGAGAATGTGCCCATATGACAAATTAACAGGTTGTCAGAAGAAATATGGTGAAACAAATATCTCAGGCAATGCCGTATACGAAGAAATGGCTAATATGGTTCAGGGGATTATGCTTAATATCGATAATAATTTCCTTACCGCTTGCCAGAATGCGGCTAACGAAGCAATGCTAAAAGTCTGTGGCGACACAACCAATTGCAACGCATTAACAGTTGACACAAATATTGGCACCAGATCTTTGGAATACAAGATTTGTGAATATACTTCCGCGGAAACCGGACTTGATATCGATTTCAACAAATGTCGCACAGATATATCCCAAATATCAGACGAAGAACTTGGCCGAAACACAGCCCCCGACAACGGTGGTGTTTTGGGACCTGTAACCCCACTGGCTGGTGTTATTGACGGAACAATATATTGGGAAAACATCGAAATTGATGACGATGGCAAAGTTTCAACCGTTGAAGAATACTTAACAAAAATAGATGGTTCTGGTATGTCCCAAAAACAAAAAGACAAAGTAAAATCCGAATTGGCGCAATTGCAATCAAGCATTAATATGGCAATTGAAACAATCGAGGCCGACCCAACTGTGCAATTCTGCATGACTGGACGCGAAGTACAGGGAATGAAGAAAATCGGCACAGACGGGCAATCAACACGTACCAGACTGGGGGAAAAATCTGCTGATGCTGCACGCTTCCCAGAACTAACCAAACAGATGCGTTCAATTATTGCATCAGCCGCTTTGAAAACCGCCAAAGATAACTATTACAAAAAATATGACGAATTGAATGAAAAACTGTTAACCGATTACGCAAAAATTGGCGAAAGAATGGCAAAGATTCGTGGTGAAAACGCACTGGATTCCCGTCGTGAAATCGCACGTGAAGCATGTGTAAACTTTGCAAGTGCATCATCAATGCCAAAATCAGCCGAACCACCAAAATCATCCGCTGGAAAAATAATTGCAATGACTGCACTTTTAGGGGCAGCAATTGCAATACCAATTGCCGGACCTTTGTTTACAGGCGCTTCCATTACTGCAACAGCCACAACCGCAACCATAACTGCAGGAAGCAGTATCGGGGCGACCGCTGGTATTATTGGTGGTGGCGCCGCTGGTATTGCAGGTATCGGATTACTTGGAAACGCGGGCAGCGGTAAAGCCAATGGCGAAGACAGCCAGCTTCAAACACAATTAATCGGTTCTAAATCTACAAACAATTGGAACCTAAAAGAAAACGTTGTTGCAACATTTGACTGGGAAACATTAAATTGTCATATCTGCACAAAAATAACAAAATGCAGCAAGACAAAAAATCCACTCTTTGGTAATAAATATTGTAAAACATGGGCTGATACAGTCGAAAGTTGTAAGGATGTTCAATTCTAGTTAAAAAGGTCGCCATTTCGGCGACCTTTTCTTTGCAAAAACAATTATTTCAATCGAACCAAATTATTTCTAAAACTATCATATCGCACAACATCTTGCACAAACCTGTTTATCGCATCCTCTTGCGAATTACGTTCACACAAAAAGAATTCACCCTGTTGCCACCCATTATCAAACCAACACAATTTTCCTGATACCTTATCACGCCACAACAATGCGCCCGCCAAAATATGCCCAGATTTATCAAATTTCTGTTGTCCTAGCGACCTGCCCCAACCTATATAATTTGCATCCGCCACCGGCATCGTCACCAACGACACTAATTCTAAATGCAAATCCTGCATTTTCTTGTCCATAATCCTTTTTATCAAATTCAACGTATATGTCTTATTTTTCAACACAGATTCCATCGGATTTTTCACATTCCATTTTTCAAAATCAAAATTATAAAATATCAATCCACTATAATTAGCCCCAAATATTTTTTTCATTTTTTTATTAGTCAAAACTTCCTTTTGATTATTGATACTATCTGTATTTTTTTGCACCTTTTTTTCTTTCACAAAAACGACATCTGCACCATTCAACAAATCAATTGCATTTTTAACATTACCGAATTTATGCAACTCAGCCGACAATTGCTTATAATTTTCCTCGGAAAATTTATAAAATTTATTCACACAACGCTCCTATTTTTCAAATAATAAAATCCCATCAAACGATGGGATTTTGTAGTACTAAACTCTACGAACTTTCTTTGGTCTGCAACCATTATGTGGAATACGTGTAGTATCTGTAATGGACTGCACAATCAGACCGGCATTTGCCAATCCACGTACAGCAGATTCGCGACCTTGACCAATACCACGCATCAATACATCAACGGTTTTCATACCCATTTCTGCAACTTTTTTACCAACTGCATCTGCAACAATAGTTGCTGCGTATGGTGTGGACTTTTTTGCACCTTTAAAATTATTTGCCCCAGCCGTTGCCCATGTTAACACTGCACCCGACTGATCTGTGATTGTAATACGTGTATTATTATTAGTCGCAACGACATGTGCAATGCCATGCGATACTTTTTTTACTACTTTCTTTTTAGCTTTTGAAACTGCCATTTTTTTACCTTTTTTCGATGTCTTCAATTAACTATCGTGTTAATCTCTACCTTATTTGAAAAATTAAGATAATGTTGCAGATATGTGTGTTGGGCGACGGGAGTGTACAAATCGCTACATGACCAAAGCCCAACGCGCATAGATGCACGCATTAGATTAATTTTTATTTACCCTTGGTTGCGGAACCAGCCACTACAACACGTTTACCCTTGCGTGTACGTGCATTTGTCTGTGTACGTTGACCACGAACTGGCAAACGATTACGATGACGAATACCGCGATATGTTTTCAAATCTTGTAAACGTTTAATATTCATCGTCACTTCACGACGAACATCACCCTCAACCTTAAAGTTTTCTTCGATGTAATTAGAAATTTTGATAACATCTTCGTCTGTCAAATCTTTCGCGCGCAAACCGTCTTTTAATTTCAAAGCCGCACAGATTTGTGCCGATTTTGCCGGCCCAATACCATGAATATATTGCAACGCAATTTCAATGCGCTTTTCCGAAGGAATGTTAACACCTGCTATACGTGCCATTTTTTATTTTCCTCTTTATTTATCTTACGAAGCACAGTCCACCCGCACTTCACCACTTAAACCCAAAGTATTTTATTACCCAGGGCTATTTTATTTTGCCAAATAATTTTATATATTTTTCGGCAAAAGTCAAATCTTGTTTTATTTCCATCTTAACCGCGGAAACGACCTTTCTTTTGTGTCTTTTTTATAACACCACTGTATTGCTTTGCAACCAAATAAGACTGCACTTGATTTACAGTATCCAGCACAACCCCAGCCACAATCAATACACTTGTTCCACCGATTGCCAATGGCATACCAACATGCGTATTTAAAATTATTGGCAAAACACAAACCACAATCAAGTACGCAACACCAATCGCAGTCGTACGTGAAACAACGTTATCCAGATATGAAATTGTTTGTTCACCTGGGCGCACCCCTGGGATATAACCACCTGCGTTCTTCAAATTGTTGCTTGTTTCTTCTGAATTAAAGATAACAGCAGTTTGAAAATACGCAAAGAACGCAATTAAAACTGTAAACATAATAATATAAGACCAAGTACCATAAGTAAAGAATCCCATAATTGTCTGTACAGTTAAATTCTCGCTCTGAACAAAACGCTGAATGAATGCAGGCAACATCATAATACTGGATGCAAACACCGGTCCCATAACACCAGACATATTAATTTTTATCGGCAAATAAGATGCATTCGTATTTACAACACCATTCGCCATAACCTGACGTGGATACAAAATCTGGATACGACGCTGTGCCTGTTCAAAGAACGCAATCAGCGCAACAATACCGACGACAAAGGCAACAACCAATGCAATCATCGCTGGGGAAATCTGTCCGACCGATCCCAATGAAATCAGTTGTGCAATACCACCTGGAACTTCTGCAATGATACCTGCAAAAATTAACAATGATGCGCCCTGCCCAATTCCGCGTGCAGTGATTTGTTCTGCCAACCACATAACAAATACAGTACCACCAACCAAGGCAATAATCGCAGATAATTCAAAGGCGAACCCAGGGTTTACAACTGCTGGCACACCATTAACAGGTGCCATCATTTCCAAACCACGAACAACCGCCCAACCTTGAACAACAGCCAAGAAAACAGCCAAATATCTGGTATATTGATTAATCTTCACGCGTCCTGATTCACCTTCTTTACGCAATTCCCCCAGTGACTTACTTGTTGCGCTCAACAACTGTAAAACGATTGACGCAGATATGTATGGAAAAATATTCAATGCCAAAACAGACATACGTGACAAAGAACCACCACTAAACATATCAAACATTCCCATCATTCCACTATCCCCCTGGAACAAATGCAACACAGCAGATGCATTAACCCCCGGCAATGGAATAAAGGCACCAATACGATATACAATCAACGCACCCAGTGTAAACAAGATACGTTTATGCAAATCACTAAGATTACCAAAAAAGTTTTTCAAGAATTTCATTGTGAACGAACTTTTTATTAACATCAGGCATCCGGCAAAGCCGAATACCTGAAATATTACATATTAGTTATTTTTGATTGAACCACCCGCTTTTACGATTGCCGCTTCTGCAGTCTTTGACCATTTTGCAGCAACAACGTTAACAGCAGATTTAATTTCACCAGCACCCAAAATCTTCAAACCATCTTTTTTACGATTGACGATTTTTTGAGCCAACAAATATTCAATAGAAATAACTTCTTTTGGATCGATTCTACCTGTTGCAATGAATTTTTCAATTTCACCCAAATTAATTGTCACATATTCTTTTGCAAAAGGATTATTGAAACCAAATTTTGGGAAACGACGCAAGATTGGCATCTGTCCACCTTGGAATGTCGCCTGTTTGCGTGAACCACTGCGTGCTTTTTGCCCCTTGTGACCACGTCCAGATGTTTTACCTGCACCTGAACCAATACCACGACCAACACGACTTGCGCTATGGCGTGCACCAAAATTATCCATCAAAGCATTTAATTTCATTTTTATTCCTTTTTGTCCTATAACTACGAATGTAGTTCTTTTTCGCACAAAAACAAGTAATTGTTCTCGTACTCGGTTATTATATTACGCAACCACTTCTACCAAATGAGATACCTTGGCAATCATACCGCGTACAGATTCAGAATCTGTAATTTCTCTGATCTTGCCAACGCGCCCCAGCCCCAAAGCCTTTACAATTTTAACCTGGGATTCTGGACGACCGATAGTGCTTTTCACTTGTTTTACAACTATTTTAGCCATAATTCAAACTCCTATTACCTTTTGTCCAGATTATTTATCTTCTGTCGCGACTTCTAATTTTTTACCATCACGACCTGCGATAATTTCTGCAACTGTTTTACCACGACGCGCAGCAACTGTCTTTGGAGAATTCATTTTATTGAACGCCAAGAAAGCAGCACGAATCATATTGTTTGGATTATTAGAACCCTGTGATTTAACAACAACGTCCTGTACACCCAAGCATTCAAACACAGCACGCAAAGCACCACCTGCAATGATACCAGTACCAGGAACAGCACTACGTACAACCAATTTGCTTGCGCCATATTTCGCTGCGCTATCATGATGCAAAGTACGACCTTCTTTCAAAGGAACGCGCATCATTTTTGCTTTTGCCGCCTTTGTCGCTTTTTGAACAGCAGATTGAACTTCCAAAGCTTTACCTTTACCAAATCCAACGCGTCCTGCCTTATCACCGACCACAACCAAGGCCGAGAAAGACATATTGCGACCACCTTTTACAGTCTTTGATACACGGTTGATAGAAACTAATTTATCCACCAAGTTATCTGTCTGTAATTTTTTATCATCAAAACGTGCCATTTATATACTCCGTCTTATTCAATTAAATTCTTACGCCACCTGCACGGATTGCTTCGCACAGCGCCTTTACACGACCATGATAGCGATAACCACCACGATCAAAATAACAATTATCAGCAATATTTGCCGCCACTACACGTTCTGCAAATGCTTTGCCAACCATTTCTGCACCAGCAACATTCCAACCCTTGCCTGCAAAGCCCTTTTCTTTGGACGAAGCTGCACAAATTGTATGTCCTTTTGTATCATCAATTGCTTGAATTTCAATATGACGACCAGAACGGAAAACTGACAAACGAATCTTGCCAGGATTTTTTCTCTTCAACGCACCGCGATTTGCCAGAGTACGTCTTTCTTCCGAATTCAAATGTTTCAACATTTTTCTTTTCCTTTTTTGGGATTTCCGTAACAGCGGAAATCAAAGTTAATTATTATTTCTTCTTACCTTCTTTACGACGGATTCTTTCACCCTTATAGAAGATACCTTTACCCTTATATGGATCTGGTTTACGTACCTTGTGAACCTTATCAGCGAACTGACCAACCAAGCACTTGTCCATACCCTTGATAACAAATTCAGTTGGTGTTTCACCCATTGTCACCGTCAAGCCGGCTGGAATATCCATAACAACATCATGTGAATATCCTGCGACCAAAACCAATTGAGTACCTTTTACAGAAGCCTTATAACCAACACCCTTCATATACATAGGTTTTTCAAAACCCTTTGACACACCTTCAACTGCATTACGAATATTGCGTGCCATTGTTCCCCACATTGTACGTGAAGATTTTTCTTCTGCGTCTTTTGGGTTAATAACAACCTGACCTTCTTCAACAACAACATCTACCAAGCCAGCATTTTTTGTATCCAAAGGCAAAGACAATTCGCCCTTTGGGCCCTTTACAACAATGACATTGTCTGCAATTGCGACTGTAACGCCATCATGTAATTTAACTGGATATTTTCCTGCACGTGACATAATTCAAACCTCGCTTTTATTATATAACCTTGCACAATACTTCGCCACCGACATTCATCAAGCGTGCTTTATGATCAGTCATAACACCATTTGGTGTAGACACAATAGCAACACCTAAACCATTCAAAACTTTTGGCATTTTTGCACTGCTTGAATAGACGCGACGTCCAGGCTTAGAAACAACGGAAATCTCTTGGATTGCACCATTTCCGCCAACATATTTTAATTCAACGATTAAATTTGAACGATGTTCGTCAATTTTTTCGTTACGAAAGTCGGTTATAAAACCTTCTTCCTTCAACACAGCCAAAACTGCTTGACGCAATTTGCTGTTTGGAACGACGATTGTTTCTTTACCAGCATTCTGACCATTACGAATACGGGTAATCATATCGCCGATTGGGTGTGATAATGACATCTTTTACTCCTTACAAATCACAAAACACAAGGTTCTGCTTTGTTAATTACAACTGCATTGTCCACAGTTGCTCTATTATATTTATTTTACCAACTAGATTTACGCACACCTGGCAATTTACCTTCACTTGCCATTGTACGAACCTGTTGACGACACAGACCGAACAAACGTGAGAACCCACGAGAGCGACCGGTCACACTGCAACGATTGCGCAAACGAGTTGGGTTTGCATTACGTGGCAATTTTGCCAACTTTTTCATTGCATCAATTCTTTCTTCTGGTGTTGCACTAACAGACATATTCGCTTTGATATTTTCGCGTTTTTTTGCATACTGTGCAACCAGCTTTTCACGTCTTTTTTGTTTATTAATTAACGCTAATTTAGCCATCTTTTTTTACCTTTTTTAATTATTTCAAAACCAATGGCAAGCCGATTTTAGTCAGCAATGCACGTGCTTCTTCATCTGTTTTTGCAGTTGTTGCAATCACGATATCCATACCGCGAATCGCATCAATTTTATCAACAGAAATTTCTGGGAAAATCAAATGTTCTTTGATTCCAAAAGCATAATTTCCACGTCCATCGAATTTAGACTTTGACAAACCGCGGAAGTCTTTCACACGTGGCAATGCAACAGTGATTAACTTGTCCAAGAAATCATACATTCTTTTACCACGCAGTGTAACCTTTGTACCAATAGGCTGACCTTCACGTAAACGATATGTAGCAATGGATTTCTTTGCACGTGTAATAACGGCCTTTTGTGCAGCAATCGCTGTTAAATCCGTAGTTGCTGCATCTAATTTCTTTTTATCAGAAACCGCCTCACCTACGCCCATATTCAAAACAATTTTTGTCAGCTTTGGCACCGCCAAAGTATTCTTGTAACCGAATTCTTTAACCAATTCTGGTACAATATCTTTTTCATAAATTTCACGCAATCTGCTTTGCATTTCTTTTTTCCTTAATGTTGTGTTCCCGTAACAGCGGGCAACAATTTACTAAACTTATATTTCCGCACCAGATTTTTTTGCAACGCGAACTTTTTTACCATTTTCCAACTTGTATCCAACGCGTGTCGCTTTTTTTGTTTTTGGATCAACAACTGCAACATTAGATACATGAATTGGTGCTTCGCGATCAATGATATGACCTGGTTGTTCTTGTGTTGGTTTAACGTGCCATTTACGACGATTAACACCTTCTACGACAACACGTTCTTCTGTTGGGCGCGCTTCCAGTACTTTACCTTTGACGCCTTTATATTTCCCTGAAATAACTACGACTTCATCGCCTTTTTTAATTTTCATTTTATGACCTTCCATCTGTTATTAGATTACTTCCGGTGCCAAAGACACAATTTTCTGTACATCGTATTTACGACGAACTTCGCGGGCAATTGGCCCAAAGATACGCGTTCCAATTGGTTCAAAGTTGTTTTTATTAATCAGAACAACCGCATTATCATCAAAACGGATAATAGAACCGTCTGGACGTTTAACTGGGAACTTTGTACGAACGATAATTGCACGTTGTACGGTACCCTTTTGAACTTTACCACGTGGAATGGCTTCTTTAATAGCAACAACAATTTTGTCGCCAACAGTTGCATAACGACGATGTGAACCGCCCAAAACCTTGATGCACATTGCTTTACGTGCACCACTGTTATCAGCAACTGTCATAACTGTTTCATTTTGAATCATAACTTTAATCCTTTTCCTGCGCCCAAGGCAATCCCTTGCCGCTTTGTTATAGGTTCCGACTGTCGCCTGTTTAATCCCGAACCGACCTCAAAGAACCTGTTGATTACTAGTCAATTAGTTCGACCGCATCATCCTTAGAGACACCAACGCGCCCCTTAACAACCCAAGATTTTGTCTTAGAGATTGGACGATGTTCTTCAATCGCAACGATTTCACCCAATTTATATTCATTGTTTTCATCGTGTGCTTTATATTTTTTATTCTGCTTAACGAACTTGCCATACAGTGGATGACGGAAACGACGTTCCACTTCAACAACAACTGTCTTGTCGTTTGCTGTACTAACAACTGTTCCTTGCAGTATACGTCTTGGCATAACTATTGTCCTTATACTGTTTGTCTAACCAACGGTTTTTACGACATTATTCACAAAACAACACATAAAAACCGCGGATTAAATCCTTGTTTCTACTTTTCTGACCCTGTCTATATTACCTAAAAAATTAGAAATATCAACAAAAATCAGCAATCACATTATTTTTTTGCAGCATTTAATTTTGTTTTAACGCGTGCAATTTCACGACGGGTCTGACGCATAACATGTGTTTTTGGCATCTGACCAGCAGCATGTTGAAAGCGTTGATTCATCTGTTCTTTTTTCAAATCAACCAATTTACTTTCCAAAGCTTCCATCGTCAATTCGTTTTCAACTTTTTTTTCAGCCATTTTAACTACCTTTATTTCTTGTGACATTTAAATAATAAACAGCACAATCTAATTAGTTAACTTTACGTTCAACGATTTTTGTTTTGACTGGCAATTTTGCAGCCGCCAAAGCAAAAGCTTCGTATGCAACTTCTGGTTTAACACCATCTAATTCGAACATGATACGTCCCGGTTTAACGCGACATACCCAGTATTCAACAGCACCCTTACCTTTACCCATACGAACTTCGGCAGGTTTCTTGGTGACAGGAACATCTGGAAATATACGAATCCACAGTTTACCCATACGTCTCATATGACGGGTGATCGCGCGGCGTGCCGCTTCGATTTGACGTGCAGTTACACGTTCTGGTGACAAAGCCTTTAATCCAAAAGACCCGAATGCTAATTCACTGCCACCCTTCGCAACACCGTGAATACGGCCTTTATGCTGTTTGCGAAATTTTGTTTTCTTTGGCATTAACATGATACAAATCCTTAATTTCTAATAATTACTTTAATTATTATTTGTGCTTTCTTTCGCTGCTGCCGGCATATTCAGTCGGACGCGCCATTTCAGAAGCCAATTTGTCTTTATTTACAACATCACCTGTGTAAATCCAAACTTTTACACCGATAACACCATAAGTTGTTTTTGCCTGAATTGACGCATAGTCAATATCTGCACGCAAAGTATGCAATGGGATACGACCTTCGCGGATTTGTTCGCTACGTGCGATTTCAGCACCATTTAAACGACCAGAGCACATAACTTTGATACCCTGAGCCCCTGCTTTTTGAGCATTCTGCACAGCTTTTTTCATTGCGCGCTTAAAAGAAACACGACCTTCGATTTGCTGTGCAATATTTTGCGCAACCAATTGCGCATTCAGGTCTGGACGGCGAACTTCGTAAATATTTACGACAACTTGATCATTTTTGACCAATTTCTTGATATCATTACGCAATGTTTCGATATCAGCACCGTTCTTACCAATAATCATACCAGGTCTAGAGGTATGAATAGTCACAACAACCTTCTTAGCAAAACGTTCAATAACAACCTTTGCCAATCCAGCTTTCTTTAACTTCTTTTCAATAAACTTGCGGATTTTAACATCTTCTGCCAACAATGCCGCATAATCTTTCTTACCTGCAATCCAACGTGAATCAGTAATTTTATTGATAAATTCACGCAATGAAATAGGTGATACTTTCTGTCCCATTTTCTTTTTCCTTAATTTGTATAGGGGGCGTTCTTGAAGCTTTTGGCTTTATTCAGGAATTTTCATTCCATACCGCCCCACTACGACTTAATTTATTTTGTTGTTTCTTTTTTTGCTTTTTTCTTAGATGGTGCAACACCAGATTCCAAAACAATTGTCAAATTTGAAAAAGGTTTCAGAATTGGACGTGCGCTACCACGTGGTCCTGGCATAATACGTTTCATAGTTAATGCTTTGCCACACCAAATTTCTTTAATGAACAAAGTATCAACTGGCAACTTTTTGTTGTGTTCTGCATTTGCAACAGCAGACAACAAAGTCTTCAAAACTTCACCAGCGACACGTTTCTTTGAAAATTTCAAGACATCAACAGCGCGTTCAACTGGCAAATTGCGAACTAAATCGCAAACCAAATTCAACTTCTGATGACTAACGCGAATCATTTTATTAAATGCGCGTACTTGGTTTTCCTTAATTCCATATCTTGCTGTCATAATTTACCACCCTATATTATTTTTTACCTGCTGCGGCTTTTTTATTTGCGGCATGGCCTTTGAATGTACGTGTTGGTGCAAATTCACCCAACTTATGTCCAATCATATCTTCTACGATTGAAACTGGGATAAATTTATTTCCATTATGAACTTCAAAAGTCAAACCAACCATCTGTGGAATAATTGTACTACCACGAGACCAGGTTTTAATTGGTTTACGGTCATTATTTTCATTAGCTTTCGCTACTTTTTTCAAAACAGAAGGATGAACATAAGGACCTTTCCATACTGAACGAGACATCATTTACTCCGTTATTTTATATTATTTCTTTTTCGCCAAATGTCTGCTACGAATAATCATCTTAGCAGTACGTTTATTGCTACGGGTACGATATCCCTTGGCTGGAATACCTGTACGTGATACCGGTTCGTGGCCCTTAGAATGACCATTACCACCACCCATTGGGTGATCTACTGGGTTCATCGCCATACCGCGAACTGATGGGCGGATACCCAACCAGCGTGCACGACCAGCTTTACCCAAGTTGACATTGCGTTGATCTGGATTAGAAACGCTACCAACTGTTGCCAAACAATCAGAATGAACCTTACGCAACTCACCACTGTTCATCTTAATCTGAGCATAAACGCCATCTTTACCCATTAACTGTGCATAACAACCTGCACTACGTGCCAATTGACCACCTGCACCTGGTTTTAATTCAACGTTATGAACGATTGTACCGATTGGCATATTTTTCAATGGCATCGCATTACCTGGTTTAATATCAGCATATGATGCTGAAACCACAACATCACCAGCCTTCAAATCACGTGGTGCCAAAATATAAGAACGCAAACCATCAGCATATTCAACTAATGCGATAAATGCTGTGCGATTTGGATCATATTCTAAACGAACCACTGTTGCTGGAACATCAAATTTCTTACGTTTAAAATCAATCAAACGATATTTACGTTTATGACCACCACCCTGATGTGGAACAGTCACGTGACCAAAATTATTACGTCCACCTTTGGACTTTAAACCAACTGTCAAAGCCTTTTCTGGCGCACCACGATGCAGTTCACTACGATCAACCTGAGTCAACCCACGTGTACCTGGTGTAGTTGGCTTATAATGTTTCAATGCCATTTTTTTTACCTTTATTTTCGCCTTGACACTAGCATCCACAGAATCTGGTTTCTCTGCCAAGGCTGATTATTATACTATATATTTGCTGACAAATCCAGTTTTGCATCTGCCGGCAAAGATACATACGCTTTTTTTACAGTACGTTGTGTACCAGTGCTGCGACCGCGGAAAGATTTTACCTTACCTTTTGTCACAACGATATTAACCTTAGAAGGCTTAATACCATAAATCGCTTCTACTGCGCGTGCAACGTCATCTTTTGTTGCAGAAACTGCAACTTCGAACGCGACACCATTGTTTTCAGACAATTTCGCAGCCTTTTCCGATATTATCGGACGACGTAGTATATCATAAATACCAGCGGTCGCAACGATTTTTTTCTCTGCATTCAATTTTTTTTCTGCCATTTTGCTTACCTTCAATTCTTAAGTTTATGCCAATCTTGCTTCAATTGCTTTAACAGCATCTGCTGTCAAAACCAATTTTTCGTGATTCAAGATATCCAAAACATTCAAACCAATTGTTGGCAAAACATCAATATTAACGATATTTGCCGCAGATTTTTTGAAGTTTTCATCTAATTCAGCTGCACCAACAAACAAAGCAGATGCAATATCCAACTTTTTCAATTGTTTTGCAAAAGCATTTGTCTTTGCAGACTCTAATTTTTCAGAATCGATTACAATCAAAGAACCATCTTTCAATTTAGAAGACAAAGCCATTTTCAATCCCAAAGAACGGATTTTCTTTGGTAAATCGATGCTGTGATCACGAACAACTGGTCCATGAACAACACCACCGCCACGCATGTGAACATTATATCTTTCACCCTGACGTGCATTACCTGTCTTTTTCTGTTTAAATGCTTTCTTACCACTACCCGCAACATCAGATACAGACTTTACAGCATGTGTGCCTGCACGTTGTTTTGCGCGTTGCCATGTGACAACACGATGTAAGATATCTGCGCGTGGTTCTAAGCCAAAGATGCCATCTGTCAGTTCAACAGAACCGACTTTTTTACCATCAAAATTAATAATATCTAATTGCATTTTTATTACCTCACTCTTGCTGTTAACTTATTATTCTGCCACAGCTTCTGTTTCGGCTGCTGTTTCAGTTTCAACTGTTTCTGCAACAACAGACTTTGTTGGAACTGGTAAATCTTTGTGTTCTTTTTTCACAGCATCTGTGACCAAAACAAATGTACCATTTGCCCCAGGAACAGCGCCTTCGACGAAGATTAAATTTTCAACTTCATCTGTACCGAACACTTTCAAGTTCTGAACAGTTACGGTTTCATTTCCCATCTGTCCAGGCATCTTTTTACCTTTTAAAACACGACCTGGCCATTCACGCATACCAGTACTACCAATCGAGCGGTGTGCTTTCAAAACACCATGGGTTGCTTCTTTACCGCCAAAATTATGACGTTTCATACCACCCTGATAGCCCTTACCCTTACTTGTTGCTTGCACATCAACGAATTGACCGGCAACAAAATGAGATGCTAATAATTGTGTACCCATTGGAATAACACAATCATCCGATACACGGAATTCTACAACCTTGCGATATGGCTTAACGCCTGCCTTTTCTGCTGCAACCAGTTGTGGTTTTGCAACATGCTTTGCTTTTGCTTCACGCAAACCCAAGATATTTGCCACATACCCATTTTTTTCCTGAGTACGATTTCCAATAACTGCGCAATCACCAACAGCCAAGACTGTTACAGGATGTGCGACACCGCCATCATCATAAAGACGCGTCATTCCAATTTTTGTTGTAATTAATCCGCTACGTTTCATTTTTTTTGCCTTTTATTTTGTCAGAGGTTGGTTAAATTCCAGAATAAAATCACCAACACTAACAGTTTACTTAATTAACCTTACAATTTTATTTTTACATCTACACCCGATGCCAAATCCAACTTCATCAAAGCGTCTACTGTCTGAGGGGTTGGATTAACAATATCTACGACCGCCTTATGATTGCGGATTTCGAATTGTTCACGTGATTTTTTATCAACGTGTGGTGAACGGTTGACTGTAAATTTTTGAATCAAAGTTGGCAGACGAACTGGGCCGACTACATCAGCACCCGTACGTTTTGCTGTTTTTACAATTTCTTCAACAGATTCCATCAACACGCGATGATCAAATGCTGTCAACTTGATACGAATTTTAGATGTTGGTACCATTACCGTTTTCCTTATATTTGTCTGGGCGGTAATCACTGACACTTTTAAATCAGTTACACCGCCCATGACTGTTTAACTATTTAATAATCTTAGATACAACACCTGCGCCAACTGTGCGTCCGCCTTCACGGATAGCAAAGCGACGACCTTCGTCCATAGCAATAGGTGCAATCAGTTGCACTGTGATACGAACGTTATCACCTGGCAGAACCATTTCTTTGTCTGCAGGCAATGTGATTGTACCTGTCACGTCAGTTGTGCTAAAGAAGAACTGTGGGCGATAGTTTGTAAAGAATGGTGTATGACGACCGCCTTCTTCTTTTGTCAAGATATAAACTTCTGCTTCAAAGTCTGTGTGTGGTGTAATAGAACCAGGTTTGCAGATAATCTGACCGCGTTCTACTTCTTCTTTCTTTGTACCACGCAACAACAGACCTACGTTGTCACCGGCTTCACCCTGATCCAACAATTTGCGGAACATTTCAACGCCAGTCACTGTTGTCTTCTGTGTTGGACGCAAACCAACGATTTCGCATTCTTCACCAACTTTGATAACACCAGATTCTACACGACCTGTCACCACTGTACCACGACCTGTGATAGAGAACACGTCTTCAATTGGCATCAAGAATGGTTTATCAACTGGGCGTTCTGGCATTGGGATATATTCGTCGCAAGCCTTTAACAAAGCATCAATTGCTTCTTTACCCAAACCATCGTTTTTACCTTCTACTGCAGAAACAGCTGAACCGCGGATAATTGGAGCATTGTCACCATCAAAATCATTTGCAGACAACAATTCACGGATTTCCATTTCAACCAATTCCAACAATTCAGGATCGTTTGCCAAATCACATTTGTTCAAGAAAACAACGATTTTTGGAATACCAACCTGACGTGCCAACAAGATATGTTCGCGTGTCTGTGGCATTGGACCATCAGTTGCAGCAACAACCAAGATAGCACCGTCCATCTGTGCAGCACCTGTAATCATGTTTTTAACATAGTCAGCGTGCCCTGGGCAGTCAACGTGCGCATAGTGACGTGTATCTGTTTCGTATTCTACGTGAGATGTATTAATTGTAATACCACGTTGTTTTTCTTCTGGCGCGTTATCGATTTGATCAACACCTTTTTGCGCGTCTGCACCAACACCATAATAGTGCACAATCGCAGCTGTCAATGTTGTTTTACCATGGTCAACGTGACCGATTGTACCAACATTAACGTGTGGTTTAGTTCTTACATACTTTTCTTTTGCCATAGTTTTCTCCTTAGGCTGTTTGTTAGTTTTTTTTTGTAAACTTCTTATTAATTATTTCGTCAGCTTCTTGATTACTTCGTCAGCAACGTTTGATGGGACCTCGTCATAGTGCGACAATTCCATATAAGGATTTGCACGACCCTGTGACAAAGAACGCAAAGTTTTCACGTACCCGAACAAGTTTGCCAATGGTACAAAGGCAGAAATCAATTGGTTACCAAATTGAGTTTCGATACCGTTGATTTGTCCACGACGACTGTTCAAGTCCCCAATGATGTCACCGACGTATTCTTCCGGTGTATTAACCGAAAGTTTCATAATCGGTTCCAACAATTTTGGCGACGCTTTTTTCATTGCTTCGCGGAAGCAAGCGCGTGCCGCAATTTCAAAGCACAATACATTAGAGTCAACTTCATGATACTTACCATCTACCAATGTAGCCTTGAAATCCACAGTTGGATAGCCAATCAGAACACCTGTCTGCTGTGCTATCTTCAAACCTTTTTCCACACCTGGGATATATTCTTTTGGAATTGCCCCACCAACAATCTTGTTTTCAAATTCATAGCCCTTGCCAGGTTCCAAAGGTTCAAATTCAATCTTAACCTGAGCGTATTGACCAGAACCACCAGACTGTTTTTTATGAGTGTATTCTTCTGAAACAGGTTTACGGAATGTTTCACGATATGCGATACGTGGTTCACCCACATTAACATCAACCTTAAATTCACGCAACAATCTGTCAACCAAGATTTCCAAGTGTAATTCACCAACACCCGACAAAATTGTCTGACCTGATTCTTCATCAACAGATACGCGGAACGAAGGATCTTCTTTTGCCAACGCCTGCAAACCCAAAGACATCTTTTCAATATCAGCCTTGGTCTTTGGTTCAACAGCAATGCTCATAACAGGCTCTGGCACGTGAATTGATTCCAACAAGATTGGATTTGCTTCATCGCACAATGTATCCCCTGTAATTGTTTCCTTCATACCAACCAAAGTGATAATATCACCCGCTGATGCTTCTTTGATTTCTTCACGATTATTAGAATGCATCAACAACATACGACCAACGCGTTCACGTTTATCGCGGTTGGAATTATAGATATAAGAACCAGAAACCAATTTACCAGAATAGATACGGATAAACATCAAGTTTCCAACAAATGGGTCATTTGCAACCTTAAACGCCAAAGCACTGAATGGTTCTTTTACATCAGGTTTACGTTCATCAACTGTTTCGCCATCCATTTTCGTACCCTTAATAGCTGGGATATCCAATGGACTTGGCAAATAGTCAACAATCGCATCCAACAATGGTTGAACACCCTTGTTTTTAAATGCTGTACCACACAATACAGGATTAAAGTTTTGTGCAATTGTACCCTTGCGGACTAACTTTTTGATGGTTGCAGTATCTGGAACATTACCTTCCATATACGCTTCCATAATTTCGTCATCCAGTGTCACAACTTCTTCAATCAATTTTTCGTGTAATTCTTGGGCTTTTTCTTTTAATTCTTCTGGGATTTCAATGATTTTTGGTTCCTTACCCATATCATCTTCCCAGACAATGCCCTTCATTTCAATAACATCAACAACACCACGGAAATCTGATTCAGCACCGATTGGAAAATTCAAAACCAATGGATTTGCACCCAAACGTTCACGAATCATATCTACGCAACGGAAGAAATTGCCACCGATACGATCCATTTTATTAATAAAGCAAATACGAGGAACCGCATAACGGTCAGCCTGACGCCATACTGTTTCTGTCTGTGGTTGTACACCAGATACAGATTCAAACACAGCAACCGCGCCGTCCAACACACGCAATGAACGTTCTACTTCCATTGTAAAGTCAACGTGCCCCGGTGTATCAATCAAGTTAATACGATGATCGCGCCAGAAACATGTTGTCGCGGCAGATGTAATTGTAATACCACGTTCTTGTTCTTGTTCCATCCAGTCCATAGTCGCACCACCATCGTGCACTTCACCAATTTTATAGGTTCTGCCTGTATAGAACAAAATACGTTCCGAAGTTGTTGTTTTACCCGCATCGATATGGGCCATAATCCCAATATTGCGGTACATATGTAAAGGTGCGGTTTTTCCGACTGACATTGTGTCTTTCCTTTGCTTTTATATTTATTACCAGCGGAAGTGAGCAAACGCCTTGTTCGCTTCTGCCATCTTATGAGTATCAATTTTCTTTTTGAACGCGCCACCTTGACCATTCAAAGCATCACGCAATTCACCGAACATTCTGTCTTTCATGCTACGTTCACCACGTTTACGCGCGAACATAACCAACCAACGCAGCGCCAATGTTTGTTGACGTGCTGGTCTAACTTCTACTGGCACCTGATAAGTTGCCCCACCAACACGACGACCCTTTACTTCTACAGATGGTTTCAAGGCATCTACAGCCTCCAAGAAAGCGGCCAATTCATCACCATCTTTGGCAATTTTCTTTAACATATCCAAAGCGCCATAAACAATATCTTCGGCAACTTCTTTTTTACCATCCCACATAACAACATTAATACATTTAGCAACAACCAGATTATTATACTTTGAATCTGGCAATATTTCACGTTTTGCTGCTGCTTTACGTCTTGACATTACATTTTCCTTTTATCACTTCATCTGCACGCGCAGATTACTCACATACATTACATATGTGTGGTTAACTTAATTATTTCTTTGTTTTGGCACCATACAAAGAACGGCCTTGTTTTCTGCTATCTACACCCTTGGTATCCAAGACACCACGAATGATATGATATTTAACACCAGGCAAGTCCTTTACACGACCACCACGAATCATAACAACACTGTGTTCCTGCAAGTTATGACCTTCGCCAGGAATATAAGCTGTCACTTCGCGGCCGTTTGCCAGTTTTACACGGGCAACCTTACGCTGCGCCGAGTTAGGTTTTTTCGGTGTTGTCGTATAAACACGTGTGCAAACACCACGTTTCTGTGGGTTTTCCATCATGTCAGGCGCAGTACTTTTCACCACGACTTTTTTACGAGGTTTCCGAATCAGTTGATTTACTGTTGGCATTCAAAATCTCTTTGTTTTTTTCTACCTATTTTACTCTGCACAAAAGCCGCCTATCAAACTTATTTCAACGACTTAGTCGGATTATAAATTTGTATTTTCAAGCGGTTTTTATGTATCTCGTGCTTTCCTTGTTTACACAGAAAGCGAATATACTATAAACTCCACCCCCCTGATTGTCAAGGGAAATCTAGGAAAAAAATATAATTTTTAGCCTTGAAAGTCGCATTTTTTGGGACAATCCCCAACATTACAAAAACGATAAAAAAAACCAATTTATCCCCCACCATCCACTTAGCGAAAAAATAAATTAGAATGGTGTAGATATGCGAAAATCCGTTGGCGTAGTGTAGTGTACAACCCCTTGCTTAACGAAAAATAAAGGATAATAGCATAGATAAACGGATTGGGGTTGGCGTAGTGTACATAACGCTACATGAACCAACCACCCCACCCATCGCTTAGCGAAAAAATAAAAGATAATAGCATAGATAAACGGATTGGGGTTGGTGTAGTGTACAGACGCTACATGAGCCAACGACCCCACCCCTTGCTTAGCGAAAAAAATAAATTAGAATGGTGTAGATATGCGAAAATCCGTTGGCGTAGTGTACAGACGCTACATGAGCCAACCCCAATCCGCTTTAGATATACTATTAGATTTTATTTTTTAGAAGGTGATGCCAAATAAAACCCCAACCTCAGCCGGACTTCGTTTAAAACTGTGCACCAAGTCCTTACCGATATAAAACCCGACATATTTGCTTTCGTCCAGATTATAATTTGCACCTATTTTAAGTCGCAATTGTTCACCATCATAATATTTATCAAACAAGTCAAAATCAAACATTAATTCAGCAATCCAGTTCCAATTATCATTGATGATATATTGCCCTTGGATTCCAACTGTCATTGCCCATGCATCAAAAGTATCTTGTGGTAAATCATCATTCAGATAATCCAGTTCAACAACACCAGCAACCGTCCAAGAATCCGTCATACGCCCAACGCGCGCGCCCAATGTCCAGTTATAAGCCACCGTTTGCAAATTATGTTTTGTATTATAAATCTGCTGTACATCACCATAGACTTCGGCATGCAATTCATTTTCATGCCACAAATCCCAATCAAAACCGAATTCTAAATCATTCCAAGACCATTTGCCAAACTGTGGATTATCCGATGAATCGTACGAACCACTGGTTGCCAGATGAATTGTAAAGGTATCGGACACACCATATCCAAATTCATCCGCCATAACAAACCGATTAAATTCAGAATTAAACTCTATTGGTGTCAGGATATTATAAAATTGTCCCTGTGCAGGATTATAAAACGGATTGCCATTCATTATATTTGCCGCATTTACCCCTGTGGTGGCGCACACAAACACCACTGATAAAACAACCATTTTTTTCATCGAGAAAACTCCTTTCCTTCGCAAAACAATAATAGAACATAAGAATAAACAGATAAACAGGAACGAAATCCCCCACCCACGCCCTCTTCCCGCACTCACACATTCGTCATCCCCGCATCGCACCCCACTCACACATTCGTCATACCCGCGTATCAGGCCCCGCAAAAATTGCAAATTTTTAACTCTTTGTCATCCTGTGGCTTGACCACAGGACCCAGGTAGTGCCGATAATAAGGAATACATAACCTAGGTTCCATGGTCAAGCCATGGAATGACAATTTTTTTTACAAAAAAATTTGTTATAAGGAATGTAATAAAAAACACCGACGGGGAAGTATGTCGGTGTTTTATTCTGTGTTTTTGTCACAGAAACCGCATTTTTTTAAGGCCTATTGCGCTTGTTCTTCGCTGGTCAGGTCCATCTTGACCCATGTATAGGTAATTGTATCACCAACTTTTTTTGCGCTTAACACATATTGACCATCATCAGATGAACTGGGCAATTCCCGCGCATCTATCTTGGCATCCATC
>JAFQTD010000014.1 GCA_017409215.1 Alphaproteobacteria bacterium
ACAGAAAACCGTAAAACATCCAATCACAGCAAATAATATACGTCGCATATTTACCCCCATAATTATTCTGCCGTTGGCAATGTTGGTGTTGGCACATTAAATGTTCCGCTGACAGTATAAGTCCCCGCCATTGTCTGGGTCGCGGTTGCCGATGTATCGACCTTGGTCGAAACAGAATCGGCAATTTGGTTTGCAACCTGTTGTTGAACATATGCGGTTGAAGGTATATTGGCAAATGCCATAAATGGCGTAAATAACAATATAAACATTAAAAAACGCATACTTTTCCCGCCCCCTACGTTAATAAAAAAACCACAATGATATCAAAGTGGTCAGGAGGTTAACGACAATCTCTAAGTATTGTGCTGCTTATTCAATATATTCGCAAGCCCTCCTGACCAAATGGGTCAGGAGATATAATCCGTCCATCATACAAAAACACGCCAAACGGCGCGCCTTTTTCTACCTCGGACGCTTAGAGTACGGGTCGTTACACCCCATCATCGACAAAACGCATCAATGACACATAAATTCTATCTAAAAATCCTAAAAAAGACAACTATTTTTTCAGAAAAAAATCCCCATTTACAACGTAAAGGGGATTTAAATCTTTGCAAATACGAAATATTTATTATTTCAACATTTTTGCAACTTCATCTGCCAAGTTATCTTCGCGTTTTTCAATACCTTCGCCCAACACAAAGAATGCAAACCCGGCCAATTTACCACCAGCTTCTGCAACAACATCTTTTACAGTTTTCGATGGATCCATAACGAATGGCTGTTCTTCCAGAACTGATTCGCCATAGTATTTTTTAATACGGCCTTCGACCATCTTTTCAACGATATTTTCTGGTTTGCCTGCTGTTGCACCCGATTCGATAAAGACTTTCTTTTCGCGTTCAACTGCCGCTGGGTCAACATCATCAATCGTCATAAATTCTGGTTTTGTTGCTGCGACATGCATTGCAATCTTAGAACCGATTTCATCAATTTTTGCATCTGTACCATTGATTGCGACCGCAACACCAATCTGTCCCATACCTGGCACCAATGCATTATGAATATATGTAAAGATTTTATCACCGCTAACCTTTGCGATACGACGCAAATTCATATTTTCACCAATCGTAGAAATTGTTGCTGCGATATCATCCTTAACCGCATCCATTGTTGCATCAAAGTCACCCTTTAATTCCATTGCTTTTGCCGCAACATCTGCAACCAATTTTTGGAATTTTTCATTTTTTGCAACAAAGTCAGTTTCTGCATTAACTTCTACGACACAGCCCAAATCATCACATTTTACAACTGTCACCAAACCCGATGCAGCAACACGCCCTGCCTTTGATGCCGCCTTTACAATACCTTTTTGACGCAACCAATCAGCAGCAGCCTCAATATCACCATCGTTTTCCATCAATGCTTTTTTACAATCCATCATACCTGCTGATGTTTTTTCGCGCAATTCCTGAACTAATTTTGCTGTAATTTCTGCCATTGTTATATCTCCACTAATAATTAGATTAAAATTCATTTTGCGTGGGGACTATCATCCCCACGCGTTTGATTTGAAAAATTATTTTTCTGCCTTTTCGGCCAATTTTTCACGACGTTCTGCACGTGCTTCTGATGTCTTAGATTTGATTTTTGCTTCTTTTGCTTTCAATTCTTCTTCTAATTCATCTGCTGCATCTGCGCGCATATCGGATTCGACTTTTTTACCAGCCGCCCCACCCAAGCGCTTTTCAATACCAGACAATATCGCATCAACGAACAAGTCGCAATACAACTGTGTTGCACGTGCGGCATCATCATTACCTGGGACAGGATAATCAACCATTTCTGGATTTGCGTTTGTATCACAAATCGCAATTGTTGGGATATCCAAATTTCTTGCTTCACGTACAGCATTCATTTCACGTGGCACGTCAATAACAACCATTGCCTGTGGTACACCATGCATTTCCAAGATACCACCGAAAATATCGCGCAGTTTTTCAACTTCTTTTGTCATAACACCGACTTCTTTCTTGGTCAATCCCAATTTGTCAGCATTTGCGATATCGGCTTCCATCTTTTTCAAGCGGCGAATAGACTGTGAAACTGTTGTCCAGTTTGTCAACATACCACCCAACCAGCGGTTATTAACATAGTATTGTCCGCAACGTTCTGCTGCATCTTTGACAATATCTTTGGCCTGATGTTTTGTTGCAACAAACAAGATTTTACCACCCGCTGCTGCGATTGCTTCTAATGCAACCAAAGAACGATGCAACAAAGGTGCAGTTTTATTCAAGTTAATGATATGAATTTTGTCTTTTACGCCATAAACATATGGTGTCATCAATGGATTCCAGCGACGTGTATGATGTCCGAAATGCACACCAGCTTCCATCAGCTGTTTCATTGTAAATGTTGGCAATGCCATGATTTTATCCTTTTTTTGTGTTATTATCCTCGTCGTTTGTACAACAGCCAAATTTAATAATCTGGACACAAATTTCACAAAACGACTGTGTTCTTCGCACTCAGTGCGTGCGCCAATCATATCAAAACCCGCAAAAAAATCAAGTAAAAATATAACACGCACACATTTTTTTCAAACAAAACACCACTCTAACAAACCATTGACAAACCGATTGTTTGTACTATATTTATAATAGTGTGGCATAAATACACAAGGCACAGAATGAAAATAAAGGCACAAATTTTATCAGCACTACTTTGCGGCATATTATCTATGCCTGTTGCATTTGGCAACAATTGCGACAGCGAAGTATATCGCCTGCAAAATCCGGATAAATGCCAAACAGCCCACACACACCCAGATTTTTCATTTACTAAAACAATTGGCACAACCGCAGGCGCATTGGCACTAATCGGTGGCGCAATTGCAATTTTTAGTGGCACCACTGGCAACGCATCCCCTGCAACTGATATGCACATCCCCACCATGCCAAAATACGATATGGTGGGCGCAGACATCAGTGCAGTACAACTTGCCTCTATCACCAGTAACAGCGACTATCTTGAAAACCTGAAACAATATAACGATATACGTCTGGCATATTCATTAGCACGCGGCTTTACAGGCGCAGGTTCTGAAATCGTCGTCTTTGATTCTGGTGAAAACACATTTCATGGCGGCAACGTAGCGCATTTTGCATCTGGTCAAATCGCCCCTAATGCAACAGTTTCTTCATATATGGTTGCAGACAGATACGGGGACTTTAAGTCATTTTATGAAATCGGAAACCAGATAAACAGCGCCACGAACACCAACGCAAAGATTTATAACTTCAGTTGGTCGGCCGACATATCTGCAAATGCCATACACTCGCAGAATCACCTAATTAATATGACAGATGCGAATTTTATAAATTCGCTAAAAAATGCCGCAACCACCCAAGATGCAATATTCGTTTGGGCGGCCGGCAACGATGGCAAAGCACAATCCAGTGCACTATCCGCAATGCCGATACATATCGACGAACTAAAAGGTCATTTTGTAAATGTTGTTGCATGGGACAGCGAAACGGGCGCATTGGCGGACTTCAGCAATGCCTGTGGCATAACCCAAGAATACTGCATTACCGCCCCAGGTACAAACCTTGAAACCCCACTGTCACAAAGCACACTAAATGGCACCAGTTTCGCGACACCAATTGTATCCGCAGCAATTGCAGTTATTCGCGAGGCCTTTCCATATATGCAATCATCAGAAATTACTAATCTGTTATTTACAACTGCACGCGATTTAGGCAAAACCGGCATAGATGAAATTTATGGTCATGGTATGCTGGACCTTGAACGCGCAACGCGTCCTGTTGGCACGCCTGTTGTACAGATATCCGACACATTCGGCACACGATTAAGTACTGCCCGCATCAGCGCACCAATTGGTCAAAAAATACAATCCAAAAATTTAAAGTTCGCATTTGTTGACGACTTTGGGCGCGCGTTTGAAACCAACCTGAACGACAACATCCGCATAAAAAATCACAGCATTGGCTGGGCACATCTGCACCAAGACAAAAAAACAAGCGCAAAGTTCAAAAACCTAGAATTTGGGATAAAGGAAACAAACATAATCAGTGGCGACGGCTTTTTACAAACAGATTCAAATAACCTTATGACATTCGTTCGACACACAGGCAATCAAACAATCGGAAACATCAATTTCTTTCAAGAAACCAGTCTGGGCATAACCACACCAAACACATCACCAGAATCAATGATAAACAAATTTTCAAACATATATACTGCCGCCATAACAATCGGTGCAAAATACCAAGATTTCAGCCTGTCTATTGGTACGCCCGACACAATTATATACGGCAACACAAACCTGTACACACTGTCACACAGAAATACAGATGGCGATTACATATTCACAAACAATAAAATTGATTTAACATCCGTTCCATCGATTGAAATCAAGGCCACATACAAATCAATCAGTGCAGGCTTTGTAAAAAATCCATATGGTCAAAATGAAATTTATATGCTTGCCAAGACAAAAATTTCTTTTTAGCAACCCACGCAAAAATCCCTTGCATTTTTGATATATTATTGGTCAAATAACAAATGCAAAAAAACAAAAACAAAGGAAGAAGAAATGGCAGGCAGCATTAACAAAGTTATTCTTGTTGGCAACATTGGTCAAGAGCCCCAGGTTCGCACAATGGGCAGTGGTCAAAAGGTTGTCAGTTTTTCACTTGCGACATCTGACCGTTGGCGCGACAGAAGCACTGGCGAACAAAAGGAACAAACCGAATGGCATCGCGTTGTGATTTTCAATCCAAATCTGGTAGAGGTTGCAGAACGTATGTTGCAAAAAGGCACTAAATTATACCTAGAAGGTTCACTGCGCACACGCAAATGGCAAAACCAAAGCGGTGCTGACGTCTACACGACCGAGGTTATACTTAATCCATTCTCTGGCCAAATGGTTATTTTAAGTGGCGCGAAATCAATGGATGGCACTATGGGTGATGATGCACCTGTATCTGCCCCTGCCCCACGTGAAGAAATTTCTGTGGCAGACATTGGTGACGACATCCCATTCTAAAAAAAATCCCCAAATGGGGATTTTTTTTTACAACTTTTCAATATAATCAACATCAACTTCTGTCTTAAAGATACCCCTATCAACATCACCGTATAATTTAACAGAATCTGTTGGTGTAACTGTCTGACCGCGCCAATCATCGTCATCAATTTCAACTGTAATTGACCCAGTTGAATCTTCGAACAAGAACTTTTCACTGCCCATACGTTGCACAATCTTTCCCTTCATAATAACCGGCACATCATCACGCATTTCATTGACCTGTTTAACTGTGACAATCACTTCTTCGCCACTGACAAAGCCACCTTTTGGATTAGTATTTTTCACAGGCGCAGCATCTGGCCCTTCAAAACCCGCGCTTGCATTTCCAATCAACAACACTGCCCCCAGCAGCCCCAACGACATTTTTTTCATAATTAACTCCTTTTTTTATTTATTACATAGATACATTATAACACACAATTCTATAAAAGACCTAGGAATGAATTGACACAGCAACACAGAAAACCGACCTTGGAACGGTCGGTTAAATTTATTGTCCAGAACTTAGTGCACAATTATCATCATAATACTCTATTCCTATTTTGCCCATCACCTCATGAGAATGCACAAAATACGCGCCCGACTCACAAACATTATAAGGTACTTTATAACACGCCGTATAATTTTTTGCGCCATTATTAACAACGACATTTATAACACATTTATAATCAGAACTCGTATTCGAACACGCAACTTCAGAATTATTAAAATCAAAATTATAACCCTGACGTTCAAGGCTCCTTACCACGCTGGTTTTTGAACTCCATGCCCGCATTTTTACACTTTGCAACACACAATCCGGTACGTCCTGCGAATTTTCTACCAAGCCCGATGCATCCTGTGAATTTTGACTAAAATCCTTATCCCATAAATCACCGGCCATCCCCTGTGTTAACCCCTTTACACGCCCAATAGGTAAGGTATCACAATCTGATGATTTTGCATAAAAATAAGTTCCGTCGTCTAGTGGAGCTCTTGGCTCATAATTATGCGAAACTGCATATGCCACCAGCCTTTTACACAAAGCCCTTGCGGCAGCATCTTCTATAACATTATTATATAAATCACTTAACGTCTGAAACGAAGCCACATCATCGCCAAATTTCCGCCCATCTGCAAGAACATTTCGAGCACACAAAACAGCAATCAATAACACCAAGATATTTTTCTTCATCATTTTAACACCTCTGAACATTGTGTTGCAACGGTTGCAACTTTTTTAATTGCTGAAATCTGTGTCGCATTAAATACTGTTGCAACACCACTTGCAACGGTTGACGCACCCGCCAAAGTATTTGCTGCGCC
>JAFQTD010000015.1 GCA_017409215.1 Alphaproteobacteria bacterium
ACTTCGTTAAAACTTCGTGTTGCAGGCAAGTTTTGTTAAAAATTCGGGGTGTGGTTTGGTGTGGGTGGTTTTGATTTCTTTGTTTTAACAATTTTTTTGTAAAAAAAATTGTCATTCCATGGCTTGACCATGGAACCTAGGTTATGCCAATTAAAAAAAGGAATACACCTGGGTCCTGTGGTCAAGCCACAGGATGACAAGAGCTTAATTTTCAATTTTTGCGGGGCCCGAAAAAGCCACACTGATGACAACACTTCGTTAAAACTTCGTGTTGCAGGCAAGTTTTGTTAAAAGTTCGGGGTATGGGTGATGGGTGTGGTTGGTTTTGTTTTCTTTGTTTTAACAATTTTTTTGTAAAAAAAAATTGTCATTCCATGGCTTGACCATGGAACCTAGGTTATGCCAATTAAAAAAAAGGAATACACCTGGGTCCTGTGGTCAAGCCACAGGATGACAAGAGCTTAATTTACAATTTTTGTGGGGTCTGAAAAGCCACACTGATGATAAAAGTATGTCCCTGCGGGGCAATGGATACCTGCCTGCGCAGGTATGACGAGAGTGTGAGTGCGGGGTCTGAAAAGCCACAGGATGACAGAGTTTTTTGTAAAAAACACCCCTTTATTATCAATGGGGTGGTTGCGAATTTAAAAACGATGTTTGTTTAACGCAATCTTTGAAAGTTTTTATAAATTACGCAATTTATAGACTCACAATAATCCTTGCCTGTAGTATTTATTCTTTTTGAGCGGTTGCATTTTTTGCCCGTTAATTCACAGTATGGTTTTCCATCTTTCATTGTGCGCAATACAACAACAGGTTTGTTTTGCTTTTCTGATTTTACCTCTTCCTGTGCATAGGTTTTATCAACAGCTGGTTTTGTTTTTTCTCGTACCAAATTCATAAAGCAATCGCCCACAAAATCAGTTTTATCAACAGCTGGTTTTGTTTTTTCTCGTACCGCTCTCTCTAGTAGCTCTACTATTTCACTATAGCTCATTTTCGCAAGAGAATACATTTCTTCATCTGTAATATTTATATCAAATTTGTCTTCAAGCGCCATAACAACACTTACTACGCTCAGGACACCCGCACCCATCGCGTCAAAAAAGCCCATTTTTGTAACATTTTTACACGCTGTAATATAATTAATGTCACACCATAGCTTGTTGGCTACTACTTGTAAAAAAACCTGTTCCACTTTATTGTTCATTAAAAATCCTTTTATATGTTATTTGCATACAAGCATAATACAAACAAAAACAACGGCAAGAAAAGCCTCGCTTTTTGGGGCTTTCTTGTTCTGACGTTATTCAGCCAGCGAACCAACAGACATTGTTATTCGGCGAATGCCACTGCTGATGGATTTTTCCTTGTTTATCTTGGCCTTTAAGATTTCGCCAGTATGATAAACATGTGTGCCACCGCACAATTCACATGAAACATCGCCAGCTGTTATAACCTTGACCGTATCGCCATATTTTTCGCCAAACAATGCCATTGCACCGCGTGCAGTTGCGTCTTTGATTGACATCTCTTCGTGCAAAACAGGCATATCTGAGGCAATCCAAGAATTTACCAAATCTTCCACCGCTTGTTTTTCTTCGGCGGTCATTGGACGACCAAACGAAAAGTCAAAGCGAACAGAATCAGGACTGACCTTGGAACCGCGCTGTTCAACATCTTCGTTCAAGACCGCGCGAAGTGCCGCCTGTAATAAATGTGTCGCGGTGTGGGCACGCGCAGTTTGTTGGCGCATATTTGCATTAATCACAGGATGTACAATATCGCCAACTTTTATGTCCGCAGTCAATGTACCCTTGTGAATTACTATGTTGTCAACGCGCGCAGCCTCTACCACTGACATAACGGTGGCGTCGCCAATTTTTAATTCGCCACTGTCACCAACCTGACCGCCTTGGGTACCGTAAAAGGTTGTACGGTCCAGCGCAATTTCAACTTCGTCCCCTGCACTGGCAGATTCAACAAATTCACCGTTGCGTAAAATCGATAAAACACGCGATTCCATATCAATTGGCGCGTATTTTGCAGTATCATCTGTGTCGGCTAAATCCGTCTGGGATTCCCAGAACACACGTGTACCCTTGGTGTTTGCGCGCGAACGTTCTTTTTGTTCAGCCATTGATTTTTCAAAGCCCGCAACATCAACGTCTATGTTCTTGTCGCGCAAAATCATTTGGGTCAAATCCAATGGAAAACCGTATGTGTCAAACAACTTGAACGCAATGTCACCAGGCAATATATTATTATTTAGCTTTGGTATTTCATTTTCTAACAATTTCATTCCGTTTTGCAACATATCTGCAAAGGAATTTTCTTCGTTCTGAATAATTTCAACCACACGCGCCTGTTCGCGTTCAAGTTCAGGATATGCCGCGCCCATTTCTGTTATTAATGCAGGATACAATTTAGACAACAATGCGCCACGATGCCCCAAAATCTGACCATGACGCATCGCACGACGCAAAATACGACGAATTACATAGCCCCTGTCTGTGTTCGATGGCAGTACACCATCCGCAATCGCAAAACCAACACTGCGCAGGTGGTCGGTGATAACTTTGAAACTGGCGACGTTTTCAGCAGTTTCGGCAACACCTGTGATTTCGCTGACCGCGCGTTTCAAATTCATAAATAAATCAGTGTCATAGTTGTCCAGCTTATTCTGCATAACGGCCGCCCAACGTTCCAGCCCCGCCCCAGTATCAACATTCTGGCGCGGTAATGGTGTTAAATTGCCGTTGGCATCCCTGTCAAATTGCATAAACACATCATTCCAGATTTCAACATAACGACCACCGTCTTCGTCCGGCGAGCCAGGCAAACCACCAGCCAAATCCGCACCCATATCATAGTGCATTTCTGTACATGGACCACATGGCCCAGTTTCCCCAGCAGACCACCAATTGTCTTTGTCGCCCAATAAAATCGCATCCTTGCCGGCAACCTGCTTCCAGATTTTTACCGCTTCGTCATCGCTGTAATGTGTCGTGACAACAATGCGATTGGGGTCCAGCCCCAGAACCTTGGTCAATAATTCCCACGACATTTCAATGGCTTCTTGTTTGAAATAATCGCCAAAAGACCAATTGCCAAGCATTTCAAAAAATGTGTGGTGACGACCATCAAAGCCAACATCTTCTAAATCATTATGTTTGCCACCGGCGCGTATACACTTTTGAACATCAGCAACACGTGGCGCAAACGCAGGTTCTGTGCCCTGCAATATACCCTTCCATGGGACCATACCAGCAACTGTAAACAGTAAACTGGGGTCGTTCGGTATCAAGGACGCAGATGGGACAATCTGGTGACCCTTGGATTTAAAATAGTCTAAAAAAACCGTTCTGATTTCATTGTATGTCATTTATTGTTCCTTTGTTTTGGGGTATTGTATATGCATTCTGTCTTGGTTTCAATCAGATATTTTATATTTATTCGCTTAATTTTCTGTGTCGCCACCGGCAGATAATGCAGCGCGAATCGCATCGTCACACCTGGCAATCGCTGCAGAAATCTTTGATTGCGCATCTTTGGTCGGACGAACCAGCATTCCGTACTTGGTCAATACATTGTCAATGTCTGTCGCAATATAATTAACAGTGTCCATATATATTGGTGATGCATCTGATACACCGTCGCGCGCAATAATGTTTAATGCAGACCACATCATCATATCAATCGGTGCCATAAATCCCAAGCCTTCGGTTATATCAGATATCTGCTTGTGTGCGGTTTTAAATACCTTGTATAATTCAAATAATTGTGATGTGCGAACCAATGTGCCAGACATACCTAAATGCGGTCGAACCAAAATATTATCTTGCCCATCAATAACAATACTGTCTGGATTTTGTATCGCACGAAATACATCAATCAAGCGTGCACGCAATACAATCATATTCTGGATTATCGCAAAGTGATTGTCACGAACGTGCGGAATATCAATATTTAATAAAATGTCATCATCGTCGGCAAAAACAAACCATGGGGCCTTAATCCTGTGCTGTTTTACGTATTCTATTATCGCAAGTCTGGAATTTAACAGCCCGATGTTGTGTTGCGAATTAATTATATGTAATTTGCCCTTGTATCCCATACGACGTATCTGACGCATGGTTATTTTAGTCACAGGATTGTCATTGTGAATAATCAATGTAAGTTTACGCCCCAAACGCGACAAACCCGATAGAGATATCATCAGGTTTTCATTATAATATGTGGTTAAACCAACTATAACACGCGACTTGGTTGCAAACATAACAGAATATTAAATAAATCTTACAAAAATTGCAATCAGATAGTTATTTGTGATATAATACATCTGATATAAAGGATGGATGCGATGAAACCAACAATGATGTATGCTATTATAATGGCGACAACTATCATTTTAATGACGGTCTTTAATATTAATTTGTCACCAACAGAACCAATCGCATTGCCTGAGGCTGTACAGGCCGGCACACTGTATGTGTGCCCTGCGGCTGATTCCTTTTGGGATGGGTTGGCCAATGCCATGCAAACATTGCGAAAACCATTGATTATTGCTTTTTGGTTCTCTTTGATTTTATTGATCTTTATCTGGTTGTGGGCATTGTATCAAAACCTGTTAAAGGACAAATTCGTGCGCGATGCGTATAAAAACCCATGGGCATATACGAAAATGCTGTTCTGGACCGTTGTAATCCTTTGCTTGATATTCTATACCCCGAACCATTTCAGAACAGTAAAACTTGAAGGTACAAACACTAATTGGGTACTGTGCGAAGCTAATACACCAGGGGCAAAAGCTGTAAATGAGGTAAATCTTCATAAATAATAATGCTAAAATCTGCGGTTTTTTAATTATGTACTTGACTTAAAACGCAGATTTCTCTACGATTCGGGTAAGCAGTACAGGAATTGTCCCTGAAATGCTGGACACCTTAAATAAAATTTAAGAAAAGGAGAAACAAATGAACAAACAACAATTAATTGAAGCAATCGCAAACGAAGTTGACGTGACAAAAGCAACCGCAGCTGCATGCTTGGACGCTTTCATTAACACAGTCACAAAAGTTTTGAAGAAAAAAGCAGAAGTTCGCTTGGTTGGCTTTGGTACATTCACATCTGCAAAACGCAAAGCAACAACAGGCCGTAACCCACAAACAGGTGAAGCAATTAAAATTCCTGCTTCTACACAGCCTAAGTTCAAACCAGGTAAAGCATTGAAAGATGCATTGAACTAAACCGCTTTGTGCGAATTAAAAGCCCTGTAATTACGGGGCTTTTTTTATTGCGAAAAATAAATTGGGATATTTTTGAAAAAAGTACTTGCATTTATTTCTGTGATAGTATATCATTAGCAACGCTTTAGGGGTTGTAGCTCAGCTGGTTAGAGCGTCTGCCTGTCACGCAGAAGGTCGCGGGTTCGAGCCCCGTCAATCCCGCCAGTATTTACCGCAGTTTCCTGCGGTTTTTCTTTTGTTTGTATGTAAAAAACGCACACAGATAAATTGCGTTTGTAGACTATATTTCGTCCGTTTTAATACGATGTAAAATAAACAGGTAAAACACTGGCGTCTACGCAATAATTATGAATATTTAAAAAAGACGCATCTATGACAACATCTTTGTAAAATTTAACTAAAAATTTACATTCGACCTCTGTTCTGTAACCGCTATCCACAGACAGGTATTTGTGGGTTGTATATTCTAGAAACCTATTTTTATCTACTTTATAAGTTGCAGACGGAATACCCAGCAGGCTTATAACATCGCTCTCTGTTTGACCAACTAAATTGGCTAAGCGACTTTCTATTATTTTCCAATTATCAGAATACACGTCACTATATGCAACCTTATGACAAAAAATAAAAAACATCATAAATGCGCTGATAATTTTTTTCATACATTATCCCCTTGTGCGTGACAGTTTTATGTTAGGGAAAAATATCGCAAATTGCAAATTTTATTTATAAAAAAACAGCACCTGATTTTGGTGCTGTTTCAATGTCAGAGCAATAAATTACTATCTTTGACGTTTTTGCAACATACGTTTTCTGCGGGCAAGCGCAACAATACCAGCACTAAGCACTAATGCACTTGCACTATATACTATCGCAGTGTTACGCTTTATTTTGTATTTGTGCGTGGCTACTTTTAACGCGTCTTTTGCTGCATCTGTTTCATTGAACGATATAGATAAATTTAAATTATTTATCGCTTTTCTAGGCTTTCCCATCGCAGAGTACGCTACACCAATGTTGTAATGCGCAGCCCCATACTGCTTGCTGGACACAGAGTACTTTAATGCTTTTTTTCCTGCGTTTAATGCGGTTTTGTAATCGCAATTTTGATACGCAATATAGGAAATATCATTTTGAGTGTCCGCATTTTTACTGTTTTCTTCATTCCTGGTTTCTATGGCTTGCTTTGCGTTATATCTTTTTGTCTCGTCTTCTGTTTTACGCTTTGTTTTTTTAAGTTTTTTACCAGAAACCTCGTTGTAAATATACTCTGGGACAATATCTTTAACTAATTTACATTCATGACGTATTTTTACAAATTTTTCAGCGTTTGCGTCCCAAACTCGTGTACTTACAATTCTTTCTTTTTTTGCTATTTCTAGATAGTTATCAATATTTTGAAAATTCCAACTATAAAAATTTTTATCCACGTTGCTGACTAATCCTTCCCACGATTCAATATTATAACAACCTTCGGTGCGTAAATCCAACAAGTCAGAAAATTCTATTTCGCCCTCCATCAACGCAGCAAAAAAATATAGTCTTTTTAATACGCCTTTTTGTTGACGGAAACCCGTCAAATATGGTGTCAATTCAGCGCCTGTTTTTCCCTTGTTCAACTGCTTCAAATATTCCGATTCTTTGAAACTTTTCCCACCAATGCAATACCTAAACACGCACGTTGTTAACATTGTGTTTTCATCCATTGGCACCTTTACGTATTTTTGAATATCTTTTAAAATTTCAATCGTCATATAACGCCCCTTGTAACGGTCAGATTCTGACAAACTTGGTACAGGGGTATCTTTTGTTACTTTTTTATAGGTTCCGTTTGGTTCATATAAAATAGTAAGCCCATGACCAGTTGTTAAAGTACCGCCACCATCCTTGTATATGTACGGATAGTAATTTTCAACAAATGCCAACCCGAATTTAATTTTACTGCGCAAACTTTCAAATAGTTCTGTATTGTATTTCTCTACACTACTTTTATCGGTTCCTGTGAGAACTAATTCCGTTCTATCATCTTCAGAATCATCTGATTCAGAATCCCTAGTTGAACAACTTGGCGCCCCCATCAGCATACCTGTCATGATGCCACCCCATAATAATTTTTTTAACTTTGTCTTTTCCATATTAAATCCTTTTTGTTCTTTACACCAACACACACATGTATATAGTACTTTTTTTTTAATTGTCAAGTATATTTTCGGTCGATAGGTGCTTTTTCTTGTTTATTATTCTATTTTTTTGTTTATAATTAACGTTAAGGATTTAATAACTAAAAAGGAGATATTATGAAATTTAAACTGATTGCAGCAGGAATTTGTGCGTTGGCACTGGGGGCGTGCGGCGACGGCACACAAAACCCAGATGTATTAAAAGGCTTAAACTTTGTTTCCGCGCAACCCGGTGTTGATATAACCATTTCTTTTGACCCAACAGAAATGCGCGTTTATGGCGGTGTCGTCAACAGATATAATGGCGCATATACCGCAGATGGCGATAATATCAAATTCGATGGGTTCGCATCAACTATGATGATGGGCGCGCCAGAGGCAATGGAAACAGAACAAGAATACTTTCAGTTTATGCCAACGGTTGAAAAGTATACCCTTGCAGATGGCAAGTTAACTTTAATCGCGAATGATGGCAAAGAAATTATCTTTACCCAGGTTGAAACACTGCCGGAACAACAGAACGAACAGCCCGCAGAACAACCTGCGGATGCGCCTGCGCCAGCAGAAACCGCGGAACAACAACCTGCGAAATAAAAAACATCTTATTTACTTGACAACGGGGTCAGAAAAAAGTATAATTTGCCGGCATTAAAGAATACGGCAGTTTTGGCCCCATCGTCTAGAGGCCTAGGACACCGCCCTTTCAAGGCGAGAACACCGGTTCGAATCCGGTTGGGGCTGCCAAAATTACAACCGACCCTTGGGGTCGGTTTTAATTTTGCCTGTTCCCACCGAGACGAGAACCGCAGGTTCGGGGCGCCAGTTGGTGAAAACAAGTGTTAACGAAGTTTGAACCTTACGTAGCGAAAGGGGCCCATGGAGTGAAAACGGACATGGGAATCAGACAATCCGGTTGGCCCTGCCAAAAATCAAAAACACCCGTTTGGGTGTTTTTTTGATTAGATTTCTAATAGTTCTGTGAGTTCGTAAGTTGATGGTTAAAAAATGCTACCGTTTCACACATTTACGAACTGTTTATTATCTTATTTTACACCATTTGTCCAACAATATATTCAAATCATTCATATTGTTGCACACACCAAAAACACCATATTTTTTACATTCTGCTTCATACGTTTTCGTATTATTACCCGTTGCACCAATAAATGCGATACAATCCATACCAGCAGCAGTTGCGGCCTTGAAATCATTAACACTGTCGCCAACGACTATACAATTTTTTTGTGTATAACCTTTTGTGTTTGACGCTAATAAAAATAAATCTGGTGCAGGTTTGCCTTGTTTTACCATATCAACAGTAAAAAAATCTTGTTCGGATATATATTTTTTTATCCATTGAAATTGTGTCATTTTCCAAGCATGTTGTTCCTTTGTCGCACCAGTCGCAATACAATGTTCAAAATTATTATTAGCCATAACTTGTTCGACACCTGGTATAGGTTCCACAAGATTGGTACAAAATTCAAATTCCCGTTCATATATTTTTGCCATAAAATTATCATCAAGATTCAATCCGGGAATATAATTTTCCACTCTTTCCCGACAGGTTTTGTCCGAAACACCATAAAATAATTTTTGTTTTTCTGCTGGGTTTAATTCTATTTGTTTTTCAGATTTTAATATCTCATCCCATACCCGAACATGCAAATATTCGCTGTCTGCAATAACACCATCAAAATCCCAAATAAGTAATTTTTTCATTTTTTACCTTTTTTGCACCTTGATATCATTATAGTACAAATTGGCAAAAATCAAACTTTATTTAAAAACACCTTAATCTCTTTCCCGAACAACAACGAATCACGAATAAAATCAACTCGTAAATAGCACAGATGGCCCTGCAAAAAATCAAAAACACCCGTTTGGGTGTTTTTTTGATTAGATTTCTAATAGTTCTGTGAGTTCGTAAGCTGGGTATGAAAAACAGCTCCCTTTTTGCTGACTTGCGAACTTTTTTGTGATATATTTAGATTGAAAGGTTAATAGATGCAAATTATTGAATATTACAAATCAAAAAATCAAGAACACTGGAAAAACGAAATAGGTAAAGGTGATTGGTCGGCTGCAAAACTTTTGTATTCTTGGTTAAATACCGATAAATTAAAACAAATATGTGGAAAATCGACAAAGATTTTTCTACTTACAGATGGCGATAATTTGGTTTCTTTCGCAATCTTAGCCGAACAAGATGAAATCGATGCACCTGAATTATCCCCATGGATTGGTTTTGCATATACTTTTCCAAAATATCGTGGTAATAACAATATCGGCAAATTGATAAATCGTATTTGCGATACATTAAAATCCAATAAAATCGAAAAAGTATATATATCTACTGACCATATAGGTTTATACGAGAAATACGGTTTTGTATTCTGGAAAATTATGAACAACCGAGAAGGCAAACCAACTAGAGTTTATATAAAAAATCTTAATTAAAGGTAATGATATGATTAGTCAAGTTATAGATGGAATAGAATTTAAATTAAAAGAATATCAGGATTTTTCTTGGTTAAATAATTATGGAACTGTGTTTAATGTTATAGATGAGACAGGTAGCGGATGTATATCTTTTGGTATAAAAAAGGACAATAAAAAATATTTCTTTAAGATTGCAGGTGCAAAAACAGTTAATGCTGAAATAAGCGAAGAAGAATCGATTAAATTATTAAAAGAAGCAGTAATAAAATACAAAGACATCAAAAATGACAATTTGATCAAGTTGGTAGATGCTTTTGAATATAAAGATTTTTATGTCGTAATCTATGAATATGCCGAAGGAGAATGTTTATTTGATCATTGGAATTTTGATAGATATGAAAAAACCAAAGAAATAACTCCTTTGATGAAATTCAAATCATTACCAGTAGAAAAAAGATTGAATGTTGTGGATAAGTTGTTTTCGTTTTTTGAATCATTTATTGACGCGGGATATGTTGCGGTAGATTTTTATGATAGTAGTATAATTTATGATTTTGATAATGATGAAGTCACTTTTTGTGATATAGATTTATTTAGAAAAATGCCAACCGTAAATGATTTGGGAACAGGTTATTTTGGAACCAAAAGATTAAAAGCCCCCGAAGAAAACGAATTAGGTGCATCAATAGACGAACAAACATCATTATTTACATTGGGTGCAATTATATTTGATATGTTTAGTAATGAATCAAATATAAAAGAACGGTATGCAAAGGGATGTTTTATTCCTAATAAAATAGATGAATTCGAACTAAATAATAGTGTTTATAATGTACTATTAAAAGCAACAGCATACAATAGAAATGATAGATATAAAACCATCAAAGAGTTCAAGGACGATTTTTATAAAAAAATTCATTTGTGATTCATTATATCACAAAATCTGCAAAAATTCTTTTATTTCTTTTCCGAAACATAACAAATCACGAATAAAATTGGTTCGTGAATTGCACGAGTTGCCCTGCCAAATCTGATTTTCCGTCCATTTGGGCGGATTTTTTCTTTGTTTTCCAATAGTTCTGTGAGTTCGTAAGTTGTGTATCAAAAACCACCACCATTTTACCAATTTACGAACTTTTTTCGGGTGGTTGTATTGATAATTTTTGTATATTGATATATAATTTGCACAGATTCTATAATAGAGGCACAAAAATGATTTATTACAATGTAAATGATATCGTTATCAGAGATATGGTCGAAACAGACCCAGAAATTATCACTCATGAAGAACATTTGCAAGGCTGGACAGACCAAAAAGTTGAAAAATATACACGCCGATTAAAAGATGTTGCCGACGGAAAATGCGTATCATTGGTTGCAGAATACAAGGGTAATGTCGCTGGGTATTTCAATGTGTATCCAAATTCAATGGGTGGTTCTTTTGGTGGCAAAGGATTGCCTGAATTGGTTGATTTTGGGGTGCTTGCAAAATACAGAAGACATGGTATCGGTAATGCTTTAATGCAAGTGGCAGAAGATATAGCAAAAAGATATTCAGATACTGTTTATTTGGGCGTTGGTTTGAATCGAGATTACGGTTCCGCACAAAGATTGTATATCAAGCGAGGTTTTATTCCAGACGGAACAGGTTTATGGTGGAATGGAAAAAACCTTGACCCGTATGCCGACTTGAAAAACGACGATGAAGCCGCAATCTATATGTCAAAGAAGTTATAATGGACATCCAAAAAATTCTTTAACATCTTTCCCAAACACAAACAATTCGCGCGTAAACTCTGCTCGTGAATTGCACAGTTGGTGTTTTGATATTGCTTTTTTAGACGATGGGTCACTGTTGGCGATGATAAAGTTCGACCAGAGCATGAAGCACTGGACGGCGAAGTCAGAACATGGTATGATACAACACATCCAGGTGAAGAATACGGATGCAGATGTCATGCGGAAAGTGTCGATTAATTTTTTTATCTTGTTAATGTGTGCAGCTTGTACGAAACAAGTTGAATATACTGGTGATTTTTCTGATGGTTTGCCAGCACCACAAAAAACAGAAATTTTCAATTTGTCGGATGAGTACGGAATAAAACAAATAGACACTTTTTATATTGATGTTAATAATGACGGTGTAAAAGATACTATTAAGCGCGGTCGCTTTGTAACGGGCACCGCACATTCTTATACTTTTTATGATATATACCTTGATAATGGTGAAAAACTGGCACGATTAACAACCCAAGAAAGTGCCGATTGTATTCTGCGTGCTTATAAATTCCAAACTCAACCATTTTTAATAACAAGCGCGGCAAGAAATGTCGGTGCTGATTATACAGAACCCACAAAGGCAAAAATTGAAAAATTTGAAATCAAAGATAACAAAATAGAACCTGTGTACAATAAAGAGCATAAACCGATTTGTGATGTCAGGCATTTATTGTAAACAAGTACATAAATCAGGTGGTGAAATTTGATACCATTTCACACATTTACGAACTTTTAAAAAGAAAAGGTTAGAAATCTAACCTTTTATGCAGTTCGTATTTGTTGTGGGTGTTTGATTTATTTAAACAATGCTTTTAATTGTTTTTCAGTTTTTTCATCTATCTTTTTACTTTGTAAATGTTGATATGGTTTATCTACTTCAACTTCTTGCCAAAAACATACACTATTATTTAATATAAATTTAATTCTTACAAGACCATATTCATGAATTTTTAAAAATTCTAATTTATTATCTGCATTCGAATACGAAATTGAATGTAATAATGAGTCATTATCATATACTGTTTTATTACCCAATTTTATATCTGTGCCGTTAGTAGTTATGATTGCATAATTTTTATATAATTTTATATCTGTTGTTGGTTTACCTTCCTCGGCACCATTACAGAAAAAGCCATTTTGAACAAATACAGGTTTATCTGAACAAGCAGTCAAACCAATCAAAATCGGCAAAATTAACAAAGATAATTTTTTCATTTTTTACTCCTTCGTTATAGCATCATTATATCACAAAATTTGCAAAAATGTTTTAATATTTTTCCCAAACACAAACAATTCGCGCGTAAACTCTGCTCGTGAATTGCGTGAGTTGCCCTGCCAGAATAACAACCGACCCTTGGGGTCGGTTTTTTCTTTGTTTTCTAATAGTTTCGCGAGTTCGTAAGGTGGGTGATGAAAACCGCCACTGTTTTATGAATTTATGAACTATTTTTTTCATTAATTTTATGCTATAATGTGTGTCGTACAAGGAGAAATAAATGAAAAAAGTTTTATTGGTCGCTTTATGTGCATTAGGTGTCGTTGGATGTGATTCAACCAAAACATATGATATTACAGAAAGCGTATTGTGCAAATTCGAAAACGATAAAATACGTTGCCCTGAACATAATATTAAACGACCCGATAATCTTGTCACAGACATATACAGAGAAAATGCTAATCTTTATCTGCACGCGCATAAAGATGGTGTTATTATTTGCGAATTAGACTTTGTAAACGCAACGGATTTTTGTCGCGATGAACAAGGCAATCCTATTAACGGAATAATTAAAAATTACGAAGCGGATTTAGGATATTTGATACAAGAAAACATTTACAAAAACGGCAAAATGCTTAAATCTGTTAGTTATTATGAGAATGGAATTATTTCATCGGAAAGTACAGCAGATGGCGTATCGCGCGCCTACAATAAAGACGGAAAACTGGTATACATAACAGAAAAAACCGCTGATAAAATAATTAGAACAGATTATGACCAAAACGGTAATATTACAAATACAAAGGTTTTATCAAAATAATAACGCAAAAACAACCTGACTTCTTTCCCGAACGATAACAATTCATAAAGAAAATCATTTCGTGAATTGCACGTATTCTCCTGTCAGAAATCAAAACACCGCACGAAGCGGTGTTTTATTCTGTTATACATTCGTTTATTTCTGTATTATAACTAAAACCCCTATCAAGACAATAGTCTTGTTTGTCATTACCTGACAACCCAGCAATACCAAGCAATACTATCGCCCCAATCAGGAACACTACAAACAAATACACTATCAACAGCACATAAAATCTTTTCATACCATGTATGATAACATTATTTTGCCACTTGTCCAGTTTCGTCTTTGACCCAATATTTTTGCAATAATTCATGCGTTGGGATATTTGGATATTTTTTTGCTTGTTCACGACCATATTTATTGGCATTTAAATCTTCTTGTATATCAAATGCCAAATCTATTGGATTTTGATAATGGTGTTTTAATGCGTCATTCAATTCTCTGAAAGCACTGATAAACTCTGCTGTTTTTTCACCATATTTGCCGCGTTTTGTTGCGTTCGCATTGGCGCGCGCGTGCGCATACTTATCAAAGCCAATTAAATTTTTCTTACGCATATCTTGATAGCTGTTCCAAAAATCCATACCTCCCAACATAATTTGCTGTAACGGTGTATATTGCTCAGATTTCTTTTCTTGTAGTACTTCTATTATTTTTTGTTTATAATTTTTATACATGAAATATTCCTTATTGTTTATTACAATATGCCAAACACCAGTTCACATATTGTGATTATTTTTTAACTATTCTAATTAAGAAGGTTTGTTTTTGAAGATTGTTTCCGTGGCAAAATGCAGTTAGTGCCTAACTACTTACAATGCTTAATTTAAAGTTGACAATATAAAAAAGAAAAAATCAAGTATTTTTTATCTCAGATTCTAAAAAGAACTTAACATCTTTTCCGAACGATAACAAATCACGAATAAAATCTGTTCGTGAATTGCGCGAGTTGCCCTGCCAGAATAAACAAAACCGCATTTTTGCGGTTTTTGTTTGAAATACTTTCAGCGGTTCGTAAATCGGGTGTCAAACCCCACCACACTTTCAATGATTTACGAATTACTTTTCCAAAATTTTTTCTAAGATATATTCGTGATGCCATTCGCCATCTATGAATGCGGTATCGTGTAAAATACCAACGATTTCATAGCCTTGTTTTAACAGATTGCCCAAAGAACGCGTGTTTTTATGGCGAATGTTGGATTCTAACTTGTGTACATTGTTTTCAGTTGCCCATTTACCAACAATCTGCTTAAACTTAGTCCCCAGTCCCATTGATGTATATTTTTCCAATATTGTCGTTCCTGTGACCGCAACACGTCCCGACCACGGATGGTCTGGCATTTTCTTGGTAATGTTTGCCGTACCTATGACCTGGTCGCCATCAAACGCAGCGACAAATAACCCATTTTCATTTGTCCAATCTTTTACGGCCCGTTCCCTGGGTGGCAATGGACGTTCGGGATACTGCCATGTCCATTTTGCACTGGGGCCTTTTCTGAACTCTTTCATATACCGCATAACGGCATCATAATCATCGGCACGCAATGGACGGATAGTCACAACCCGACCATTTTTTAATTTGAACTTTATTGCACGTTTCATTTTGATTTCCTTTCTTTATTCAAGGATAATTATACTACAAATTTGTATAAATTTCCATTGATAGATGCCTGTGCTGGGGGGGACGGTTGTGCTGGTCGGGTTAAAGTTTTATTTCTGTGTCTGTCTTGATGTTTTGTGTAAACATTTCATCATGCGATACCAATAGAATCGCACCAGTATATTGATGTTAAAGGATTTGTTGCCGGACTTGTGCCTGGGAAGCATGGTGAGTGGCCGGGTTCCGAATATTCATGGGGAAATTCGCGCATCTGGCTGGAACCATCAAAAGAAACAAATACATACGGCCGTGATGATTTTTCAATTCATGGCGGGTGGTTTCCAGGTTCGGCGGGCTGTATTGATTTAACATCAAATATGGATAATTTTGTTGCGTTATTTGATTATATAGGGAATGATTTAATCATAAAGGTGGAATATTAACAATTAAGGTCTGGCATGGAACAAAACAAGTATTCTTTGATGTATTATTCGGCTGTATTGTTGTCTGGGCTGTTTTATTTCTTTTTGGACGACTTGGCTTGTTTTGGTCGGATTGCGAAACACGAAGCCATATGGTGGAATATGTGCATACATCTAGATGGTCATAAAGCTGATGTTTGTATGGCACGTTATGACTTGTTATGTATTTACATAATTTTGGGTCTGTTAATGTGGTTGGGGTATAAACTTGTCCCTATTTATAAAAAGAAAATCTTTTTTATTCCGCTGTTGGGAGGATTGGCATGTTTAATATGTAATTTTCTGTATTATTTGATTTTAGCTGTGTTATATTTCTAGTTTAGAAACAATGGACATGATCTAATTATCGATCTAATATATTAACATACAAAAACTTACCTGCTTTTTATGGACTAATGGTATAATATGCTTGTCGATGGTACTTGTATTTTTAAATGACCTTAATCAGATTTTATATAATGGAAAATGGGAAGGTCTGTTGAGTAGAATATTTCCATCCAACATACTTATATTTATAAACATTGTACTTATCGCTACCCTGCTACTTTTATCGGGATTTTATTTACGCAAAATTTTATGTGAGACCCGCCACAAAGTACGAGCCATATTACTTTATATTATGTTTGGGGTATTAGGTTTCTTTTCTACTATGTTGATCTTTATATTGTGTATACATATAATGCTGTAATATTGACTTCCCTGTTTTGGGCATTGTATGTAAGTGGTGGGGTTATTTGATTATTTGATAACTTCGTTGGACATACTGGTAACCTTGTGGCGGAAAGGTGGCTGGAATCCGCCTTAAAATAAAGCCCCGACAGATTTTGTCGGGGGGGTGATTATTTCTGGCGGAGTATGATTTTATCACGAACAACCATATACAAATTCCAACAAAACTATAAACAAACAATTCTGTCTATATTGATATTTTTAGCAAACATTTCATCATGCGATACCAGTAATATCGCACCAGTATATTGATTTATGGCGTTTTCTAGGATTCCGATGCTTTTTATTTCAAGGTTGTTTGTCGGTTCGTCCAGAATCAACAAATCTGGCTGATTGTTGCCACCCAGAATCGCTGCCAAAGTTGCCTTTAATAGTTCGCCACCTGACAATATCCCCACCCGTTTCAAGGAAGATTCCCCACGAAAGCCAAAATTTGCAGCAATCATATGTGCATCGTGTCGCAAGCACCCCGATAAATCCATTATGTTTTCAACTATGGTTTTATTTTTATCTAGCAGTGACAAGTCTTGATTTATGTATGCAATTTTGCCAAATGTATGGACTGTTCCTGATTGTGCATTTAATTCACCGCAAATGATTTTTAATAACGTGGATTTGCCAGAACCATTCTTGCCAATCAATCGCGCCCTTGTTTTGCCGTACATTGCAAAATCAAAATTTTCAAATACTTTTTTGTCGCCGTACGAAAACGACAGTCCAGTAATGCGTATTAATTCTTTGCTGTAAAAAGGCTTGTTAGGAATGGGTATCTTGATGGTTTCGTTTCGCATTTGTTCAGATAGCGATTGTTGTATCGACATTTGTTCATCTAATTTCTTTTGAATTATTGCGCGCTGTTTCGCCTCGGTTTCTTGACTTTTGCCACGCAGTGCATTTTGCTCTAAACGACTGCGTCGCGAAGTATTGATTTCTTTTTGTTGTTTACGCTCGTGATGTTGTCGTGTGTTTTGAGCGATATTTATAGTGTTATTTAAGCGCGCAATCGATTTTTGTGTATCAATATATCTGGAATTTATATTTTCTTGCTCTAAACGCTTTTGTTCCATATAAAAATCATAATTGCCACCATATACTTTTAAATGCCCGTTATGTAATTCTATTATTTTATCCATACGTTGCAAAAGTTCCCTGTCGTGCGAAACGATAACTGCGCCATTTGGGTATTTTGTTAGTTGCTTGAAAAACACCTGTTTGGCATCAGAGTCCAGATTATTCGTCGGTTCGTCCAACAGCAAAATATCCGCCCTGCTTTCAAATGCACGCATAAGTGCGTACATCTGCTGTTCACCGCCACTTTTAGAATCCGAGGCGTTTATTTGTTTTAGCATATATGTACTTGCGCAGTTGTTAATATTGCCAGTTTCGGGCAACAAATCCCCCGACAACAATCGCAATAATGTTGTCTTGCCTGTGCCGTTGTCGCCAATAATCGCAACACATTCGCTGTCGCTGAATGTAATCGATACACCGTCCAGCAGATTATCTGCACCATAAGAAAAAGATACTTTTGATAAAGAAATTAAAGCCATAAAAAACCCCTGATATTGTAATTGAACTGCCACACATTTCTGTGTGTGATTTATAAAAAAATTACAATATTAAATACTCATTGGGTTTTGCCTTGGGTTGTGTTATACACTGTGTATTCTAGCAAAAAAAATCATAAAATCAATAAAATAGTTCTGGGGTGTTCTGGTTTGGGGTATTATTAACAGAACTTGACTTTTGTGTTTTTTGTGCTATTTTTGTGCAGAAAAATATAAAAAAAGGACTAGTTATGCCATTCGTAGAATTTACCAGCGAATTTAATACAAAAGTATCAATCAATACAGATTACATTATCGCAATTGGCGAAAAATGGACAGATCGTTCATATATAACAACAACCGCGTCCACAATTATCTTGAATGAAGACTATCAGAAGATTGTAAATACAATAAAACACGTCACGCAACAAAACAAGACACGATAAGCCCACAAAATTGATTCTATAAAACAAACTGCTGTAAATCAGGGTGCCTTGCTTTTCAATTGAACATCTTTATCGGCATCTTTCATCATATCAATTGTGTGTTGCTTGCGTTCACGCCAGCTTTCATTAATACGATTGTAACAACAATTTATACTCTTTATCAATCACGTCAATAACTCCCCTGGCCTCGTCATCAGGATACTTCGACAAGTCATTCAACATTCTATTATATTTTGCTGTAATTACATCATCTGTTGCCCCCGAATGCAATCCCCACTTCACCAAAACTTCTGACCGAGTTTGTGCATTGAAATCAATATTATAATTTGCCCCTTGAACAAAATCAGCAAACCATTTCTTTCTTGCTCTTGACGACAAACCACTAGAAATTCCCGCATAATTATCAGAAAAAGCAAAAGCAGACTGCTCTGTTGGTCTAAGATAATAACCCGGACCATATGAAGAACTAATCCCGCCAAATAGTTCCGCGTTAACCAATTGTTCACCGATTGCCCCCTCATTCGGTGTAACGAAATCATTATAATGTATACCTTCATGCCCCGATACACCCAGCATCTGCCTACCACCTGCATCAATATATCTACTATCTGGATTTATATAAATGTAATGCTGTCCGTTAATAAGCTCATGTTTTATGACTCTCCCTGCTGATGTCATACCTCTTTTTATTACAACCTGCGGTGCCGGAATATTATTTTCTTTTGCAACAGCATTAAAAACACTTTGTAAAGAGCTTCTTAAATCGTCTTCATTAATCCAATTATCCAAAGCTTCTTGAACTGCTTTATCTTGACTAAGAACCCTATCAAATATTTCTGTTTGCTTTACGGCATTTACCCTCATTCTGGGCAAGGGGGCGACCTCTGCAATATCTACATGATATTGCGCAGTAACCTCATTCTTTTTTGCAACAAGGGCCTTATAATCTTCCGACTCCCAGTATTTTTTCAACAAATCCTCTTCCGATAAACCGGGATTTTTTTCCCTAAAGCTATTAAAGAGACGATTATAATCATCATCAAGTTCTTCTCTTATCGGCTTATATCGTGCATTAACATTTGAAACATCCAAATTAACAGTCGAATAGGAACGAGTAAAAGACGGACTCATAACCGTTTCTTCCGCAAACATTTCTCTATACAAGTTTATTTTATCACCTGACCAACGACTAAAGTCACCAGAACCAGGTTTTTGTAGTTCACTTAAATATTGCCCCTTAAAAAGTCTATAATCATTTATATCAGACCCAGATTCTACAAACAAATCATTATAACGCATCATAGCAGAACGTTTGGCATCTCCAAGTTCTGAATTTTTAATCCATGTTTTTGCTTGTTCTTCTATAACAGCCAAATTATTATCAAACGAAGTCATAAAATCGTCAATAGATTGATTTTGTGGCGCATAATCATCATACAGCTCAAGCCAACGTCTGCCCTCAGGTGTTTTATCCAATTCCTCTATACGAGCCAATTCTGCATTAGCAAGCTTTTCATTACGCAATGCTATTCTTTCTGCACGCGTTAATCCAGATTCATCAACCACCCCAAGAACATCATCTGTCCCACCTGCTGCAAAGGCTGTAACATCATCTACCTTTTTCCTTAATACCCTTGTTGCCTCGGGTAAATCATCTGCCAATTTTGTATTTTTAAACAACGCGGTTCCACCAGATTTTACAAGTCCCACAGACTGCATTGCGATGCCAACTGCGCGCCAAATTTCTGCTGCGTCATATCCGCCGTCATCAAAACCAGACAGACCCTGTTCTGCAATAATTCTGTAAAATTTGGATTCTGTCGGTATCATTTCCGCCAATCGTGCCATTACTTTATCAATCATCAACGCTTCTGTTTTGGTCAACTCGTTTTCAATACGCGCCAAATGCACCAAATGTTCCTTTATCAAACTTTCTGCACAAACTGCATCTTGACATTTATTACTTTCTACAAAAAAATCATCCGCCATACCATTAATTTTATGTTGCGCAATAATTTCCATTACACCACCAGCAGTCTCAACAACAACAATCGCTGGACTGTCACCGGTTCCAAAAGACACAACGGCACTTAGCAATGTTCCACCAACCATCAATGCAATATTTAGAGATTTTTCATGACGTGTAGCTGCCGCCCCATCCGGCAAAGTACAAATTTCATTTTCTGGATCCCATTCCACCAATCTGCATTCATGACAGCTTTCTATATTTGCAGCACGCAATTTTAAGCACTCATCTTCATCCAGATGCATACAACGCTTGCCCGTATATTCACCACCTGCAATTATACAATCCATCGCCTGTTTCCCTGCACGTCTAAACTTACGTTTCCATTCAGACAAATCAGGAAAAACAAAATCAACAGGCTGACTATTTACATAACAGGTTAACACCTCGTCACGTTCACCCTTATACATTATATGTCCTGTTGAATAATCGCAACTAAATGATTCTAAAACTATGTTCTTTTTGCCCATATATTCATTGAGATATTTTTTTACAAATGCTTCTATGCTCATATCCATTTGTGCCGTCACACCTAAAAACACATAATTATCAATACCGTATGCGGTGCGCAATTCGTTTGTGGTGCGAACTATTCCCGACACTGTGCATAAATTATCGGAAACATCATCTGGATGTGGTAAATTCTGTTGTTCTAACAGCGGCCTAGTCTGAATACCAAGACCGACCTTCGCATTAACCCAATCTGTATAATTTTGTTTTGCCTTGGCATTTTTTACTATCTTGGATTCATAGCCCATTTTTTGCAATGTATTATTTATTTCGCTACATTTCTTATAATCAGACACATTATATGCCGCAAATCCATCATCCCCGTCTTTGGTAATCGCTGAAATATCAGATATTCCTGTCAGTGTTTGCACATCATGCAATTTGCCAACAGCATTTAACACACTATGCAAAATAGAATTATCTTCTGTCGTGGTCAGATTACCAAAATTAAATTCAAATTTATGATAATCATCCACACTGGAACACTTCAGGTATCTTTTACCACGTATATCTGATGAACAAACCGCTTTTATCCTGTGCTTTTTCAACAGATATTCCTTGGCCAAGGCGATTCCTTCGGGAATACGAACCGTAGCGGAATTAAAAAGCTGCACACATTCACCAGATTCAACTGATACACCCTTGTCACAAACAGAATAAAATCTGGTCAATAAAATATCAATCACGCGCCCACACATTTCAGAATTCCAGCCCGCAGCATTACATGCCGCCCGCAATCCTGACTGATTAATCATACCTGTTTCGGTTAAATGCTGATTAAAGGCCTGTGCAAAGGCAGACATTTCTTGTTCCCTGCCCGCAAAAGCATCTTTTAACACATACTCTAAAACATCTGGATAGATAAAAACTTCTTTCTCAGAATCCGCAAATGCACTGGTTGCACAAAACAAAGACAAAAATATCGCAAATATTTTCTTTATCATTTCAACACCCCCGTACATTTTGCCGCGACTTCGGCAACCTTTTTTATCGCGGATATTTGCGTCGCGTTAAATACAGTCGCAACACCACCAGCCACCGCAGATGCCCCAGCCAACACATTCGATGCAGTATTTAAATTTTTTTCTTTATCACTACGTGTCCCATCTGTATTTTTTTGCGACAAAATATTTTTACTGTTTGCCATCGCACTGGTCGTGGTACCCGCCAACCCAGCCACAGCACCAACCCCAGATGAAATCATTGCACCTTTGCCACGTGTATTAATCTTGGATAAATCAACATATTCAAATTCACTGCAGACCGATTCAATAGATTGCGCTTCGGTCACGTCTTCGCCATTTATACGCGCCTGCATAATTGCAGTACGCAGGTTCGAAACACTTTCCTTGCACGAATTTATCTGCGCGTCTAAATCGCCATCAACCTTATTTTTTGCCGCAATAATTGTACCTGCAACATTTGCAACTGTACCTGTTGCCATTAACCCAGTGCGCCAATTGCCCAGCTTCTTGGATTTATCTTGTAATTGCGACAGTTCAGAAGACGAAGATGCGCCACCCACCGCAGAAGATATCGATTTAACAATCTCTTCTTTATCTTCATTTGATAAATCTCGTTCAGCGTTATTATTACGCTGTTGTTCTGCCGTACGCAGTTTTGTGATTAATTCATCTATTTCTTTATCGATTTGTTCTTTTTTTATGCCAACGGCAACCGCGCCAACACCAGTTGCAGCACCAACACCAGTTATCGCGGTGTTTATACCGGCCATTTTCTTTAAATCAGTCAATTCTTCATCAATGCCAACACAGGCTGTATATGTCGCACGCAACGCATCATTCAGTGTCAGCACACTCGCAGCCGCGGGGAAAGAGGGTAAAAACGCAGTAATTACAACAAGCAAGCTTATTTTAGTCTTCATAACATTCCTCAACAACAATGTTTGTATTATAGCATATATACCATACAAAAAAAAGAAATAACCGCCCAAATGGGGGTGTTTGATTTTTGTGGCGGAATATGATTTTGTTACGAACAACCACATACAAATTCCGACTTTTACAGGGAATTTACAGGGATTTTTTGATATAATATTTATATCATCTGGGAACTATCTGGGAAAAATATTGACTTTCTGGGAATTATTTGGTAAAATCTGGTAAAAATATTAAAAGGATTTAGTATGCCTAATAATAGAGATATTGTTATAACCCCAGAAATGCTGAACAGCATTGCCGAGATTGATGCATTTAATGGTGCGTGGACCGGCGGGGCAGTAAAACTGTCCGCGGACGATCTGCGTGTTATGCGTCGTGTTGCAACAATTGAATCTGTCGGATCATCTAATCGTATAGAAGGCAATCGTATGACAGACACTGAAATTGAGGCATTGTTTGCCAATATCAATCGTCAGTCATTTGCCACCAGAGACGAGCAGGAAGTTGCCGGATATTCAGATGTAATCAATACCATATTTGAAAACTATGCGTCTATACCGCTTAGTGAGAATTATATTAAGCAGTTGCATAAAATATTATTGAATTACTCTGACAAAGACACCCGCCATCGTGGCGAATATAAAAAAGACAGCAACCGTGTTGCTGCATTTGACGCAAACGGTAATGAAATCGGTTCTATATTCGAAACCGCTACACCATTTGATACGCCACGCCTGATGAGTGAAACAGTAAAATGGACCAATGATGTGTTGGCCGACAAATTCTTTCACCCTATTATTGCCATTGGTGTGTTTGTGATACATTTTCTGTCCATCCATCCATTTACCGATGGTAATGGGCGTTTGTCGCGCGCATTGACTGTTATGCTGATGCTGAAAAGTGGATATACATATATGCCATATGCATCTATGGAATCTATTATAGAAGCGACCAAGGACGCATACTATCGTGCATTACGTGGCACACAAAAAACCATCTGGGGCGACAAGATCAACTATGAACCATGGCTGACTTTCTTTGTTCGTGCATTGGTTGCACAAAAACGCCAGCTGGAAGACAAAATCGCAAAAGTACGTGGCGCAAGTGCGGCAAAACTGTCTGCAACACAGAATCAGATTTTGGAACTGTTTCATAAAACACCAGAATTGACCATGCCACAGATTGTATCTGCGATGGATAAAAATCCAGAAACCATTCGCAAGGCGGTACACGCATTGGTTAAACGGGGACACATATCAAAACAAGGTACAACCCGTGGTGTGTTTTACACTTTGCATAAATAAACCATAGCCAGCTGCAAAAACAGCGGGTTGATTTTGATGTACTTTACGACCTATTTTGGAAAGATTAATCGCATTTGATATAATAAAGCGGTATTCATGAAAGGCGCACAGGTGTTATAGGTTGCTTCTCAAATCATCTTTGATATAATAAACATTTGAAGAACAACTGGCCGAGGTGCGTTATAGGTTGCTTCTCAAATCGTCTTTGATATAATGCGAATGATATTGCGTGTGTCCAATGCGGAGTTATAGGTTGCTTCTCAAATCGTCTTTGATATAATGCACGTGTATAACACATATCGTTATAATCAGTTATAGGTTGCTTCTCAAATCGTCTTTGATATAATCGTTGAACAATGCACAGGATTAAAGGACAAGTTATAGGTTGCTTCTCAAATCGTCTTTGATATAATTAATATCATAACGGCGCCGCGCGCAAGCAAGTTATAGGTTGCTTCTCAAATCGTCTTTGATATAATTTTAAATAGGTTTTAAATAGGTTTTAACAGGTTATAGGTTGCTTCTCAAATCGTCTTTGATATAATGCCCTGCTCCACGGCATATCGAAAGCCGGCGTTATAGGTTGCTTCTCAAATCGTCTTTGATATAATGAACAAATTCGGCGCAAAAAAAATAACCATGTTATAGGTTGCTTCTCAAATCGTCTTTGATATAATAATGGCTAATACTTGGTATGTACTGAAATAGTTATAGGTTGCTTCTCAAATCGTCTTTGATATAATATATAGACTGCTTTTAATCCGTATGCAGTAGTTATAGGTTGCTTCTCAAATCGTCTTTGATATAATGGATAAAACAAAAAAAACACAAAAAAATAAGTTATAGGTTGCTTCTCAAATCGTCTTTGATATAATTACAAGTGCAACCGGGAGACACTTGGAAAAGTTATAGGTTGCTTCTCAAATCGTCTTTGATATAATTACTGGGGTCAATTAATCAAACTGCTTTAAGTTATAGGTTGCTTCTCAAATCGTCTTTGATATAATTGCCCTGCTCTACGCCATTCGTAAGGCGATGTTATAGGTTGCTTCTCAAATCGTCTTTGATATAATCATTCAAAGAAGATGCACTTAAATATATAAGTTATAGGTTGCTTCTCAAATCGTCTTTGATATAATGAACTGGAAGATGTATTCGGTAAAAACGCGGTTATAGGTTGCTTCTCAAATCGTCTTTGATATAATTCGAACGTATCGAACATTTGAATGCAGACGGTTATAGGTTGCTTCTCAAATCGTCTTTGATATAATCAGATGATGCTTTGGCAACATTAAGCATATGTTATAGGTTGCTTCTCAAATCGTCTTTGATATAATCGTTTTGCAGGATTTCTTCGGTTTCACTGCGTTATAGGTTGCTTCTCAAATCGTCTTTGATATAATAGGCACATGAAAAACCGCGGACATTCCGCGGTTTTTGTGTATTTACGCAACCAAAAACACGTCTATTTTTGATAAATTCTGCTGATTCGTTTCGTTTTTTTGCTTAAAACATCAACAATTGTTGTGTGCCGATTTTTTCAGCAACTGGTGGTGAACCAACCAAGAAAAACATATCTGCAAATTGCTTTTCTGTAACAGTTAAAACACGAACCGAGCCTGATGGGGGCGCTAAATGGCGCAGACGCTGAATGTGCTTGTCAACTGCGGAAGCACCCTTGACCATCCGGGAATATATTGAAAACTGCATCATATAATATCCATCGTTTAATAAATCGTTTCTAAATCGTGTGGCAGCATAGCGTTCACACCGTGTACCAACCGGTAAATCAAAAAACACCAATATTCGCATAAATTTTTCCCCCGATTGATACATATTAGTTATCCGTATTTACAATTTTAGGCGCAGATGTAATACTTGGCAATTTTAACGATTGCAAATCCTTGGTCTTGAAAGATGTTGCGACAGATTCTGAATATAATGGTATCGCATTCATAATAGAATGCCGCATACCATTAAACGTACAACTGTGCAACAAGACCGATACTAATTGCTGCTTGATGTCTGGCGTTAATTTGTCAGCATCGCGAAAATCAATATTAAACACAATATAATCTAAAAAAGGTCGCCACGGTTCAATCAAATCATCTGCCAAACAAAAATTATCCAGTTTATTGCAATGATGTATCCCATAAAATGGCAACATGCCTGCACCAACAATACTGCGGGCGACACATCCGCGCAAAATCGCATAACCATAATCCAGCGCATGATTCCGAATATCATTGTCATTATTGCGATTGAATTTTCCCCATAATACCGACCAATAAATACGTGCAGCAACCCCTTCTAGGTTTTGGGTATCACCTGATTTAACATTGTCTGCCAGAATGTCTAACTTTTTATAGGCAGCATTGCCACACAGTCGTAATACCGCAGATTGATTGCGAATTTTTTGCACAACGATATTTTGCCACATACGTTTGCGCAGTGGTTGCGATGATTCTATCTGAGCAAAGGCAGTTTCTGTGTATCGTGAATTTTTATGGAACGGAAAGAACGCACCATTCGGCATATGCGATGCATCGCAGACAAATACAACCGCACCATTTTCGGCCAACGATGATAATAATGCAGAAGTTATCTGAATTTGCGAATTTTCCAAAATAACGACAGAAATATCTTCTAGTGGAACGTTCTGAGTTTCACCAGATTCACCCGTCCAGTTTAATTGTTTGTTCCTGACACAAATCCGCGATGGTTTTGTCAAGGTTAGAATACGCCAAGACATTATTTATGCCCCCGTGTTTGTATCCTTTCCCGTAACCAAACATATAGTGCATTATTTTTTATTTACAACTGGTGTGCGCACTTCGGGCAATTTTACCGTCTTGATGTTTCCAAGGACAGTGATCACATATTTTTGTATATCCGCACACGAACCAACCGATTTTGTTATTACTGGTCTATTTTTATTATCCTGATGATACAACACAAAATTTCGACCATGATCCATTTGGGTTATATAACCTTCAAATTCTTCGCCTGCATGTGTTTTAATTTTTATATAATCGTCTTTGTGCAGAGTGCAGACAAATTCTGCATTAGGAACCATGAATTTTGTATCGTCCCTGGACACGACATCTGATACAAAAATCGGTACACAGGTGTATTTGCCTGTATTCATCCGCCAAATATCAAAACGAAACATATCGCCACGAACAGCGTTGCCAAAACGTATTTTCATACTGCCTTTGGCCCCCATTTTATTTTTTCCTTTCTTGGTACGATATGATTTGGGATTTATATAAATCGTTTCATTATGCGCCGATCCTGTAGCGTTGCAACGCGGGGGACGAGAAACTGTAATCTTATCTAATGCGGTCAGAACATCATTGCGAAAGGTTGGCCATGGCGACTGTATAGCTTTTTTAAGCGATACGTACCACGCTTCGCCGTTTTCGCCAATTAATCTGGTCTTGTTTTCAAACTTACCAGACAGAGTTGACAGATAACGAACCATATCTTGGGTTGCGCATGCAATTACAATCGCATCTTGGGCATGATGTTTGTCAGATTCTTCACGGTTTTTACTTAACCCCCACTGATGACGCAGATAGTCCGTCAGTGCCCCCGTCCGGACTAATACACGCATTTTGTTATTATTTGTTGTTGGCCATTTTATGCCTTGGGTCAAGTACTGGGCTGCAAAACGGGCAATCGTTGCATTGTCGTTCGCATTGCGGGCGATAAAGTCATTTTGTTCGCCACTGCTGGATGGTAAATCCGTGTTCGTTAATTTTCTGAACTTGGCCATATTATGATAACCCCGTGCACGCATGGTCATTTCATAAAACTTTGTCTGGTCCAGATATTCATACGGTGTTTTACTGCCCTTGGACTGATTACATGTGCGACAGACCAAGACCTTGTTAGATTGCAAATTGTCAAATGAACGTGAATACGGCAAGATGTGGTCAATTTCGTACGCATCCCAATTGTTCGCATCAATAGATGCGCCACAGTATGGACATTGACAATGTTGTTCCATATACAGTTTGTATTTTTTGGCGTTTTTGCCATGTTCTTGATGTGCGGCCTCGTTTGCGGCACGATTCCGTTCGTTTTCTTTTTGTAACTGCGCCAATTCTTTGGGAGACTTTTTTAATTCACGCCCTATCTCTAAATGAATTTTGTCGGGCGCGCCATAACGATACACCATCGCATTATAAACACGACGCAATTGCGACAATGTACGACGTGCCACAGGTGATGTTAAGCGTTTACCAAGAACTGACCAATCTATCTGGCGCAACATGCCGTCTGCAACATCATCAGACATATCAATAAAACTATCACCTGTGCTGCGATGATCCCATTTATTTACTTCGCATGCCTGGGCATACGTTTTGCCGACACGCATTTCTGGGATTAATTTATGCAACGCGGACAATGATAAGTTCAAAAATTCAGACGTACTTAGTTGTGAAATCGCATCTGCATGTTCAGGTAAATATGCTGACACCGCTTGTTTGATATAATCCGGTGTTTTTTCAGTTGCTAATATTTCATATATTTTATCCATCAAATCGATATCGTCAGTAAAAGGCAACAAGGTATGATAACCGCTGAATGGCTTGCCAAACGAAACTTTTTCAACATCAGAAATTTTGGGTTCAATCCAATTTTTTTGTTCTTTGTCGTATTTACGTGAATAATTCAGTGCCTTGAACCGATAATCATCATCAAATTTTAATAATTTACGGACATCCGAATATTTTAAACCGGTTTTCTTTTTATACAATGCGTCCAACACTAATTCTATTTGTTCAGGGTTCAGACCATTTTGACTGCATGTTGACAGCGCCACAAACAACTGGGCCGATGGCGCCCCCTTGGGCGCAACAGGTTCACCGGTAAATTTGCATACCCCACGCATAGACGCCACAGAACGATATAATGGCGAGCCTGATTCATTGAACTTGCGCTGACGCGAGGCAATCGGATACCACACATCAAATACCGCAGTAAAATCATTGCCAAATGTTTTCTGTGCCGCTAATATCATTCGCGCTTCACGGAAAATTTCAGAACGCGGGATGGAATTTGTGTAGGAGGACTCTTCACTTGTTTTTACTTCGCCCTTTGCGCTGATTTTTGTGATGATCTTTTTTTGGTTGCGCATTTGTTTCGGGGCTTTGGCGTACAAAACCTGACATAGCGTTTTGCTATCATCCGATTGAGCCAACAATGCAAGATTATCCGCAATACAACCAATCGCCTTAAATTCTTCTTTGGCATCTGGAGCGACTGTGTCTGCCGTCTTGGCCACACCAACAGGATATGTAATATCGTCATAACCGCGGTGTTTTGCCAAGTGGTATAAAATACGCCCTGTTTCACGTGGTGTTAATTTCCGCTGAAACGCATCAACCGCGCGCAACTGCCAGATATTGACATCTGAATCACGGTTCAAATAAAAGTTATTATGACCATTTTGTTTTGGTTCGGGGATATCTATCATATTTGCCGATCGCAACAACGCACGAATTTCACGCATACGCAATGCACGATGACGCAAACGACGACGCATACAACGAGCAACACGTCTATCTGCGGCATTTGTCGCAGCCGTAAAGCAACGTACACCACACCCCAAGATTTTACTGCCTAAAAAACCTTGATTTTCGTCTATCGTATCAGATATTTCTGTTGCAGCCCACCCAATACTGGCGATTCCCAAATCAAAACCAAATATTTTAGCCATTTATATCCCCCTGGATTATGTTATACATTATATAGTGCGAATATGAATAAATGCAAATTTTATCTAAGACTTGATTTTTTTGATTAGTGGGTTATAATACAGGCATAGAAATCTTTATTCAACGGACGATTTGAGAAGCAACCGTTTATATAATAAAGAATGTTTTCTGTGGAGTAACAATTTAAGTATCTCCGGGGGCTTTGGCCCCGTTTTTTTATTTTCACTGATAAAAATCCAAATTATCCCCGGCAATCGCAGATTGCGAACGCTTATACATTTTCAAGTAAGGCGTGATATCGATAAAGTATTCGTCAATGGAATAGACATGGATGTCTTCGGGCGAGATATAGCGCAGATAAATCCCGTAAATCTGGGCGGACACCGCCATATACTTTTTCATGCGGGGCATGGCGGTGATGTATTCGACGTTTTTGGGGATTTCAAAGACCCGGCATATGCTGTGAAAAATAAGCATACATAAACTTTGACAACATAAATATTGTAATCTATACTGATTCTATAACCCCAGCCATAAGGATTTGAAATGCCCGAAAAAAACACCTTGTATGATAATTTGCGCAATCCAGTTTCAACAATTGAACGCGGACAACAAATCCCCAGCGGATTGAACAAGCTGTCTGTGCATGTATGGATTGTAAATGATGCCGGCGAATACCTGTTGCAACAACGCATGGGTACGGCCAAGAAATTTCCAAATATGTGGGGCCAGACTGGTGGCGGGGCAATCGCAGGCGAATCCAGTTGGGATGCGTGTGTTCGCGAAACAGAGGAAGAATTAGGTATTAAACCAACACCTGAAAAATCTGTATTGGTTGGTACGATTAAGCGACCGATGGATTTCGTTGATGTGTGGCTGGTGCACAGTAATGCTAAAATTTCTGATTTAAAACCACAGGCAAGCGAGGTGCAATCCGTCAAGTGGGCAACACTGGCGGATATTCAACACATGCAGTACGACAATGAATTTATTCCGTCTGTTGTTCCAGGGTTTAATATGGTTTTGAATTATCAGAAAATGGTAAATCCCACGCCAGTCAATGCACGTGATTTCTTGGGTAAAATCGTCAATGTACAAATGGACAGACCCCTGGGCAGCAAACACCCAAAACACGGCTTTACATACGAAGTGAATTATGGATTTATACCAAACACCATATCGGGTGATGGCGAAGAATTAGATGCGTATGTATTGGGTGTTGATACACCATTGGCAACCTTTACCGGCAAATGCGTTGCGATTATTCATCGCACAAATGACAACGACGATAAACTGATTGTTGTGCCAGACGGACAAAATCCAACAAACGAATACATAGAACAAAAAACCGCTTTCCAAGAACAGTGGTTCAAGCATACGATTATAAGATAAGCCAAAAAGATGTAGGACGATAAAATATAGGAAAGAACCCCATCATGATAAACCGTTGGACTTTTGATAATGACGAATTGTTTGAACTGGTGCGTATAGGTCAAAAACGTGGAACCTGTAGCCGGAATTCTGACGAAGAACCAATGGCAAAAATTGGCGATATTCAGGAAATCTATAATAGTCGTGGCGAAACAATACGAATTCAAATTACAGCCGTTCGAAAGTGTCGGTTTTGTGACATTGATGATGCATGGGCAAAAATAGAGGGCGAAGGCGACCTGTCCCTGGCATACTGGCGTACGGTCCATATTGAATTTTTTAACAAATACTTTCCCGATTTTCAGGAAACTGATTGGCTGGAATTAAACGAGTTTGTGGTTATATAACCTCTAACTCTATCCCCACAATGCCGTATTTGGATTCCATTTCGGCATCGTAAAATTTTGAAACAGCGGACATTAGTGCGTTTAGTGATGCGAAACCGGTTCGGGGCATACTGATTTTTGTCGCCAGGTCTGCAAAACTGCGCGCGATATGCAGGCGCACGATTTTGGCACGAATATAATCATTGCGATTTTGCGCGTTGTAAATCAAAACAGTGTCGCCATTGCGCATTTTGCGACGTTTTTCATCATACAGGCGCAGTTCAATATCTTTTTCGCCAGAACGCACCATTTCATAATATTCAGGGCGCAAACTCATTGAAAACCGACAATTTAGGTTCGGTAATATGTGGTTTGAATAAAATTCACGCATATCGTCAAATGGTGTGATTTGTGGGTTTAATAAGTCGTCGGGGGCAATCCATGCGACCGAAATTTCTTCGGGGCGATTTTCGCAGAAATTCAATTCCATATCATCTGGGACAGGCACGATATAAAAGTGATGTTCTTCGCCCCATGCGCCACGTTTTTGCGCACGTTCGGGGGTTGGGTGACGAAATGCATATGGCACAGGGATTTCAACCGCACTGTCTGCCAGCGCAGATGCAGATTCGCCCAGTTCTTCGGTCAGTTCACGCCGCAGCGCAGTCAAGAAATCTTCGCCATCATCCAGTCGCCCACCAATTGGTCCGTATCCGTTTTCGCCGTATTTTAATAGCGCAATCTGTCCATCACGCACCGGCAAAATATATGCAGAATAACTGATATCTTTTATCATTTTGTATCCTTTTGTTCACTGCGATATGATTTGCATTCAGAATATATTTCGCCACGCGCCAATCCCGCCAATGATATACGTGTGGTTGAAACTACGTTCTTCAATTTGGCGACTTCGTCCAATGTGAAATATTGCATATCGGCACACTTGTCCCCTTCGCAGTTGCGAATTGTGCCGGTGTATTTTGATACTTCGAAAAAGAAATCAAAAGATTCTGTGCGACTGGCCAGATTGCTGGTGACGTGTACACATTTAATGTCGTCGGGCGCAATATCGATATCCAGTTCTTCTTTGGCTTCACGTATTGCGGCGGCCATGGCGGTTTCGCCTTGTTCAATGTGTCCCGCTGGCAAAACCCACCAACCACCGTCATAGTTAAAAAATCCATCATTGCGAAAGAACAGTAAGACTTTGTCGTCTTTTTTTATAATCAGGTTGATTACACCCTTGAACATTGCACGTTCTGACATTTTGTATCCTTTTTTGTATCTTAGACTACGATTTATAAAAACTCAATATTTCATATGCTTATTTTTATGATTGGGATTTCCAATTCATCTGGTGTTATACCTGCGTGGTGACTTTTAAGAACAATTGTGTCTGGCCGCTGTTTCAAGTCATATTTATCAGTTGCCAGCGCAACAAAGTCACCAATAAAACGCACAGGACATTCTGCATGCAGGTATTGTTTTTCAAATTCCGTTTTGGTCACTAATTTGAACCATTTGCCGAAGTGTTTATTGAACAGGCCTGGAAATTCTGCCAGACATTCTGGTTTTATAAACAGCGACACACAACGACTTTCCAGTGACAATGGGTGCAACAAACAGTCCAGCAATTCTGGAACATCGTCGATGAACAAAGATTCAATATCTGTATGCCCATGGTCGGCTGTTATCAAGACATCCGTTTTATTGCGAATTTGTTTTAGCGCAAATTCTATCTGTTGTTCCATGTCGCGCAACAATTTTTTGACCGCTGGGGCGTCTGAGCCTAATTCATGTAGGCACGAATCTGGTTCTGTCCAGTATGCATAAATATACGCATCGATTTCTGTATTGCACAATTCCACAATACGTGCCAACCATGCATCAAATGTATCAAAACCACCTGGGGCAAATGCGGGCATAACTTCGTACGCACGACGACCATTATCACACATGCGTTCGACCACTGTTTTACACGGTAGTGTATTTGTTGTTTGGGGCATTTTAGACACTTCGCCTGTATATAGGTTTGTATTTCTAAAAACCTCGATAACTTCGTCCGTTTCAGAATAATATTGCGCCCAGCCGATAAAGCCCGTTTCCCATGGCATTTTGCCGGTTTGATAGGCTGTTGTTGCCGCCACAGTTGTCGCAGGTATAATGGCAGATTCAACATCTGTCATATTGCGATTAAAATATCCGTTTTTATCCAACAGCCTGCGCATCACAGCAACGCCCATACCGTCCAGCACCATTACCAGACGGTTTTTACCATGGGCATTTTGCATTTCTGTTAAACGTTCCAATATTGCCATTTTTTACCTCTTTATCTTTTTGTGACTTTGAAAAATGTTTTACGACCAACACGCACGCATAATGGTTTATCGGTTACGAATGTTTGATTTAGGTCGTTTGCCTTGTCATCGTTTATCGTGACTGCGTTTTGGACAACCAGTCTGCGCAGTTCGCTGTTTGATGCGTCCGGCATACCTAATTTCAAAATTTCTATTACAGACAATTCGTCTTGGGTGATTTTGATTTCAGGCGCATTGTCTGGGAAAGACCGGTCTGAAAAAGTCCTGCGCCAGTTTTCCTGTGCCGAAATCGCCGCGTCCGCACCGTGGAATATTTCTGTTATTTTCTGTGCGGCAAACAGTTTTGCCTGCATTGGATTGTTTTCTATGTCCAGTGCATCAATTTCCGCCAATGGAATCCGAGTATTATTTACCAGCAAAATACGTATCATTTCATCGGGTTGCGCCATGATTTGCGCAAACATAGTATCGGCATCGACATTCAAGAAAACGCCTGTGCCACGCGATTTTGACATCAGTTCGCCCGTCACTGGATTTTCCATCAGGTTATTGCACACGATAAACTTTTCTTTGTTTTTCAGTTTGCGCAACAATGTCCGTCCCATCAGTGCATTAAACGTCTGGTCTGTGCCACACAATTCAACATCCGCGTCCAGCGCGACAGAATCAAAGCCCTGAAAAATTGGGTACAGGAATTCGTGCAGGTGAATTGGCCGATTCTCACTAATCCGTTTCTGAAACATATCACGTTCCAGCATATGCTGAACGGTTGTGTTTGATGACAATTCAATCAAATCACGCATAGTCAGTTTATTCAACCATTCGCCATTAAAGACAACTTTGGCTGGGTTGTCTGGGTCGTTAAAGTTGATAATTGGCGAAATCTGACGCACCCAATCGGCAGAAAATTCATGCACTTGTTCCGGTGTTAATCTGGCGCGCGCGGAATTTCGGTCGCTGGGGTCGCCAATGCATGCGGTAAAGTCACCGAACAATACAAAGACTTCGTGTCCCAGTTTTCTGAATTCTTCCAATAACATAAAGTTCTTGGCATGCGACAGGTGCAACGATGTATTTGTCGGGTCTGCACCGATAAAAAAGCGCAGTTTTTCGGTTAATAATTTTTTCTTAAATTCCGCACGTGATGGCAAGATGTCAACGATTATGCCCCTATCCAGAATTTCATCAATAATTTGTTCTTTGGTTTTCATTACTTAATCCTTTGTTTTTTGTTTAATGAATAAAAAAATTGGCTTTGACATATACCCCTTATGGTGCCAAAGCCAATCAAACCCATAACACCATAAGGGGTCAATAGGCGTAATAAAAACCACGTACGCAAAACTGCGCACCGTTTGAAATCTGATTAAAATGCAAACTACTTTTTGTCATTTCCGTTTATTATAAAGCAGGTTTTTGTTTTTTTCAAGTAGTTATAATCCACTTTTTCCGTATACAATCTTAAAATTCCAGCGTTTCTTTTTGCGAACACAAAAGTGCGGGCGGTCGGAATCAATGATAAAAACAATCTTGCCAATCCAAATTCTGAAATATCTTGCATGCACTTTCTTGAATTTCACCGGTTCATGGGTTCGCATTTCTGTGCCGTCAGTGTATTCATACTCTGTGCTGCGCCCAAATCCATATTTATTATTATCAAAGTCCAGTCCGTATTCAGTGAATATCTTTTTTACTTTTGGCATTTGCAACTAACCTTTATCTTTGTTTGGTAACAAAATCTGCAATTTGTTGGGCAGTCTGGTGCGGTGTCTGTCCGTCATTGTTTATTATCAAATCTGATTTTTTCGGTCTGTGATAATTTTCATTATACATTTCACGTATACGCCCAATTTCCCAGTCGGTCAATGTACGTGTTCCACGATTGGTTAAACACTTTTCCAAACTGGGCGCCAGTGTAACTGCAATAAAACGTGTGTTCTTATCAATATGGGCCGACCAGCGCCGATACAAATTTTCTGTCATTGGATACGCAAAAATAATTGTTTCGTATTGGCGTTGATTTTTTTGGTCGGCAATAATTCTATCCAATCGGTTCAGGCGTTCGCCCCAGCCGGCCTGCATGGTCAAACCTAATTTTTTCTCTTTATCATCTGACAACAGGTCATCAACTTCTATAAAAACTGCGTGTGGCAACATTTGCACTAATTGTTTTGATACCGTTGATTTCCCAGAATTTATCGGTCCGTTGATATTCAGAATCAGCATTGTTTCCTCCCCCATTGTTTCTTGCGCAACATCAGTTCTGGTTTGCCGGCATTCAATTCAGGTGACACAGCAAAGCCCAAATTATCAATAAAGGATTGAATCTGTGATTTTATTTGCGCCACATCTACGTCATCAGGGGTGCAATATTCAACTTCTAAAAACAGCCCCAGATCTGCCACAGTTTCAAATTCAATTGTATAATCGCCGGCACGATATGTTCGTTTCAGATTATCAATTTTTATCAATTCACGCAGTCCCAGCGCATGCATAATTTCGCACATTGTGGACATGTCTGCGACGGTTGTTTCCGCTTCGTCAGAATAAAGCCATGTATCGCCATCAAAATGGTCATTCTTATATGTGATATAATTCACCCCGTCTTTTTGACGTGTGCGACAGCATGCATACAGGTGGCCGTTGCCGTCCGGCTGTAATTCGGGACGTAATGGGTCATAATAGTATGTATCAACCGTTCGTTTATCGCCCAGGAATTCAAATTTAGACAACTTACGCAGAACGTCTGCTTCGTCGGCAAAAACCTGAACCAAGATTTCAATTTCTTTCATAAGATGCACCCTTTGCGATATTCTAAACCGCTTTTTCAGAAATATCAATATTTTCCAACGGAATATAATGTCTGTGACATAATTAGGTCTGCCGGTAATTGTGGGTGGGATGACCTGTCATACCTGCAAAGGCGGGAATTAGTTCGCGTTATGATTGAACGAGCAACTTATTCGCAAGAACAACTGATATTCTGCATCAATGTCAACCCACAGTTGTATAATTCATTTTTATCCACATATCATATCAATCATAATAACAGTCCAATGGAATATACGGTCAACGGTGATAATGTGACGATTGTGCGACCGGTTGTACTGCGCCGATATACCAACACCAGATTTGGCGGGGGGGCGTAATGACACGCTGAGCATTACAGAAAACAACCACCTGATATTAAAGGCCTTTGCCACCGCGTGGCGGTATAGGGAAATGTATGAACGTGGTGGCGACGTAGATTCTATTGGCCGAACCGAACATGTTGCCCTGCGCCATGTGTACCGATGTTTAGAGGTGGCGTACATGAACCCAACCAAAGTAAACAAAATCCTATCCGGCAAACTAAAAACAAACGTTAATGATTTGCATAAAGTTGCAAAAGAAGGTTAGATATTATGATTCAACTAAATAACGCGTGTCAGTTCTAGTCATTTCTAATATTTTATCAAACTTATCTTGAGAAATACGATAAAAACCTCTTGGCATGTTTTCAATAGACAGAACATCTGCATCACATAATGCTTTTAAATTGACCTTTGGAATAGGAAAGGAATAAGTATATAAGAATTCAACAATAAAAGGTCTATGTCTGATATTATAATTCCAATGTCGTTCTAATTCAGAATCGGTAAAAATAGTTCTACGTTTACAACAATCTTTAAACTCATCTAAAGTGCGTGGATATAATATTCTGTTGACTACACCTATTGTCGTAATGACACCCTGATACAATCCGCCGGTACGATAAAAAATGATATTGTCACCTTGTTGTAAATCTTTAAAAATAGATCTTGAAATATATACTTTTGTAATCGCATTTCTGAATGGTTCATTTTCTTGAAAATCGTACGGAGATTCGTTATTTAATATTGAATCAGGGAGTAACGATGTATGATATTGTGGATATATTGGACAAATATAAGCGTCGGAATATTTATTAAATAAAGGAAACGTGTGTTTAGGGTTTCTTTTATCAAATGCTTTTGTCATATTACGGACATAGACCCCTTCAACATTATTTTTAGTGCCCCAACGATAAAAACCAAAATCTTGTAATTGTCTTACTAATGCCTGTTTAGGCAAGTCGTTTTCATCAGAATCAAATATTGTTACATAGATTTCATCTACATTCATATTTACAGCATTATCAAATGCTATTTTTAAGAATCTTTCACCAAGTTTAAGTCCATTCATAGCTACTTTGAAAGTGCCAATTTTTAAACGTCTTTTGGGTGGCAATATTGGAACTATATTTGAATAGTTCTCGTCTTCATTTTCCTGTTTTAAATACAAAAAAGCTTTTAAAGAATCGCCTAGATAACAAACATATGCATCTTCTTGTGATTTTTTGTTTAACCAAGCATCAAAACCTTCATAACTTTCGCGCAAACTGTCAAAAAATTTATCTCTGATATTAATATCTCCAATTTTCTTTTTCCTAACAGCTAGCACATTATAATCTATTAAAGATGGGTGTTCAGACAGCATCTTTTCAGAGAAACTTTCTATTGAAAAGACTTTATCTGCTATACCCAAATATTGTGCTTTTTTGTATAATCCGCGGTCTTCCGTTATAAAAGTATCAACTCTACCACAGTATAATTCATTTAATATTTTGGTATCATTCTGAGAATTAATATCCTTGTCTGATTTTAGTAAGTTGGATACTTGTTCTGCTAGTGATGCCAGAGCAGTTAGTTTATTATAGGAACCTAGTTTTGATAAAATTACTTCCCTTTTTTCTACAGCTCCATATTGTGCGATTTCTTGTTCTGATATGGGGTGAATATATTTGTCATAATGCAGTTTATCCAACCAATTGAACAAATCCGGAGTGTTCGGATTCAAGATGCGATCCGTTTCTCTATATATAATGATATTTGTATCAAGCAATACCTTTGGCATGTAAATAAAATCCTATTACAGGTAATATTTAGTCAAAAGCACGCACAAATCAAGGTATAAAATAATTTCTATCTAGACAAATACACAAAAGATTGTGGGGCCACAGAAACACCAAAAGAACTTAACGTTCTTGGTTTTTTATATTTTTTTACATTTCCCAATTTATAAGCTACGGATTTCGAACGACCAGAATAGTAAGAATCATAAAAATCTTTAGAAACACCGGCTTTTTTCATTGTTTTTCTCCAAACTGCTGCGGGTGTATCTTCTATAATTTCAATAATATCAGCTTCGCCAATCACTTTCATAACAGGCGAAGTGCAATAAATTATCATCTTGTTTACATCAGATTTACAACGATTTTTACGAAATTCAAATTCTTTTTCACCAGAGAAAATTTTTTCCACATATTCTGGGTTGATGGACAAAAGCACCCTACACATAATTCTCTCCATTTTTTTATGTTGAGATAATTATATCACAAAATGACATTTTTTTCCACAGCTTTTTATGTGTAACTGGCATCAGATTTTTGGGCAAAGTATATAAGGTGTATGAAATTGGGAGGCATGGATGCAACTAGCGATATATGCTGGTAATATCATCCACAAAAACTGCCGGAAACTGGGCAAAAAAGAACATCCCGTGGGATTGCCACGGGATGTCTAATTTTACTGGCGGAGATGAAGGGATTCGAACCCTTGATACGGTTGCCCGTATACCACATTTCCAATGTGGCGCACTAGACCAACTATGCGACATCTCCGGATTTTTTTAACGTTTATTCTTCGTCAGATGTTTCTTCGACTTCTTCAACCGCTTCTTCGGCAGTCATCGGTTCAACATCATCGCTGGCCAATGATGCTTCTAATTCGGCATCAATTTCACGCAATAATGGATCGCTGCTGCCCACCTCTAGGGATTCATCGCCTTCTAAGGCTGTTGGTGCTTCCTTATACGACTGAACAAATTCATGACGAACCGCATCAACATCAAGCTTACCACTGGCAATTTCACGCAATGCAACAACTGTTAATTTATCCTTGTCCTGAGATACCACAGGTTCTGCGCCACCGTTCAAATCACGAACACGCTGAGATGCCAGCATCCCAAGCTCATAACGACTTTCTACGTATGGTAATGTATCTGAATTTGTTGTACGTGCCATTTTAATTCCTTTGTTGAAATCATTTATAACCACGTTATAATGCCCTATGGATGGTCAAAATGCAAGAAGAAAATAAAAAAAACAACATTAAAACACTATCTTTTGGTTGCCGGCTGAATGCGCTGGAATCAGAAAAGATTCAAAAAATGCTGAACAGTTGCATTGATACAGCAATTGTCGTTAATACCTGCGCGGTCACAGCAGAGGCAGAAAGACAATCTGGACAGGCAATCAGAAAAATTGCACGCGAAAACCCGAATGCGCCTATTTTTGTGACTGGGTGTGCGGCAACAAGAAATCCTGAATTGTTCACACAGATTCCAAACACGATGGTCGTCAGTAATTTTGATAAACTAAACCTGAATGCGTATGTTAATGCGCTGGAAAATGCGCCTTGCAATATAAAGAATGCAGAAATCAGCCAATTTAAAAGCACTGATGCAAAATTATCTAAGCAGTTCGTGCAAATTCAAAATGGATGTAATCATAGTTGTACATATTGCATAACCAGAAAATTACGTGGCAAGGCCGTTTCGTTTGATTACAACGCAATTTTGAATGATGTTCAAGCCGCAATTAAAAATGGTTTCTATGAAATTGTGTTGACTGGTGTCGATATCGCATCATATGCAACACAAAAAGACGGCAATCCGTTCCTGTTATCTGATTTGTGCAAGGCTTTACTTAATGATGTGCCAGAAATAAAAAGATTGCGTTTGTCATCAGTTGACCCAGCGGTTCTTGATGTAAAAAATATAATTAATCTGATTCTGACAGAAAATCGTATGATGCCACATATGCACTTTTCCATGCAGTCGGGGTCAGATACTATTCTGCGTGCAATGGGACGAAGACACACCGCCCAACAGGTGCGCGACTTGGTCGCGATGGCAAACGGTAAAATTTCATTTAGTTGGGATATAATTTGCGGATTCCCAGGTGAAACAGATGCACTGTTTGAAGAAACACTTAGATTGGTCCATGATACAAAACCAATAAAAATTCACGCGTTCCCTTTTTCACCACGACCAGACACAGTGGCTGCGACTATGCCGGAACAGGTTGACAGGTCTGTTTCGAAAAAAAGGGTGAAAATCATCACCAATTTATCCAATACTATTCGTGCAGATTTTATGAATAGTCAATTAGGTAAAATTGTTCAGGTCTTGGTCGAAGAAAATAATATCGCACGCGACCCGCATGATATTGCGGTAAAAATACAGGGATGCGCCCTGCCCCCACGTGCAATCTGTAATGTAAAAATAATTGATGTCAAAGACGATTATTTTATTGGCAATGCGGTTTAGAATTGTTATCATCAAAATCATGAAAAAGAAATTATTTGCTTTATTTTTAATGTTTGTATGCAGTGTCGCAGGGGCTGAAGAATTCAAAACCAAGGCGAAATCTGCATTTCTGATTGACTATGATTCTGGGGCAGAAATATTTGCAAAAAATGCAGATACGTTAATGCCACCGTCTTCGATGATAAAGTTGATGACGTTGGCGGTTCTGTTTGATGAATTAAAGGTAGGAAATATAACACTGGACACACGATTCCCAGTCGGTGAAAACGCGGACTATAATCGCCCAGAATGGTACCCAGCCAGCAAGATTTGCTTGGTCGCAGGGCAGGATATTTCTGTGCGCGATTTGATACTGGGATTGATTGTATTGTCAGGTGGGGATGCGTCAATGGTTATTGCAGAAAAATTGGGCGGGACCGAAGTTGCCTTTACCGCAATGATGGAGAAAAAAGCCCGCAGCATCGGAATGGAACGGTCTACGTTCGGTAATGCAAGCGGATTGCCCGACCCTAATAATTTGATGACCAGTCGTGAACTGGCAATCTTGGCAGAACATTTGATAACTGATTATCCAGATTTGTACCCGATGTTCGCAACAAAGCGGTTTGAATTTAACGAACATAAAACGGACTGGTGCAAGGAATGGGGACGGACACATACAGTCAACTATAACAAACTGTTATTCAATATGCGTGGCGCAGATGGGCTGAAAACAGGTCATACGTCTGATGGTGGATACGGTATGGTCGCCAGTGCCAAGGTTGGTGGCCGCAGACTGATTGGGGTAATTAATGGATTTAATGGCAAGGGACACGATGCATTGGCAGATGAAATGAAAAAATTATTAGAATATGGCTTTGCAACAACTGGCAGCAAGACCTTTTTTCAGTCTGGTGATACCGTCGCAGAAATCCCTGTTTGGTATGGCAAAGAACAGACGGTCGTCGCAACTGTTGCGAAAAAATTCACAATAACAACAGACAAGGATTCTGGGATGACGGGGGTACGGGTCTTGGCACGATATGACGAACCAATCAATGCGCCTGTTTATGCCGGCGATACAATTGGCGAGATAGTGGCCGAAAAATACGGCAAGGTTATCGCACGCGCGCCACTGATTGCAAAAAATGATGTAAAAAAAGTACGCTTCTTTGGGCGCGTAATAAAAAATATCAAGGTTATACTGGGACTGTAATACAATGGCACCACGCAAGAAAAACGTTAATCAATATAACTTTCCACACCCGATGGATAATGATTGTCTGGTGGGACACAGTGATATTATGAACAGATTTATTAGCGCGTGGAATAATCGCGATGTTCACCCAATACACCCTGTGTGGATGCTGACTGGACCGCAAGGAATTGGCAAAGCAACATTGGCTTATAAAATCGCCAAGATGGTGTATGGAAATGTGGGGGACTTTTTCATAATTGACCAAGACAGAAATATTGATAAAGACGGCAAACCAAAACCAGACGGCAAGGTTATTTCTGTGTACACTGTTCGTGCAATGATTAATAAAATGCAGATGTCGTCTATGTCTGGGGATTGGCGGGTAATCTTGATTGATTCAGTCGATCAATTAAATAATTTTGCATCAAATGCGATACTAAAATTACTGGAAGAACCACCAGAAAAGACGTTGTTTTTACTGGTCGTTCATCAACTGGCAAATGTTTTACCAACCGTTCGTTCGCGTGCACGTGTCGAAAAATTAAGACCACTGTCGATATCTGAATTACGCGAATTGTGCGCGCGTTTTCTGGCTGAAGAAGATATTAGCACCGATATGCTAAGGTTGGTTAATGGCAGTTTTGGAAAAATCGCAAACTTAAAACAAACAGGTGGCGATGTTATATACACAGAATTAATCAACCTGTTGAACGATAAACGCGCAACCAGCGCAGATGTTATGGCAATCGCAAAAAAAATTGCCCCAGCGCCTGAATTATATGGAATTTTGCTGGATGCGATTGCAAAATTTGGACTGGCAGACTTGTACCCTGCGGCAACCCGTTCCATAGCAGATATAAAAAATGTGAATTTGGAACCAGAAATCGGAATCTTTAAAATTATTATGGATATAAAAAAATGTTTATAGATACGCATTGTCATTTGACTGATAATTATTGTGATGGAACAGATAACAACGATATTATTGCACGCGCGATGAACGCAGGTGTTGGGATTCTGGTATGTCCAACCGCAGACCCAGAAGATATACCGGCGGCATTAAAACTGGCAGAAAATAACAAGAATATATTTTGTACAATCGGGATACATCCTGAACACGCACCAGCCAATGCATCAGATTTCTTGACCGATGATGTTATGCGACATCCGCGTGTTATTGGCGTGGGGGAAATCGGGCTGGATTATCACTATGCTGCAGATAGCCGAAAAGAGCAAATCAAGTTATTTGAGCAACAACTGGATATTGCGCGCAAATATAACCTGCCGGTTGCGATTCATACACGTGATGCCGAAGATGATACAGCGGCAATATTGACAGGCGATATTGGCGGTGTGATGCATTGTTTTACCAGTTCTTGGGGGTTGGCAAAAAAAATGCTGGACCGCGGGTTCTTTTTTTCTGCCAGTGGGATATTGACATTCAAAAACGCGCCTGAATTACGCGAAACATTTGCAAAAATACCGTTGGACCGCATTGTTATCGAGACTGACGCCCCATATTGCGCGCCGGTACCATATCGTGGTCAAAAGTGCGAACCAGCAATGGTTGTTGAAACCGCGCGCACGTTGGCACAAATCAAAGGGGTGTCTTTATCTGATTTAGAGGCGCAGTTGATAAAAAATGTAAAAGCATTATATCCGAAAATTAAAATCTGATATATATATTGTCCCAAGCCCGCAATAATGGGTGCGTAAAACCCCACAAAAAGTCATTTTTTGTGGGGTTGATACGTAAATCAAGCGCGCGCCTGTGCAGAGGGGTAAATCCCCCATACTTAGAATACATAGCGCAATTTTACGCGGCCTTCGTATTGCAACAAATCCATTGAAGTATATGCATCGCTGTAAATATCTGGTGCGTACAGAACGCGACCTTCGACGTCGACATTAAATGGAACAACCGGTATATCCAGTGTCACCCCCAGCATACCCTGGTATGTCATTGCATCATCCAGGCTGACGTGCATGGTGTTGCTGACTTCGTATTTGCTGTCAAAAGTGCTGCCGATACCGACACCGATATATGGTTTTACAACCGGGGTTGGCAATTTAAAATACGCATTAATCAAACCCAGATTCAAATCGGCATTGTCCGCGGCGATGTGGTTATATTCAACCTCTATACGGAACATAGGAATATCCATCCCCAGAACCGCCCCATAAGACTGAACAGATTTCGAAACATCGTCAGAATCCATAAACAATGTATAACCGCCGATTCCATAAGTACCCCCGGCATAAACGTCAAACAGCATATTTGAATATGCAGGGGCCGAAACTGATAAAACTGATGCAAGTGCAAAAAAACCGAGTGTTTTTGATTTCATATTTTCTCCTTTGTATGATATCATCATAGAAAAGAAGGCAAAGATATGCAAGAAAATAAACCATTATTAGTTGTTGGATTGGGTAATCCAGGGACAGAATATGAACATACGCGTCATAACGTTGGTTTTATGGCATTGGATACGTGGGCGGGGTCAGATGCGATATGGCGCAAAGAAAAGAATGCATTGACCACACGTTGCGAAATTGACGGTCGCAAAATTATTTTTGCAAAACCGCAAACATATATGAATAACAGTGGTATTGCAGTTGCGGCATTGATGCAGTTTTACAAAATACCGCTGGAAAATCTGGTTGTCGTTCACGACGATATGGACATTGCAGTTGGTGAAAGTCGCAAAAAAATCGGCGGTGGCAGTGCCGGTCATAACGGCATAAAATCAATTGATGCGCACGTTGGTCGTGAATATATGCGAATTCGTATTGGCATTGGCCATCCACGCAAAATGGATTTGCCCATACCGCCTGCAGACTGGGTTCTGGGCAAATTCACATCAGAACAATTAACCGCAATACGAAACGTGGTTGGGGGAAATTATTTTTGAGACACTATTCCGCCAGCGACACCACCTGTGCCATCTGGCGCCGGGCACACTGCAGATGCTGGGGGACAATTTTCCGGAACTGTTGAATAAAAATATAGGGGGTACTCATACGCTAACGGTGGATTTCTGTACGGATCACTCATCGATTGTATTGTTATTGTGGTACCTTTTTGTTTTAACTTATTATTTTTAAGATAACAGTCGCTTTTTTGTTTTGCGCCCAAACCAGATGTTGTTGTTCCAATGGGGCAATCTGCTTTCTTTTCACTACAATTTGTACAATAAGATCCCTTAGGGCAGTCAGCGCATATTTTTTCTGTTTCGTTCCAATAACATCCCTCCATGTTTCGGCAGGCTGTTATCCGCGCGGCATTATCATCCGAACCACCACAGCCCACAACAAAAGCAACATCGGTACATTTTGTAATCGCCCGACAATCACTGATATCATCAGAACCAGGGTCAGAAACTGGCGTTTCTGGCGAACATTGTACGCGGTCAGGAAGATCCGCCGGGCAATAATATCCCGCAGGGCATATATCGCATTTTTTATTATTTACATAATAACCAGATGCTGCTTTACACCTGTCAGCATTAAACAAGCAGTCGTCTGCCGAATCCCAAGGATATGCGCCCTCGTTATCTATTGTGCTTGTTCCGGCGGGGCACTCTATTGCAAGACACCCCTCTCCTCCTGGACAATAATGATCGGGAATACACTCTATGATTTCATTTCCTTCAGAATAATACCCTGGATTGCAATTAACAACCTGCCCCCCGGACTCAACAGTTCCATCAGAACCACCCTGGGATGGGGCGCCACCCAATACGCATTCGCAGTGCGCAAAAAATATTAAAAATAACGCAATGAAAAATTTTCTCATATTCTAATCCCCTGTGGTATTCTCTGGAAAGCTTACATTAAATCCTTGAAGCGCATCAAACGATACAGGGCAACTGACACCTTCCTCGCCATCCTTTAAGTCACAGCTAACATTTATATCAGAACCTTCGCCGCCCCACTTGGGTGTTAATTCCCATATGTTCATGTTGCTGTCTGTGTACGATATTGTTAAGTATTCTTTCTTACCATTATTATACCACCAAGACCAATACATATATTTTGGCTGCCCCCCCACCAGGCTTTCTAATCTATTATACGACACCAAATCGACACCAATTATCACCCCATCACAGGTTAGTATCTGTTCATCTTCTGATTCCCCTTCGGGTATTTCTGGTTTATCACCAACACAGTATATGGTAGATTTTATCACACCAGATTTATATGACACCATCGGATATGCGGTTCCTGCCGCCCCTGGTGGCACACAAATATATTCACCATGGCCAACCACCAAACCCGGACGACCGTTGTCATCCTTTGACGTATAATAATCCATCTTTACCGACCCACTAGAATTAAAAATATCCTGTACATGTGCAACATTTCCCGTTTGACAACAAATATTATAGTCCGCCGTTTTCATCACACGCCCATTACAACAATTTGTTAATCCATTAGAAATGGTTATATAAGAGCTACAACCCTTGTCATATGGTGTACATGAATCCGTTGTGTTTGATGCAAACCATGACAAAAGAGTACTGCTACCGTTGCTGGGGGTCAATATCTTGTTTGCAACTGTTGCTGCGGGATCTTTCTCGCAATTGCCCCAAATGCGTTCTGTCATACGACACTTATAACACCCCAAGGAAGAAGGTTCTGTGCATTCATTCTGACAAAAATCAAAAATTTTTGTTGTATCTGTTGTTGTATATATTTCTGTACTAGAAGACAAAGGATGTTCCTGCTGTATTTCCTGTAAAATATCATCACCAGCACTGGCGATACAGTCGCCAACATCTTGCCAGCATACATCGCGCCATAAAACAGAACCACGACTAATGGAATCTTTGTCTGCGCATAAGCCAAAGTTCCCCGTCAGACTTTGACAGGCCTGAATAATACAATTTTCACCAATCACGCGACAATTCTGCATTATCGCATCATATGTCTTGGCCGCCATAATGCCAGTGACCCCATCACCCCACGACATCGTGCCGTTGACACCATCCAGATTATCCATTAACGCAGTACACGCATTGCGGACATCATTACACATCTGATTCGCAGTCTTGTCCGCAGAAATACTGAATACAGATAATGCACGCGCATCAAAATCAGCAATCGTTTTGTTCGCGTCATCAATACATTCCGCAACCAGTGTTGTGCATGACCGTCGTACCTCTTCTAGTTTAGAATTTTGTGCCAATTTGATTTGCGCCAGCGCATCGTCCAAAAATGAATCCCATACCGTATCCGCAATATCCTGACAGTTTTCCGTCGCAGGTTCTAAATATTCCTTTTTCGTGTTCAGAAAGTTAACAAAACTGCTGTTTGCGGGAACAGTTTGCCACGTTAAATCAGTCGATGGACGCTGAAGAGTGTCTTGCAATAAATATAAATCTGAGGTCAAAAATGCCTGACCCGTTGTCGGATTTATAAAATGACCCGTCGTGTCCAAACATTTGTGCATATTGTCACCACAAACCGATGCGTCCGTCAACATATCTAGCATCTTGGATTTACAGGTCAAAATGTCATCGGAATTTCTTTTCTGGTGAATGTTCAAACGCGACATATCCAACAGCGCACTGGATTCCATAATCTTGGAACGCGCCTGATCAACCTGGGCCTGATAGGTCTTAGAAACAGTATTGCAATCCTGTTCAATCATTAATTGATAACTGCTTTCCGCAATACTAAGTTCGTCGGGGGTGCAAACTTCGGCCCCCATTTCACGACAAACAGGCAATGCCGCAGAATACAACGCAGTACCTATCTTGGTTGTGGTCGATGCGCCAGATAACGAATCAATATTATCAAATGCCGCATCCATATTCAAAGACAATGATATCGCATTCAGTCCCTGATTGAAATTACTGTCATCAAAGCTGGTGTTTAGTTTCTTGGATATCTCGTCCAATAGTTTTTTTGATTCTGATGTATCCTTGACATTATATGCCAATTCGCCTTCGGTCGCCTGGGTTATCGCCTGGGCATCTTCTTTATCCATATTGACAGTCAATAGGCGCTGACTAAAATCCAGCAATTTATCTTCGGCGGCATCCAGACTGGCCTTGGTTTTATTAAATTCGCTGTGACGTACAGAACAGGCACATCGTTTTAGCTGGGTGTCTTTGTTGGCACAAAATTCATCCATACAATTATTAAATACTTCACGACATTTGGAATAATCCCGCGACATAATCGATTGCGCAGTCGCAGCATTTCGCGCAGTCGTCGTCGCACGCGCAACACGTGAAGATAATTTCGAGGTGGCCGTCCGCCTAGCTGTCGAAGTGACAGCAGGTATCGCGGTACGCGCCCCTGTGACACGTTCGGATTTTTGCGTTGTTGCGCGTGTAGCGACCACCCTGGGCTGAGACGCGACGTTTCTGGATTGTTTCACAGTCGCCTGAACCTGTCTGGTGACGCGTTCTTTTACGGTCGCAGGTTGCCTTGACCGCTGGGCGGATTGACGCGCCGACGAATCGCTGCGCGTTGTTTTTGCAACTGTGTTTGATTGCTGGCGCGGTGAAATCGCCTGACGTTGTGCAGGAACAGCCCCCCCGTCTGAGCCACAGAACACCAGGGGTGCAACCAAAATTGGTAAAAATACCCTTAAGCCTTTCATTCCTTGATATTAGATATGCTAGCAAATTTATATTTTTATGGGCAAGTAGATTTTTATTCTGAGAGAGGATTTTTGGTGCGACCAGGGGGACTTGAACCCCCACGAGTTTCCCCACAGCATCCTTAGTGCTGAGCGTCTACCAATTCCGCCATGGTCGCCCTTAGAAAGAAAATTTTTCATATTTTGACAACAAGTGATTTGTTTTTCAAGTCTTTTTATGATAAAATAAAAAAAACAAAGAAAAGAGGAGAAAAATGAAGGCCGTCTCAAAAAAAATTTTGTCGTGCTCTGTGTTGGCATTGATGCCTGTTATCGCAAGTGCAGCAGGAACATATTATAATGGTGGTTATCAATCACCACAAACACGCTATGCACAACGCGGATACGCACAGCAAGGATACGCACAACGAAGCCGCAATTATTCGCAACAGGGTGTGTCACAATATACACGCAACCAATACACAAACGCAGGCTATTCAACAAATGCGCAAAATAACATGCGCAGAACAGCTGCGAACACCCAGTCTGCTAATGCGCCTGCAACAGAAACGAATCAAGGATTTTATTTGGGGGCTGGACTGTCGCGCCAGACCGCAATGTGGAATTTTGAGATGAAAAATGCCGAATCGATTCTGCACTATGACAATATTGATTGGAATGTGCTGGATGTTGATTTAGGATATAATTTCATGGCCGGTAATACCCCACTGAAACTTAGCGCGGGATTTAAGTACGGTATGCAGGCCAACGAATCGACAATGGTTGACGACGATATTACCAATGGCGGCTATTTCATTACAGAATGGGGCGAAGATACAAATAACGATGGTGTCGCAGATAGCGTTCTGGGCCAACAGATGGGGAATGCTTTATCAATCGGAACCAGTCAAGACGGTTCAATGATGGGCTTTAACGCGGCGATTGGTATGACAAATGCGTTTAAGTTGGGAAATTTGAAAATTACACCATCTGTCGGGTGGCGCTATTTAAAATACTCGTTGGAAACACATAATAATCATGGTATTGCAATCGATACCTTTAATGGTGCAGGCGGTTGTGTGACACTGGATGGCGAAGTGCAGTGTGACCCAGTGTTGATTTTCTATGATTCTGCTGGCAATCAATATCTGGCGACACGTGGTGATACAAACGGCGACGGGTCAATCGACCTGAATGACGAGATTGAAGTTCCAACCGGTTATCAATATGTAAATACGGGTGGTACGTATTACTATGGCCAGAATGGGGTTAGCCATAAGTATGACGTTGTGTGGTCTGGCCCATACCTGTCATTGGATATGTTGTATGATATTAACCAAAACAATCATGTTAATGCCTTTGTAGAATTGGGCTTGCCTTCGTATACTGCAACTGGCGATCAACCATATCGCTTTGACTGGCAGCATCCAAAATCTGTCGAAGATACTGCGGGTATCGGTTCGGCATTGCACCTGGGGCTGGGGGCGAATTGGTCAACAGCACTTTCTGACAAGGTTATGTTGACGGTTGGTATGACTTATGATTATTACAGCGTCAGTGATGCAGATGCACAAACATTTTTAAATGGAAATTATTATACAGGTATATATAATGAACTGCTGAAACAATGGCAAGATGCTGGATATACCGAAGCAGATATGCTGGACCCAACAAATGGCGATCCTGTTGCCTTGAATATCAAGGACCTGGAATCAGAATGTCCAGGTTGGGTTTGTACAGACAATGGGGAAATAGAATCGTTCTATAAATCCTTGGGGGTTCGTGTCGGTATTCAGGCAAGGTTCTAAAGACTTGATATGTATAATATAAACAAAATATTATTTACAGTATTGCTATCTATGGTTGTATCGCCCGTTTGCGCAGGAACACTGTTGCGGGGCGATGCAAACATTAGTATAACCAGTGATACCGCCCTTAACGCCAAGAATATCGCTTTTGATGAGGCACGACGTCAAGTCCTGTATGATGTGTTACAGCAATATGCTGATAAAGATGCGCTGAAACAAGTTATAAAGACTGCGCCGACGGCAAAAGTAGCGGGGTTGGTTTCGTCGTCTGGTATTGTTGATGAAAAAACGTCCAGTACAACCTATTCTGCAAAAATATCTATTGTATTTGAAGAAACAGCCGTACAGGCGTGGCTGGCCGAAAATAATGTTCAAAACTGGTTGCCAGATACCAGTAAACAGGATTCATTTTCTGTTATCGTGGAATTATCAGACAAATTACCACAGTGGATTGAACTTAATAATATCGCACGATCAGAAAATATAAAGATTCAACCACAAAAGATTTCTGGAAATAATATAAATATTGTTGTACCAACAGAAAGTCGTGGTGCATTTACAATCGCGTTGCGTGAACGTGGATGGAAATACACAGACCAAGATGGTATATTACGTATATGGAAGAAAAAATGAAAAAAATACTAAGCCTGGCAACGTTATGCCTGTTGCCACAAGTTGTTCTGGCGGAAACACCCGATTCAGAACGCACATTGTCACTTGAAGTTCGCAGAATTGGACTGGAATGGTCCAAGACAGATGTCAGACATGCCGCGGAATATCAAAATTCGCCTGTTTCTGCGTTAAAGGCAGATAGCCAAGACTTTATCAAGGGTATTTTTGATACTGCATTGGTCTATAACACACAAAAATTTCAATGGGATAACAGCTTGTTTATGGAATATGGCGAAACCAAGTTAATTCCATATGATGCCCCCGCCACAACCAGTGAAAATTCCGATGATATTTTATTATCCAGCAATTTGTCGTATGCGTGTTGGGAATGGTCTGGGTTCAAGTTTGGCCCAACTGTGCGCGCAGCATATGATACGGAATTTTTTGCAAATGGGCAATCACCGCGTCAGAATTTGATTCGTACAAATGCGGGTATTTCACTGTTTGATAATCAGGTTGTAAAAAGCCTGTATTTAACGGGTGTGTATGAATACGATTTTACGTATGCGGGCGAAAAGATTAGCAAACTGGCCGCGGAAATCGGATGGCGTTTGGAATACCAAATTCGTGAAGGGATTGCGTTATCATCAAATGGTTATTATCGTGAATATCTAAGTTATTCTCAGTTCGTAGACACTGATTTAGAACGTGACTTCAGCGCGGTTTTGCGTCTTGATACGAATTTGTGGGGTGATTTGACGATGGGTCCGTATGTTCAATATCGTCGTGCACGTGCGCGTGGCGAAGACGTTTATGGCAGTAATTTTGTTATAGGAATATCCTTTAATTATATAACATCCTTTGGATTACTATAAAAAACTGGGGTTTGCCCAGTTTTTATTTTTTAATAGTTTTGATTGATTTTTTTATAATTTTTAATTATAATGATCTTTGAATCAATAGGGATATTGGTTCAGGGACCTAAGAAATCCTGTATCAAGGCGACACTGTTATACGGTGTTGGAATCCGACTGCAGAATAAAAAAGACTACAGCGCGGATTATGCGCTTTTTTTATTATGCACTTTCCCGATTTTATGGTCGGGGGGCCTGTGGCTATACAACAGCGTTTCATACGTGAAGGCCATGGGGATCATTCTTTGATATGATTTTCTTAGCCCCCTGACCGTCAATTCCTTGACGGTTTTTATTTAATTAAATAAAAAAGGGAAAAGAAAATGAAAAGAAATGTACTTTTAACTTCGCTGATTGCGATTGGACTGACATACAATGCAAATGCTGCAACTGATGTGACGTTTGGTGGCGATTATACTATGTCAAATGGTAATCCTACAAATGTTGCAGACACATTGGCAGGTGCGACATACGATTATACAACCAGTTCTGGGACAGAAACAGGTATTGCGTATAACACAGACCCAGACAAAACAAAATTCACATATACCAATCCTGATGACACGACAGGCAGTTTGAATGATACAGTCCCAACTCAGGACCAATATGTAGGTACAACGACTGCATCTGGTGAGGTTGTTTCGACACAAAATATTGCGGCGGGACAAACTGCTGACCGCGCCAACTATACCTATGTAAATGGTGCAGGTGAAACAGTTGTCTTGGGTGATGAACCACAAAATATGACTGATTCTATGACATTAAACGCTGAATATGCAGCTGGCAAAGAAATCAACTTTACAAATGGTGACGCGGATACAGAATTTGACGGTTCATTGTATTCATTCCAACTGGATAACGGCAATACGTTTGTGTTGTCAGCTGACGGAACTAAGTTGCTGGACGAAAACGGAATTGAAGTGTCACCAAGCACAGGAACAGATATCGAAACAAAATTCAATGCTGCACAATTAGCATATAATACCGATAAAACTGCATTTGATGCCGCCAAGGCGGACACATTGGCAAAATGGGGCGATGAACAAACAAAATTCAATAACGCAGAAGGCGTATTTAATGCAGACACTGCATTAATTGCTGATTTAGATGCCAAGTTTGCAAGTATTGGCACAGCACAAGAATTATATGATGCGGCATTGGCAAAACAAGAACAGGCTGTTCAAACCCAGCAAACAGAAGAAGCTGTTCTTAAAGCGGCCACAGATGTTTACAACAAACCAATCTTGGAAACAATTACAAACGGCGCAAATGATGCCATTGACGGCGCATTGGCTGAAAACGGCGCAATCCGCACAGAATTAGATAAAAAAGTTAATATGTCTGATGCAGAGGCAATATTTGCAGAAAAACAACAATGGGTTGATAATACATTGGGGCTGGAATCTGCAAATTCGAACGCAGTTGCAGATGCTTTGACTGGTACAATTGCCGGCAATGAAACAACATTCACTGGCGCAATCAATATGATTGACAATGCAGTATCCCAGAATACATCTGATATCGCAACAAATGCGACAAATATTGCAGCAAATAAAACAGCAATTGAAAATGAAGTTGCACGTGCCACAGCAGCCGAAGCGGAATTAGATGGTAAAATCGCAACAAACAAAGCAGCAATTGAAAATGAAGTTGCACGTGCCACAGCAGCCGAAGCGGAATTAGATGGCAAAATTGCAACGAACACAACAAATATCGCGGCAAATAAAACAGCGATTGAAAACGAAGTTGCAAATCGTATCTCTGCCGACGATGCGGTCTTGGCAAATGCCAAAGCATACGCAGATGCAAAAGGCACAATGTCCCTGCAGGCGGCAAAGGATTACACAGATGTTCGTTTTAACGAATTGGATGAAGAACTGTCCGCAGGTGTTGCCAGTGCCGTCGCAATGTCATCTGTTGCGGTATCTAACGTAGGCAAGGGAGAAGTCTCTGTTGGTGGTGGATATGGATATTACAACAGTCAATCTGCCATTGCGTTTGGTGCGGCGATGGGTATTTCTGATAATTGGTCTGTAAATGCAGCAGCAGGATTGTCAGATTCAAACGTCACATTCCGCGCAGGAACAAACTATAAATTCAAATTATTTTAATAGATAAATACGAATTATTCTTTGTTCAAAGAATCCCCCACAAATAATGCATACGCAAAATAATGGGGGATTTTTATTTTTTACCCTGCCCCCAGTCGCCACCAACAATATAAAGGCTGTTTATTTTGACTTTATTAGATAAATTTTTGCTGAAAAAAATTATTCATTGGTGCTAATATAAACTATGAAAACAACAAACCAAAAGAAATTGATATGCTGACCTTGATTGATGGAAATTCTTTACTGTTTCGTGCATACTATGGTGTGCACAGCCGATTGACACGACGCGATGGAACCCCAACGGGCGCGGTTTATGGATTCTTGAATATGATTCTGCCAATCTTGTCAACAGCAGAAAAAAATGACAAGGTCGTTTGTGTCTTTGATGCGTCGCGACAGACTTTTCGCCAAGATATTTATCCAGAATATAAACAAAATCGTTCTGAAACACCCGCCGACTTGATTATGCAGTCGCAAATGGTCCAACAGTGCCTGCGCGCAATGGGGGTGCCTGTGCTGTGTGTTGCAGGGGTCGAAGCAGATGATGTTATCGCAACACTGGCAAATCAATACTGCGAAACAGAAACCAAAACACGTATCATAACAGGCGATAAAGATTTAATGCAGTTGGTGTCCGATTGCGTTTTCTTGTACGATGGTATGAAAAATCGTGAAATACATACACAGGAAGTCCTAGAAAAATTTGGGGTTAAACCAAATCAGGTTATTGATGTTCAATCCTTGATGGGGGATTCGTCCGATAATGTTCCAGGGGTGCCTGGTATCGGTCCAAAAAAAGCCGCAGAACTGATTAACGAATTTCAAACATTGGACAATTTGTACAACAACCTGAGTCAGGTAAAAAATGAACGCATTCGAAACCTGCTGCGCGACAATCGTGAAATGGCATATATTTCCAAACAACTGGTCACACTAAAAAAAGATGTGGATTTAAGCGGATTGAAAATTAACCCTTTTGTTTTCGACAAGAAAAATGCCCTGAATTTTGTCAGGACACAAATCGAAAGCAATTCAATCACCACAAAAATTGATAAATTGTTCCCAGATGATGATACAAATTCCCCTGCCCCAGGACTGTTCGAATTTCCTGATAATGCCTGTGATGTTGCGGAATTTATAACTGATAAAGCACCAGATAATACACAATTAAATATTATACATAAAACAATCACCACTGTTGATGAATTAGATGAATTCTTGTCAAAAATCGATAAAATATTGGCAATCGATACAGAAACAACCGGCCTTAATCAAATGTCTGATAAAATCGTCGGGATTTCTTTGGCAATCAGCGCCACAAATGGCGTATATATACCAATTCGACATCGTGATAATAATGCAAATGAACTGTTCGCAAGCAATCAGATATCTGATAATCAACTGAAATTAAATCAGGTATATGAAAAACTGTGGCCGATTTTTACAAATCCAAACATACTGAAAATCGGACATAATTTGAAATATGATTTTCATATCATGGAAAATGAAGGGTGGGATACTTCGAAAATTACGCTGTTTGATGATACGATGCTGTTATCTTATGCGTTATATGGCGCACGACACGGACATGGGTTGGATGAATTGGCACAGAAATATCTGGGGCATCAAAATATTGCGTTTGCATCGCTGTTCCCGCCAAAGACAAAAGATGCAGATATGCATTTTGATATGCTGAGTATACAAGACGCAACACCATACGCAGCAGAAGATGCCTGTGTTTGCTTTGCGTTGTATAAAAAAATGATACCAGAATTGGAAAACAATGAAAAACTTTGCCATTTATACAAAACCTGTGATTTACCGTTGATGCCTGTCTTGTTGCAAATGGAAAGAAACGGTGTATTGATTGATAAGGGCAAATTACGTCAACTGTCAGGTATATTTCATACACAATTGCAAGAACTGTCCGAACAAATTTGGAAGCTGGCAGGACATGAGTTTAATATCGCAAGCCCAAAACAACTGGCGGTGGTGCTGTTTGATGAATTGATGTTGACCGCAAATAAAAAACGTTCAACGGATGCAGATACATTGAATGAACTAATCGATTTGCATCCAATAGTTGAAAAAATATTAAATTGGCGTTCTGTTGCAAAGCTGGCTGGAACATACGCGGATGCATTGCCGCACCAAATCAGTGCCGACAATCGAATACATACCACTTATTTGCAAACAAGTACAAATACAGGCCGACTGTCCAGTCGCGATCCCAATCTGCAAAATATACCTGTAAAAACTGCACTGGGTGAAGAAATCAGAAAATGCTTTGTCGCCGCGCCAAATCACGTATTGATATCTGTTGATTATTCACAAATACAGCTGCGACTGTTGGCAGATATCGCCAATGTGCATACGTTCAAGGAAACTTTTCATAGTGGTGCAGATATACATCAACAAACCGCACGCAAAATATTCAATATTCCCGAAGATATGCCAGTTCCACCACAAATGCGACGGGCCGCAAAAACAGTTAATTTTTCAATCATATATGGGATTTCCTCTTTTGGTCTGGCCGCACAATTGGGGATGTCCAGAACAGATGCACAAAATATTATCAATTCATATATGGCGGAACTGCCCGAGATTCGTGACTATATCGAAAAAACAAAGGCACAAGCCCTTGAAAACGGTTGTGTTTATACGCCATGGGGACGAAAAATCGAGTTGCCAGAGGCACGAAACCCGCGTATGCGCGCATACGCAATGCGTGCAGCAGTAAATGCACCAATCCAAGGATTCGAGGCGGACTTGATGCGACGCGCAATGATAGAGGTAAATAATAAAATAGTTCAACCAAATAGTGATAAAATCCGTATGATTATGCAGGTGCATGACGAAATTGTCTTTGAATGCAAAACGGATTTTTCCGACGAATTTGCAAAACAAATTAAGTCAGAAATGGAACATACCGCGGAATTGTCTGTACCATTGGTTGCAGAGTATGCGATTAATCAATTTTGGAGTAAATAAAAAAATAGAAACAAAATAGGATTCTTATTTTGTTTCTATGATAACCATTGCTGCACAATATTCACCTTGGTCGGTCAACGACAGGTGTACGCGCGCATCATCACCAGCGGATTCTTTTAAAAAGGACTTTGCCCCACCGGAAATCTGTAGTTCTGGGCGGCCAGCATCGTTGTGCGCAACAGAAACATCCGAAAAAGATATGTCATCACCAAAACCTGTCCCAAGCGCTTTTAAAAAAGCTTCGCGTGCAGCCCAGAAATTCGCCAAATGTTTTTCAGAATTTGCATTGTCATTGTCTGCGTATTCCAGTTCTTTTTTTGTAAATATACGCTGTTTTTTGAACGCAGACCAATCTAAGAAACGATTGCATTCTACCAAATCTATCCCTATTCCGATTATCATATTTAGACTCCCTTGGGTAAACAATCTTGATAAAGAATACTAATAACAAATAAGCGATTCGTGCAAGCAGAAAATACACACGAAGAAAAACCGCCACAATGGGCGGGTGGGGGATTATTTCTTGCATTCGGATTTTGATGCGTCCATTTTCTTGTCGCACTTATCGTGCATACCAGAACAATTTTTGCATTTTCCGTTTTTGCTTTCTGACTTTGACATTTTTATATCCTTTGTTTTTGATTGTTAGTGTTTCGTCCGGACATTATTTATAATACATATTATGATAGCCCAATACAATATGCGTATTTTCCCAAAATCCTTTAAAAAAGTATTTGTGTTTTTTATTTAATAATTATAGAATACCACAGGTTGTCGGGGTGTAGCTCAGCCTGGTAGAGTACTTGCATGGGGTGCAAGGGGTCGCAAGTTCGATTCTTGTCACCCCGACCATTTTTACTTAACATAAATTGCAGTTATTGTTTTTATAATATCTGTCATATATATAGGTTCAAAGGAGTCTGTAATGAATAATTATCAGGATTGGTTAAAGCAAGGTAAAATCCTGCAAATCAAAGACGGAAAACTTTTGGTCGGTGGAAAACCAGCGGTTACTTATAACAATGAAAAAATCTTGATGCCAACAGTTGATGCACTGGGAACGGATTTTCAGGAAATTCAAGTAATGCAATCTGTCACCAAGGGTGCTTATACACAATCAGGCAACCCAACACCAGGTAAGGGTTCTTATTTGTGGTTGCGCGCAAAAAGCACAAATGGAATATGGTCGGATTGGTTGTGCCGTTTGGAATACATCGGTTTTATGAGTAGCACAAGATTAGCAGCAGCAGAAATTGCCAAGGCGGCTTCTGTGTTGCAAAATAAAAAAAGAACTGATTTCCGCGAAGCAGTGTTGAAAAATATTAGCAAAAAAAATCAGTTGGCGAATATTATCGGCGCATTGCAACAAAGCAAAACAAAATAATTTTTAGTTAAACAAACAGTCGCCCAAATGGCGGCTGTTTGTTTATGCATTATTCATCGACACCACAATTTGACATTATCATATCAGCAATATGAACTTGCTGTGCATAGTCGCGCGCCATCGGAACCGCGCATGGATTGCAATCCCCAAAAATATCACCAGCATTGCAAACATACGCGACGTCTTGACACAATCCGTATGTAGTTCTTTCTATGCGATGATTCATATAATCTTGGGCAATTTCCCAATATTTTTCGGGTACTGCCCTGGGGTCGTATTCCCACATCTGTTGCACCGTTTTTATCGTTTGTTGAATACAGGGCGCAGAACCACTGATATGCAATACATCGCCCGAAACATTATTCGTTGGGTCGGGATTGTTTTGATGTATCATTGTCCACGCAATTATGGCAATGCAAAAAAACATTACCAAAAATAAAAATATAAAATGTGCAATCGTAAATGCAGTTGTGTTTGTTTGAAATTTCGCCATAATTCATCCTTTGCTGTAATTCTAGCACTTTTAATCACATCAGAATATAGTTTTAAATTCCCATTTATATTGAAAATCTGAAAAAAAAGATTTATGATACAGTCGTGTCTGGGACAACAAAAGGGGGTTTAAAATGTTCATTACAGAAAAATTAGAGACTTTTTCTTGGATTAATGTTGGAAACCCTGACCACGAAGACTTTGAAAAGTTGCAAACTGATTACAAAATTGATGAAGATACAATATCAGATATCTTGGACCCAGATGAACAGCCCAGATTAGAAGTCGAAGATGACTATAAAGTCATAATTGTCCGCTTTCCGATTATTAATCGCGAAAATGATACGCTGTGGCATACAGAACCACTGTCCATAATATACTCTGATAAGCGCGTTATTACCGTATGTCGTAAACGTTGCGACCTGTTGGACAGAATAAAAAAATCAGAAAAAACATCACGTGAAGAATTTATTTTAAATATTATTTATTATATCGCTGAATCTTATCTGCGTATGTTAAAAGAACTTAACAAACGTGTTTTGGCATCTAAAAAAGCACTGCAAGAACGTATCCGAAAAAAGGAACTGCTGGATTTGTTAGAGGTTGAAAACAGTTATACCCTGTATATGGCGGGAATACGCGGAAATGCAGCTGTGCTGGACAAGTTGGAAAAAGTACGTGGATTTGTGAAAACAGATGATGCACAAGAACTGGCCGAGGATGCGCGTATCGAATTATTACAGGCGACAGAGGTTGTGTCTTCGTACAGTAAGATGCTGAAATCAATCAAGGAAACCTTTGAAAGTGTAATTAATATGGATTCTAATACGAATATTAATCGCTTGACTATGTGGAATATCTTGCTGGTAATTCCAACTGTGGTCGTTGGATATTATGGTATGAATCTGGAACTGCCGTTCGCACAACATCACGAAACAGCAACCGCAATATTCGTCTTTATTATGGTGTTATTGCTGGGGTTTGCAATGTTTAGCACAATTAAAAGAAAAATTATATAAATCGCTATTTGATGCCGTATTTGCCACGATTGATGGGGCGATAGGATAAGGCCTCGGCTAAATCAGACATTTCAATATTATCCGAGCCGCGCAAATCTGCAATTGTGCGCGCCAGACGCTTTATTCGATTATAACCACGTGCAGACATTCCCATCTTTTCTGCAGCAGTGTTTAGAAATGCAGATAATTCTTTATCAAGTGCGGCAAATTGTTCAAGGTCTGGGCCGTCCAATAATGCGTTTACCCGACCCTGACGCGACAACTGACGGTCACGCGCAGCAATAACACGTGCGCGTATTGTTGCACTGCTTTCGCGTGGCGATGTGTCGGTCGCCATTTCCCAAGGATTGACCGCATCAACATCAACGTGTAAATCAATTCTGTCCAGCAATGGACCAGATATCTTGTTCTGATATGCTTCGGCACAACGGGGCGCACGACTGCACGATAATGCAGCATTTCCCAAATGCCCACATGGACATGGATTCATCGCCGCAATTAACTGAAAACGTGCAGGATATGTCGCATTTCGACGGGCGCGCGATATTAAAATACGGCCTGATTCCATCGGCTGACGTAAAATTTCAAGTGTCGCACGATTGAATTCTGGCAATTCGTCCAAAAACAAGACCCCATTATGCGCCAATGAAATCTCGCCCGGGCGGGCATCTGAACCGCCACCAGCCAATGCAACAGGACTGGAAGTATGGTGCACACTGCGGAACGGACGGGCAGATATCAACCCGCGTCCAGATAATTGACCCGCAATAGAATATATTGTCGATGTTTCTAAAATCTCTGACGCGGTCATTTCGGGCATAATCGTCGGTAAACGCGATGCCAGCATTGTCTTGCCAGACCCAGGGGGCCCAACCATCAACATCGCATGTCCACCAGCCGCTGCAATTTCCAATGCGCGTTTCGCAGCCGCCTGGCCATGAACGTCCGCCATATCAAGCGTTGTGTTCGCCATTGTTTCGGGCGTGGTTAATTCGGGGACAGGTAAAATCTGTGTGCCCTTGAAATGATTTATCAATTGTACAACATGAAATGGCGCAAGAATATTTGTGTGGCCCGCCCATCGTGCCTCAATCCCTTGGTCGCCAGAACATATAATACCCAGATTATGTGATTGCGCCCAAACACTGGCAGGTAAAACAGCATCTGTTTTTACAATTGTGCCGTTAAGTCCAACCTCGCCCAATATTAGGTACTTTTCAAGTTCGTTTTCTGGCAATACACCAATCGCACACAAAATGCCACACAATATCGGCAAATCAAAATGAGAACCAGACTTCTCAACATCTGCGGGGGATAAATTTACAGTTAAACGCTTTGGCGGTAATGACAAGTTTAATGCAGACAAAACATTTCGAATGCGCTCGGCAGATTCTTTGACCGCCCTGTCCGCCAATCCAATAATATTAAATTCTGGCTTTGACAGGCCAGATGATAACTGAACCTGAACATCAATTGGTGTCGCATCCATACCATTAAAAATAATCGACTTTAAAGATATCATATTTGTTATATTATAACTTGAATTAAAATTCTGCAAGTTATAATATAGCCATATCAATGAAAGGATTTGTTTATGCCAGCAAAAAGTAAAAATAAAGCACGTGAATGGTTTAATACTATATTCTATGGCGTGTTAATCGCAATCGTTTTCCGCAGTTTTTTATTAGAACCATTTAATATTCCATCGGGTTCTATGATACCAACGCTGCATGTTGGTGACCATATCTTTGTGAAAAAATGGTCGTACGGTTATTCTAGATATTCTTTCCCGTTTGGTTCTTGGCGATTGTGGAACGGTCGATTTTGGGCAACAGAACCAGAGGTTGGCGATGTCGTCGTTTTCAGAAACCCAATCAACGAATCACAGGACTATGTAAAAAGACTTATCGGAAAACCTGGCGATAAAATACAGATGATTAATGGACGGTTGCATATAAATGATGTACAAGTGCAACGCGATAACCCAAGGCCATATATCGTTGCTGTATTACCAAAATCTATGCGAAGTGTCGGTTTCTATACTGACGATATGTCTATCAAAGGGAATAAAATATGGAAAAATAATAAACCTGCAGAATTTAATTATACCATCGAATATAAACCAGATAGTTTTTGCAATGAATTCAAGGGGGCATGCGGGGTATTTGAAGCAACAGAATATACGGAAACGTTGCCGAACGGTGTAAAACACAGTATTATCGAATTTAGCGACGATGCGCATTTTGATAATACACAACCGTTTGTTGTACCAGAAAACCATTTGTTCTTTATGGGCGACAATCGTGACAACAGCGGGGATAGTCGTGGCGAAGTCGGCTTTGTGCCACGCGATAATGTGCTGGGGGATGTTTGGTTCGTTTGGTATTCGCACAATTATTATGCGCCCCTGCTGGCACCATGGACGTGGGGCAAAAAAATAAGATGGGACAGATTTGGAATGGGGATAGACTGATATGAATATAATTAATTATGTTTTTAATGATGAATCTTTGCTGGATTTAGCATTGACACAAAGTGGTGCAGATGCGCAGTGCAATAATGAACGGCTTGAATTTATTGGCGACCGCGTATTGGGGCTTAGTATCGCAACACTGCTGTACGATATGTACCCAAACGAAACCGAAGGTGAACTGGCGCGCAGGCACGCAATGCTGGTTTCAACAGATACGCTGGGGAATGTCGCACAGGCAATCGGGCTTGATAAACTGTTGAAACATGGACACATGACCGCAGGACGAAAAAAACATATCCTTGCAAATGCGATGGAGGCAGTGCTGGGCGCAGTATATCTGGATGGGGGGTATGAAAACGCAAGGATTTTGATTTGTGATATGTGGCGCGAACTGGCTGCAGCAGATACAAAACCACCCAAAGACCCCAAAACAGCCTTGCAGGAGTTAGTGCAGCGGTCCGATAACGGTAATCTGCCAGTGTATGAATATACAGATGCAGTTGGGGCATCTCATAATCCTGTTTTTAGCGTGAAAGTTAGCGCGATGGGAAAAAGTGCAACAGGGAAAGGTAGCTCGAAGAAAGAAGCAAGTATAAATGCAGCAGAGGCATTGCTGAAAATCCTTGCAATTTAATGTTTTCAACAGTAAAATCAAACAAAACTAAATATAACACTAAGGATTTAATATGTTTTCTATTTTGTTAGTATTGTTAATAATTGTCGCAGTTATGATGATTGGTTTAATCTTGTTGCAAAAGTCCGAAGGGTCTGGAATGTCTGGGTCTGCCGCTGCGTCTATGTTCGGTGGTGCATTGACTGGCGCCGCTGCGGGGAACTTTTTGACACGCGCGACCGCATGGCTGGCATTTTTGTTCTTTGTTTTGTGTGCTGCATTGGCGTTGGTTTCTGCAAAGTCAAATGTCGCAACACAGCAAAGTGAACTGCGTCAGGAACTGGTGACCCAGGGGCAAGTTGCACCGTCACAGGCGCCCGTTGATGAAAACGCACCTGTTGATGATACGCCAAAAACAATTGAAGATTTAATGAATAAATAAAATAGACCGCCATATTGGCGGTTCTTTTATTTGAAACAATTTGTCCTTTGTGATAGCCTGTCAATTATGGGAACAATTAACGAACCAGATATTATTCAGAAAAATATATAACTTATTGTTTATCAATTGAAAAATCTAGTTTTAAATTTGGAAAACTTGAATGACTGGAATCAGGAATCTGTTTGACCATTTGCCCAGACAGCCACTTGTTCGATAATGATTGTGGCACCGTTTCATCGTGCAATGCAATGTAATGCACTTGATGAATGTTCGGCAACCTGTATAAGTCAAGCGAATGTATCAAAGGACTGTCATTGAAATAATCAGTCCAATCAGAATGATTTAATACCCCCGCAATTGTTATCCATTTTTTTATATTTAAATTGGTATTTTCTAATATCACCAGACCAGAAATTAGCGCACCACCAGAATAACCAATCAATATAATCGGCTGACTGTGCGCAATTTGTTGGATGGCAGACGATACAGAATCTATGATTTCAGATGAAAAACGACCAGTTGTCCAATCAGACTGTCGACATAAATCTGACATAATATACTGACAGGGACGCGCCATATAGACCACGTTCGGCGCACTATCGTTTGATGCAATTTCGCGAAGCAATGTCCCACGTGGTGTCGGATTTGATGTGGGGTGGCCCGCCCCATCATAGGAATTACCATCGCCTTCAATATATATATGAATGGGGGCGGTCGTGTTCGATATCTTTTGGTAAGTAAATATATCGTATTTTTCTGATGATATTATATGGGGGGTAAAACCATCTGGCATATCATACACAGGTGTGCAACCAATTAATAAAAACAAAAATATCGTTCGTGTCCCAGAAATCATAAATATTATTTTATCAGCTTTGTAAATCTTTTTCTAGCGACAAAAACGGTTGACAAAACACTTTTTTTTCAACAAAACCCTTGACAAACCCGTTGACAAATACTATTTTTAGGGTATAAGAAACCAATAAACCAACAAAAAGGGTGATAAAAATGACAAAAAATACAAAGAGCAAAAATAATAAAAAATTGAACAAGTTATATGAACGCGCGATGAATATTCTTAAATGGCCATTCCGCGCAATTGCAAAAATGTTGCGCAAAATATGGAACTGGGTTTGCAAAATTAATCTGGTCGGATTGGCAAATACTGCATTATTAGTCGCAATCATTGTTTTATTTAGTATGTTGATTATGGACTTTGTCGGTTGCAAGAAACAACAGACTATTATTATGCCTGAACCATTACCTGTTATAACAAAAAATGCAGAGGTTAAGACACCTGCCCTGCCGTTGGCAACAGATAAACAAACAGGGAAAAAAACAGAACAGGCTGTACGTGTTGTGCCTGTGTCCAAGGTCGAAATTGAAATCGTAAAAAAACAAACTGCAATTCATAACAAACAATTCTGGGGCGATGTTATTATTGATAACCGCAGCGCGGGTGCCCTGTTGCAAAACAACACACAAGTTAATGGTAATCTGTACCTGCAAAATATGCGCAAGTACGTATTGCCTTGTAATATTCGCATCAATGGGAACTTGTTCTTGCGCGATGTGAATATGTTGCAGTTCTGTGGTGACTTTGTTATCACAGGCAACATATATGTCAGCCCAAAGTCTTCATTTGGTCCAATACCAAAGACAGCAAGATTGGGCGGATATGTGGTACTGTAATCCATTAATTACAGAAAAGTATTCATATATATCTCCCTTTGGATGCCATCGAAATACGATGGCATTTTTATGTTTACAAAAATCCTGTACCTGTGTTATAATCGTGAACAGAACCAGATGGGAATTTGGTTCGGGGCTGTAGCAGGCTCTTCCCAAAAGCAGCACAGGAAATGTGCTGAATCCGCTGATAGGGACGCGGAAGCGTCTTTTATTATATACTACCCCCAGCCATTTTGGTCGGGGAGCCGTCAGTTTATACAACAGGGTTTCCCGAAGGCTGGCGGAATCAGACTTTTGGGTGATTTGCTAACTCCCCGACCGCTAACAATTCCTGTGGCGGTTTTTTGTTTGCACACAAAGGGAGGAGTAATTTGATATCAAAAACCATACAGTTTTTCACAACGGTTATATTGACGTTAACTGTGGCGCCCGCATTGGCGAACATCCCATCAACCGCATATGTTCAACAACAGGTTGCAAACCAAATCGCCGATTCTGTTTCAACCAAGGTCGACACATCGGCAACCGCGACCCAAACAATGGCAGGGACTTATACCGTTTCCGG
>JAFQTD010000016.1 GCA_017409215.1 Alphaproteobacteria bacterium
ACCGGTTCAATCCCAGATGGTTTATTCGCGGGTATATCTGGCGCACCAGCAAGTAATATGTTCTTCGGCACCTTTTATGGTTGCAGTGGTTTGACATCAATCCCAGAAAACCTGTTTGCGGGTATATCTGGCGCACCAGCAAATTATATGTTCTACCAAACCTTTTATAATTGCAGTGGTTTGACATCAATCCCTGAAAACATGTTTGGTAATATTTCTGGTACGGCAAGGAATAATATGTTCTACCGAACATTCTATAACTGTACATCCTTAACCGGTCCATCTGCGCGTATAAATGGACAATACCTGTATGAAATCTGGTATGCTGACCTGTGGGCTACATACAAAGGGTGTACAGGATTGTCAGATTATGCCAACATCCCAAGTGATTGGAAATAATCACGACTGCAACACCAGTTTCTGTGTCTGTGCACAGAAAAAAACACCGGCACCAGTCTTCCCCGCCGGTGTTTTTATTGTCCCTGCGGGGCAATGGATTCCCGCCTGGAATCACCCACAAAAATTTGTAATTTTTGCGGGGCCCGATATGCGGGTATGACGAATAGAGGGGGTGGGGATGGGATAAGTTTTTTAATGACTTTTCTGGAAAAATTAGTTATAATAAGTGTGTATAAAAAATGGAGAGAAAAAATGTTAGACAGATGGTTAAATGTTTTGGCTAAAAATTTAGGCTATACAATCGTTATGATTATTGCGGTTGTGTTATTTGTGTATTTTTCAGATGGATTGATTTCAGGCTTGATTGCGGCAGTGTCGGCAATGCTGGCGTACACTTGTGGGGTTGCATTGTATCGCGAATATAAAAATACCCCAGCTGTTAAAACAGTTAATGCAAAGCCTGTAAAAAAGACAAACAAACCAAGAAAAAAGAAATAATAAAACCGCCGTTTGGCGGTTCTTTCTTTTAATTAATCCAGATTTTTCAGCAAAATGTCTTTTAATTCATTTGGCAACATACCAGTCGTCGAATAACCACAATCAACATGATGAATTTCGCCGGTGACACCACTGGATAAATCACTGAACAAATATAGCGCAGCACCAGATACATCGTCCAATGTCATATTACGACGCAATGGGGTCGTGTCTGCATTCAGGCGCAACATTGCCTTGAATCCACCAACACCACTGGATGCCAAGGTCATAATTGGACCAGCACTAATCGCATTAACACGAATGCCATCGCGACCAAAATCAGATGCCAGATAGCGAACACTGCTGTCCAATGCAGACTTTGCAACACCCATAACGTTATAATTCGGGACAGACTTTTCGCCACCATAATAGGTCAAGGTTATAATACTGCCACCGTCTGACATCAATTTAGATGCACGACGCGCAATATCAACCAATGAATAAACAGATACATCCATTGTGTTCTTGAAATTATCGCGCGATGTGTCCGCATAACGACCAGTTAATTCATTCTTGTCAGAAAATGCAATCGCGTGCAATACACCGTCAAGGCGACCCCACTTTTCTTGGATTGCGTTGAACAAATCATCCATCTGGGCATCGTTTTGAACATTGCATTCCTGAACAAATTCTGCACCAATTGATTCCGCCAATGGACGAACACGCTTTTCCAATGCAGGCATTGCATAAGGCATCGCAATTTGCGCCCCAGCCGCGGCCGCACGCTGTGCAATCGCCCATGCCATCGACCAATCGTTGGCAACACCTGTAATTAATATCTTTTTTCCCGATAATAACATTTATACTTTCCTTTTTATTTTTCTGTATTGGACATCTGATAACATAGCACTGAAATATGAAGCGCGCAATAATAAACAGACCTAGTCGTATTTGTCAGATATTACAGTCGATAGCGATTGATAATTGTTCGCACGCATATCAGATAATAAATCTGAAACAGACTGGTTTGATATGCCAAGCTGTTTTAAAACCTGGGACCCCAGCAGAAATGAGGACTCTATAGTTTCGGGCAAAGAATAACTTATCTTTTCCGCCAGCAACATTTGTGTATCCGCCAGATTTCGCGCACGTGCAAAAATCTTGATACGTTTTGATATGGACTTGATTGTTAGTATCGTTTTGCGCGCAGTTGTTGCATTATCCAACGCAACCGCAATTGCCCGCGTATTGCGTGCATTAACACCAAATTCAATCAAAACACTGCGGTCTGTTGTGTCACCATATACAACATTAAATCCTTGTTCGCGCCCCATCATAACCGCATTGACATCTAAATCAATCGCAACATACGGTATATTCTGAGAATCCAGCATTTGACATATTATCTGACCAACACGTCCAAAACCACATACGACAACAACTGGCTTTACCTTGTTATCAATAACATCAAACGCATGCGCATTGCGTTGTGGAAACAACTTGCCACGACGCTGTAAATAATCATACAGACACAGCAATAAAGGCGTCAACATCATAGAAATTATTATTATCGCAGTTAAAACTTCTTCGTGTCCAGATGAAATAACCCGAATGCCACTGGTCTTCATTGTTTGCAACATTAACAAGGCAAATTCACTGCCCTGCGATAAAATCAGCGCAATCATCACCGCATTTGGAACAGATATCCCGCGAACGCGCGCAACTATATACACTGCAAAAAGCTTTAATGCCATAAAACCAATAACACCAAATAAGACAATATACCAATTTTGCCCCAAAACTGATAAATTAAGCCCCATCCCAAGCGCAATAAAGAAAAACGCCATAAAAAGTGTGTAATACGGTGATATCTGAGACGAAATTTGATGTCTGTAAATCGTTTCGGACATTAGCATACCTGCCAAGAATGCACCCAGCCCAATCGGCAAGCCCATTAAGTCTAATAAAATCGCCCAGATTACTATGTTTAATATAATCGCTAGTAAAAAAGCCTCTTGGGATTTTAGTTTAGAAACCATACGCAATATCGGGGTCATCACAAATCGACCAATCAGTATAACCGATAAAATCAATGTGGCAGATATAACAACAATATCAATAATACTGGCCCCCAGACTAAACGAATGACCAGTTAAAGCCGGCAACATCGCCAACAGCGGAATAGATAATAAATCTTGAAATAAGAGTATAGAAAAAGTCTGACGACCCATAACCGTATTTAATTGATTGCGTTCGGTCATTAATTGTATGTCTGTACTGGTGCTGGACATAGATAACAACATCGCAACCATAACACAGCCAAGTATAGACCAATGGGTTATGCCAAATAATATCGGAAACAGCATAACAACAACCATCATAACTTGGGCGGCCCCAAATCCAAATATGGTATGACGCATATGCCATAACCGCTTTATATTTATCTCTAGCCCGATGTTGAACCATAAAAATAAAACACCAAGATTGCCCAAAAGTTGCCAGGTTTCATTTAACTCGAAAAAATTGAATACGTGTGGCCCAGATAAAACACCCGCAATCAAAAATGCAACCAGCACACCAATCTTTGCCATGCGCAGAAAGTATACCGAAACAAATAATATTGAAAAAAAGGCAAGTATTGATAATGACATATTCTCTCTCTGTGTTATCTATATACTACTATAACAAATTTTCTGCCAGTAATGCAAATGTTTCTGGTGATAAATTCTCGGCCCGTTCGGTACCGGTCAAACCAAACTGTTGCCAGTCTGTGTTTGGAATTATCGCACGTATCATTTTTCTGCGCTGGCCAAACAGGCGCGCGGTTAGTTGCTCTATATTCAACAGGTTTGATATTTTCTTTATCTTGTCAGGATTTGGCACAATTTGAACAACCGCACTTTGTACCTTTGGTCGGGGGAAAAATGCAGTGTTGGGAACATCAAATAAAATTTTTGCATCGGCAATTAATGAAGTCAAAACAGACAAACGACCATACGATTTATCATTTGGGGTGGCAACGATACGATTGGCAACCTCGCGCTGAAACATTAGTGTTAGGGACTTTATCTGTTCGCCAGATGCAATCTTGTGCAGCCAACCGATTAATAATTCAGTGCCAACATTATATGGCAAATTCGAACATATCGCATATTCGGACAACCCAAATTCAGAAACATTCACACGCAATGCATCAGCGTATATAACCGACAAACGACCATCAGATGCATCGATTATTTCTGACAATATTGGCGCAGTCGTTTTGTCTTTTTCAATCGCAATCACACGTGGCGCACCCGCCATTAATAACGCGCGTGTTAAGCCGGCGGGACCGGGACCCACCTCTATAACAGGGGTGGATTCAATATCAGGAACACTGCGTGCAATGCGACCTGTTAAGTTCAAATCAAACAAAAAATTTTGCCCAAATTGCTTTTTAGGCTCTAGCCCATGTGCACGCATCATCGCAGATACAGGTGGCAAAGATGAAACGCGGTCTGTCATAGTGCCTTGCGCCCCCCAAACGCCAATGTCAATGTACCGTCATCCAGATAATCTAAATCCCCACCCAGTGGCACGCCAGAGGCAAGTTCCGTAAAGCAAACCCCGTCAATATCGCCAATAACAGACATTATGTAATGCTGGGTAGTTTTGCCTTCGACTGTGTTGGGTAATGCAAAGATTATTTCTGTGATGCCTTCTGATTGAATACGTTGCGGTATTTGTGAAACATTCAGGTCCTGGGGCAAAATACCAGATGCGCCAGACAGCAACCCGCCAATAATATGATAGCGCCCACGAAAGACAGATGACTTTTCCAGAACCCAAACGTCCGACAAATCGCGAACAATACATAACTGACCATTGGCGCGCCCGGAATCACGACAAAATTCACAAGATGAATGTTGACGGTCTGTCAAAATACCACAACATGGGCATGGCGAAATGTTTTCAATTGCATCCGTTATCGCATTTGCCAGCGCAATACCACGACCAGTCTTGTCCTGCAACAGTGCCAGCGCAATACGCTGCCCCCCACGTGAACCAACACGCGGTAATTTTGCAAATAATTTTATTAACTTTTCGATTTTTGGATTCATCATCGTTATAAAATACTAGTGAAAAACATAACTGTCAATACCATTTGCCGTTGCAGACGATTTTAGATTTTGGGCCGCAGATTCACCGAGGCCATATACGCGAACGCGGTATAACCCAGTCCCCGTCGGTTCAATAATCGCATTTACCCCCAATTTGTTAAGAACATTGGCGACCTGATTGCGTGCCGCACCCTTGGACGAAAATGCGCCAAATTGTACCCCTGCCCCGCCTTTGACCACTGCAGATTGTTGTGGCGCGGTTTTTTGCGCAGAATATTTTGGTGCAGCCGCAGTGGTTGCAGCATTGTATGCAGACGCAAATGTGTTTGGCGCATCATAGCTGTCATTTGCAACAGGCGCAACTGTCTTGGTAGGCTCTGTGGTTTGTACGGGCGGGACATAGGTGTTATTAACAATTCCCCCAGCCCCAGATTGCAACATAGAAAAACCCTTGGTCAGCATTTGCGCAGCAATATTTGCGCGAACATCTTTGTTTTCAGCACCCAATACAACAGACATTAGACGATGACCATTGCGATGCGCAGTCGCAACCAGCGAATATTTCGATTTCTTGGTATAGCCGGTCTTCATACCATCGCAGCCGTTGTATGACGATAACAAACGGTTGCCATTTGTATAAGTCTTGCCATTATATGTCCATGATTTAATGCCAAAAAAATGCCAATACTGGGGAAAATGCTTGTACACAGCCATCGATAACAACGCGATATCACGTGCAGTTGACATATGGTCATCATTCGGCAGACCAGATGAATTTTCAAAATTAGTCTTGTTTAGTCCGATTTCACGCGCGACACGTGTCATCAAGTCCGCAAATGATTCTTCTTGGCCACCTTTTAGATTTTCCGCCAATACGCGCGCAACATCGTTTGCACTGTATACAGCAACCGCCTTTATCGCGTCTTCGACACGAATTTTAGAACCAGCAGATAATCCAAGCTTTACAGGTTCTGCATTCGCGGCGGATTTAGACACAATTAAATAATCATCCAATGACAGGCGACCATGTTCCAACGCATCAAAAGTTAAGTACAGGGTCATAATCTTGGTAAGACTGGCCGGATAATTTAATTCGTTGGCGTTTTCTTGGTATAATACGCGCCCTGTATCCATATCCGCAACCAAGGCCGCACGATACTGCGCAGCGGTTGCACAGGCCATACTAAGGCACATGTATAATGTGCTAAAAAAGAAAAACATTCTTCTCATAATCAGAATATTAGAAAAAAATGCGCCACTTGGTCAACAGGTAAAATAAATATTGCAACTTGAAAAAAGAAAAAAATTTTTTAACAATCGTGAACAAAGGATGTGTTATGAAACAAAAGCCTGTGATTTGCGCGATTGTCGCAGTTGGTCCAGAAAACGTTATTGGGCGCGATAAGGTTATGCCATGGCATTGCCCAGATGATTTAAAGCACTTTAGAAAAATAACAATGGGATACCCCTGTTTATTTGGCAGAAAAACATTTGAAGGAATGGGCAAACAACCATTGGACGGCAGAATAAACCTGATATGCAGTTCAAAAAAACAAGAACCTGTAAATAATACAAATCTGCAATATGTTGACAGTATTGAATCTGCGATTGCCCAATCCCAGCACTGGGATAAGATATTTATTTGTGGCGGGGCACAGATTTATAAATACGCATTAGATATGGATTTAATCGATGTGTTCTATCTGACAAAAATTAAAAACGCAGAACTGCAACAACAAGTCCTGCAAAATCCGAAAAAATATACGTACTTTCCTGTGAATGTCGATACTTTCTTTACACCTGAAAAATGGACAAAGCAAGAAATCATATATCAAGATTTAAAACAAAACAAAAAGTCCGCCTGTGACGCAACCTTTCTGATGTTCACCAGGCGAACCATATAATCTGGACTTTAACAGCCAATACGACATCATAAAGGCTCGATGGTACCGATGGATTTGCCTTCTACTTTTATCATAGCGTTCATCATAATCTCTAACTCTTCAGGCGTCAGGTTTTTTAATAAAACAGTATCAAGGTCACTTCTGTTCACACCTTTTTCCCGCATTTCGGCCTTAACATTTTTTGCATATCTCACAGGATCATTAGCACCGTCCCCCTTTGGTGCGTATGTTTTAATTGCATTATATATATCTTGGTTAGCATATGTATCGGTTTTTAGCAGCCAACGCATTGCTTCCCAGCCCTCTTCCCTTGTTGCAAACACAGAGAACCCACCGCTTCCTGCAACGCAAACACGACCACATTCGAATGGAGACTTCCGTAGGTTACCCGGATTATTATTACGCCAATTTGGATTTCCTTTGAAATGTATTTTTTTTGCATCCAAATACTTAACCCTATAACCATCCCTGTTGTGTAGGTTACATTTCACGTATGTTCCGTTTTCTACAGCATCTATACCCCCCCAATTCTGACAGGATCTGGGCGGAGTTTCATTATTAGTTTCATACCATTGTGTAATCATTGATTTGGGCGTTCCATACCAGGTTTCCTCGCCCTGCGACGAAGGCACAGTCTGGTGGGGCTGCGAAGAGGAATTATTCGATGTATCAGCATTAGGCGTTTCAACGGGGGTGTTATCAGGCGTTTCAACGGGGGTGTTATCAGGCGTTTCAACCGGTGTGTTATCAGGCGTTTCAACGGGGGCAACAACAACTTGGTCCACCTCTACATTTGGTGCAGGATGTTCAACCCCGTAATATGACTGCAATTCAGTTGCAAAAGCTTTGCAATAATTACGCGCTGTTTTTTCGTTAATCCTTTCTTTGTTCAAGCCTGCTTCAATTGCGACTGAAAAAACACCCTTGCAAAAATCGGCCACACATCCGGAATTAATAAGCAAATTAGGGTCATTTTCAATACAATCATTAAAATCTGAAATCGCCATAACAATTACCTGATTGAAAATATTTTCGATATAATCTGGCATCGAACCAAATGTATCAACCCATAAACTGGGTGCAGAAATAGTAAAAAATTTATCGATTTTTTCCTGAACATATCGGGCCTCTAATAAAATACTGTCAGACGAACCAGCGCATACAATATGCGTATCCAATACCGCAATACATCCAAATAAGAAACTGTATATTTTTTTCATTTTTTCAATCCTGTGTCGCCCAATATAAGGGCGTATATTATTTTAAAAGCGCAGTGCACTTTTCTGACACCTGTGCCACCTTTTTTATCGCGGATATCTGGCGTGCGTTAAATACCGTTGCCGTCACAGACGCAGCCGCCGCACCAGCCGACAATACGTTTGATGCAGTATTTAGATTTTTTTCCTTTTGCTTGCCAGATTCGGTATCATCTTCGCGAATCTTCTTGCTGTTGGCAGAAATGCTGGTCGCGGTTCCGACACCGCCCAACCCCGCGCCAACCGCCGAAGATACCATTGCCCCCCGACCACGTTTAGCAATCGCATCAACATCAACAAATTCATACTCTGAACACGCATCGTATATCTGGTCAGCCTCTGTCACATCAAGACCATTTAATTTTGCAGACAAAATCGCATTACGCAAATCTTGAACCGCTGAAACACAGGTATTTATTTGTGTTGAAATATCGTTTTTATTTACAGTCTTGCTGGCAATAACAGCGCCCGCAATATTGGTTGCTGTATTTCCCGCCAGCAATCCAGTCCGCCAATTTCCCAGCTTTTTTGATTTTTTAACCATTTCGTTTTCTGGTGCGGTTTGTGTCTGTTGCGCTTGTTTAATTGCATCAACAAATTTCTGATAATCTTTTGTCACAGCAAAATTTATATTATTTATTAGAGTATTCGCGTTAGCTGCAAACTCTGCTTTTGTTGACAAATCCTGACCATCGCCTTGGTAAATATAATTAGTTGATGCCATATCGTCGTACAGACTTTCTATCCGTTTATCAAGTTCGGCCTTGGTCAATCCAACCGCCAATGCACCAACCCCCAACGCAGACCCAACAGATGTGACAGCAGTATTTACACCAGCCAACACCTTTAAATCATGCAGATTATCATCAATATCAACGCACGCACGATACGTGTTTCGCAATGCAGCATCTAAATCCAGAAATTCCGCCCCATGGGCATTACATGAAATAGTGCCAAGTAATAAAAATGCAAATCTTCCTTTCATATTTCTATAATATCATATTTCATCATAATCGCACAACTAAAAAAAACATTTATACCAAAACTATACTGTTGACAATCGCGCTTTTTGTGTTATTATCGATTTGCAATATCAACTAATGGTTTTGATTATGAACGACTACTATGTGTCAGAAGCACAAATTAATAAAATAGCAACCCAAATTGAAAATTCTGATGAAAACCCATTGGAATTATTGTGGGATTTTTATGATACAATTAAATCCATTGACTTTTTTTTGGACTTGAATCCAACCGTTTCAAGATGTTATTTTCAATTATTAAACAAATTGAACGATGAAGCAATCAAAGATTCTATTCGTACTATTTCTAAAATCAAGCCATCCGTTTTATTGTTTGATGATAAAGGTATACGTGCGTTGGTAAAAAAGCACCCTGCCCTGACCAATTGGCTGTATAGGCATCTAAAAAAATTAATGACAGAATCAGAAAATTACGATTATATGTATATCAAACAACTATCTGGGATTATCATAGCATCTATGGGCAATACGACACAGAAATTATTTAAAGACTTGGCCGGCGTGTCCGAGCATCTTAAAACCGTATTGATTTATGCGGGATTAAACTTTATTTACAAAAACAAGGCAAATCTTAGAAAAAATATCTTAGTGTTCTTGTGCTCTGCAACAAACAATGCTAATCAAGCGGTTGAAGCATATAAGCTGATGAATAAAATTATCGCGTACGATAAATCTGCAGCAAGTGCTTTCTTGGATACAATTGAAAAAACACTAAATACCGATATCACAAATAAATCGTTGTTGAAATATATCGTCTTATTACTGTCTGAAATTTATGAACTGCCTGAACACAGAATGCGCACTACAAAACTGTTATTACAGGCACAAAATATGGCCAAAGATGACTTGCAAACAGTTCGGGTCGCTGCGCGAAAATTGGGTCAGGAAGAATTGCTGTGCAGCAGAATGAAAATTGGACAACGTATAGAATCAGGTAAAGATAATAACTGGAAATTCGTCGACTGTATTCCATTGGACACGCCTGCGGTCTTGATACTGGGGGGCGACGGGACAACCAATCCACGGGCTGCCAATGGATATGCAAAAAGAATATTAGAAAAATTGAAAAAAGAAAACATAACAAATACAAATGTATACAGCATCGTTTATGACTTTGGTGATACAATGATGGGATGCAAGCCACTAAATGCAAGAAATATTCAGATGAAAAAATATGGACGAAAAATTATATTGGATGACATCTATACCAAAGAAAACATAAACCCAAATTATATAACAGAACTGTTCGAAATCGCAATACGACCAAGAATCGAAGAAAACGGAAAAAAATTACCAATTGATGTCGCAATGAAAAATATCAGAAAAATTAACTTTGTGACGCATTGTCATGGCGCATATACATTCCAAAAACTGGAAGAAATGATGCAACAAAAAATGACTGATTTGGGCTATTCAAGCGCAGAAAAGAATCAAATCCAAAAACAAATGGTATGTATCGCGCATGCACCACATTGCCCATTGGAAAAAGCAAAATCAACGGTAATAAATTTTGCATCTGCCAAGGACTTTGACACAAAACACTATAATAAATTTCAAGAAATTCTGCAAAAACTGGATAAAAAACATCAATTGCATTTTTCGTTCTTTTCGGAAAAGTACGGAAATGTTTTTGTCGCACCACAGATATATGACATGTGGTTTCAACGCGATTTTGTCGGATTCGATGTAAACAGACTGGAACACGACTTTACGGATTATGACGACGATTATGAATTATTAACCACAGAAGGTGTGACAATCAAAAAATTATCTGGGAACGCACTGGTTAACGCAGTTAGAAGCTCTGAAAATAACACGCCTGTCACAAGTGTAAAAAGCCTGACATGTGAAAACGAAGATAAATTAGCAGAAATATTCGCAACACTGGAAAAAAACGGTGTTGAAATGTATCAACAAATCTTGGAAAAAGCACGCACAAGATAAGATGTTTGACATCCATATTTTTTGTGATACAATTATATGCGAATTCGGATTATTCTGAAATTCAATGTGGATTTAACCTGACTTGTCCCACATTAACGGACTAAAAAAGGAATTTATTATGAAAAAAATTATCGTAACGGCTGCAAAGCCAGAATTAGCTTCTATTTCTTTGTTGTTTGATAACATTGAAATTATATTGAAAAACAAGCACCTTATATTAAACAATCCCGATTTTTATAACATACGTATTAATGGCATTGGCGCAGGCAGTGCATATACAGGCGAAATACTTATTCCGTTGGGGGTATTGTTGCGGCTGTGGGATGGTGACCTGTGGAAAAACAACAATCAATTTACATATCATATTGGTGGCAGTCCACTTAGCGGTCTGTGCTATGAGCACTGCTGGGATGCAAAAACAAAGTCTTTTGTCCAAAAAACCGGCAGAAACTTTGTTTCACTGGCACGTCCGGCATTCCGTATCATGAATAACGAAAGTGAATCTGCGACGGATTATCCGATACGTATCCCACACACAGAAAAAGCAATTAAAACAGTACAAATAAAAGATATACTGGATTACATTGCCGCATATAAATGCAAATAACATATCACTTTTCAAGACAAATCAGGCATTCACAATAATCAACACAGGCACAGCCTGTGTTTTTTTTATCTTTGGCGATTGTGTTTATTGATGTTTTTTAAGATTTCTTGGTGTTTTTCTTGGAACACACTGCCCAAATACAAGCAACACGCCCCCAACAAATACAAACACAACGCGTATTTTATATCATCTTTGAAATGTCCAGAAACCGCAAGACCTGTTAGTGAAAGCAGACTAGCAATGCCGGCACCCTTTGATAATTGCCCCATTATTTTGGCGCGCTTTGCCTTTTTTAATTGATTCTTATTACTTCGATCTGGGTCACTTGAATTATTTGATGCCATATTTTTTCCATTTATCTATATGTTTATCATACGCTTATTAGTTTTGCAATAAAAACAAATTTCTATTCTTTACTGCGAAAAAAATACCCTTTGACATAAAGATTAAAACTTTGCAATACTGTACTTGCACTGGCGGAGAGATTATGAAACATCTGATTCAATTTGCAATTATTATGATTTTTGTGCTGTTGGGGGAAATTGTCGCGACGATTGTTCCATTGCCAATCGCAGGTAGTATTTATGGTTTGATTTTGCTGTTCTTGGCACTGTGCACAGGAATCGTGAAACTTAGGTGGGTTGATGATGTTGCAAACTGGTTGCATGGTATTATGGCACTGTTCTTTATCGGGCCAGCCGTCGCAATCATAGAAATTTGGCCACAAATCAAAGACACTTGGTGGAAGATAGTTATTCTGTTAATCGCTGTGTATGTGGTTTCTATGATAATGACCGCAGTCACAGCAGAATTCTTTTTGCGAAACAAAACAGAATCACAGGACAAAAAATGATGGACCAAATAATATCAACACCTTATTTTGGAACGACGCTGACACTGCTGGTTTTTATATTTGCTGTTTTTGTTAACAGGAAATGGCCCAATGCATTGACCACGCCTTTGTTGATATCGACAGCAATTATTGTTGTAATATTGACCCTGATGAATGTGTCGTATACAGAATATAATAATGGTGCACAATACATAACATATTTTCTGACACCTGTGACGGTTTGCTTTGCGGTACCAATGTATAAAAATCTGGATGTGTTAAAGAAATATGCTGCGCCAATTATGCTGGCAATCCTTGTTGGGTCTTTGTCATCTGTGTTTTCAGTTGTTATCATAAGTATTGTTCTGGGGCTGGGGGATGTTATCGCAAAGTCACTGGCGGCAATTTCTACGACAACAGCGATTGCAATTGGTATTACACAAGAATTGGGTGGAAATACGGGGCTTACAACATCTGCAGTGATTATCACAGGTGTCCTGGGCGCATCTGTCAGTGATATTTTTTGCAGAAAGATGGGCTGGAAAAGCCCGATATCGTGTGGAATCGCAATTGGCACATCGGCACATTCAGCCGGCACTATCAAGGCAATGGAAATGGGTAAATTAACCGGCGCAATGAGCAGTCTGGCAATCGTAATATCGGGTGTTATGACCGCTTTTATCGCACCAATTATTGTAAATATATTCTTTTAAAGTTGACACTTTGCTTTTTTGTGTTATTCTCACAAAAAAGAGGCTCTTTTGACTATCGAATATAAAAATATTATCATTAACAAAAATAATATCGCTGAATATCAAAACCTTGATTATTTGACAGGTGGTGAATACGCGCCAAAATGGACTGCATTGGGCGAGATTGCACCCGATGGCGATAAAGTCATTTTGTATAAATATAGCATCGATAGCGAATTAAATTTATCACCATATGATAAATTACGTGACCTTGTAAAAAGCTCTAACGAAGAAATGCCATATTCTTTAATACACGAATCCCATCACTCACATAATGCAAATACAGGGTTTTCTTTTAATCAAATCAATCGTATTTGTTATACATATATCGCAGCATATTTATTAGATGAGATTTCTGCGCGTATGGCTGCAAATATGTATCGTGTACCAAACCCGAACACTCAATTCGATGGATTGAATATAAAAGAACGCGCACTGCTGAGTGCAATACAATCATTTTCTGACAAGCAATTATGCATTGAATACTGCAATTTAGCGGCAACTACATATATGTGCTGTATTGTTGCAATGCTAAGAAACGGTCAAATCAATCACGCCCGCGATATTGTGTTGAAACAAATACCACTACATGCTGACTATAAAAAACATCGGCGATTCTATACAGACAATTTTTACAACACTGTAAATCAGTATTTTGTAATTGATAATATCGATGTTAAGCCAAGCATTGGTCAAGAAGCAAAGTTAAAATTTGAAAAAATATGGCAGACAATTACACCCATTATATTCAATATGTCGCAACAGTGTCTGATGTATATAAAGCAAAATTGTTTATAGTCGCTCTGTTGTATCACGATGCCTGACCACAGATGGTTCCGGCATCATGTTTTTTAATTTTTCCTGTGCATATTCACAAACCGTTTTCAGAAATTCACGTCCGTTCTGCTTTAATTTTTTAAATACAGCAGATAGCTCTGAATCATTTTTGCCATCTAGTATTAATTCTTCAATTGGGGGCAAAGGAATAAAATCTGTTTCTTGGGCCAATGAATTTTTTATGCCAGAAATAACTATATTGCGTGATATATCGGCCAATAACCTGCCGTCGGATGTGAATTTTTCAGATTCAAAGTGCGAACTGTTATGTTCATTCCAACTAATCTTTTTTGTACTGTCAACATCATCCAAGACAAAACGTTGCTTTACATAAAAAACATTACCATTCTTGCCGTCTAGAAAGCCTGTTTTTAAATTCCATTCAGGGTCATTCTTTGACTGATTGATATTTTTTAATTCGCAAACGCGATTTTCTTGTACATATTGCGATACCCAATTGTTTGGACGTTCAACAACAGAATCATACGCAGACATAAAACTGATAAATTGCGTTTTGGTTTTGCCCAGCGGGCATGATGGTGCCAATGCAACAACCAACAACTGGGATTGTATCAGGTCTATATCCTGTTTTGTATATCCCAATTCATACATCTTTTTTTGCATTTTTTCAGCCAGCATAGTCGCAACATACGCACCATGACAATGCGCCAAGATATTAAGTTTTCTGATACGTTTTTGGGCGACATCTATCGGCAATTTGTTCCCGTTTTGGTCTGTAATTCTGGGCAATAAAATATTGTTGAATAAATTATCTATATATTTTGGCTTAAAATGCGTGGAATATGCCACAGTGTTATTGTGCAGCGCATTTTTTATAGCATTGATATCAGAATCCGAAAAATCAAGTTCTGACTGTTTTTGCTTTAAATTATAATCCAGTGTATAAAGCACCTGTTCGCGATTGCCATCTGCAACAAGGTATAAATTATCGCCTATTAGTCGGCCATACTTTTTAATCAAAGGGTATATTTTCTGTCTGAATACACTGTCGGCATTATCAGGTGTTATATAAATATTTTGCCTGCCTTCGGGATTTTTCAATATATTCTGCCCATATCTGTCAAACTGTATCTGACGTTCCATTGCAGTCTTGCTGACCACACCACTGCCACTGTTTATGATTTTTGCATCATATGCCAACACATAAATTGGGACATTCGCAACATCAGATAATATTTCGCGTGCAACAATACCCGCCAGTTTTGCAGCACGCCCCGTATCAACGATACCAGAACCACCCAGATACAAAACACAAGTTTCATCGGCAGCAATACCGTCAACCGCGCTTATACTACAATTATTGTCGTCTGTTTTGCTGTATAGATAAATTGTTGTATTATCAGATGGCATATATATTTCCCTTGGCTTCACAGGCATTATAACACAAAAAAGCCCTGAACGGGCTTTTTTTTATATGCTAACTATTCTTGATCTTGATATTTCCTTGTTGGCAATCATTTGTTTGCATTGTTTGAATAAATCTTCGGCATATTTTGCGCTAAAATTATTTTCCGTCACCTTGCAAGTTCCATTAACAGAATAACCACCGCTGTAGGTCTGAACACCCTTTTTATCTTTGTTCATTTGTACTTTTATTGTCGGCAATTTCATCGGTTTGTTTGGTTGCGCCTTTTCATATAACAGAATTGTTTCTGAATTTCTTACATTCGACAGAAAAACAGTATAATTCGCGTTTACAACCCCACACCTAATTGCCTTAATCAAATATGGCGAAACAGAATCCATATCTAAAAAGAACATAAAAGTGTAATAATTATCCTTCTTGGTTTCCTTTCTCGACTCTTTAAAATCTAGCATATTTTTTCCTTTGTTTATTCTAAAATTTGATTTTGTAAATTTATTAATTTATTACACGCAGATGTTGCAATCTGCATCATTTCTGACATTTGTTCCGATGTAAACGGATGCGCTTCACCGGTGGCCTGAATCTCGATAAAACGACCATCATCAGCCATCACAAAATTCGCATCAATTGCAGCTGCACAATCTTCTGCAAAATCCAAATCCAGAACCAGTTCATCTTGCCATACGCCAACAGAAACCGCCGCAACATTAGACGATATAGGATTTTCATTAATTCGCCCCTGTGCAATCAACCACTTAACAGCCATTGCCATCGCAACAAAGCCACCTGTTATACTGGCGCAACGTGTGCCACCATCGCCTTGAATAACATCACAATCAATTGTTATTGTGTGCTTGCCCAGTTTTTCCATATCGACAACACTGCGCAACGCACGACCAATCAGACGCGATATCTCAACCGAACGATTATCTTTTTGCATTGCTTCGTGACTTTTGCGCATACTGTTTGCACGTGGCAACATTGAATACTCGGCCGTCACCCAGCCCCCCGTCTTGTTCTGCATACGTTTCCATGTGGGTTGCGAAAAATCAACCGTCGCAGTACATAATACTTGGGTTCCACCAACCTTGATAAGACATGAACCTTCGGCCCATTTGTTAACAGCAGTCTCCATCGATACTGGACGCATCTGATCAGGTTTTCTTAGTGATGGACGCAACATTTTTTATCCTTTGTTTAAATACGAACAGCAATATAATAATCAAAGATACATAAAATGCAACTTTTTTGGGTTTGCTTTTTTTCATAATGTTGTTATGCTATCATATCTGAACAAAGGATTTTTATGTCGACACGTACAAAACGTTTGATAAAAAAAATTATTAGCTATTCCGGAATATTGTTTTTTGCACTGGCTGCTGGTATGCTGTGGTGGCAATTACGCACATATAGCCTGTCTGATATTGCACACGCAATACTGGATATACCGTTTACAAATTTAGTTTTAGCCGCAATGGCGTGTTTGGCGGGGTATTTGGTTTTGTCACTGTATGATTGTCTGGCACTGAAATATGTTGGTGGACGTGTTTCATGGTGGAAATGGATGCTGGCAGGAATGTTGGGGTTCGCAATCAGCAATAACGCAGGACACGCCGTTGTTAGTGGTGGCGCAATACGATACAGGTTGTATACACGTTGGCGTATCCGCGCAGGTGATATTGTAAAAATGCTGACTTTTTCGGGCTTTACCTATTTCTTGGGTGCATCGGCAATTGTTGTTATTGGATACTTTTTAATTCCGCGCAGTATGTTTGATGGGTCGGTCGGGCTTAGTATTGGGCTGAATGCAATGTTTGCGTTTTGTTTGGCGGCCTTGTTGGCATATTTTGCAACAACAATTATCTTTGATGATAAAAGCATCAAGATTGGCAATTTGCGCTTTCAGGTACCCACGACCAGTACTGCATTTACACAAACTGTGCTGGGCATCGCAGACAGTGTGTTGGCGGGATTAGTACTGTATTTTTGTATGATTCCATTCGTTGAAATTCCGTTCACAACGTTTATCGGTCTGTTCGTTATCGCACAATCAACCGGTGTATTTAGTCAGGTACCCGGGGGAATCGGGGTTTTTGAAAGTGTTTTCTTGGTTGCCCTGCCCGATTCGGTTGACAAGGCAAACATATTCGGCGCATTGTTGGCGTATCGCATAATTTACTATGTGTTGCCACTGATTGGGTCGGGAATTTTATTCTTTGTTTATGAACGTTGGTTGCGTTCACGTGTAAAAAAATGGATTAATGATGCCAAAGAAAAAATCCCAACGAAAATCAAGCAGATAAAATCTTGGGAAAAAAATAAAAAATAAATACCTTGATAATCTGTATATACACGTGTTAGAATAACCGTTGGTGTAATAAAATAAGGTTATAAATAACGTGTTTATGTTATCACTAATTTCGACAATTCGAATGGCACTGATGATTAACGTGGTGCATTCCCTTGGCATGGGCTGGGACGCCCCATGGGGACGGGTTGTTTGTCTGACCGACACCGTAAAAACAAAAGGATTACTAGATGTCAAAAAAAATATACGTGGATGCAGTCCACCCAGAAGAAACACGCGTTGTTGTCGTTGATACAGCAACCAATCGTGTGTCTGATTTTGATGTTGAAACCACTACCAAGCCACAAATCAAAGGCAATATATATCTGGCCAAGGTGATACGTGTTGAACCATCCTTGCAGGCGGCCTTTGTTGATTATGGAACTGGGAAAAATGGTTTCTTGCCATTTTCGGAAATTCATCCTGACTATTATCAGGTTTCTGCAGAACAGAAAAAAAAGTTGCTGGAATTGGCACACGCAAATATCGTTGACGATGACGATGACCCAAATGATGAAGAGGATGAAGTCGCAGAATACGACGACCACAGCGCAGGTGAAGATAATAACGAATTCTTGAAACGCGCACGTGAATTTAAAATCCAAGATGTAATTAAACCTAAACAAATATTGCTGATACAAGGGGTCAAAGAAGAACGCGGCCAAAAAGGCGCATCGATGACAACATACTTGTCTTTGGCGGGTCGATTTGCTGTATTGATGCCAAATTCACGCAAGCGCAACAGTTATGGTATTTCGAAAAAAATATCCGACAAGGCAGAACGTGCAAGACTGCGTGAAATATTACACAACCTTAAAATACCAAAGGGTATGACCGTCGTTCTGCGCACAGCCGCAATGGGCGCACAGGCATCTGATATCGCAGCAGATTATGATTATCTGGTAAATTTGTGGAACGATATCAGAAAGACAACATTGGAATCAATCGCACCTGTCACAATTCATACCGAAGATTCATTGTTGCGTCGCGTTGTTCGCGATTTCTTGAGTGACAAGGAAGACGTTTTGGTAATCCAAGGCGAAGAAGCATACGATGCCGCAAAACAATATTTTCAGCAAATGTATGGGCGCGCACCACGCAAACAGTTGGTGAATTATAAAGATGTTGCTGTACCCTTGATGGTCAAGGCCGGTGTTGAAAAGCAACTGGAAGGTCTGCATGGGCCATACGTGACATTGCCATCGGGTGGTTCATTGGTGATTAATCAAACCGAAGCAATGGTGACAATTGATGTTAATTCTTCGCGTGCAATCAAGGAAAAAGATATTGAACAGACTGCACTGAACACTAATTTAGAAGCGGCCGAAGAAATCGCACTGCAATTGCGCCTGCGTGATTTGGCGGGGATTGTTGCGATTGACTTTATCGATATGGAAGACGAAAAGAATAATCGCAAACTGGAACTGAAAATGCGCGAGGTTATGAAACGCGACCGCGCCAGAACACAAGTTGCAAAGATTAATAACTTTGGTGTGTTGATGTTGTCGCGTCAAAGACTGCGCAGCAGTTTTATGGAATCTTCGTATGTGCCCTGCCCGCACTGTCTGGGCGCGGGGGTCGTGCCATCAATTCAAACAGCGGCGGTTATTATGTTCCGTCACCTGCAAGAAAAATTACTGGCCAAGGCAGCACAGAAAATCATTATGACGGTGCCAACAGATGTCGCGGTTTACCTGTTGAATCACAAACGCGCCGAATTGGCTGCGATGGAGGATGAGTTCGAAACAGAAATCGTAATCGTTGGTGACGACAGTATGATGAATATCGATCAATATTCAATTCAACGCGTCGCCCCAGAACAAATCAAGACAGATGAAATACTGGGGGCGTACGTTCCATCGACTGATGCAAAAAAGAAAAATACACAGCATGTGGACGCAAAAAAAACAACTGTTAATGCACAACGCCGTAAGCGTAAAAAACAACAGAAAAAGAAATCTTTCTGGCAAAAATGGTTGCGATAAAAAAATTCACCGCCCGTTTGGGCGGTGTTTTTTTAATCGTTAATTTTATGACTTTGCATCCATTGTGCCATTATCGCTTCTTTGTTATTGACCAAGTTTTCTTGAGCCTTTTTTTTGTTAAGATAACGGAACCAATTATACATGGGGCCCGTTTTAGTGTTTCTGCCCGTTTCCAACCTGTTCCATAATGAAACAAGTTTTTCCATTTCGTCTACGTGGTTGGCATCCCAATTTTCAACCTGCTCTTTATTACGTTTATATTGCTCGTTTAACTCTTTAAGAAGTTCGGCACCTTCTGTTAGGTCGTTATACTTTTTTTCTGTCTCTTTTTTTCTGCTATAAAAATCTTTTACAGCTTCTATTTCTTGCAATATATCGTTCTCAACTGACTCTTGTTCAGGTGTTTTTGTGCCGCCATTGTATGGTGACTGCACCGTTGCACTTTCGGGATCATCAACAACATTTGATAAGAAATTTTCAACTATGTCTTCCCATTCTGGATGTTGATTATAAAGCGCTACTAGATTTGATAAATCGGGACCTTTCTTGTTTAATTCACTAAATAGTTCTGCTTTCTTTTCATCAATTTTCTTCTTACTTATCGAACCGCCTGTTATTTTGCGTATATCCCGTCTTAAATCCTTTAGTTGATTTCTTTGGCTACCCACTGTTTCGGTTAACCTCTGTTTGTCATCTTCCATTTTTTTTGTATATTTGTCATGCTCTTTCTTGAAATAACCCTTCTTGTCAGTATATCTCTTTATTTTGCTGCCAGACAACCTAATTGCATTTCCAGCCATTGTAATACCATACCCAACCCCCATAAATGCAACCTTGACGGTTTTATCCAATGCCCTGGAAATTAATTGAACACTTTCGTTTTTATTCCATGATAGATTTGGGTCGGAAAAGAATGAAAAGTCCTTGAATTCAGTACCTAGTTTTTCCATTATATTGCTGGTAGTATAACCGTAGTGCAACACAGAAATTAATTCAAGCGCGGTTTCGGCCTCGGCCACTTTTCCTTCATTGACAGAACGTATGATGATTTCCTGCGCTAATGCACGCATTTTTCTGCCGTTTCTTAATGCACCCGACCATATTTTTTTACAATTTGGATCACTTTTGATATCTCCTAGAACTTTTTCAAACCATTCTAGGTGCTTGATGGATTTAAATTCACGTGCTTCCTTTAACTTTTCCTTTGTTGTTGATATATTTTTAAGCACTCCATCCAAGCCGTCCGTTTGTTTTAAATCTTTTTTTAGATACTTGCAGATATTTTTAACCTCGTTAGAAAAATATAATTCATCGCCCCTTAATTTTGCATATTTTTCTATACAATCTGTATAGGTATTACCCCACCATTCAGATATACGCTCTGTGACAGATAGTCTATCTTCGCGCTTTGGCTGAATGTAGTTATCACTTTTAGGGTCTCTATAGTTCATACTCTCAAGAGCCTTGTTCAAATGGCTGGTAATTGCCCCCCCATCATGAGCAGCAAAAACATTGCGAACTTTTGGTTTTTTGCGCAATTCGTTTAATAATTCAGGCAAAAATCCTTGAAACGCGCGCAATCTAGCGTCTGATAGATTCTGTTTAAACCATTTATCATAATCATATAAATCAGGCATATCAATGCCTGTTTCTTCACGTATTGAGTATTTATAACTTTCAATAAAAGAAGCAACAGACAATAATTTGTTTCTAAACTTTGCGTTGGTGTTGTATTTTCTGTCTGTGTCTTCTAGCCCCTGTAAAAATTCTTCATACGTAAAATCCTTGTCAAAAACTCCATATCCCCGGGTAAAGCGATCTTCTAATTTATTTCTATTTCTTTTTAGAAATTCACGTAGGTCTCTAATTTTTAGTTCAGCTGTTGGTCTTGCTTTTGTATGTCCAAACAATTTTCCTTCACCAAAATACTTTTCAAAAAACTCCTTGGCGTCTGGATTTTTTACACCATCGAATTCTGATGTGGAAGAAGCCATCGATTGAAATGCCTCTTGAAAGGCCTCGTATATTTTTGTTAATTCAACTTTGTTTAAATCCACTGCGGCATCTGGTAAATTTTTTGGTGCATAAACCGTTCCTGACGGATCTTTTTCAAAAGCCCCTGTTGCATCCTTGGCCAGTAATTCATCAGCCCAAATTTTTTGTTCATCGGTCAATTTCTTTTTATCTATATACTCGCCAAACTGCAAAAGTTCTTCGTGTGACATCTCGCGAAATATCATACGTCTATAATATTCTGTCAAAAACTTCTTCATCTTCATATCTGCCATCGTGTACCTCTTTTGTCTTATCAATTAATTATAGTGCAAAATTGTGTTTTTTTCAATATTTTCTGTACTTTTTTGCAGAAAGTTGCTTAGATATACCATCGAAAGGATGGTTTTATGAAAAGATTGCTGTTTTCACTGTATGGTTTCGCGTTCTTTAATAAGTTCTTATTGCTGACACCCGTATATGCAATATTTATGCAAGAAAATGGCCTAAACGATTTACAACTGTCGACTATGTTCATCGTGTCTGCAATCGGAACAATTGTCGCGCAGGCACCAATTACCATGCTGACAAATAAATTTGGACAACGTTGGTCTATGATTCTTGGTCAGATTTTAAAGGCTGTGGCAATATTGCTGTGGCTGGTAATGCCGAATTATGTTGGGTTTGTCATCGGTATGTTTATGTGGGGCGCACAGGCCGGATTTCGCAGTGTCGCATTCGAAGGACTGGTGTACGATTCAGTCCATGCATATGGCGCAAGACGCGAATACTCAAAAATCTTGGGACGCAAATCGACATACGAATCAATCGGAACTGCGTTGTCTGCGTTTGGGTCTTTACTGATGTTTATGGGATATGATTGGGTGACATGGGCATCGGTTGGGGCGATACTTATTTCTATGGTTTGCTTGATGATGGTACCATACAGACCAAAACAAAATAAAAAAAGCATACGCGCAGGCAAGCAATATACTATGCGCGAAACTTTTAAGACAGGAATTAAAATCTGCAGAAAAACACCATGCCTGATGTCGATTATGGTGCTGACCCTGCTGGTGGTAAACGTTCCATTCTTGGATGATTTTTTAAGCCCAATCGCATTACAAATCGGAATCCAGACCGAATATGTTGGCGCTTTATCCTTTGTGTTGTTGGGGTGCGCAACACTGGGGCAAAGATTTGCCTATAAATTCAAGAAAATACCTGACTTGGTTTTATGTTGCCTGATTGGTGCCGTCGGTGTGGGATACTTGGTGTTTTCTGCGTTCTATTCTTTGTGGGGACTGGGGGCGCTGGGGGTGGCGTATATGCTGTTCTATGGGATTTATACGTTGCTGTATGCACAATTTCAGCATATGATACCAACGCGCCATCGGTCGGTTGTATTATCCCTGTACACAACATTGACCTATGTCGTGTATATGATTGTGTGTGGTATTATCGGATTGGGGGGCAGTCTGGGCAGCTGGCGATACAGTATTATGATTCAAGGCATCTTGATGATGGCGGTGTTTGCGTGGGCGATATTGGGGCTGTATAAAAAATGCCCGCTGGCCGATGATACAGTCTGATCCCCCTGTATTAGGCATACGTTCTTGTTCGTATTTTGGGCCAGATTATCTACAATGAATGTATGAAGTTTAATTTTCGCACCTTTTTTTTAAAGTCTTTGCCATATTTGATGTCAATTACCGGCGGAATTATCCTGTACACTGGCGCAATCGATAATGCACCAAACGCAAATCTGCGGGATTTGATTATAAATGTTTCTGCATCACTGCTGTCGATACCGCTGGTGTTCTTGCTGTACGATTATACAAATTCCAGGGTCGCACGACAAATGAAAAAAAATTTGGCCAATTCTATGTCGGATAGACTGAATATCTTGATGCTGAATATTATCTTGATGTTGCGCGAGATGATGGGGGTACGAACAAAACTTAATACAGAAAACCTGAACAGAATGCTGATGTGGCGCGTACCAGAAATTAGTAGACGGTTGAAAATCACAACTAAAACAAACCAAGAACTGCGCGAATATCACAATGAATTAGACACACTGCTGTATCGAAATGGGCAAAATGATGTGATTAATTCCGATGTGTTTCAGACTCTGTCCGCCCTGTCGCGCGAAATGACCCGACTGATAAACGAAAGCAAGTTTCGTCGGAACAAACGACTGTCCGCTAAATACGTCGAAGGAATAATGGCACGTATTCTTGATTGGCTGGATTCCGACAGTGTTGCGGCACTAAACCTGCAAAAACATATATCCGCGCCATCAGAAAATCTGGAAAATAAATAAAAATTAGTATTTTTTATTATTTTTGCTTGATTTTTGTTTTTATATATGTCAAAATTGCCCCCGAACCACAGAAAAAGTGTTGCAAAACACTCCCTTTCTGGGTCCGGTTTTGGGGACATAGCTCAGTTGGTAGAGCAAATGACTTTTAATCATTGGGTCCAGGGTTCGAGTCCCTGTGTCCCCACCAGAAATTCAACGACCGCTTGCCGGTCGTTTAATTTTTATGTGTATGAAAAAAAGAACAAATTAATCAACGAAACACAGCACCAACAAGAAACAAATTCTTAAAAAAATTACAGATTCAAATCCAAAGTGCTTGCAACAAAATTAATACCGCCAATTCTGGCGGTTTGAATTTTGGCACGCCCTACAGGATTCGAACCTGTGACCTGCAGATTAGAAATCTGATGCTCTATCCAGCTGAGCTAAGGGCGCGTACCAGTGTATTTTATACTATTTTTTTTAAATTTCAAGTCCGAAACAATCAACAAAAAATACTTTACATAAAACATACTTTTTTTACTAGGATTATATACAGAATCATAGTTGTGTTGATTTTCGAACTCCCCGACCGTCGTTTTTCAGACGGTTTTATTAATTTTTAGAGGGAGTATATTTATGAAAAAGCTTCTTTTTATTATATGCGTAACCTGCGTTCCGCATTTTACATTTGCGAACACAGACCCTATATACGACAGAATGGAACAACTTAAAGAAACAGGTATTGAAAACGCGAAAATCTACAAACCGAAGTTCGTTATCACGTATCATTAAATGTTGAAGTTGATGATACTCTCATAAAAAAATTATTGGCAGAAAAATAGATAACGGAGTTGCAATTGCATACGAAACATCTGCCGCAAGGATGGATATTGTGGACGATATTATAAACCAAGTAGCAAAAAAAGATGCTGGCGTGGCAGCGAAACTAAGAGCGGATGGCAGATATTCTGTTGGCAATACAGAGGCACTACGCTTGTGGGCTAGTGATTTCTTGGGTTATACAATCGCCCCTGTAATACCATAAAACAAAATTGAAGCCCCCTATTCCACCAACCCCAGATTTTCTGGGGTCAGTTTCCCCAGCGCAGATAAAACTGCAAAGAATGCCGATACTTGCGCATGCTGGGCGCGTGTGTGCGCAACGCGTGAATTTAATAATTCCTGCTCTGCATTCAATACATCCAACACTGTCCGCCGACCTTGTGCTTGCTCGTCCCGAATACCGTCCAATGCCATTTTATTTGCATCCATACTGGCCTGCGCTGCACTGATTGCGACCTGTTGCGCCTGATACATATTCCATGCCTGATGTAAATTTTCTGTGATTACACGTCGCGCATTTATGATTTCCTGTTGTATTCCTGCGACATTTGCACGTACCTGTTCAACATTTGCAAAGGCATTTCCCTTATCATATAAAGGCATTTTCAAATACACCCCTATTCTGCTATCCCGCACATCGTCCAGATATGGCAAATCATCTATCTTTTGAATTGTGCCACGCACATCAACCGACGGCAGCATCGAATTATATGCAACTGTGATATTTTGTTTTACTGCTTCTTCCTGTGCCGTCAGCGCCATTAAAATTGGATGCTTATTCAACACATCTTCCTGTGCGGAATCAATATCAATTGGAAAAAAATGTTCCACAGGTTCCAAATCAACATCCTTGCAATTTTTGTTTTCCGTACCAAAGATTCTTTTATATGTTTCCAGCGCATTATCATATTTTGCGTTTGCATCTGCGACACTATACTTTGCCATTTCTAGTCTTGCCGCCGCCTGTGCAACATCTGTCTTGGTTAATCTGCCGACGGCCTGAACGTCAGACACATATTTATAATATTCCCCCAGTACCCGCTGATTATTTTCATTAAGTTTCAAAACAGCCCCAGCATTAAGAACTTCTATATACGCATTTATCGCATCTAAAAAGACTTTTTGTTGGACCGCATATAGGTTTGCATTTGCAGCCGCCAATTCACTTTTAGCCCCCTTGATTTGTGCAAACACCGCACCGCCTTGGAACAAATTCTGTTGAAATTCGATTCCATACTGCACAGGAGAATAATCAAAAGTATATTTGCCAATTTTTGTGCGCGCAGCCCCTGCATTTCCACTGATACCCAAATATGGTTGCAATCCTGTTGCGGCAGATTTTACCCTGGCGCGTGCAGAATCAATAACTGTTCGCTGCTGTTCGATTATCGGATTTGTTTTATAAACTATATTTAGTGCCGAATACAAATCTGCACGCACCGGCTGAACCATACACATTACAAATAAACACAGAACTAGTTTTTTCATATATACCCCTTTGGTTTTATAAAGTTGTCTTAAAACGTCGTAGTGCCAGATACCATATCACAGCCCCAACCCCAATCATTGCGACCGCATTTTTCCAGAAATACAACCAATCAGCCCCCTTTAGCATTATATTTCGAACCAGATATGAATAATGACTTAATGGATTTATATAACTTATCCAACGCAATACAAGGGGCATATTTTCCGTTGATATAATCGCACCCGATAACATCAATGCCAAGAAAGCAACGATAATTAACCCTAGCAAAGCCTGTTGCTGGGTATGCGCATATGTTGCCAACCAAACCCCGATTCCAGATGCTGGCACACAAAATATTAAAAACGACAACAGAAACATAAATTGAGAACCAACAAACGGCACACGAAACGCAATCACCCCAACGATAGCAATGCTGAGCATAACGACAAAGGACACAACCACATACGGCAAAACTTTGCCCAAAACAATATCATACTTTGAAATTGGCGCAGATATTAGTGTCTCCATTGTTCCTGTTTCTTTTTCCTTGGCAATGGATACAGAAATCAAAATTAGCAATGCTAAAAAAACTAATACAGCAACCATTGATGGTACCATAAAAAATTTAGTATTCAATTGAGGGTTAAACAACACACGCACATTAAAATTTATCTGTGGCTTTACATTTTCCTGCTTATATTCTAACAAAGTCTGCATAATAATTCCGCGCAAATAAGACTCTATACTATGTGCCTTTAAGATATTCATTGAATCAATCAGTATTTGTATTTCTGCACTTCCACGAACTAAATCTTTGGTCAGCCCCGACTGTGGCGCAATAATCGCAACGTCTGCCATCCCACTTTGCACTGCATCAATTGGCGAACGATTATCAATATTTACCGGCACAAAGAATCCAGTTCCAATTGCACGATTATAAATTTGTTCCATAACTGTATCATTTGGCGCATTTTGCATAACCAATCGTAAGTTAGTTGCCTGAAATGTTATCGCACCTGATAACAGAATCATCTGCACCACAGGCATAATCAAAATTGCAACCATAAGTACAGGACTTCGCAACATTGCAATTATTTCTTTCTTAAAAAAACCTTTTATCACACTCATTCCAACGACCTTTTGAACTTAACAATGCACATCAACAAAATCACAAGCGCCTGAAATGCTAAAATTGCATACAACCACCATATATCCACAAACAAACTACCTTTCAAGAACTGGTCGCGCGTTATATCCATATAAAATCTGGCTGGGAATATAGATGACACAAACCTGTATCCGCTGTTCATATATTCTATTGGGAAAACAAATCCAGATAAAATTACTGTTGGCAACAAACCAATTATTGCAGCATATTGAATCGCGACTTCTTGCCTTTTTGTAGATACAGATATCAACAAGCCAATTGCCAAATATCCCAAAATGAATAACCAAGTTCCTAAGAACAATTGCCAATAACTGCCAACAAAAGGCACACCAAAAACTGTTCGGGCCACAAAAAAAACCAATATAAAGCCAACAAGACTCAGAACTGCATATGGTCCAACCTTGCCAACTATTATATCCAATCGCGTTGCAGGTGTTGACAGCAGCATTTCCATAGACCCACGTTCCCATTCGCGACAAATCGTTAACGTGGTCAGCATTATTGCAACCAATGCAATAATAACTGCGCTTAGTCCTGGTACTGCAAACCACTTTGAATTTAATTCTGGATTAAATAAATACCTAATTTTATATTTTGGATTTTCTATATAAGAATCCATTGGGATATCATGTATCTTAAAATAAGAACTTTTATTTACAGCCAGTAAATAATTTGCCACAGATGCCATAGAAGAACTTTCCGTACCATCAACAATAATTTGCACATTTGCCCCATCATCACGATAGAATTCCTTGGTAAATTCTGGCGGTATAATCAGTGCAGCCCTTGCATGCCCCGCCACCAATTCATCAAATATCAAATTCGAATTTTGTATATCATAAGACCTAAAATAATTTGAACTATCAAATGCTTCGATTAATTTCCTAGATTCCATTGTTTGGTTATTATCTACGACCGCCAAATCAATTGATTTTATATTAAATTCGATTGAACTGCCCAAAATTAACACTATCAACAATGGCAACAACAGTGCCATAATTAATGTAAAAGGATCACGTAAAATGTGCTTAAATTCCTTGGTAAAAATAGCCCCACTTCTGCGTGGTGAAAAGAATTTCATTTATTTTGTTCCTCGACTAACTTAATAAAAACATCTTCTAATGACGGACTAACTTGTGATATTTCCCAATCAGATTTCAAATCACGCAAATATTTTGCAACACGCACACTATCTTTAAAGTGCAAATGATAGCTTGCGCCGTATGGTTGCCACATATCCAGCAAATCTAAGTCCGGCATTTTAGGATTTTTTTTTCGCGGTCGTAATCTATACAAGGAATCACCAAAGACCTTTTGTTTTAAATTTTCTGGGCTATCAATTTCAATCAAACGCCCATCACGCATCAACGCAATACGACCACAGTTTTCTGCTTCATCCATATAATGCGTTGTGACAAAAATTGTTTTACCGTCTTTTGCTAACTTTTTTATTAGTTTCCAAAAATTCAACCTAGCCCGCGGTGCGACACCTGCGGTTGGTTCGTCCAAGAATACAATTTTTGGATTATGCAATAACGCAACACACAGCGCAATTTGCTGTTTTAATCCTGCTGGCAGATTTTTCACCACGACCCGCAAATTTCTGTCAAATCCGATAAATTCCAATAATTTTTTTCTTTGTTCCAGATATTGTTTTTTAGTCAGATTTCTTAATGCTGCTGCAAAATCAAAATTTTCCTTTACAGACAAATCATCATACAAGGTAAACCGTTGAGACATATAACCAACTTTTTTCTTAACCTCATTTTCGCGTCCTTGAAAAAATAAAACATCATCAACGATAACCACCCCACTACTGGCAGGCAACAGACCACACAACACCCGAATTGTCGTTGTTTTTCCTGCGCCATTTGCCCCCAAGAATCCAAATATTTCACCACGCGACACATCAAAAGACACATCACGCACCGCATAAAAATCGCCAAATTTTACGGACATATTTTTAACAACAACGGCTTTCTTAGTCATCTACACTTCCCCTGCGACTTAAAAACAATTCATCAAAATTTCGACAATTGTATTGTTTTAATAAATCATCGGGGGCGCCCACCGCCAACACCCGTCCATTTTCCATCAAGACAACCGAAATACACCTTTCTGCTTCGTCCATATATGCTGTCGACATTAAAATCATAATTCCCTTATTTTTTGCATCATGCAACAAGTTCCAAAATTCACGACGACTAATCGGATCAACACCATTTGTCGGCTCATCCAAGAACATAATTTGTGGTGACCGCAACAGCGCACATATCAACCCTAATTTTTTATACATCCCCCCCGACAATTTTCCCGCTGGTCTGTCTAAGAAATCATTAAGTCGTGCCAACTGCACCAATTCGCGCTTTTTCTGTTCATATTCATCATTATCCAGACCATATAATTTTCTAAAAAAATCAAGATGTTCATCCACTGATAAATCGGCATACAGACTTTGACTTTGTGGCATATATGCAATATGTTCTTGAATTTCTTCAAACGGTATTTTGTTACCGTTTTTATTATAGAAAACCGCCCCTTGACTGGCATTCATCAGCCCCAGCATCACACGAAACAATGTTGTTTTTCCCGCCCCTGCAGGTCCAATAATCCCATACAACTTTCCAGATTCAAATCGCATAGAAACATCATCCAAGGCCAAGATTTCCTTAAAGCGTTTTGATACATTTTCGATATGAATTTCTATATCTTTTTTATTCATCTGGCAACAAACTACTTTCGATTGTCATACCTGCTTTTAGAATTAAATCAGGATTATCAAATTTAACCTTTACCCCATAAACTAGACGTGTTCTTTCATCGCGTGTCTGAACATTTTTTGGTGTAAATTCTGCGATTTCATTAATTTTTATAATTTGCCCTTGAAATTTTATATTGTCTGCCTCTGGCAGGATACCAATAACTTCCTGCCCAACCTTTAACCTGTATAGCATCGAATAAGGCACATAAAAATAAGCCCATATATTATACGGATTTGCGATTGCCAACAAAGGCATCCCTGGTGCAACAACTTCGCCTGCTTCACGAAAAGCAGTTGTTATAATTCCATTTATTGGACTTTTAACATTACACCAACTTAACTTCAAATCATTATCTTGTTTTGCGCGCACCAAAGAATCATATTCTGCATTTGAAATATGCCCACGCTCCATCAGTTTAATAACCCTGTCATAATCATTATCAATTTGCTTTGCTAATATCTTATATGCATCGCATGACAATACCATTAATGATTGCCCTGATTCTACTTCTGCGCCTTCTGCCACCAAGACATCTGCGATATCCGACGGAACACGTGCAGAAACAATTACTTTGGTTGTTTCCAAAGTTCCAGCATACAAAAACGGCTTTCTATTAAAAAAAATCAATACTATTACAAGCACAGCAATAACTGCACTTACAAAAATCAGCACACTTATCCAAAAGATTTTTGTATTCTTTAAATTCATAACATTACAATTATGTCAAAAAAGCAAATACAATTCGCCAGGTATGAAATCCCAGAAAAAAAATGGGACGCAGTTGCATCCCAAATTAAATACGAAAAACACAACTACATTGAATCTGGCACACGCAATCCCATTAAATCAATCGCTGTATTTAATGTTTTTTGTGCCATATCAACAATATGCAAACGCATTTGTTTGATGTTTTCTGCAACATCATCACGTAATATCGGGCAATTATGATAGAATGTGTTTATATCCTGTGCCAAATCATAGGTATAGTTTGCCAATAAATCCGTTGCCCTGCGCGCAAACGCATTTTCCAGAACACGTCTAAAATCCAACAGGCGCAACAGCAAATTGCGTTCTTCTGGTTTTAATTGAATATCTGACACAGCTGCAGTCAGCCCCATATCGGCTGCCTTTTTAACAACTGCATTCAATCTGACCGCAGTGTACAGGATGTATGGCCCTGTGCGTCCTTCAAACTGTGTCACAGAATCAACGTCAAAGACATAATCAGCCTTAACATCATGCATCAAATCGTTAAACTTTAATGCCGCCAATGCAATCATTTCGATTGTTTCATCTGGCAAATTTTTCCCAGATTCAACTGCACGTGCACGCACAGAATCACAAACCATATCCAACATTTCATCCATTTGTGGAACATTGCCATCACGTGTCTTGAATGGCTTGCCATCTGCACCTGTTATTGTACCGAATCCAACGTGTTGCAAACGCGCGGTGTCCAGACCCGCCTTGTTCGCGGCACGAAACACCTGTGTAAAGTGCAATTTCTGACGATTATCTGTGAAATAGACAATATCATCAGGTTTATCTGTTGTTGTTCGGTAGTATATCGCCGCCAAGTCTGCAGCCGCATACGTTTGGGCGCCAGTACTGGACCGCCATAACACCGGTGGCATTGGTGCGGTATCAGAATCCAATTTCACAGGGATAATATCGGCACCATCATCACGCACCACCAAATTTTTTTCATCTAATATCTTCTGAACCTTTGGCACATATTCTGCAACCAGTCTTTCGCCCTTGTTTTCATCAAATGGTAAGATATTTAAGCGTTTCAAAATCTTTGAAATTTGGTCCAAAGACATTGGTGCGAAAGTATTATAAATCTGATTATATTCTGGATTTCCACTTTGCAATTCAACTGTCGCTTTTTGTGCAGTTTCCAGCCAACTTTTATCTTCCTTGGCGCGTGCAGTTGAAGCGGGGTACATTCTATTGATATCGTCCGCATTCTGTGGCATACCATTTTCCAGAATCCACGCAATAATCAATCCCATTGGTAGTCCCCAATCCCCCATGTGATTATACGATTTTGTTTTATGCCCCAGGAAACGCGCAATACGATTAAAAGTGTCACCCACAACTGTTGTACGTAAGTGTCCAATATGTAATTGCTTGCCAATATTATAACTGCCATAGTCCATATCAACCATCAGTTGTTTTTCAACCGTTTTATATCCTTGACAGAATTGTTCTGGCGCAATCAGGAAAGAATCTTTTAAGAATAAATTAATAAAACCAGGGCCTGCGATTTGTACATCTGCCACAAAGTCTAATTCTTTGATTTTTTCTGCGATTAATTGTGCGATATCACGTGGTGCTTTTTTCATCGGGCGTGCCAACAGCATCGCGACATTTGTTGAATAGTCCCCAAAATCACGAATTTTTGGTACTTCCAACGCGATATTATTTTCGATATCTGCGGTCAAGACATCCTTGACATCGTCGATTTCTTGAATTTTAGATTTTATATTATCAGAAACAAATTTATATAGATTCATTTACAACGCCTTATGTTATTTCTATTTACAAATACTATGATAATCCATAAAAACGCAATATTCAATGAATTTTCTTGAAAAATTATGCTATCTAAACCGTCTAAAACAAAAATCATTAATCAACGTATCTTGATATGGATTTGCAATCAAAGCCTCTTTTGCTTCGATTGGCACATCTGAACGTAAAATTAATTGTTTAACCCGATATGGCACCCACCCATCGCGCAATAACTGTTTTACACGCGGTTGCTGTAAAAAATCTTGGTGTTTTTGTTTCATTTTTTACCTTTTCTATGCGATATAAAATCAACATCTTTTGATTTTATCATGATATATTTTACACCAAACTTATCTGATTTTCTTTTTAAGTCAGGTAAATATTTTGCATATGTGGTTTTAACTGCGCCAGCCCCACCAGTAATATAAATCTTCATACAAATTATTTTTTATTAAACCTATAAAATTATTAGAATATTTATATAAAATTATTAGAATATTTAAAATATAATATTTCAACAAAAAACGTTCTTTTTAAGCAATTTTTGACTTCGTGTTTTTATTTATATATCAAATTTTAATTTATTGTTCGAATCCATAGTCCCACCAAACTAAATGAAAATACCGCATCAACTGCGGTATTTTTGTTTATCTCTGGTCGGGGCGACAATGAGTAAATTTGCCAAGTGCCAAACGCAGGCAAATTGTCAGGAATGCCACGCAGATTTATCACATTTTGTGATAAAGCGAGTGAAACGTTCGAACCTGACAAAAGAATTTTGTCGTTTGAATCCGTACGTTCCAAACAGAAAATTAAAACCGCCGCAAATGCGACGGTTTGAATTTTCTGGTCGGGATTGTTTTATCAACGGTATTCTACATCCATTACAAATCCCTGATACACACGAAATTTCAGGGAATTCATCTCAAAAACCGCCCTTTCCCGCCACAAAAACACCCTTTCCCATAAAATTAACAGGGAATAATTTGATAAAAACAAGGAACAACCCAACAACATCAAGGAAACACAACGATAAAATCTTGCAAAATCAATGCACTTTGCTAGAATTACCGACAAAAGAACCATACGTTTATGCATAACACAAGGGGCACTCTATGAAAATAGTAGAACGACTTGTTTCATCTGATGGCAGCATTAAATATATTTTTCAAAACCATAATGGCTATTATTGCGAGGCCATTTATTACAGATTGCCGCCAAAGAATAACACACCATATGAAAGATACCATATATGTATATCTTCTCAGTTTGGTTGCAAAATGAAATGTTCTTTTTGTGACACAGGAAACCTAGGATTTTGTCACAACCTTTCTTCTGAAGAAATGTTAGAAGAAATAAGTCTAGTTCGTCAAGACATCATAAAATCGGGAAAAGAAAAAGCATCTACAAAATATAGTGCTGTAATTATGGGAATGGGCGAACCGTTAAACAATCTTGAAAACACAGCCAAATTTTGCACAACACTAACAACAACAGATCCAAAGTTAGAAACGATCCCAATTTCATCGGTCGGAATTGTTTCACAAATACCAAAATTAGCCCAAATGCAAAATCAATTAAAAAACATTAAATTTTTTGTATCTTTGCATTCCCCATATGATGAACAACGCAACCAAATTATGCCAATAAATAAAAGATATAACATTTCGTCTTTATTATCAGCATGCCAACAGTATCATTTAGATACCAACAGTAAAGTCACCTTAAGTTATATGTTAATGGAAGGCGTAAATGATACTGACAAACATTTAAGCGATTTGACAAAACTGATTAGCCCAGAACATTTTAAGGTTCAATTATTATTGTATAACAACACAACCAATTCAAACTTTATACGTCCAGCAATTGAAACCGCCAACTTATTCAATGAACATCTGAACAAAAATGGCATCTCTTCTATAATAAGAGTAAGCAAAGGTCAAGACATTAGCGGTGGCTGTGGTCAATTAATCGCACTTCAGAAAAACAAACAAAAATAAATCGCCTAAAAGGCGATTTATTTTATAATTTATTCAAATCAATACAGCCATCTGAGACATTACATTGAATTTTTTCACCTTTTCTGAACATATAATAATCACGATCACCAATAACCCTCACTCTGTCTCCATCTATAATAATACTATCCTCCTCTGGTAACGCAATTACAGGATAAGTTTTTGACAGTTCTGTTAAATGCTCCGTAGCTAATTTTGTTTTCTCTTCATTCTTATTCGTGTAATGAGCAGCAATAGAAAAGCCACCTACAAAGTTATAACCATCCAAATCCAACAATTCTACATTATTCTTATCCGAACTTGTTTTAATTGTCTGGCCAAATATAATAGCACCGGCACTTGACCCATAAACCACACCCCCGTTCTTTAAATACTCATTAATATTATGTAAAAACTGTGTACTTTTCAAATCTCGCAACAATTTATAAGTATTACCGCCACTAATGTATATCATGCCAAAATCTGACAAATTTAGTCCTGCCAAATGCTCAACTGAATCAGCCATGACCAATTCAGTATAATTTATATTTGCTATTTCCGCAGACAACCACTTTTTTGAGTTTTCATATCCCGATTCATCTTTTTCTCTGGCCAAAGGAATACATAATATTGGTTTTGTGTTATCTATCATGGAATTTAATACAGCATAAATATTTTGTGTTTTATCACTACAACCACCACCATTCAAAATCAATTTCATAGACGTCTCCTTTGTTGTGTAATTATAAACACTTTTTATTCACTAACTCAACCCTTTTGACGAGTTTTTATCACTCTAAATTTATTATTTTCAAACAAAATCTCACACATCTCGATATCTTCATACTTTTCTTTGGATATACAGGCCTTCAAATTACTCATTGCCGCACTATGCATAATAATAGCAATATTTTTACAAGTACTTTCAAGCACAACTTTATTCAGGAAAGCCAACAAGCGTTTGTTTAACTGATTTATACTTTCTCCACCGGGGATTGGCATATTATGATATCTAAACGCGCGTTGCACAGGTTTTTCTTTCAGAAAATCCGAAAATTTCATCCCCTGATATACCCCCATATTTAATCCACGCAACTCCCTATGAAAAGATAACGGCTTGCCTATCTGCTTATTGGCCAATACAGCCGTATTTTTTGCTCGTTCCAGATCAGAGGCATATATTTCTTCTATGTTATTTGCTATAAAATATCTAGCAATTTCATTTATCTGTTCTAAACCTTTGGTTGTAAATTCTACGCCATAATCATCCATTTGACCTTTTACAAGTCCAGCAGCATTCCATGTAGTTTCCCCGTGTCTATAAATATATATTTTCTTGGTGGCAGATTTTGTAGAACTTTCAGATAATTTCTTCATGGTCATAACCCTTTTAGTAAGCCGTCTCTCTACATCTAAGCCTGTTTCTTGAACAATCTCACTAATGCTATTAATATTATTGCCAGACAATCTGTTATAATGACTGATAGCTCTGTCTAATTCCTCTGTCGACAATCTATAATGTCCTAATTTTACCAACTCCAAAAAATCTCTAAATGTTGTAGCATCATGATCTTTTTTAAGCTCTTGATGTAAAATTGAATACCCAGACTTTTTATAATTTCTTTTTAATTCATTTACACTTAAATCTAATGCTTTTTGCAATTCTAACGGCAATCTTGATAAAGCAAATTTGTTTACCCGATTTTCTTTTATATAATCCTGCAATACTCTTATAGTATAATAAAGTCTAGTCTTTTCTTCTTCAAACAACAAGGTTCCAGCGTAATCGCGCACACTGACCGATTTCATTAATGTCACACTATGTGGAGCAATCTCATTAATTATACCTTCTCTATATGCCGCACCCTTTTCGATAAACGACAGCGTCAAAGGATCGGCAAGAGTTTTCTTATAAACAGTATGATAATCATCTTCATATATATTTAAAAGATTATCTTGTACACGATTTTGCCAAGTACACACATTTCCATTATATTCAATAATCCAGTCCAGCCCCCTCTTACCATTAGAATTAAAAGCTATAGACGGAAAATTTGACTGACTTTGCACAGTATCCTTATTATATACATCAATTGTTCGCGCAATAGAAGATTTATCATGCAAATTTGGGCGCAAATTAGAATCAAAAACCCTTGAACACCCAACTATAACCGAATAACCTGTATCAAAATTAATTTTGAATTGTTTTGGCATTATCTTGACAACATTATTATCATCAGATTTATTTACCCCAACATAATCGATAGAAAATCCCGGCTTAAACTCTCTTAGATATTGCTCTAATGCCGTATCGCCGTCAAAAGTTTTCAATTGCAGCGTAAAATTTTTATTATCCTTGTATTTTGTTTCAAATATGTTCAACAAGTTAATCAAAGGATAATGTTTTAGCTTTATACTGTGATCGTTACTAACACTTAATCGAATTGACAACCTGGTTGGCGTTTCCCTTTTGTTTAAAGCGTTTTCTAGATCTTGCAAATAACTTAAAGCCTTCTTTCCATTATAAGCCCATATTCCACTAGTAACCAAAATAATTCTATCCGCTTTTATCTTTTCTATACTTTTTAGTATAGCCTCGCGCTCCAAAAACGGTTCTCCTCCACCAGATATTTGCAAATAACCAACATTTGCATTGTTTGCAAACTCTATAAATTTGTCAACCCCTTCCGATGAAAACTTATCTTCTATCCCGCCAGATTTAGTAGGCGAAGGGCTTGAAAAGAAACAAAAAGGACACCCTACACCACAATAAGAAGTAAAGAACACACATATCAGAGATTTTCCCGCATACAAGGAATCATGAGTATTTATTAACGTCTTTTGTTCTAAAATACGTTCACGATAAAACTGTGGATTATCAAAAATATTTATCTCTGCCATGTTATCCTACTTTGATAAGAATTATTTTTGAATTCTAAATCGATATAACGCTTCATGTACTCCAATATTTGCTCATCAGACAAGTGTAATTTTTCTTTCCAATATGCTAGTGCTTTATTATATTGTCTAAAGTTCCACATAATAGCCTTACGATGAGAACGAACATTTTCAACGTTTTCATTTTGTAGGGTGGCAACAGCAACCATTGTATCCGCCAATTTTATCTTTTCTATCGAATCTATTTCAAATACATCTGCCATACGACAACTTTGTAACGAATTATGATTCCCATATTTACACATAGAAAAAACAATATTGCTCATTCCCATATCTACTGCAAGTTTGCGACCCTGTGTTTCCATCATTACAACCGCTGCAACAGCTAAAAATTCACTCGTTCCCGCTTTCCTTACAGCGATATTAAAATCCCTACCATATATCCCCTGTTCATCCAGACCGTACGAATGAACGTATCTAGAACTTTTTGAGTCCAGTTCTCTATGAACTCGTTTATCTACATTTTTTATGGCCTCTAATAAATCTGTATCATTAGAACTGATTCTTATCGACAAATCTTCTGGCTTAATAGCTAAATAATTAGGATTCATCAAATAATCAAACGTATCATGTACAACTTCTTCCATACAAGGCAGACTCAAAGTTCCCATTCCTCTGAAACACGTTCCAAATTTGCTCCATTCTGTGTTTTGCAAATTCTTTCTGCCATGCAATCTAAAACAATCTTGAATCAAAACATGCCCCGATGGCGATATAGAATAATCGAGAACCTTATCTTTAAGAACAGATATTTTAGAACCAATAAAATCAACGCTCTTATCAACTCTCGAGGTTATGTTTACTGGCTTTTCTTTAACATACCCCTTGGCACCAAAGCAATCAAGAAAACCTTCTTCCACAAAATCTAGAAAATCACTATATTTATTAGACATGTCGCCCCCTGTTTAAATTTCAATTTGACGAACATATTATTAGACCACAAGGTACCAGCTATTTTGTTTTTGTCAATATATTTTTATAAAAACCCCACAAAAAACAGTAAATTATTTCGCACCAAGAGAAAAAACACTCGTTAAAACACCTATTCAAATACAAAAAAACATATACTTCTCTTATTTTGTCTTATTTCCAACAAAAAACAAATTTATAAACGCATTTTACTTGCATCGTAGGTATATTTTGACACAATTAGCATAACATAACTCATTTAGGATAAAAACATGCCAAAAAATAAAACAAACAGTATAAAAAAACCATATTTTATTACAGATAGCGAAAAATCTTTTAAACCAAATTCTAGAAGCATAATAGACCTAAACAAAGAAACAGAAGATCTATTAAATGCTTCTATATACTCTAATGCCATCAAAAAAGCCATTGAAAACGCCCCTATCGACAACGGAACCTTTATCATAGGGATTTTCGGAGAATGGGGAATTGGCAAATCCACAATTATCAAAAATATTAAAGAAGAGCTAGAGTCGCAAGCTAAGCGAAAGAAATGCTATAAATTTATTATTTATGATGCATGGAAATTTGTAAAAGACAGTTTCAGAAGATCTTTTTTATTATACTTGGTTGATGCTTTACTCTTGAACAAAACGCCTTATATGGAGAAAATCTACCAAAACAAAACCGAAGAAACTAATATAACTGTTAAATATAACTCAAAAAAATTCTGGTATTTTACAGTTTTTCCTTGGATATTAAGTTTAGTTTCTATTGTTTGTATATGGGCATACGGGACGGGAAATGATACCTTAAAAATAATTTCAAGTATTATATTTCCTTTTATTTCATTGATTATAAATTCTCTCGGAAAAATTTTTGATGAATTAAAAACAACAAAACAAACGCCGGCAATATTCTCCGCTGAGCAGTTTACAGAATGTTTTGCTGAAATATTGGCACAAAGCCTAAAAAAAACTAACTTTATAAAAAGAATTTGTAATTGGGTCAACGGCACTCCAACTTATGATAAACTAATTATAGTAATAGACAATATTGACAGATGTAGTGCAGATACAACTTACGAACTCCTAAGTACCATCAAAACGTTTTTAATAAATCACGATAATCTAATTTTAGTCATTCCGGTTGACGAAGTCGCCTTGTGCGAGCATTTACAATCCAGATTTGATAACAAACCAGATAGAGCAAAAGAATTTCTCCGCAAAATATTTAATTTAGAAGTTCGTATAAAGCCATTAGACAGCGTTGAATTATATGAATTTACTAACAAAATAAATCAAGACTATGATCTTGATTTCTCACCAGATGCCATAGATATTATATCAAAAGAATATGCAACCAATCCAAGAAGGATCATTCAATTTTTTAATAACGCCCAAACCGAATGGGATATTGTCACACAAAGAATAAAAAACTTTTCCCCCAAAGACACAATATTAGCCAGAAATACGATGTGCAAATTACTGATTATTCGTGAAGAATGGCCATTTTACTATGAGCAAATAAGAAAAGATCCTAAAAAACTATTATCTGGTAAGTATACAAACAAACCAAATGAACAAAATAACCTTGCGCTAGATACATTTTTAAGGTCAACAGAATTCTATCCAATACTAACAGATGAATTTAAATTGAACAGAATAATATCTAATAATAACATGTTTGATGCTTTGCCTATACAAACATTAGAAGACTTAAAGTCATTCGACATTCCAAAACTTACCGCATTTATAAAAGCATCTAGTGAAAATGAAACAAAAACTTTCAAATATTTAGAAACGCAAATAAAAAATGCTATAAAACGTAATATTACTGGTACCACAGCCACATTATTCAAATTTATATTGCAAATAAATAGAGCTATAGGCGGACTTTCAGAACAAAATAATATACGATTACAAACTATCCTAAATGAACATGTTGGCCCCATCGTTTCTACCATACTAGAAAAAACACCAATAGAACACTTTGCTGACGAATTAATAGAATATATAAACGCACAAAATCAAAGTAAGCGCACATATTTATTCCACGAGATAATGAATAACTGTATTATTCCTACTATAAAAATCCCCCAAACATACGAAAAATACACCCCAACAAATACAGATTTGCTATATGCAAAACTAATAACCAGTATCACAGACAAAAAATTATTCGATAAATATAAAAAACATTTCTGCCTATGGAAACAATATATATCAGACGACATTGTCAATATTAACAACATAGCAGCAACAGACTTACAATACTTTATTACAAACGATTTTCAAGAAGAGCTCATAAACGGAATAAAATTGACCGAAAACGACGAAACTACGCACTTAGATACTATAATACATTTACTAAACAACTATAGACAAAATAAATCATTGATACAAAACATCTTTAGCAAACTGAATACAATATACCCAAACTATACTGTGGGTCAAAAAAGTAAAAGTATAAAGTTTCTTAAAAACGTATTAGAATTACTGAAAGTAATAAAACCGCAAAACATAGGTGACGAACTTCATTCCTTAATAAAAAAACTCTTATATTCCAGAACATATGGACAAACCATCGTCACACACGAAACATATGCAGATAAAGACGAATATATAAAGATGATAGACATTTTATGCAAACTACTTAATTTTTCATTGGACAATCGATCTTCATATAATGCACAAACCGAACTAAATACATTATTAATCTCCTATTTGGAGCGACTTATAAATCGAAATATAGAATTGCAAACAGATTTACTTCACTCCATAAAAACAAATATTACAAACCCTCAAGCTTCTATATATAAGCTTGCTAATTTAATATTTGGGAAAAAAATTTATAACAACGATTATTGCTCTATCATGAAAGACATTGTAGTATGGCACTATTCCAACCGAGACATAAACTCTCCAGAATATTGGTGTATTGCTGATAACGCATTAGCTACAGAAATACATAATTTGTTATCAGAACTAAAAACATCTAACACGACTCAAAAGACTTTGTTTCAAGATTTGATAGACTATTTAAGTAAAAAAAGAAAAAACTGCATCGATTCTGTACTACAAACAATAAACGACTGCGCTATTATTGCCAACTTACCATCCCAATCAAAGATAATAGCAATGCAACACATATATACAAATTTGCACGAATACGAATCCAACACAATGATGTTAAAACTAGTGGCCCAAAACGCCGATGTTGAAACTATCAAAAACTTAGTGGAAGGCATACTGTTAAAGAAAATGCTATCACCTGACACAAAAGAAATGGCATTAGAAATTTTTGATTCTATCCCAAAGAATAAGTCCACAAAATATAGACGCAAAATAAATGCATTAAAATAAAGAGTATAGCTGCATTAATATTTACGGAATAAAAAGTTTTTATGTCCAGACAAGTACCATTGGAACAAATGCTGGACATCTTCTGTGGTTAAGTCATACTTTGGTATCCAATTCGCAAACGGGAAATCCCGTGTCATAAAATCATCATACGCACGTCTGCGTGTCGACAACAATGCCTGTAAATTTTTGAGTATACTTTTATCAATACCGCTGATATTTTCTGATTTAGACCGCCGTATATCACGCACCGTACTTTTAATCAATGGCATATCGGCATAAATATCGCGATATGCCATATACCACATATCGCACTGATGTCGCATTCGGGCGCATAATTCCACAGATTTCTGCAACATCTCAACCGTTGGGCGTTCATACGCCCGAAGTTGTAAAGTCTGCTGATACACCATTTCACGCTGACCGTCCGATAAACCCATTGTATCCCAACCGGTCTCCACATCTACCCAGAACTCAAATTCTGCAAAAACCGCACATCTAATACGTTCGGCCCACAACGACACTTCTTCCATGATATTAAAATACGCAATTGCTTCCAGCATGCCGACAGCACCAATCGCACGAATACGACTAACCTGTTCCTGTTTCAAAACGCCCATATTTAATTTTAGTCTGTCACGTTTGTTCGCATAGTCGCGCGCAGCATCTGGTTCTATAAAGCCGTCCGCCAAGAACCTGTCCCAAAACATTTGAGCCAACTGCTTACCTTCAGCTTTATGCACCTCTTTTAATACAACCAATATATTTTTCAAATCCCCCTTGGTTGCGCCATTTACCAGATTTTTAAACATAGCATCCATTTTGGTCATTTTTTGACCATCTTTGGTCTGAACAACTTCGTTCATCTCACGCAACAAAACATCACTATATCCCGTCTTAGGCTTTGGCGGTCGCCCCATCGGGTTTCCTGAACGTCCCTTTTGAAATTGTCCACTTTTTGGCGGTTTGCGGTATCCAACTGTATAATCTTTATTCATTTCTTGCCCCCATCAATAATTCATTATATGTACGTTCCAAACCCACATTCACCGCATTTTTACCCGTCAACTTTTGCCAGCGCAGTATTGCAACATCAACATACTTGGGTTCTATCTCAATCCCGCGACAAACGCGCCCAACCCGTTCACATGCCAATAAAGTGGTTCCTGAACCTAAGAATGAATCTAGCACCACATCACCACGGTTAGTCACATCCATAATCGCATCTGCAACCATCTGAACATTTTTCACCGTTGGATGCAGTTTCAAATCATCACGATTTTCACCAAAACTGTTTACCCCCGGATAATCCCAAACATTTGTACGATAACGACCATTCGCCCCAAGTTCCACATTGTTGATATGTGGCGCACGACCATTTTTATAAACAAATATCAGTTCATGCTTTGACCGATATAACGATCCCATACCCCCAGACGCCTTATTCCACACGCACAGATTCTTCATTTCTGTATAAACATCATCACAGGCTGCTGTAATCTCTATAATATGTCGCCAATCCATGCACAAATAATGCAACGAACCATCAACAGACCAATCACGCAGATTTGTAAATGCCGTCCGCAGGAATTGTGTAAACTGCTCACGCGACATTTCGCCAGATGCCATCGCAAATTCATCATGATGTACACGTCCTGCACCACATACATGTCCATCAACAGGTACATTATATGGCGCATCTGCAAACACCATCTGGGCAAGAAGGCCATCAGACATCAGCTTTTCAAAACTTTCGCATTTTAATGCATCACCGCAATAAATCAAATGCTGGCCCAATCGCCACAAATCCCCAGGGCGCGAAACAATGTGTCCATTATCAACATCCGGCATATCATCGGCATGGTCATACTCCATCAAGTCATCATTTTGTCCCTGAATCAAAACATCTAATTCGGCCGTTTCAAAACCAATAACATCCAGGTTAAAGTCCAAATCAGACAAATCTTTCAGTTCCAGCCCCAACAAATCCCTGTCCCAATCACCATTTATCGTCAGTTGATTGTCTGTTATACGATATGCGCGCTTTTGGGCATCTGTCAAATAATCAATCCGTACACATGGCACAGAATCCAAACCTAACTTTTTAGCCGCCAATAAACGCCCATGCCCCGTTAACAAGACATTATCTTCATCAACCAGCAACGGATTAGTAAAATCAAATTCAGTAATAGAATTTGCAATTTGACAAACGTGTTTATCGTTATGCAATCGCGCATTACGAGAATACGGTCTAATATCACATGGGTTTTGATATATAATTTTTAATTCTGTCATACATATTCCTTTCTTTATCAAACATATTCACCAGAAAGGAAGTACATAATATGTACGGAATAGCAAGGAAAGGCAAAAAATGCCTTGTACACATTATGACATCCTTTCCTTTACTTTCCGAAACCATCATACACAAAACACGCGAACAAAGCAAGAAAAACCGCAGTTTTCTGCGGCTTTGAAAAGAGAATCTCTTTTTTTATTTTTTATAGAAATATCACCCTGATAATTCCCTGTTTTTATAAAAGCGCCCCAAATAAAGCCGACATAAAAAATATCTTCAACATAAATTTTTTTACTAATTTCTGCAGGGTAAAACTTGAATAAGAACATATTCTATGATAGAATCGGTGCGATGCATGGGATCATCTTGCATTGGGGTGTAGTAACCCATTTACGAGCGTCTGCAGAGACGATAAAAACTCCAACCATATTTGGTTGGAGGGTTGTGAATATATTGAATAAGCAACACAATTCTCGTAAATTGTTACTAACCTCCAACCACCAATCCCATTTGGTGGTTTTTAACTGATACGGAGGATACGTACATGTCGCAATTTTTTATAAAAACATTCATTGCCTATGCGCTGGTTCTAATTCTTTCTGGATGCGGCATGGGGCCAGGATACGAATTAAAATATACTGATGGCGCATACAAATGCACCTATCAAGAAAACGTCAATTATTTGATAAATGATAAATACTTTGAAATATCTGACTATGAAAATGACAAAAATAAAGCACAATCTGCGTGCAAATCTATTCAGAAAAAATTAAAAAACAAGCATAGATGTCTGGATTATGTAGAAATTGATTCACTAAACAAACAGTCATACATCGGGATATTCTTTGCCAACCGCCTTTATCAACAATGTATCGCAAACGACAATGATGACTGCCTAAAATATTACCCTTTTGCAGACTGTATAGCTGCTAAATGCACATATAAATCACAAAAAATAAAATACCAAAAATACAAACAAGAAGATTGGATATCTGATGACGATTGGTCTGCTTGCACGCAACAACACCTATAACTAAAGGATTACTATGACGCGTGGAATTATATATGTAATGTGGAATGAACTGTTCCCGGAACTTGTAAAAATAGGCATAACCAAAGGCAATTCATCAACAGATGTTGAAAAACGTCGCAGAGAATTATCTTGTGGTGAAAACATGCCACAACCATTTGAAGCCAAGTTTGCAATTTGTGTTAACAATTACGAAAAAATAGAACGTATAATTCACAAGGGGTTAACGAAATTGCGTCACAACCCACATCGGGAATTCTTTAAATTAAGTGTGGACGAAGCCATAAACCTGTTATCAGGCTATATAATCAGTGGCAGTGCCGTTGAAGTCCCAATCAAAAACTCTTTCAAATCCGATGAGAAAGCAGCAATCAAAAACATGCAAAAACAACGTGACAGCATATCGTTCCGTTCTTTAAATATACCAGTTGGCACAACATTAACGTTTGCAAACGCAAAACACCTGACAGTTAAGACAGCCAATGACGGGCGTCGCATAATTTTACCAAATGGGAAAACCGCCACATTATCCATCGCCGCCAAAAGATTTCACATACCGTGGCAAAACCCTGTGGGAATTGTCGCTAGAAAAACAACGCACCAACATCGAAGCATAATAAAACCGCCCAACTGGGCGGTTTGTTTTAAACGGCCTTACACAATGTACAATCCACATAAAACGGCGTCACGTTATTAGGATTGTTGCATTCTGCACACAAGGGAACAATATAAACAGTGTCATCAAAACTTTCATATTTACGCACATGCGCCCCATGCTCTGCACGTTTCGTGCAACCACAACACGCACAATAAACAGCATGGTTTCCTGTTTTCTTTTCCCAATATTCCAACCAAGATGAATACAAAAATGGCGGATTCATATTGGCCGTTCTTCTTGCATTTATTACTTTGAACATAATTTTACCTCCTATTTCAAAGCATTTTCACAAAAATGGAAAATCCTTTTGCGAAATGTAAAATTATGATAAAATTACACCGTACTCGAATCGGATTTTCCGGTTTATTTTCGTCTTCGGGTTCAGCGCTAACAAAAACCCGAAGGCGGAAGTTTAAAAATCAACATATAGTTTTTATTTCCAAACTTCACATACAACATATTGAGAAAAAGTGCAAAAATCTAGGTATTTTTTTGCATTTTTAACACATTTTTTCCTTTACTTTTAAAAAGCTATGTTTTCCGCCCATCACAGACCTTCAACCTACTGAAAAACCAACGTTTTTTATTCGTTTTTCAACTTGACTTACCTGTGTTTGTAAGCAGTAATTGCGTAACCTTATAAACACAGGAGTAAAACATGCCAAAATATCCAGAAATAACGGTACCATTAACCAACCGCGATGGCAACGCATTCGCCATCTTAGGACGTTGCCAAACCGCACTACGTTTGGCAAAAAAGTTAGATAAATGGCCCGAATTTTATACCCAGGCCACCAGTGGTGACTATACCACCCTACTAATTACAGTTATGAAATGGTTTACGGTGGAATAAATGTCATATTATCACACATCAAAACCAGAAACATTAGCCGAACTGCGCCGACTGCCATTTGCACAGCGCGCCACCATGTGGGAAAAGTACACAGGATATACATTCCATCGTCAAAATACTGCATTGTGGTATTACATCCAATGCGAACGCAAAAAACTTAAAATCGCAGCTAAACACATCAATAAAATTCAAACATATATCAACAATCCAGACAAATGCCTGACACAAATACCCAAGAACCGATACAACCTACACCCAGGCAAAACGATGACCAAAGAATTTCACGGGACAACCCATAATGTATTGGTCGCTGACGGATATTTCCTGTATCACGACAAAATGTACAAAACATTATCCGCTGTTGCACGTGCAATCGCGGGCTTCAAGGTATCTGGGCCCGACTTTTTCGGCCTTGTAAAAAGGAAATCACAATGCAAAAAATTAAATGCGCAATCTATACCAGAAAATCCACAGAACATGGACTAGAACTAGAATTTAATTCCCTGCAAAATCAAGAAGAATCCTGTAAAGCATATATCGCATCACAGGCATTTAATGGTTGGGAATATGTCAAAACATATTCAGACGCTGCAATTTCTGGTGGCACAATGTACCGGCCTGCATTACAACAAATGCTGACTGATATGGCACATGGATTGATAAATACAGTCGTTGTGTACAAGGTCGACCGCCTATCACGTTCCATACTAGATTTTCACAAAATGATGCAATATTTTGAAAAACACAATGCAAATTTTGTATCAATAACCCAATCATTTGACACATCAAATTCCATGGGCAAATTAACACTGAACATGCTGTTGTCCTTTGCCCAATTTGAACGTGAAGTATCCAGTGAACGTGTTCGCGATAAATTATATGCCAGCAAAGCAAAAGGAATGTGGATTGGCGGATTACCAACATTGGGGTACAATCTGGAAGACAAAAAACTGGTTATCAACCCGACCGAAGCAGAAACAGTAAAACATCTGTTTGAAAAATATCTAGAATTAGAATCTGTGGTTGAATTGGCACAATATGCACGAAAAAACGGGATAAAAAATAAATACTGGATAACACAAAACGGCACACCGCACGGTGGTGGGGAATTATACCCCAGCATTTTACATCGTCTATTGCGGGACAAAGTATACATTGGTAAAATCACACATAAAAAAACAAGTGAAGTGTTTGACGGAATACACAAACCAATAATCACCCAAGAATTGTTCGATCAAGTCCAAAAAGTACTGGAAAAGAACGCAAATCATCGCCATAAAAACACACGCAGTTCCGCAAACCTACTAAGCAGAAAATTATTTGATGTAAACGATTGCCGTTTCATAAATCAAATGACACTTAATCGCGGCAAAGGCGATAAATACTATTATGCAATCCCAGGCTTTTATATATCCGCCCCAACTGTTGATGAAATCATAAGTACTAAAATCACAGATTTTTTGAACAGCGATATGAACACGTTGCCTGAATCCGCCAAAACAATCCTGAAAAGCATCGATATAAATACAATGCTGTTTGAACGCAAACGAGAATTGTTCAGAACGCTTATTGAAAAAGTTATTTATACGGACAACTTGTTAACCATATACTTGAACACAACCAACGAAAATCTAACCCAATATTCAACCACAGGTTTTATAAATCAAAATTTTAACACTATGGATTATACGATCGTCAATAACACAATCATCATAAAGGCGGCAATTATCATACGCAAAACCAATCACAACAACGCAATTACTGTAACCCACAATAACCACCTAATAATGCATGCGATTGCAACCGCATTCAAATATCGTAAAATTTATGAACAAACCGGCTCTATAACCCAAATAATGAAATCCGACAAAATATCAAACCGCACCGCATACCGCTATCTAAGTATTGCGTACATGAATCCAAATGTATTGAACGAGATTATGGATGGCAAACTGGGGTGCAATGTTGATGAGCTGTATGCGCTGGCGGCAAAAAATCAATTATAATCCCCACGAACTGGCAGTGCGAAAAAGCCCATTGGATGTAAATGGGGCTTTTTTATGCATTTTTGCATCCGCAAAAACACATCCGTTTGCACACATCAAAAAACATCACCCGCAACCCCGCAGAACTCTGGGATATAAAAAATAAACGTGTGCCGAACACACGTCTATTATTATCTCTGGTCGGGGCGAAAGGATTCGAACCTTCGACACCTTGGTCCCAAACCAAGTACTCTACCAGACTGAGCTACACCCCGAGAACGACAAGTATTATAACAACTTTTTTTTCAAATGCAACTATTATTGTAAATTTTTATGCTTGTCTGAATGCATTAAGTTTTCTATGATATAAATAATGAGAAAAAGAACCGCGATTTTTATTATCATATCAATTATTACAACGGCTGCCTGGGGCGCAACACGCGATGCGCAACTGACTGATACAACGCCATATAATTACAACTATATGTATCCGTATATGAATAATCAAATGCGTACAAACCTGAACCCTGGCACCATAAATTCGCAATCACAAAACCCAATAAATACCGTTGTTAAAACACAACAATTGTCCGGGCAACGCCGGGTTGTTGCGCGCCCACATCTGGTGCATGGGGCGACACAAAACGCCAATTATCGGGCTGCGAATCGCCCCCTGCAAACGACCACGCAAAAAAATTCGTCTGCACGTCGGGTTGTGCCACGCCCAAACATTGCACGCAGTTCAATGCAAGCGCCCACCGCCCGTTCCGGTGTACGTGTGTATCGTGGTCGGTCCGGTCGGGACGAAAATACACTGCAACAACCAACAAGCACACAAGCACGAATGAGTGAGCCTGTGACAAGCCGTCAATCAAGTGTGCGCTGTATGGCAGATTATGCAGAGTGTATGAACCAATACTGCGAACGCCCAAAAACAGCATACAATCGTTGCTATTGCAGTTCAAAACTGTCACAAATCGATTATAAATATCAAAATGAAATTGATGCTCTTATCAAAAAGATATTAACCATTCAGGGAACAAACAAGTGGACAGATGACGAAATGAACGAATACTGGATGGAAACAATGGGGAAATATAGCAACAGCAATTCATGGACGAACATTGAAAGTGCGCTGAATATCGACTGGTCCAGTATGGAGAGTCGCGTACGCGGACAAACAGCATTTACAACAGGTCACGATTATTGTGTTCAACACCTGCGCGGTTGTTCATATATGGCATCTAATTTACGCGATGCATACAAATCCGAAATCGGTCGCGATTGCGCAGCATATGAAGAATCGCTAATCCGGTTAAAGAATGTTGCAGAAAGCCTTGTTTCATCAAATCAATAGTTGTTTACTTGTTATAGGTTTCGCATAATTTATTGTGTCGATAAATATTTCGCGCCAAGTCATCACTGATAATGTTCCAATCGCTGGTTCTGCCATAGATAGGCTGGCATACCAAACGCGCACAATCATTATTCTGCGATGGTGTATTTTTTGCGCAGGCAGTCACGAATATAATTAGTACTGTGATTAAAAGTTTCTGCATTTATTTTCTCTTGAATCTTGATTATTTTCAACTGATTTGCAGATTTATTTTCCTGCACTTCAACCATAATTTGATGTCGCCCAATACGAATACCGGCAAAAAAGACAACCGATATCGCGACAATACAAAAAATAACAAAATATCGTAACTTCATTATTTTCCCCTTTTTTTATTCCTAAAAAATACCGACAATAAATCTATGTCGGTATTTTTTTTTAATAATATTGAGATATACACTATAACTATTTCCAGGTCGTTGGGATATCTTCATAATCAGTCAATCCCGTACAGCCATAATACATACCATCAACAGTTGAAAAATTACCATTGGTCCAACGTGTATATAAAAACTGCATAAAGGACTTATCTGCACTAAGAATCTTGGCAGATAATCCCGATAAATTCACACAACCTTTGAACATATTCGAGAATGTTTTCGATTGTAAATCACCACTAAGTTCGCCAAACAAATACGTCGGTATTGTTGATAAACTTGAGCAATTCTGAAATGTCTTGTAAAACAAGCCTGCTGTAAGTGTTCCTTTTAAGCCAGCAAACAGATAGTCAGGAATCTGTTTTAGGCTGGAACAGCCATCAAACGTTGCATAAAACATATTTGATTTTGGTTGCCCGTAAACACCATCAAATAAATTATCCGATATAGATGTTAGATTTTTACAATCTGCAAATGTAGCATAAAAATTGGGCTGAGAACCATTGTCAAGTGTACCAAAAACAGCACCCACAGAGCCATCAATCATGGCAATATTATTATTGTATTCAAAACTTACTGCAGCCGTATTTGCGGTTTTACTGTATGCACTTGCCCGACCCGTAATTTTAATTTTATATTCATCGGCAATCTGATAATTATGTTCATATGTTGTATCTGTTGTGCCGGTTTTTGTTATGGTTTTTGTTTCTCCATCCCCCCAATCAATAACAAAATTACCCGCTGCGCTGATTTCAAAGCTAAAATATGTGGTATCGGGTGTTGTAGTTATGATAACCGCTTTCTTTACCAGTGTGTCAACAGCCTGAATAGCGACAGTGGTATCTGCCGCCTGGGTCGTGGCATATTCACCATTACCATAATCGGTTGTCTTGTTGTTATTTAGAATTTCATTCGTTGCATCTACTGCTGTCAGCAAATACTTCATATTTGCAACAGCCTTTACATTTTGTAATTCAGGATTATAAGGCAGTTCAACCCCCCAATTGCTTTTAATTAGATTGTGAATATATTCCACATTCGCAACCTGGGCAGCATGCGCCCCAACAAAGACAAAAAATGTAAAAATCGCAATAAATATTCTTTTCATAAACGCACACTTTTTCAACCTGGTCCAATTATGGCAATGCAGGCGTATCTACATACAATTTGCCACTAACCGAATATTGTCCTTGCAACGTCTGTACCGCATCCTGTGATGTACCAACAAACGCATCTGACAGATTATCAAGACGATTGTTAAGGCCGTCAAGACGATTGTTAAGGTCGTCAACCTCTGCCTTGTCTGCCTTGTTTGCGAACTGAGAATCCAAACCCTTTAACAAATCATACGATTGTGGCGCAACACCAGGCTGAATCAAAGTCAGGATACCATTTTCATAGGTTATCTGAATCTGTTCGCCTGCAATTTCAGACAATCTTTCTTGCAATTCCAGAATACCGGCAGAATTTTCACCAACAACCCTATCAATTTCATCAATACGTGTCACCTCTGCGGATAAATTCGTCACATTATCTGATACAGTGGACACTTTTTCATCTAGGCTGGTCACAGTCTCATTTAGGCCAGTCACAGTTTCATCTAGGCCGGTCACAGTTTCATCTAGGCCAGCCACAGTTTCATCTAGGCTGCTCACAGTTTCATCTAGGCCGGTCACAGTTTTTGCGATAGTATCGCCTATTTCAGAGTATCCAACAAAATTTTCCAAGGCGGCAACACTGTCCCGAACGACCTTTAAATCATCATCGCTTGCAACACCTGACAAGTCTGGGGTCACAGACGGCTTGGACGCAGAACCACTGATTGTACTGGCCCCGCCCAAATATTTACCAATTGACAACCTTGAATTTGATGCAATACGTCCCACATTTGTCGCGCCATCGGCACGCACTGATGACGAACGAATATTTTTTGTTGTGTTTGCTTTGGCCGCTTGCGCCTTGTTCGAACCATCAAATGTCCCCGCCCCACCCAAAGTACGCACAGATGGTGCCGCACCCAAGGAAAATGGGATAATAGTACAAATAAGAGCAATTGCTAAATTTCTTGTGCGGTTCATATTGTTTTCTCCCCCTGTATTTTGTTTAATAATATCAAAAAATCGCATTTAGTGCAACAAATAAATAGTTTAAGACAACATAAAACCCGCACTAAGGCGGGCCTGTTTTTACTGATTCATCGAACTAAAAAAGTCCGAATTGGTTTTAGTTAGACGCAATTTATCCAACAGGAATTCCATTGCCTCTAGCGTTCCCATCGGGTTAATTATGCGACGCAGGACATACATCTTGGACAAGACGTCTTTGCCCACCAACAAATCCTCTTTACGAGTACCTGATTTTGTAATATCAATCGCAGGATATACACGTTTATCCGACAATTTTCTGTCCAAGATTATTTCGCTGTTTCCAGTTCCTTTGAATTCTTCAAAGATAACTTCGTCCATTTTGGACCCAGTATCAACCAATGCAGTTGCAATAATCGTCAGCGAACCACCACCTTCGATATTACGCGCGGCACCAAAGAAACGCTTTGGACGTTGTAATGCATATGCATCAACACCACCGGTTAAAACCTTGCCACTGGATGGGACAACCGTATTATATGCACGACCCAAACGTGTGATAGAATCCAACAAAATCACAACATCTTGACCAGATTCAACCAAACGCTTTGCCTTTTCGATAACCATTTCGGCAACTTGGATATGACGTGTTGCAGGCTCATCAAACGTAGAGGAAATAACCTCTCCCTTGACACTGCGTTGCATATCCGTCACTTCTTCTGGTCTTTCGTCAATCAACAATACAATCAACTTAACATCAGGGTAATTTGTTGCGATACTGTGTGCAATATTCTGCAACATAACTGTTTTACCTGTACGTGGTGGCGCAACAATCAAAGAACGCTGCCCCTTGCCTGTTGGGGAAATCAAATCAATTACACGTGCAGACAAATTTCGACCTTTGTCAGAATCTTCTGGAACCTCCATCTTTAACTGCTCATCCGGATACAATGGGGTCATATCATCAAAAGACACACGATGCTTTAATTTTTCTGGACTATCACCATTGACACGTTCAATTGTTTCCAGTGCAAAATACCTTTCTGTCTCGGCTGCAGGTGCCTGAATTTGTCCTTCTACATAGTCACCGGTCTTTAAACCATATTTTTTTATCAAATTTGGCGAAACATATAAATCATCTGGTCCCGCTAGATAATTAGACTCTGGCGCGCGCAAGAACCCAAAACCATCTTGCATACGTTCCAGAACACCATCGCCAATCAATGTCACCTTTTTATCCGCAGCAAAGACACGCATCACAGCGAAACGTAGCTGCTGCACATTTAACTGTGCAGGATTTTCGATTCCCATATCTTCTGCCATCTTCAGCAATTGCTGTGGCGACTTTGCCTTTAATTCATTAATATGCATAAATTTTTCCTTTTGGAGATTGTTTCAGCGCAGAACAGCGCCATTTGACACGACATATATTACACTAAACTAACAAAAAAGTCAAGTATATTTCTGGGGCACGTACCAATAAACAAATTGACAACTATATGCTTTTTGTGTATAAACACACAAGAAAAGGTTTGTTGTCATGGCAAAAAAATTGAATAACGGCAAAGTGTTTTCCTGGAATATAAACAATGTGAATAATTTTATCAAAGAAACAGATAACGACAAAGCTGTGCAGATTTCTTTGCAAGAAATACAGAAACAAGAAAAATTATTGGGACATGCCCCAAAGGTTTTAGAGGCCGGTTGTGGCAACGGTCGTGTTGTCGTTTGGCTTGGGATGCATGGTGTAAAAAACATTTGCGGCATAGAGGCCAACAAAGAAATTACGCAGGATTTTAAAATCAAATTTCCACAATTTGATGTTCGTTATGGCGATATAATGTCTTTGCCAAAAGATTTAAAAAACCATGATGTGGTTTTAAGTTATGGTGTTATTGAACACTTTTTAGACGGCCCACACAGACCCCTAAATCAAATGTATAAAGATTTGGCTGATTCTGGTGTTGCAGTTGTAACCATACCATTTCTTTCTGTATTTCGTAAAATAAAATATTTAATATATGAAGGCAGAAAATGGGATAAAAATAAATATCTTTATTGTCCAGAGTTTTACGAAAATGGCGAATTTTATATGTATTTGCTTACAAAAAAACAGTTCCAAAATGAATTAAAAAATGCTGGTTTCAAGATTGTAAAATTTGCTTATACCGCACCAGAATGTGGCGTATTAGAAGCATTAAACCACAAAAACATACCAGGAAAATTTATATGGCGTGACGATAAAAGACATTTTCATTTCACATTTGTCGGCAGAATTTTGTACTTTATAATGAAAAATATGCCATGGTGTTTTTCACATATACAGCTGTGTGTTTGCAAAAAAGTAATATAAATACAAATCATATCCTACAGGTAATTGGTGTAAAAAACACTCGTTCACATAAGTGTTTTTTATGTTTTTCTTCATTTTGTTATCCATTGGCTGTTTTAAAGACACACAATCTATGCGTGGCACTTATTTTTGGGTTGCTTCTGACAAAAATTGATGTTGTGCCTGCGCGGCAACCGTTACGATTTTTGCAGTAGAAACCGCAAAAATCTACTTGTTGTCGAACCCTTGGGGGTTCTCATCCAACCATCGCAACATAAAAATTAAATGCCTCATCAGGGCATTTGATTTTTATGGCGGAGTTGTAAGATTTGACGGTATTGGATATCCAATTTACAGGGATTTGCAGGGAATTTTTGATATAAATCCCGCGATTTTTATGAGAAATGTAAGGCCCTAAATCAAAAATTGCATAAAACAACAGGGAATTATGGGTATAAAAAACCAAAATAATCAGAATATTATGAACTTAATGTTCCGTTTTTAGCTTTCTCTACCAAATTTTCTACAAATACTTTTATCTTGCTTTGATCGTGATACGTATAGTTGTCACTTATATCCCTTTTTAATTGTTCTATATCATCCTTGGACATATTTGCTGTATTTTCAGAAAAAGATTTTGTTGGGTCGTAATTTTCTTTGTGCGGCATTATATCATCTGGTTCTAAGATGTCTTCAAAAACACACCTTTGGGGTAAAATGTTCAATATATCTTTAACAGAAAACAAATTAGTGCATTCAATTCCTAATTCTTTAGCAACTTCTTGAATTTGTTTTTTTATTTTATTTCCACCAGTATCTTCATCGTGTATAACCGTTAAATTAAGGTTGTCTATAGATGAATATCTGTACATTTTTGGCATTTCAGAACCGTTACAACTTTGAATGAAAATTTCCCTTATGTTCATGCTTTCTAGAACTTTATTTAATATAATTTTATCCGTGTTACCTTCAACTAATACTATGTATTGTGGCAAAAGTTCTTTCCAATAATTTAAGCCGAATCCGACTCTCATAACTTCATCACTCAATATATATGAGTCTGATTTTGCTCGTTCAATCGTTGTTTTGCCTTTCTTTTTAGAAACTACAATATGACTTTCAGGGGTTGTCTTATCGATCATAAAAGGCGAATGAGTAGCGCATATGATAACATTGTTTTTACTCATCCCAATAAGACGATCCCTTAAAAATTGGATTCCACTAGGATGTAAATGAACATCCGGTTCGTCTAATAAAATAATACTGTTTTCAATATCTTTTGTAGCTTCTTCACAAGATACAGATAATATGAACGAAATGAATTGTCTAAAACCATCGCTTCTATCTTTTGTATCAAATAATATACTTTCTCGGTCCTTGTCTTCGATTAAACATGTACAAATACCAGTTTGTTCTATATCTATATTTATTTTTACATTAGCCTCGAAAGATTTCCAAACGGCTTTAAAATGTTTATTAATTGCCGACTCTAATTGTCTGCTTATAGTTTTTCGATTGCTAGCATCTTTTAAATCACCTAAGTTATAAATATCTAACTTTGCCAACTTAAAAATATTTTCTATTGGCTTGTTTTTTAATGTTTTATTTATTATTTGATTCAAATCAATTGATGATGGCAATAAAAATTCTTCACTATAATCCCAATATATAATTTTGGGTTTATTTGGAGCTATTACCTCGTTCCATAAGAATTTATCATGTTCTTCTTTTATTTGTTCTAATGTTGAATCACCAGTATACCAAGCGTTGTTAAGATAATACCTATTATTTTTGATACCAGTTGACGACAACTCAAAATTATATATTATGTGCTTGATATCATCAAATTTTTTTATACTGAGCCCCTTTTGTTCGGCAAATATTTGAGATTTTTCTTGTAATAATTTATTAGTAGCTTTATCTATTTCAAAATATATTTTGACTTCTACAATATTATCTTCTGCATTATTAACATTCGGCTTATACATGGTTTTTGTATACTTAAGTTCTGATGAGTATACATTGTTGATAGCCTGTAAAATTGAACTTTTCCCAGATTCGTTCAAGCCGATAAGAAGATTAAACGCTCGTTCTGATTTATCTTTGTTTTGATAAAATCTATCAATAGTTAAATTTTCTATACTTCTAAAATTATGAATAGTAATTTTTTCTAATTTCATTTGTGACCTCTTATTATCATGTAACATAATATTTTTTGCCTAAAAAATCCAGTTTTTTATTGGTAAATTGAAATAGTTATATATTTTTTCACAAAATCAAAAAAATTTTTCAAGGCAGCTGGTCGCAACAATGTATATTATTAAGAATAAGGGTATTCCTTATTCGTTAAACATAAGGAGTATACTATGCTTTTAACAATTGTTGATAAAAACATTAATCAAATTAAACCATATAAAAACAACCCAAAACTTCACAGTAAACATCAGATTAAACAGATTGCGGATTCTATTAAAGAATTTGGATTTGTGAACCCTGTGTTGTTGGATGAAAATGGGGAAATCATAGCTGGACATGGACGATATTTGGCTGCAAAACAGTTAAATATGGAAAATATCCCCACAATAACACTGTCTCATTTAAATGATGAGCAGAAACGTCTGTATCGCATTGCCGATAACAAACTGACCGAATTAGGCAAATGGGATGTGTCTTTGTTGCAAATGGAATTTAAAGAACTGGAAAATTTAAATCTGGATCTAGAAATTACAGGGTTTGAAACCGAAGAAATAGATAACTTTATTATAAATAAGTCTGGTCCTACAAATCTGAAAGAAGAACATATCCCAGAATTATCAACTAACGATTACCAATGCAAATTTGGTGATATATGGCAATTGGGTCGACATTTCCTTATTTGTGGTGATGCATTAAAAGCGAAAACGTATGCAAATTTAATAGGAAACAATCGTGCCCAAATGATTTTAACAGATCCACCATATAATGTCCGTGTAAAAGATATTGGTTCAAGCGGTAAAATTAAGCATGATGAATTTGCGATGGCATCTGGCGAGATGTCATCTGATGAATTCATCACGTTTTTAAATACATTTATGAAACATGCAAAAGAATATTCCATCGATGGTTCTTTGCATTACTTGTTTATGGATTGGCGACACGGAATAGAAATTGGTCTGGCCGCATCAATCGTTTATGAAGAATTAAAAAACATCTGCGTTTGGGTCAAAAACAATGGTGGTATGGGCAGCCTGTATCGTTCACAGCATGAATTGTGCTTTATATACAAAAACGGCAAAGGCCCACATACGAATAATATAAATCTGGGGGCGCATGGGCGATATCGCACAAATGTTTGGGAATACGCAGGTGCCAATGGTTCCGCAGATGGTAAAGAAAATTTAAAATTACACCCAACGGTTAAGCCCGTTGCAATGTTAAAAGATGCAATTCTGGATGTCACAAAACGTGGCAATATTGTATTGGATTGCTTCTTGTGGTCTGGTTCAACCTTAATCGCATGCGAACAAACAGGTCGTACATGTTATGGCATCGAAATAGAACCAAAATATTGTGATGTGACAATTAAACGTTATGAAGAACTAACCGGTGAAAAAGCCATAAAAATAGGAGATGCAGATGACAGGATATGCTAACCCACCAAAAGAAACACAATTCAAAAAAGGACAATCTGGTAATCCCAAAGGACGTCCCAAGGGCGATAAAAATTATTTGGCTCTTGCAAACAGAGAGTTATCACAAAAGGTTTCAATTATGGAAAATGGTCGACGTAAAACACTTAGCAAAAAGGAGGTGTTTGTCAAAACGACGATAAACAAGGGTATTGCTGGCGATAAAAAATTTACAAATATTGCATATACAATGATGCAGGATGCCGAAAGATATAATGAACGCAAAAAACACGATGAAAAAGAACAGTCTAAAATAAATCAGAAAATTATTGAAAATTTCCGAAAACGGGTTTTAGAAGAGAATAAAGAGGTGGAAGAATGACACAAAATCTGGCTAATGCTTTAATAAAGGAAGATTTTTACAGTTTTGTGCAACGGGCTTATTTTGAAACAAGCGGTGGGCAAATACTGATTCCAAATTGGCACATTGAAATATTGTGTGATCGGCTGGAAAAAGCACGCAAAGGCGAAATAAAACGTCTTATTATAAATGTTCCGCCACGCAGTTTAAAATCACAAATTGTAAATGTTGCATTTACCGCTTGGGTATTAGGTCATAATCCAACAGAAAAAATTGTTAGCGCATCGTATTCTGCAGAATTAGCGGAAACTTTTGCACGCGATTGCAAACGTGTTATGCAATCTGAGTGGTATAAACAACTATTTCCGAAAAGTGAGATTTCAAATGACCAATCGTCAGCCTATGATTTTAAAACAATTTCACGCGGTGGACGCTTTGCCGCATCTGTCGAAGGATCTTTAACGGGTCGCGGCGGCAATATAATAATCATCGACGACCCGATAAAAACAACAGATATGGCAAATGAGAATGCCCTAAATAAAGTACAAGAATGGTATACGGGTACACTGTTAAGCCGTTTAGATAATCAAGAATACGGGGTGATTATTTTGATAATGCAACGTGTTCACGAAAACGATTTAACAGGTTATCTGTTAGATAAAGAGTCTGATAAATGGGAGCATATAGTTATGCCTATGATTGCAACCGAAGAAGAACAATGGGAAGTTGAGAATAAAACTTTTATAAGGCATAAAGGCGATGTATTAAACAAGCAATATATCAGTTTTGAAAAGTGTAATGAATTAAAAACAGAATTAGGGGAATATGTATGGAATGCCCAATATCAACAAGAACCATGTCCTGTTGGGGGTGGTATCGTAAAAGAAGAATGGATGCAATATTATCCAAACCAACGTTTGAATCCTGATGAAGTTTATAAAATATTATTAAGTTGGGATACAGCTAATAAAACAGGAGAAAACAATGCATATTCTGCTTGTTCTGTCGTAGCAGTAATGAGAAACAGGACATTTTATTTGTTACAAGTTGCGCGTGCCCGACTGGATATGACCAAACTCTTAGAATCTGTTTTGCAAGCATACAATTCTGTAGTTCAAGAGTCTGGATTTTTCAGAATCAAACCAGTATTACTAATAGAAGATGCTGCGAGCGGAACTCCGCTTATAAATTTGTTAAGAAATTTAAAAGATATATATGGCCGCGTATTAAATATCGAGGCAATAAAGCCTAAAGGGAATAAAATTGACCGACTTTATGGTATAACACCATATATTGAAAATGGACAATTGTTGTTTCCGCCAGATGGTGTGGAAGGGAAAGAACGATGGTGGCCAGATTTTAAAAAAGAATTGTTAAGCTTTCCAAATTCAAAATATAAAGATCAAGTTGATTCTTTGACACAGGCTATTTCATATGCTCAAGAATTATTGGCATACCAATAAAATAAATACTGGGTAAAATCTCGGTATTTATTTTGGCATATGTTTATGTATACATGCGTTATGCAAATCACTAATCAAATTCTTGCCAGTATAAGATTTTATAAACCGTTTAAATTGGTCTATTTGTTTAATAAAATCATCACATGATATAAAATATGAATAATCATGTTTAGAAAAAGCATCAAATACAATCATATCTATTTCTTTGTTGTGCTTTTTTATCCACTGATATACTGTTTCAAAATCTATATATAAAAACATATGATTTGTGGCCGCGCCGTGTATTTCGCGCATTGATAGAAAACCACTAAAAATCCTGGTTTTATCTGCTAGTTTTATTTGTGGAGCAATATTTACATTTTTCATATATAAAAAACTGTCATTTTTACAATCTGGCAATTTCATAATACTCGTATCGTTTTTACCCGGCGGACAAATATAAATAGGTATCAGTATTTTTGATCGCAACAACGTCGCTATGAAATACGCCAAACTTTCATCATCTTTGAACACGTTATATTCTGCTAATGCACTGGCCAATGTCCCATTAAAATAATCGGTATTATTTTCTTGGTGAATAATACAGTAATCAAATTCATATTCGAAATCTTTAAAATGGCTCTCGTCCAATACATATTCTGTTAAAGTTTTTCGTATGTTTGTCATATTATTTTTCCAAATTTATGCCACATTCTGTATAGCACTTTTTCCAATCAAATCGCGATGATTTATATTTTTTGTTTAATTTTGCATTTTCTTCTTTGGTAATCCATACGGTTTTCAAATTATTCAAAACATATTTAACACTTTTATCATCATCCATAAAAGCATGAAATAATTCAGATAACGGCACACAGTGTTCCAATATTAAATCTTTCAATTTCGGGAAATCTTTTTGATTTGTGCGTTTTTTGCCGACCAATAAATTATGCAAATCCCCATTTATACCAGATTTGCACCAAATATTTTGCGCCGATACCGATATAAAATCTGCCGGTCTTGATTCAGAAATCACATACAATATATTGCGAAATGATAATTTTACAATTTTCTTTGCGTTATCACTTGCTTTACGATATGTATCACGCAGATTATTCAATAGTAAATCTACATCTTTATCAGTAAATTTATTCGCCGGTTTGCTTATTGTTATTTGTGGTTTCATGGTTCTCTGCCGCTTGTTTTTCTTGCCATTTTTTATATTCTGGATTTGGAATCTGGGATTCTATCATCTTTAACTTTCGAATAGTTTTCTTTGTGCCTATCGTATTGTAATAAGTATAAGTTCCATCTAATACCATACAATATGCCCCAAATGTAACCGTATATCCATCATACAATTTTTTTGATTCTGTTTTCCAGTCTTTTTCGCCTATAACCTGTCGCATATCGGTTGCAAAAACTTCGCCACCAAACATCTGTTGCCGTCGTGCCTTGCATGAACGTGCCACATCTGTGTCGCCATCTGCCGGATGACAATAATATAATTGAATCAAAGAATACTTGTCATTCACTTGAAATACTTTTAATTCATGACTTGGAAAGCAATCTGGATTGCGTATGGTTTTTGGAGGAACCGGTTGTGTTGTTAAACCAACACAAGAACACAATAACAAACCTAATAAAATTACTTTCTTCATATTTAATCCTTTTTGTTTTTGGGTGGAATTTCTATAAACAATGATTTGAATTGTCCGTATTTATCGCCAGTATCGCAAAAATCTTGCCATTGAAAATTATAGGCATTTTGCATAAACAAATCTGGTTTATCTTTAAGATGTTTGGAATTGGTGTCATTTTTTACATTCCACTTATGCCATCCAGACATTTTTTCGCCTTCAGTTGTCCTGAATGCATATGCCATAGAATTTGGGTTGCTTTTTGCACACCAAAACGACTTGTTGTTCGAGATAAAAATGCATACGCCTGATTTTGCGTATCCTTTATCAATTAACCATTCAATGCGATTTATATCTGCCCATACATGGTAACAATTATCATCGTTTCCCTTGTGATCTGCCAACAGGTCTGATACAGGTATTTTTGTATTTTCATAAAGTTTTTCTGATTTTATCGGTCTGGTTTTATATTTCAATTCTATGGGGTAAAAATCGCCGTCTTTGATGACCATTATATCTATGTGAATAATGCGTTGTTCGCCTGGCTTTTTAATTGGAAATTCCAAAATTATTTGTGCAGCATTATTGAATATCTTGTGTAATTCAATTGCTAATGAATGTTGAAAATCTGCTTCCGAGACAAAGAACCTTTGTCTACTTATGCTAGAAAATGCTTCTTTAATTCCGCTGATTACATCCATCTTTATCCCCGCATAAAATGTTGACCGCCAACTAAGAATCGGCGGCCGGGGAGTTCCTAATCAGTTTATCATTGATTCCGTGGCTTTCGGGTTGCCCCTATTGTATGGCGCACGACTCCCCGACCATAACGTCAGGGACATTACGGTGCAAAAAGCACCGAAACATCAGTAATAACGATGCTTTCGCACCGGATAAACGGGCTAGGACAGCCCCGAACCCAACTCTCATTGGATTCACCGAAAACATACCTTAAAACAATATAAAAATCAAGTTATTATAACAACGAATCTAGCATTTTGCATATTTAATGTATTTATAAGAAGAATGTGTTTGAATAAACGCGTTGATGTGTTTATTAATTATTTCCTTAGGTATAGAATATATATCGTTCATTACGCCATTTATAAATGCACCGGCTAATATACCATAAACATTTTGCAATGCTAATTCATCATTTGCGATTGCATAATATTTACCGTTATTTTTCTTATGCGATTTTGGGTGAACTATTACGTTGCGTATTTCGCACAAAGCGTTACCCAGATTTTTATCTTGTTTTTGGGAATATTTTAGTATGCGTTTTATTTTTGTTTTCCATGATGTTGATAAATTTTCTGAAACAAAACCATCTATATCATTGTTTTTAGGTTTCCCTCGTAAGTTTTGTAAAGTTTCTATATAAGAAATCAACATTACATAATCTTTTTGACCAATTATCGACTGATGCTCGTTCAACATATCTTCAATTCCTGTAATCAAATTATGCCAACCAGGTTCGTCATAGACACTTAACCACCTGTTAATTGATGTATTTAACAAATTATTATCTTTATTTATTACAAAATCCCTTATGGTTATTGGCATAAAAACATGTGATAATTTTTTATGATTATGCACAGAAGAATAAGCAAAATCCCTGCAAAGCATAGGATATGCTTTGTGATATATTTTGTCATTTCTATCGTGTTTCACAACATCAATCCAGCTAAAATTTATACCTATCTTACAATCTACTAAAAATTCTAAAAACAACCGCAACTTATGTTCAAGCATTCTATAAATAGAGAATTTGTTATAACCTGACTTTATATGAATAGCAATATTCGTGTGGAGACGTTTTAATAAATTATATTTGTTTTCATCTAAGAATGGTTGAATATGCTTTTTAAATGAATTTATAATATTATTAGATTCTGCAGAAAAAGAACAAATGATATCATCAAAATCATCAGCGGAATAAATGGTATGAGCTGTTGCATTCACTATTTTAAGCGAAATTTGTGTTTTACCTATTACAACTGGTATTTGTGCAAATTTCACCATAGAACTAACGTTTTTATTTGTAGACAAAAATTGATAGAAATTGTCATCATAGTCTATATATAAGCCACTTATTATAAAATTTTTTAGTAAATCACCAAAAACAATTGCTCTAGCAGATCCTGTAACAAATTCTGAAAAGACGAGATGCATACTCATTCCAGAACGTTGTAAAAACACTTCAAATAATGTAATCGGTACGGTTTCTTCTCCATGACGAATTATACCATGCATTATACGTAAAGATTTATTAACAAGTGGTTTTGCATCTGTATTAAACACCGAGATTTGAATCCCTGTTTCTGGAGAATAACTCAATTTGCCAGAAAATTCCTTACCCGGTTTATTTGGCATCCAAAAAGTGCCTATCCATTCATAATTTTTATGATGATCTAAATCCAAAGTCGACATATTTTTAATGATTATTTATCAGTTGGAACCGGTAACCCAAATTTTTGTAATGGAATATATTCAAAATAATACGAACAACCGACAGATACGATGTAATCTAATACATCTTGATAGCATGGCTGTTTGAACCAGTCACTTAACAGGTAGATATATTCGACTTCCATGTTCAGTTGTGCCAACAATTTTTTATATTGCTTTTTCTTAAAATCGCATGTTTGTAATTTTTCGTCTACAGAACCGGCAACACGTTGAAACTTACATTCAATAACAAAAAACGTATTGTTTATAACAACATAGATAGAATCATCTGGCAAAAGTTTTTTAGATAATATGGATTTCCAATCGATACCACGATATTCTAAGAATTTATATAATGCCGTTTTCTTAAAGATAGATGCTACTTCTTCGCCTTTGTATAAAACAGAAACCCAGCCACGTTTATCATCAATGCAACTGTATCCTGGTTGGGAACACAAAAAAGTGCGTAAATCGGTTTTCCCTTCAAAAACTAAACCCGTTTTGGTATTTGCACCACCAATTCCATTCGCTTTCATTTTTTATCCTTTTTTTCAGATACATCATAGAGTCTTTTTTCCGCCAGGTCAACAAATTGTGGCTCTTGGTCTATACCCACAAATAGACGACCATGCTTTAATGCTGCAACGCCTGTGGTACCGCTGCCCATAAACGGATCCAAAATTAAGTCACCAGGGTTTGTTGATGCCAAAATAATGCGTTCCAATAAATCAACCGGTTTTTGCGTTGGATGTTTGCCGAACTTCTTTTCTTCCTTGGTGGGTGTGCCAATAGCCCAAACACTTCGCATTTGGCAACCCGGCTTTTTAATGAAGTCCTTTGGAAAAACACCGTTTTTCATCGCTTCATAATTAAAAGTGTGTTTAGCCTTTTTGTTTTTGCGCGCCCATAGCAAAGTTTCGTGACTGGCGGTAAAATACCGGCAGGACATATTAGGACTGGCGTTTGGCTTAAACCAAGTAATGTCGTTCAAAATATGAAAACCGAGTAATTGCATGGCAAAACCGCACGAATATATACTGTGATATGTACCACTAACCCACAATGTGCCGTTTGGTTTCAAGATACGATGACAGGCACAGAGCCATTTTTTATGAAATTCAAAATCATCACTCAGACCATGTGATTTATCCCAATCACCTTTGTTCACGGATACAACACAGCCATTTTGGCATGTGATGCCACCATTGGAAAGCAGGTACGGCGGATCCGCAAAAATCATATCAAATGTATTTTCTGGAAGTTCGAGCAACTTTTCAAGGCAATCTGCACAATAAAGACGATACTGCTTCTTAGTCATAATTTGTAATCAATAATTCACGAATTGCATCACGACCATCAGCCTTGGAATTTATAAGACGTTTAGCCAAAATACGGTTAATTTTATAATCTTTGTACAAATCATCAAAGAACGGGTCTTCAATATAATTTGTTGGATCTGAATTGCTTAACATCTGTAAAGCTCCTGTTTGATGACATTTATCAAAGACCTGTTTCAAACGTTCTTGTTCTGCGTCATCAAAATCACCGACAGCATAAGAATTAAAAGATGATGTTTCACGAATTGGACGATATGGAGGGTCGTAATAAATGAATGTATCAGCTTTTACATAATCTGGTGTAGCACCAAAGTCTGCCTGCATAATAGTAGCAATTTGCAAAGCTTCAGACACGTTGCGCAAGTTTTCTTCATCCAAAATACGCGGGTTTGTATATTTGCCCATCGGAACATTGAATTTGTTTTTACTGTTTACGCGGAACAATCCATTAAAGCATGTCCGATTCAAGAATATCGTTAGGGCAGCGCGGCGAACAAAACTTGTACGGTATACATTGGCATCTATGTTCTTATCAAGGTCATTATATTCGTCGCGCCTTGCATAATAATATGCCTTTGTGTCATCTGTATGTCTGTATTCAGTTTGAATCTTGGTCAGCTCAACAATCAAACTTTCAACATCGCATTTTATAACGTTGTAAAGAATCACCAGTTCCGGATTGATATCAAACAAGAAGGCTTCTTGGATATTATACCGATTATATATATCAAAGAATACAGCACCGCCACCAACAAATGGTTCAATATAGCGTTTAATGCCGTTCATTTTTAATTTTAATGGGAGTTTTTGTTCGATTTGTTCCAACAATTGCCCTTTGCCGCCGGCCCACTTCAAAACAGGGCGGCATTCTGTATAATCTGGCAATCTGACTGGTATTGCTATCAAAATTCATCCTTTCTTTACCGTTATATTAGAAGAAAATAATAGATAAAATCAAGGTCTTTATTAACTTGACTTTCGGCGACTTTAGAGCGGTAATTGCGTGACGCTAAAAGGAGTTGATATGTCATATAAAGACAAACTACCAAAGACGATGGAAGTGCTAAAAGCTTTGCCGTTTGATGAACGGGCACGATTATGGGATAAATACTCACAACACCCGTTCAAACGGCAAATGCGGTCACTTTGGTATTATATTCAATGCGACAGGTTAAATCTTCAAATTGAACATAAATATTTGGTAAAAATTCGTAAATATAAGGATAATCCAGAACAATGTTTAGACCATGCATGTCCAAATAAGTATAACTTTGTTCCTGGCACAATTTTAACCAGATATTTCAAGGGCATAAAACACACTATCTTAGTCAATGATGACGGCAGTTTTTCTTATAACGGTGATAAATATTCAACATTATCGGCCGTTGCAACAAAGATAGCAGGCATGAAACTATCTGGGCCAAAATTTTTTAATCTAACCATAAAATGACATTTTTGATGTATGGTATTAATTCTTCCATAAGACTTGATTGTTTGAATTCTACACCCGTATGGCTTTCCGCATTATTACCGCTACCGTCATCATAAATTTCTACAGTTGTAGAGGTATGAACTTTTATAAAGTAAAGCCCAGTGCGTAGTAATGCGTATCGTATAGTATTTATATCTGCAGGAATTTTTAGTTGTTTTATAAAATTTTCTCTGTCTTCTCGCCATAATTTGTGATTTTCACACTCGTATATCTCTGTAACGCCATTTTTAACAACCACTGATGTTTCATCAGAATGTTTAGGTTGAGGGTTTAAAATGGGCCAGAGATCATAAGCGATAACTTTTATTTCTTCTTCTGTTAATCCTTCTAAAATTTGAGCAAATTTTAAAAAGTTTTGAGCAGTTAATTTATTATTGTTATGCAAACCTGCGATCATGGCACATAGTAGGCGTAAATTATTTTTAGCAATTCCTTCCATAGCATCTTTCTGCAATCTGTAACTTATCCCCACTAAATCATCACTATCAACATTAGAAAAATCTCCTTGTCTTATTTCTGATAAAATAACCTCCCTTAACATTGTTATTTTCTTCTTTTTATACTTATTCCAAAAAAATTCAACCCCCCTTGCTAAAGGATTATTTGTAAGTTTATCTATTGTGCTTAGAAAGTTCATAATCACTCCTTTTGTATCAAATATACGTTTTTTTACGCTTTTTTCAATCTAATTAACTTGACTAATCACTTACTACAAGCACTAATTGCAAGCAATATAGGAGTTAAATATGACGATTAAATGTGCGGTTTATACGCGTAAGTCAACTGAACACGGACTTGAACAAGAGTTTAATTCTCTGCAAAACCAAGAAGAGTCGTGCAAGGCCTATATTGCATCACAATCGTTTAATGGTTGGCAATATTATAAAACTTACAGTGATGCGGCGATATCTGGCGGAACCATGGAACGCCCCGCTTTAAAACAAATGCTAGATGATATGGCACATGGGTTAGTAAATACTGTGGTAGTGTATAAGGTTGATCGCTTATCACGTTCAATCTTGGATTTCCACAATATGATGAAATATTTTGAAAAATACGGTGCAAACTTCGTATCTATTACCCAGTCATTTGACACCAGCACATCTATGGGAAAACTAACACTTAATATGCTGTTATCATTCGCCCAATTTGAACGTGAAGTATCAAGTGAACGCGTTCGGGATAAAATCCGTGCATCAAAAGCCAAAGGTCTATGGATGGGTGGTGCGCCACGGCTGGGTTATGACCTGATAAACAAAAAATTGGTAGTAAACCCAACCGAAGCAGAACAAGTACGACATTTGTTTGAAAAATATCTGGAACTGCAATCTGTGAATGATTTAACTGAATATGCAAAACAAAATGGTATATTTGGTAAACAATGGGAGACAGCAAAACGACAAATACGTGGTGGTAATCCGATTAGTAAAATGAGTATGCATCGTATATTGCGGGATAAAGTTTACATCGGTCAAATCGAAAACAAAAAAGAAGGTACTTTTGCCAAAGGTGAACACGAACTGATTATATCAAACGATTTGTTTAATCGTGTCCAAGTTGCGTTGGCTAATAACACAAACAACAAATCCCAAAGCACACATGCGCCGAATATATTGACCGGAAAATTATTTAATCACAATGGCACAAAGTTCATCAACCAAATGACCAGCGGTAAAGGTAAAAGAAAAATTCATTACTATGCAACCAAGGGATTTTATTTGACTGCCGCGTGTGTGGATGAAATTGTCATAAAAACGATAACAGATTTTCTGAATAGTGATATGTCGGGTCTGCCCATAAACACGGCCACTATATTAAAACAAATTGATATTACGAACATGAATTTCGCAGAAAAACGCAACATGATTCAATCATTAGTTGAGAAAGTTGTATATTCGCAAGAACAGCTGATTTATACAATTACGACCGATGCACAAAAATTACAGCCGTTTATCAAGGAGCATTATGTAAATCAAAATGTTGAGCCCATGGAATATATAATTGGCGACAACAGCATAACAATCACGGAAAAAGTATTCTTACGCAAATACGTCAACACGGTATACGACCGTGGTAAAAACGGAGTTCTAAATGTCACCGACAATAATCATTTAATTCTAAAAGCCTTTGCCACCGCATGGAAATATCGTGAATTATATGAACAAGATGGCAATGTAGACAATGTGATACGTTCTGTTCGCACATCACCAAGATTATTTTATAAATATTTATCTCTCTCGTATCTGAGTCCGTCAATCGTAAATAAACTATTAAGTGGCAAAATTAATATGGCAGTTAGAGATATTTTGGATAAAGCATCAAGAAGTGATGACTTTGAGTATCAAGTCAAACTGTTTAATCTATAAACATATTGATTTTTTATCTGTTTTATGTTATATCGTGCGTATGCCTGTTGGAAGGCTAGCCCGTTCGTGTAAAGATTTCATCATCCAACAAATAAAATAATATAAACCTCCGAGCTTATTATCTAAGCCAAGAGACTACGAACGCAAAATCAATATTAGATAATGAACTTGGGCAACTCCGCAAATGCGGTAAAGGATTTATATTATGAAAAATATAGACTACTTTAAATTACAAGCAAAAAATCTGCTTAAAGACTACCAAACCCGCTATCTTTCTGAAGATGGTGATATTTATGAATACGAACCAAAGTTTTTTGATATCGTTGGCATATTCCTTGAATATGATATAATGGACGATGATAAAAATTTTGAATTCAAGCTAGGCAATGCGCAACATCTGATCGCACAAATGGCCGGTTTTAATGGTTGGAAAGATTTAATAACATCGACAGAGGCAGAACAGTCAAAAGCTCGAAAACTTCTGGAAGAAAGTGTTCATAATGAATACGGATGTACAAGTTTTATATCGCATAATTTTACACCTGATGGTCGTGAAATAACAGAATATTCACACGAACCATTGGATAGTGATGTGCCTTATCATGAAGAATTGTCTGGACAGGATTGGCAAGATGGTATAGATGAATGCCGTCAAAACAGTATGGGGTTTGAACCAGATGAAATTGTTGAATGCTTACATTGTGGAAACCGGTTTCCATTTAAGGAAGTAAAGGTTAGACGATTGAAGTCCGAGTACAACAATGGCAAAGAAGATGACTTTAAAGAAATTGTATGCAAACACTATCCAGAATGTAATGGTAATTTACTAGATTTAATACCGGTGGAAATGCTTGATGCGAAAAGAGGTGATGAAAATGAGGAATAAATTTGCATCTTATTCTCGCAGTACGTCAAAAACATATACTAATGCCAATGGATATAGAGTGTACAAAGATTCAGGGCAGCTAGTTCATCGTCATATGGCAGAAATAAAACTTGGTAGACCTTTGCAATCTGGTGAAGTTGTGCATCATATAAACCGAAACAAACAAGACAATAGTCCATCAAATTTGTATGTGTTCCATGACCAACAAGCACATTGGGCGGCTCATAAACAGGATGCCCAAAATTATGGAAAAGATTATAGTTTTAAAGGCAAAAATCATTAAAAGTGCCTCAACGAAAATGACCAAAGTATATCAATGCGTGCTATTTGGGCTGGTTTGATAAATTTGGCGATATACATCGGTAATGTCGTACTGAAAAATTGCGGAAAATTGGGCGAAAAAGAACATCCCGCGGGATTGCCACGGGATGTCTAATTTTCCTGGCGGATGGTGAGGGATTCGAACCCCCGGATGGGTTGCCCCATCAACGGTTTTCAAGACCGCCGCATTCGACCGCTCTGCCAACCATCCTAAACTTTTTTCCTTTTTCCGTCGGTCTTTCAACTTAGGACGGCTGATATTCTACACTATTTTTTTCGAATTGCAAACATAAAAATTCCCATCCCTGCAAAAAACATTACTATCGATAACAATGTCCCCATCGTTAGCCATTCGCCAAACAAGAAACCAATGTGCGCATCGGGGGCACGAAATTGCTCGCACAAAATTCTGAATGACGCATACAGCATTCCCATTATGCCACCCAGCGCGCCTGGACGCGTGCGCAAGCCTGTATAACGATACAAGCAATACATTATAATGAACAACATTAGACCTTCGGTGGCGGCTTCGTATAATGGGCTGGGGTGCCGCGGAATTGGTGTATCGCCATTGAACACAATTGCCCATGGCGCATCGCTGGGGCGGCCCATAACCTCGCGATTTATGAAGTTTGCAATACGGCCAAAAAACAGCCCAATTGGCGCAACAACGGACATTAGGTCAAGTATCGACCAAGCGCTTTTCTGATTGCGATGCGCAAAGTAAAATACCGCGCAAATAACCCCTAACAGACCACCATGAAAGCTCATCCCGCCATGCCATAATGCGAATATTTCCAGCGGATTTAACAGAAAATAAATCGGGTCGTAAAACAGGACGTACCCCAGCCTGCCTCCAATAATAACACCGATTATCACCGCAGTTAGTAAATCATCAAGTTCTTTTTTTGACAGGGAAAATGTCGCATCTTTGCGTGACAGTAATTTTTTGAATAAAAAATACCCCAACACAAACGCGGCAATGTACGCCAGTGCATACCAGCGAACATCCAGTCCAAAGACCGAAAATGCTACATTTGATATTGGCTCTATTACTAACGCCATTTTCCCCTGCCCTTTCTGTTATTTTTGCAAAACTATCTGGCGTTTTGCAATGCGCTGGCTATGGTTTCACGAATTTGATACAGCCTTGTTAATTTTTCTTGATCTGGCTCTTTTTCTTTTCTTTCCTTAGAGATTTTTTCTTCTACCTCTTTGGCCTTGTGTTTTAAGCCATCAATGCACGTTTTGTGTATAATTCTGCCTGAAATCAATTCCGTTTCTAGTGATACAGGTACCATTTTTTATCCTTTATTTATTTTTCGACTTTTTGCCCAACTGTACTTCTTTTTCGGCAATAAGCTTTTTGTAGTAATTTATGGTTTCTTCGTTTTTTTGAATTTTTTTCGCGTTATCCGGTTCTTCTCTTAAGACACGCTTGTAATTATCCTCCGCCTTCTTTAGGCCACGAATTAAATCATCTAATAATTCAGAACCTTTTCTATAGCAATCTAGTTTTATCATGGTTTTCCTTTTTTTATATCTTGAATTTGCAAAGGTATTGTATTATATATTTATCAAATAACAAGGAGAAATGTTATGATGAAGCAAAAAATAAAAGAAACAACTGCACGCGCAATTTCTGGGAATTTTGGCGCAAAAACAAGCGGGATTGAGCTGTACTTGAAACGTATATTTGCACTGATGTTTGGGGCGGTCGGTGTCACTGCAATCGCTGCGTATATGACAATTTGGGGTGGCGGATTGCAATACTTGGTTAATTTTCAGACAGGGGGAATGACCGGTCTGTACTATGTGTTGCTGTTTGGCGGATTGGCACTTTCAATATGGGCACAGGTTCGTGTATTCAGTATGAAACCATCCAGTGCCGCGCTGTTGCTGGCTTTGTACGCCGTATTAATCGGGGTGACAATGACACCACTGATTGCGATTGCACTGGCAGTTAACCCGATGTCTATTTTAATGGCCTTTGTTATTGCTGCGCTGATGTTCGCATGTATGGCGATGTTTGGATACAAGACGGTAAAGGACCTGTCATTCTTGGGAACATTCTTGTTTATTGGTATGATTGGTTTAATTCTGGTTGGATTGTGCTCTTTCATTTGGCCGGCATTAATGGGCGGCACATTCGGAACAATCGTTTGTTTTGCGGGGGTTTTGATATTCGCGCTGTTTACTGCGTTTGATATGCAGAATCTAAAGCGCGCATATGCGGTTATTGGCGACGACACCCAGAAAAATCAATTAGCTGTGTTGGGCGCATTACACCTGTATATATCATTTGTTGCAATGTTCCAATATTTGTTAAGCTTGTTAAATCGTAATTAATAAAATAAAAAATGGAGTAAATAAAATGGCTTATAAAATCGACCCTAATAAATGTATTGGATGTCACACATGTATGGGGGTGTGCCCAGTTGGTGCAATCAGTGTCGGTGCAGATGGCAAATGTGTTATCGACCCAAGCAAATGCATTTCTTGTGGCACGTGCGCAGCGGTGTGTCCAGTTGCAGCAATCGCACATGAATAAAAAAATCCCCAGTCTGGGGATTTTTTTGTTTTTGTACTAAATTAATTTGACATTTCGTATAAATAAATGTAGAATACACTCTCGCATGGGGTTGTAGCTCAGCTGGTAGAGCACTTGCATGGCATGCAAGGGGTCGTCGGTTCAAGTCCGATCAGCTCCACCAGAATTTGATGCGGAACTGATGGCAGTACTTGATGACACGCAACACGCACTCGTCGGTTCAAGTCCGATCAGCTCCACCAGAATTTGATGCGGAACTGATGGCAGTACTTGA
>JAFQTD010000017.1 GCA_017409215.1 Alphaproteobacteria bacterium
CAGCCTTTGCGCAAAACTGCGATGCTGAAACAACTGTGACCGCATGCGATACATCAAACCCAACCAAGCCAATCTGCGAATTGAGTGTTGGCCCAATGGGAGAAGTCACATATAACAACGGTTGTTGTACAGGGTATAGTCTACCAGACGCAACAACAACAGAGTAATCTGCAGTTTCTTCCTTCACCCCTTCGGGGGTGTTTTTTTATAAAAAAATTGTTTAAAATTAAATCGGCAAAACACAAAACCTTGCCCCGCCCTCGTTCTTCGTCATTCCCGCGTATCGCGCCCCATCCTCACACATTCGTCATTCCCGTATCGGGCCCCGCAAAAATTACAAATTTTTGTGGGTGATTCCAAGCGGGAATCCATTGCCCCGCAGGGACATATTTTTGTGAATTTTTCACACCCTACAAAAATTACAAATTTTTAACTCTTTGTCATCCTGTGGCTTTTTCGGGCCCCGCAAAAATTGTAAATTTTTGTGGGTGAATGCCCCACAGGACCCAGGTAGTGCCGATAATAAGGAATACATAACCTAGGTTCCATGGTCAAGCCATGGAATGACAATTTTTTTACAAAAAATTGTTAAAACAAAGAAAACAAAACCACCCACACCCCGAACTTTTAACAAAACCCGCCTGCAACACGAAGTTTTAACGAAGTGTTGTCATCGGTATGGCTTTTCGCCCCCCCACAAAAACAATCCGCCCGCACAAATCTTATTTCAAAATCTTACCCATAAATTCATTATGGTTTTCCAGTTCTTCTGGCATTGCTTCAAACTTTCTGTATGGAAAATCAGCACCAATTTTTGGATGATTCTCTAATGCCTGATGCTGCTTTGCAATAATCTCGCTAACATCTGGCGCAGGCGCTGTATTTTCCAACTCTAAATATACCTTGGCCAAAATTTCCGAGTCAATCAACGCCCCATGTGCATCTGCACGCGCAGTCAATGAAATCCCATACCATTTTGCCAACGCATCCAAAGTATAACTTTTCGGCCCAAACACACGATTACGTGCCAAAACCAATGAATCCAACTGCTGCTCGCGCGGAATTTGTGGCAAATTCAAGTTCTTTAATTCGTGATTTACAAACGGAAAGTCAAAGTCAAACCCATTATGCGCCACAATAGGACTGTCCCCAATAAAATCCAAGAATTTTGTCGCAATTTCAGACATTTTCGGTTTATCTTCCAGAAACGCATTTGAAATTTTATGCACCATATATGTATCGGGCGGGATTATTTTTCCTTCTGGATTAATATATTCGTGAAAAGAATTATCAGTTATCTTGCCATCCAGTATTTCGACCGCCCCAATTTCGATAACCCTATCCCCACGCAAATAATCAAACCCAGTTGTTTCAATGTCAAAGCAAATAATACGTTTCATTTGATTTCGTTCCCTTGATAAAAATTGTTTCTGGTATTATAATCAATGCGTGAATTTAATGCTAGAAAATCTTAATCCTGAACAAAAAAAAGCCGTTTGCACCACAGACGGCCCACTGCTGGTACTATCTGGTGCTGGCACTGGCAAGACGCGCGTACTAACAACACGAATCGCCTATATTTTGAATCAGTCCCTGTGTCAACCATGGCAAATTATGGCATTAACCTTTACAAACAAGGCCGCCAACGAAATGAAGACACGTCTGTCCGACTTATCTGACGGCACATGGTATTCCGGTGACGTGTGGTGTGGCACTTTTCATTCAATCTGCCTGCGGATTTTAAGTTCAAATGCCGAACGCGCTGGTCTGCGTCGTGACTTTTTAATATTTGGCGAAGACGACCAAAAATCTGTAATAAAATCACTGCTTGCCACATCAACCAAGACCCCATCTGATTATGTCGAAGAATTTTCATCTATCAAGGACAAAGGTCTGATTGCACTGCAACACAAAGATAAATTATTTAACGCATATAACGCAGAATTGGCACGATTAAACGCGGTTGATTTTGGGGACATTATATTAAAAGTCCTTGAATTACTGGATAAAAATCCGGATATTTTATCGCGCTATCAAAACCAATTTAAATATATTCTGGTTGACGAATTCCAAGACACAAATAACGCACAAATGGAATTATTAACCCTGTTGACACGCGGCAACCCACACCCGAACATTTGTTGTGTTGGTGATGACGACCAATCGATATATTCTTGGCGCGGGGCCGAGATAAAGCATATATTAAATTTTGACAAAACATTTCCCGACACACAAATAATTCGTCTTGAAACAAATTATCGCAGTACTGCGAACATTCTGGGGGCGGCCAATTCATTGATACGTCATAATCGTGGCCGACTGGGCAAGGATTTACGCGCAACAGACATTATTGGCGCTGGCGAACCCGTATACGTTTTAACATTACCATCTGACTGGGACGAAGCACATATAATCTCAGATGCAATATTGCGTGATGGGGCAAATGACTTTTCTAAATATGCGCTTCTTATTCGTGCTGGCAGCCTGTCCCGCATATTCGAAGAAGACTTTACAACACGCGGGATTCCATACAAATTAATTGGCGCGACTAAATTCTATGACCGTATGGAAATTCGCGATGTTATTGCATATTTACGTCTGTTGGTTCACCCATTTGACGATATGTCTTTTCTGCGTGTTATTGCAAAACCCCGTCGTGGCTTTGGGGACAAAGCGATTGAAAAACTGCGCACATCTGGCACAAATTTAATGTCAGGATTACGCAATGCACCCTTGGCACCAAAATTACGTGCAGCGGCCGACGAATTTTTATCTGCCTTTGATTTTGATTGGCCTGCCATGTCACCACGTGATGCCGCGCAAACATTACTGGACAGGGTTGGATATACAAAAATGTGGTCTGAATCCAAAGACCCGGATGCCCCCGACAGATTACAACACATTCGCGAATTGATAACCAGTGTGATTTCAAAATACGACACATTACCAGATTTCCTTGAACAAGCGGCCCTGATGACAACCGACGACAATGATTCGTCTGACAACACACAGAACACCAACACTGTCAGCATTATGACAATCCATGCTGCCAAGGGACTGGAATTTGACACTGTATTCCTGCCCGCCTGGGAAGAAGGCATTTTCCCAAACGACAAAGCAATCAACGAAGGCGCAATCGAAGAAGAACGCAGACTTGCCTATGTTGCAATAACACGCGCACAAAAAAGATGTATTATATCCAATTCGATGTCCAGACTGGTTTTTGGCGCGCGCCAATATAATTCCCCCAGTCGTTTTATCACAGAAATCGATAATAAATTCCTGGATTTTCAAGGTGGCGCACCACGCACAAATCAATCTTATTCACACTATCAATCCGCCACCCCCCAGATACAAAAAACCAAAGTACAAAAAGCAGAAACAACAATTGGTAAATTAGTATCACATAATGAACTGGGGGCTGGTGTTGTTATCGAAGACAACGGTGCGATTCTAACAATCGCATTCAAAACACGTGGCATCAAGAAAGTCGCGCGTGAATTTATAAATTTTCTCTAATAAAAATTACAAACTAAATTTATAAACCGCACCGAAATAAAATTCTGTTCCATCAACATCAATTTTGGCGACTTCTGCATTATTTTGTTTAAATTCAACCTCGCCATAATACTGATACTTCAGTCCCAGATTCAAATCAACCCTATCATTCAATGCAAAATTCACCCCCAGCATAATTTGAAAAGACAAATCAAAAACCGAATCTGACAAGGCCACATACGGCGCATTTACACTGCCCCAAATTGCTGCAAAACCAATTCCCAATCCCGCATAGGGTTCAACCGCACCATCAAACTGTTGAAACATATATACATTGAACATATTCGCCCACACATCAACACTTAGTGTCGTATTATTACCCAACTCTTTCATACCATTATAAGCAGTTTCAAATTCTACTTTTACATTATCAGACAATCGATTCCCTGCAACCGCCCCAATTCCAAAATTATCCTCTCGCAACCTAAAGCCATCTATGCCTTCTGCCTCGTACTTCAAGGACAAACTTTCATTTTTATGAATTCTGATTCCCACATAAGTATCTTTTTGTTCATTATAATCGGCATTATAATAATCATTTGCCCATACTGGCGCTAAAAACAACAATGAAAATACAACTGCGAATAAGTTTCTCATACATTCCTTCCTTTGATTTTTGTCCTATGATTATAAATATAAACTTTTGCAAAACGCAAGACAATTATGCTATCATTATTCCCAAGGGAGAAAAAATTGGCAAAAACGCAATCAAACAAAAAGCGCACAGAAAAGGCTTCGTTTTCACACAAGCTGATAATTTGGTGCATAAATTTATTTTTATTAGGTGCTGTTTGTATTTGTGGTTATGTTTCGTACATTTATTTACGAATGCCATCTTTGGATTCTATTTTACATGAAACACGTCCTGCAACGATAATATTTCTTGATTCATCTGGGGACGAGATTCGCAGTACAAACCGAATTATGGGCACCCCTGTATCTGTTGATACCCTGCCCCCACACGTATGGCAGGCAATTGTATCAATCGAAGACAAACGTTTTTTCCAGCATGGTCCAATTGATATTCGTGGCATCACACGTGCATTTTTATCGAATATTATCAAGGGTCGCATTGCAGCCGGCGGTTCTTCAATTACCCAGCAAACTGCCAAGAATATATTTTTATCACGCGAAAAGAAAATTTCACGCAAAGTGCAAGAGCTAATTTTATCATACTGGCTGGAAAACCGCTTTACCAAGAATCAAATACTTGATTTATATATGAATCGTGTATCCTTGGTTGGTGGCCTGCGTGGCATTGATGCGGCGGCCCGCACATTATTTCAGGTACCTGCGACCAAGCTAACCGTTGCGCAATCCGCACAAATTGCCGCCATGCTAAAGGCACCAACAACATACAGTCCACTTCGCAATCCAGACCGCAACATTGCACGTGCACGCATAATTTTACAAGAAATGGTTCGTCAAAAATACATTGACATAAACACAGCACGACTGGCGGCACAATCTCTGCGACCTGCCACACCCAGTGCCGACACAAACCAATATCGTTATTGGACAGATTTTGTAATGGACGAACTAAAATCCAGAATTGGCACATTTGAATCTGATATGCTGGTATACACCACGCTGGACACAGACTTACAAGACCAAATTGCCGCAACAATCCCACAACACGTTGGTCAATCACAAGGCGCAGTTATCGCAATGACCCCTGATGGCGCATTACGCGCAATGTCGGGCGGTACAGATTACCAAATCAGCCAATTTAACCGCACAATCGCCCCACGACAACCCGGCAGTGCATTCAAGCCTGTAATATATCTGGTTGCGCTGGAAAACGGTCTGACCCCGGACAGTTATGTTAATGATTCGCCATTTGCGATTGGTGATTACAACCCAAAAAATTATAACGAACGCTATTATGGTGACATAACATTAGCAACTGCATTTGCAAAAAGTGTAAATTCTGTTCCAATAAAATTGACACAAACATACGGCATTGATTCCGTATTAAATATGGCGGGGCGTCTGGGGGTCGGCACACAACTTCGTCGTGAATATTCAACTGTACTTGGCGCATCTGAAATGAGTTTATTAGACCTGACCAACATATACGCAGTTATTTGGAACGATGGCGCATCAGTACACCCGTATTCTATAACGAAAATAACAGATTTATCTGGCAACATATTATACGAACACAATCCATCAGACCCAATAATAATCCTGCAACCTGAAACTGTTGGTTATATGCAAACACTGCTGGCAGACGTGGTCAAGGTTGGCGGAACTGGCGGTCGTGCACGCGCCACTGGTGTTCTGGGTGGCAAAACAGGCACCAGCAACGAAAATCGTGATGCATGGTTTATCGGCGCAACTAATAATTTAGTAATCGGTGTCTGGGTTGGCAACGACGACTTTACCCCAATGGATTCCAAGATAACTGGCGGAACAATTCCTGCAGAAATATTCAAATCAATTATCACAAAATAAAACACCACTCCTTTATCAATGAACAGCCCTACCCACACACACACTCGTTATTCCCGCGCATCGGGCCCCCACACACTTACACTTTCTCGTCATTCCCGCGCATCGGGCCCCGCAAAAATTACAAATTTTTGTGGGTGATTCCAGGCGGGCATCCATTGCCCCGCAGGGACATTTTTATGATTTTTCACACCCTACAAAAATTATAAATTAAGCTCTTGTCATCCTGTGGCTTGACCACAGGACCCAGGTAGTGCCGATAATAAGGAATACATAACCTAGGTTCCATGGTCAAGCCATGGAATGACAATTTTTTTTACAAAAAAATTGTTAAAACAAAGAAATCAAAACCACC
>JAFQTD010000018.1 GCA_017409215.1 Alphaproteobacteria bacterium
ACCTCGATGTCGGCTCGTCGCATCCTGGGGCTGGAGCAGGTCCCAAGGGTATGGCTGTTCGCCATTTAAAGCGGTACGTGAGTTGGGTTAATAACGTCGTGAGACAGTTAGGTCCCTATCTACTGTGGGCGTTGGATATTTGAGTGAACTTGACCTTAGTACGAGAGGACCGGGTCGAACGAACCTCTGGTGTACCTGTTGTCGCGCCAGCGGCACTGCAGGGTAGCTATGTTCGGAACAGATAACCGCTGAAAGCATCTAAGCGGGAAGCTGGTCACAAGATAAGATATCCCCATGAGTTCAGTTCTAGACTAGGACATTGATAGGCTGTGTGTGTAAGTCCGGTGACGGATTTAGCTTAACAGTACTAATCGAACCATCGACTTTTTATCTTATCGTCTTGACTTTTTGAAAGTCAGACGGTATGCTTGAAGAGAACGTTTAAGTCTTGATTCTTGGAATCAAATTATGATGTTCAGCTGGATTTATTCTGGTGATTATTGAGCGGGAGCCACCCTCTGTTCCATCCCGAACCAGACAGGGAAACCCCGTATCGCCGATGGTACTTTGGCTTAAGCCACGGAAGAGTAGGTCGTCGCCAGAATAAATCCAAGTTTAGATATAAAAACCGAATTCCACCGCCCATCTGGGCGGTTTTTTATTTTTTTCTTTTAAGATTTGTGCTAGAATACTCTCAATAAAAAAGGAGTGGGTATGAAAAGTTTTTTTCATTTATTTTTATTGTTGCCACTATTGGCTGCATGTTCTGATGATTTTTCTGATTGTGAAAAAATTGGTCATGTCAAGGGGGGCTGGCAGATTGAAGACTGTGCCACCACAGAAATAGGATGCGATCCAGGACAAGAAGATAGCGTCGATTGTAAAATCTTATTTGATTTATCAACCGAAGAAGGTTGTCGTAAATTTATTGATTATGCAAACAAGGAAGAAGAAGCTGCAGAATATATTTTGCGTTGTCCACAAACAAAATCACGCAATGCGAACAAAACATCGGCACGTTATGCTATATCCAACGGGGAGTATGTTTATAATGATGGCGCAACTATAAATATGTCTGATTTGGCAAAAGACACAGAAAATATTTATTTGATACCAACATTAGAACCTGATGTGTATCAATACATTGATTCAATAGCTTCGGATGGGAGGGTGGTCTTGAACAAGTATATTAAATAACCCCACCGCCCATATGGGCGGTTTTTTTTGGTATAAAATTGGTATAAAATATGCTACAATGTGATAAATCAAAGGATGTAATATGAAAAAACTGCTAACTCTAATTTTGCTATTGCCATCGGTATCGTTTGCGAATGTTGATATTTCTAATTGTGTTGTTATTGGACATCAGGTCGGAAGTTGGACAGTAAAAAATTGTACAACAGTCGAAGATTGCGAGAAAGAAAAAGACGATTCATACCCCAGGGGCTATGAATTATGTATGAAAAATGTAAAAACACCAGCAGAATGTGAACAATGGGTAGCGGAACAAAACAAAAAAATAGAATCAGAAAATTTGGTTTATCGTTGTCCTGCAACAGAATATCTGTTAACCCAAAAGGTCAAAGAAAAAACAAGTAGTATGTCAAATCTAGTAGATAATGACGGTGTGCCACTTGACCAAGATGCAATGATTGCAGACACAGAAAACGTCTATCTTGTTCGCGGTGGCGCAGGTCTTGCAGGGTTTATAAATCGTGGCGGTTATCGTATATTTGGCCCCAGTGAAGATAATTTTAATCTTGCATATATTGAATAAGTATCCCGCCGCCCACCATCTGGGCGGATTATTATTTTTAATACTGGTATTTGTTCCTGTGGTTTTCAGGGTTAATTTGTGGCATCATATTAATGTCAGGACCACAGAGAATATCAGCAGAAAAATAAACTTCTGCGTCCAGTGGTGATTCCGGTATTGTTCAGATGAAACTTATACCGCAGCGCGATAAAAGATTATATCAGCTTCTTCTTTTCTTTCTGTTCCGCCCAAACGGGCGGTTTTTATGTAAAAACAGCAGAATAAAATTTGTCTTGTGCAAAAATGCTGGTATAATAAAGGTATGAAAAAGTATACAAAGAAAAGCACAGGTACACGTGGCGATTTGCCAAAAAGTTTGTTCAAATACATAGATAAAGCGCATATCAGCCATGCGACCGCGCAGTTTTCAGAATATATGACAATGCTTGCTAAGCAGTTTCATTCACAACTAAGCTATTTTGGCCCATATTATGATTTAACAAATATAGAACTAGATACCCCCAAACTGTTCGGTCAAGATGTTAGTATAGAGTATGTTGCCAGTGGCGCAACAGGCACTGTATACAAAATCATCATAGGGGATGAGCCATTTGCATTAAAAATCAATCGCAGCACCCGTATGGCGACCGATGAAATTGAAAATATGCATATTTATCGTCGTATGCGCAATCTGGTGAACAGGGTTTACATTGCTGCACCATTCAAAAACGAGGATAATGAAGAGTATACCTGGCTGTTGTCCGCATACGTTGGCAATGATTCCGCGCAAAGCTTTCGCAGGGCCTGTGAAAAGTTGTATTTTGCATATATTACCAAGGGTATTGCGTTCAGCGATGGACACTATAATAATTTTAAAGATGGCAAGATAATTGATTCAGATTCATTCCGTATGCGCACCTATGGATTTGATGATTTCAAGAAGCTTAGCAGGACAGAAATCGACACCGTAAAGAAATTTATGCGTTTTGTGAAAATTGACGATAAAAAGTTATTTCAAGAACTGTTGGCCAAAGCAAATAAAAACGTATTGGATTATTTGTTTTTTAGTATGGTCTATGCGCGTGGGCAATTCTTTGCAGGAATGGATAAAGACGACGATTTTGTGAACAGGCTGCTTGGCTATGAACGAATGATTCAAGAATTTCGTCAGCCGCAAAACGCAAAAAATATTATATCGACCGGACGTGAATCTTGACATTTGCCAAAACGGTGCTACATTTATGCATTACAAGGTACAACAGGTAAAAAATGTCAGATAAAAAAACAGGTTTTTTTCAAAGTATAAAATATAGTCTTTCAAATTGGGACCCATTTGGAACCAAGAAACGTCATCAGATACGCATTCAACAAGAAAGTATGACCAACGAATTTCGTCAGTGGCTGTTACGCGAACGTTCATATCTGCAATCGCCCGAAGGTTTGCAAAAAACAGGTGTCGCCGAACTGATTAATTTAATTAATGGCGCAGATGTATTTCTGCGTTATTCAGACAGATATATATTCTTTGGTAATTCTGGTGTTGAATATCGACTGGATTTAGAACATTGTGCTTTATATTCTGTCTATGCCGAAATCGGTGTAAAGAAGCAGTTTGTTTATGATGAAGTGCAAAGTCCATTTGTTCTGGGGGCGGTTAACGGCAAAGAGGATGACGAGCTAAAGAAAATACATGCGCTACAAATTTTACGCGAAGCGCGCAAGCGCGAACTGTGTGGTTTGGCAGAATTGGATAATACCCAAAAGCTTAGCAATTTGTATCTTCGGACAAAGCACAATCAGCACACAAAATAATCCCACCGCCAATTGGCGGTGTTTTTTTTAGATGAAATATGATATAATGAAAATATGAGTAAAATTTTATATATCATAGCGGGTCCAAACGGCAGTGGCAAAACAACACTTGCGCACGAGTTGATAAAAGAAGAACCTGTGATTTTTTTAAATGCAGACGAGATTGCAAAACGTCGCAACGATACGGTTGGAATACTATCGGGTCGTATTCTTTTAGAGCGTTTAGAAAAGTGTTTTCAAAACAATGATTCCATTGTTCTGGAATCAACCATATCTGGAAATTATCACAAACGCATCATAAGTCGCGCCAAGAAAGAAAAGTATAAAATTGTATTTATATATGTGTTTTTATTATCGGTACAGCAAAATCTAGCACGCATAAAACAACGTGTTTTATTAGGTGGACATAATGTCCCTGTACCTGATGTGCATCGTCGATATGGTCGCAGTTTGGCAAATTTTTGGGAGGTAATCCCGATGGTGTCTTATTGGGAATTATACTACAATGGCGAAGATTCTTACGAAGTGATAGCGCGCGGTTCTGATGAAAAACTTGAAATTCTGAACGATGATGTTTATAATAGGTTCAAGAAAGAGGCAAAATAATGACAAAAGAAAATTATGAATTGTCTGCAAAAATATTGCGTTTAGCAAATCGTGGCGCACGCAAAGCCCAGGTCAAAGCACGCAGGGCAGGTGTGCCTGTTTGTTATGCCATAAACGATAAATTAATAAAAATAAAATTATAGCTATCAAATAATCCCACCGCCAATCGGCGGTGTTTTTTTTTATATATTGATATTTAACAGATTTTTTGCGACTTCACCAACTGCAAATGCGACAATGGAAACGACTGCGCAAATTATCAGCATTTCAATTGTGTGTCGCCAGAAAGAATGTCTGTGCGTATGCCTGATGCACAGATTGCAAACAATTATAATCGCCACTGCCATCAGCAAAGAAAACGCAAGTGCATAATAATTGTTTGTGAACCAGAAAAAAGGCAGAATCAAGAAAACGCAAGTTCCCATATATGCCGCACTGGTGGTTGCGCCTGCGCGAATTGCGTATGGATTATTATCGGTCTTTTCTGCCAGATAACAAGACGCCCCCATTGACAAACCCGCCGCCACAGATGCGATAATTGCGGACAGAATAATTGTTTTTTTGTCGGCTAATGCCAGTGTTAATCCTGCAATCAGACCACTAAGCGAAACAATCGCATCATGCATCCCCAGTACGATTGCAGGCGCATATACGTATTTCTTTTTCATACGGTTATGATACGATTTTTAATAAAATATAGTCCACAGGAAACAATTGATAAAAATAATGTTAACTAATTATATTTTTTTGTGTTATAATAACCACAAAAGGAATGAGGAAGTTTTTAACTTGCTTTTTTGCGATGATGGTTGTGTCGCCTGCTGTTTTTGCTGCAACGGGCGGTTTTTCGCGTGTTTTACCGACGGATATTTCTGGGGCGGGTGTTGGCGCAACGCGTTCTGGTGTTGCGCGTGACGCAGGCCGTCAAAAGTCAACAGACAATGATGTTTCCACAACTGCATCGCGAACTGCGACAACTGATAAGGTTCGCAATACCGTATCGCGTGTTTTTATGGGCAACAAGTCTGTTGCAACCGACCAGTCTGGTACCGGTGTTCAATCACGCAGTGCGATAACACGTTCGCGTGGCCTGTCATCTGATGCGCGCAGTGGTTTGGATGCCGCCGTTAACACAGTTGGCCGGAACGATCGTGTCAAGGATGCCAGCATCAACAGTAATCCGGCGGTACGTCGTGCAGGCTTGGTTTTGCGTCCATCAACGGCAGAGGTTGGCGGTCGTGCAACAATTGGTGATACTGGGATTCAAACAGGTTCTAACATTGATTCTGAAATTCGCAAGGTTCAATCACGTGCATTATTTGGTTCTAAAAAGGTAGAGGTCACCGCCGAATCCATTGCTGCTGCGCAGGAAAAGCTGGAACAAACAGCGCAATTAAATAAATCTTGTCAAGACCAATACAACGAATGTATGGACCAGTTTTGTATGGTTGTTGATGCAAATCAAAAGCGTTGCTCGTGTTCTGCGAATTTGTCAAAGTATGTAAAGTCAGAGCAGGCGGTAAAAGAAGCAAACACCGAATTGAACGAGGTTGCGCAACGTATTCGCTATGTTGGTTTGTCTGCAGATGAGATTCGCGCCATCATGGAAGAGACCGAAGCCGAAGAAGTCCTGTCATCAACCAAGGACACATCAGAAACACGTTCTATGCTGGAAGAGATAGAAGATATGATTCGCGACCCTGTTTCATCATCTGCGAACTATACAGAAAATGAAACATTTGGTCTGGATATGGATTTGGATTTTTCATCTGATGATGGCGATATGTTTAGTCTGGATTTTCTGACTGGGAACAGTTCGTCCAGTATGGCAAATCTGCGTGGTGCCGAATTATACAAGGCTGCAAAAAAGCGGTGCAACACCGTTTTGACTCAGTGCAAGGAGGCAGGCGCAACATCTGCGCAAATTACTGGTAATTATGATTTGGCGATTGACAAGGATTGTATTGCGTATGAACAGGGTTTAACAAAAATGAATGAAACATTGGTATCCAATGTTCGCAGTGCAAATCGTATGTTGCAAAAAGCGCGTCTGGCGGTATTGCAGAACAAGAATCTGTACGATGCCAAGGGTTGTGTTGCTGCGCTAAATACATGTATGACTGACGATATGGTCTGCGGGGAAAATTATTATAAATGCATTGACCCAACAAAAAGATATATTGATGAAAATGGTCAGGTTGTCTTGGGACAGAACATATCAAATATACTGGGATTTATGCAAGAATATAACAATGCATCAATAACATCGAATTCCCTGAAATATATTTATGACAATCAACAAATAACAGAAAATGCGTGCAATACTAAACTTACAGACGAAGCCACTGGTATTGCATCGGGTAATAATGGTGCATGCGTTGTAAAGTATTTACTGACTAAAATCGGAACCAAGCCAACAGTCACTGATGAAGGACTGTGTCGTCCTGTTCTTGAAAAATGTCAGCGCTATACCTATGATTCGAACGAGAATTATCGACCATATAATGACATTGTTGTGAATTATGTTCAACGCGCCATGACGAATATTCGTGCTGCGCAACAAAATATAATTTATGATTACGCATCAACATGTATGCAGGACGTCGCATCGTGTTATAATCAGCAGTTATCTCAGGTAAATTCCTGGGCATCCAGCGCCAGTCCAGAAAGTGTTATGGCGGTTATGCGTGGTGCGTGTCGTAACGTTGCGTTAACATGCGCATACGCGGTATTCTATGATCCAGATAAAACACCGACGTCTAACTCGGATTTGTGTAACGATGCCAGCGACTGTATCGAAAATATTTCGTCGCTATTCTATCAATCATTGATTTGTCCTGCAAATTCAACATACGTCGCATTTGTTGATTTTAATAATGTTGATAAACTTGATAAAGAATGTGATGACTTCGATACCAATACCAACTGCGAATTAAATCTACGACAAGATGGTCAGTTTGTAAGCGCTGCATGCAAATGTGATAGCGGTTATGTAAAATGGGGCAGTGCCTGCCTGCCAAAATGCGGTGAAGACCAAATACGTACATCGACTGGTGGATGTAAAACATGTCCTGCTGGTTATCAGGTCTATAATGGCGAGTGTAAAATTGTTGTGTCACTTCCTGATATTGAAGAACAACCATCTCAATGTGTCCCAGGTGAGTCTTGTACATAATGATAACACCAGAATTTGAATCTTTGCTAAAATCTATGCGGCCCAATCGGATGCGTACGGTTGCGCTGGCATCTGCGATTGATGCGGCGGCATTACAATCATTGTCAACCGCATACGGTCTGGGGTTTGCGCGTGCCATATTATGCGGCGATGAAAATGAAATAAAATCAATTGCCCAGAAAAATAATATTGATATATCTGCTTTTGAAATTATTCATTGTGCGGATGAATTGTCATCTGCCCAGATGGCGGTATCGCTGGTTCGCGATGGTCGCGCCAATATTTTGATGAAGGGTCTAATTCACACTGCTGATATTTTGCGCGCTGTGTTAAATCGCGAAACAGGCATTCGTGGTGATGGCATATTGTCGCATGTTTCTGTGTTGTATTCACCATCACGCAATCGCAGATTGTTTCTAACTGACTGCGCAATGGTTATGTATCCTGATTTACCGACCAAGGTAAATTTAATAAATAATGCAGTTTTGTTCGCGCGCAGTATGGGCTATGAAATGCCACTGGTTGCGCCATTATGTGCGGTTGAAACATTAAATCCTGCGATGCAGGCAACGGTTGATGCTGCGGCTTTACATGAAATGAATCTGCGTGGTGAATTTTCAAATTGTGTTGTGTCTGGTCCGATGGCATTTGATGTTGCTGTATCCATTGCCGCCGCCGCTGCCAAGGGTATTTCCGACCCTGTCGCGGGCAACGCAAACATTTTGTTATTTGATAATATCGAAGCGGGCAACAACACCTTAAAAGCAATGGTTCAATTTAGTGATTGGATATTTGGTGGTGTGATAATGGGTGCGCGTGCCCCGATTGTGATAAATTCGCGCAGTGATTCGGCACAATCCAAACTATTTTCGATTGCGTGTGCTTGCACAATGTAAAAAATCGGTGTGTGTGCCGATTTTTTTCTTGCAATTATGCCTTTCATGCCCCACAATCTTTTAGCATTTTTAACTCTATATTAAAAGGAGAACTAATGAGCAATAAATGGGTATACACCTTTGGTAATGGTCAGGCCGAAGGTCAGGCAGATATGAAAAATCTGCTGGGTGGCAAAGGTGCAAATTTGGCCGAAATGAACTTGGTTGGCTTGCCTGTTCCTGCGGGTTTTACAGTCACAACTGACGTTTGTAAATATTATTATGACAACAATCAGACATATCCTGCTGACTTGATGGACCAGGTACGTTCTGGGATTGCGCATGTTGAATCAATTATGGGCAAGAAATTTGCAGACACAGAAAATCCATTATTGGTATCTGTCCGTTCTGGGGCGCGCGTATCAATGCCTGGTATGATGGACACAGTATTGAATCTGGGGTTGAATGATGAAACCGTTCAGGCATTGGCAAAAATTTCAGGCAACGAACGTTTTGCATACGATTCATACCGTCGTTTTATTATGATGTTCAGCGAAGTTGTTATGGGTGCAGACATTGATTTGTTTGAACACACATTGGAACGTATGAAAGAAGACAAAGGTTATAAACTAGATACCGAATTAACCGCTGATGATTTAAAAGACTTGGTTGAAAAGTTCAAAGAAATCGGTGTTAAAATTGGCAAGGTTTTCCCACAAGACCCATGGAAACAATTGGAAATGGGAATTGGGGCTGTGTTTGGCTCGTGGATGTCTAAAAAGGCGATTACATATCGCAAATTGAATAATATACCTGCTGATTGGGGTACTGCTGTAAATGTTCAGGCAATGGTATTTGGTAATTCTGGTGACGACAGTGCCACTGGTGTATGCTTCAGTCGCGACCCAGCCACTGGTGAAAACAAATATTATGGTGAATACCTGATTAATGCCCAGGGTGAAGACGTTGTTGCGGGTATTCGCACCCCACAACCGATGAGCAAGGATGACTCCGGCCGTCTGTCTTTGGAAGAAGCAATGCCATCTGTCTATGCAGAATTGTGTGATGTTCGTGAAAAACTGGAACAGCATTACAAAGATATGCAGGATATGGAATTCACAATTGAACATGGCAAATTGTGGATGTTGCAGTGCCGTAATGGTAAACGTACTGCGGCGGCTGCTGTCCGTATGGCGGTTGAAATGGTTGCCGAAGGCTTGTTGACCAAGGAAGAGGCAATCCTGCGTGTTGGCGCAGACCAACTGGACCACTTGTTGCATCCAATGTTGGATCCAAAGGCTGAAAAGAAAGTTATTGCCACAGGTTTGCCTGCATCACCTGGTGCGGCTGTTGGTCAGGCTGTATTTAATGCCGAAGATGCAGAACGTTGGGCGGCTGAGGGTAAAAAGGTAATGTTAATCCGTATCGAAACATCCCCAGAAGATATCGCTGGAATGAACGCGGCCCAGGGTGTTATCACTGCACGTGGCGGTATGACTTCACACGCGGCGGTGGTTGCACGCGGAATGGGTACACCATGCGTATCTGGTTCGCCTGATATCAAGATTGACTATGAATCCAAGACCTTGAAAACAACATCTGGTGTTGTTATTAACGAAGGCGATTGGGTATCTATTGACGGTGCCAAGGGCCAGATTATCGAAGGCAAAATCCCAACAGTATCTGTTGAATTAACTGGTAATTTCGGCACATTGATGGAATGGGTTGACCAGATTAAAACATTGACTGTCAAGGCAAATGCTGAAACACCAAAAGACGCAAAACAGGCACGCGACTTTGGTGCCGAAGGTATCGGTTTGGCGCGTACAGAACATATGTTCTTTGACCCATCACGTATCCAAGATATGCGCGAAATGATTTTGGCCGAAGACGAAGCCGGTCGTCGTGCAGCCTTGGCGAAATTATTGCCATATCAAAAGGCTGACTTCGTAGAATTGTTCAAGATTATGGATGGTCTGCCGGTCACAATCCGTTTGATTGACCCACCACTACACGAATTCTTGCCACACACAGATGCAGAAATCGAAGAATTGGCGGTGCACATTGGTAAACCTGTTGAATTTATTAAACAGCGCGCAGAACAACTGCACGAACAGAACCCAATGTTGGGTCATCGTGGTTGCCGCTTGGCGATTACATACCCAGAAATCTGCGAAATGCAAACACGTGCGATTTTGTCTGCTGCATTGGAAGTTAAAAAGGCAGGTGTTCAGGTTTATCCAGAAATCGAAGTGCCTTTGGTTGGTTCCAAGAAAGAAGTTGACATTGTCAAGGCGGTTATCGATGCGACTGCACAGTCATTGTTTGCCGAAACAGGCGAATCTGTTGAATACACAGTTGGTTCAATGATTGAATTGCCACGCGCTGCGGTATTGGCAAACGAAATTGCAGAAAGTTGCGAATTCTTTGAATTTGGTACAAACGACCTGACCCAGACAACATTGGGTATGTCACGTGACGACACTGCAAAAATCTTGGACGAATATCGTGCACGCGGTGTATATGTCGCAGACCCATTTGCATCTGTTGACCAATTGGGTGTCGGCTTGCTGATAAAAGACGCGGTTAAAAAGGCGCGTGATACCAAGGGCGAACACATTCACTTGGGTGTATGTGGCGAACATGGTGGCGACCCAGAATCAATTGCGTTCTTCCATCAGTGTGGATTTAATTCTGTATCTTGTTCACCGTTCCGCGTGCCAATTGCACGTCTTGCGGCGGCACAGGCTGCGGTTAAATACCCACGCAAGAACTAAAAACAAAATCCCCCAAAATCGGGGGATTTTTTTATAGAGAAAAATTAAAAAACTTTCATCATACCTGCACATCAGACCCCGTTTTTCTTTTCGTCATACCCGCACATAGCCCGCATTCACACCCTCGTCATACCCGCGCATCGGGCCCCGCAAAAATTGTAAATTTTTGTGGGTGATTCCAGGCAGGTATCCATTGCCCCGCAGGGACATAATCTATATAAGCAATTTTTTATCTTAAAACTTAAAAATCCTTGTCATCCAATGGCATTACCGAAAAAAGTCCCCCAACACAACGAAGATATATAGTTGTTGATTTTAATTTTTAAAATAGATTATAATACCTACGTCATGATGATTTTATCATGATGGGGTGTCGAAACCCGAAAGCAGTTATTCGTAATATCGAATAGAAATCTCCAACCATTGGTTGGAGGGCGGTGAATATATTGAATAAACCCACTATAGCTGCTTATAGTTTCGAACCTCCAACCACCTGAAGAATTCGGTGGTTTTTTGTTTCACAGGAGGATTGCGTGGGAAAGAATTTTGTTTTTGCATTAATATCTGCGTTTATGGCATTGCCAGTAATGGCGTCTATCCCATCAACCGCATATGTTCAACAACAGGTTGCAAACCAAATCGCCGATTCTGTTTCAACCAAGGTCGACACATCGGCAACCGCGACCCAAACAATGGCAGGGACTTATACCGTTTCCGGCACAATGAATTTTACAGGCGCAACAACCGTACCAACCGCACCATTACCCAGTGCAGAATAATTCTTCCAAAGGAATCGATATGAAAAAGATAGTGTCTCTAATTCTTGGTGTGTTGTGCATATTTGGTGCAAATGCTGCGCAAATTGCGAACATAGAATATGTGCACAAAATGATAGAACATAAATGGGACATAACTGTTCCGTACAATCCCGCACTGAACGATGTAAAAACGATTGCGAATATGAAATACCTGCTGACGGCGGTTGATGTTGCAAATGAAATTCTGAATGGTGAAAAAACAACCGATTACGGCAACGGCGAATTCGCCACATTACACGCTGCCGATACGGTTGCAACAATCCAGGCAGTGAATACATTGGTGCGGAAAATTGATAAAGGTCCAGAATTTACCCTGACCACCACACCTGATACCAACAGTTTTGAATTTTCAATCAGTGC
>JAFQTD010000019.1 GCA_017409215.1 Alphaproteobacteria bacterium
TATTTAATATGATTAACGCTTATGGACAATTTTACATATACTAGACATCAACTATTACAAAACAAATGAAAGTGGCGGATTTCTGCGTAGCTCATGCGGACAAATTCCTCAGCGCTGCTAAATCATAATCCTTTGGTCGGGCGGCGGGATGATATAGAAAAAACCGCCCGTGTGGGCGGTGGGGTTATTTTTCACGTGCTTTTACAACATCACGAATTTGTTGTTTGAATTTCTGCTGATATGCCGTTGGAAATGTTAGGCATTCGTGCGTTTTGCCGTCCGGGAATCGTTTGCGTGCGGTTTGTAATAAAACACCCACACGTGCCGCACCGTCAATCAGGGCCTGTTTTTTTCCCCACTTGGGCAGGATGGCCATGTATTCAACCGTCTGTGATGCACGACCTGCGAGTGCACCGTCGGGAAACGCATCAAAATAACCGTAATCTTCTACTAAATTTTCTAAATCATTTTTGTTCATTGTATGACTCCTTGTTTAACATAGTATTTTCCTTTTTGTTGTTTAATTTCAAAATATAGCAAATGCTATCGTGTTTTTAGTTTTTCCATAGTACCGTCAAAATGAACGCGCCAGGCAATTCTACCTGATCTACCATACCAACTATCACAAAAATCATCAACTTCATAGTATAAAGTGCCCACACTACCATGAATCTTGATTATATCGTTTCCGATCAGGTTACAGTCACCAGCACACTCCATAGGGTATTTTAAACCACGCTTAAATGCATCATCTGTCAATATCCTACAAAAATCCTCAGAATTATGCTCTTCGTCCTTAAAAGTAATAATTACAGAGTGTTCAATAGGGGTCGTACCGGTAATATATGCAGCACTTTGTGGACTAAAGTGCACCGTATAATCAGTGACTTGTCTTTCAGTATTCCCAGTCAACAAAGCATTATTTGCTTTATTTTCTGCTAACACCAACGAACCCGCAAATTCTTCACACAACTGTGGACATTTCTTGCCACTTTTACCTCTTCCTTCTTTTAACATATCCGACTTGTTACATTCTCTCATACAGACTTCTACAGCCTGGCGTCCCGAAAATTTATCCAGGGCTGACAATGCATCAAGTATTCTATCATGCACGAAAGACACACTGGAATTGGGTTTAAACCCAGTATCATTCAACGCCTGTTTAATAGCATTTGTATCCCACTTTATTTGTGTGTCAAAGTCAATGGGTTTTGCATACTCATTATTCACACTAACCAGCGTATCAACAAAGCCACTGCATAATTCGGGGCATTTTTTGCCCGATGCGCCACGACCATTTTTCAGAAAGTCCGACATATTACATTTGTCCAAACATACACGTGTCGCATCACGAACGGAAAAAGATTCCATTTTTAATAATTCAGCCAATATACGTTCATGGGTCACACGCACATCCCAATGCACATCAGATGACCACAGGAATCCAGATTTATTTAATGCCCGTTCCACAACATTTGAATTCCATTTTATCGATGTGTCAAAATCAATCGTCTTGGCAATCGCAAGACCGGACGTTAAAAATATTGCCCCTGCAAATATTAAACTTTTCTTCATTTTATTTCAGCGCCCCCTCGCATTCATCGGCAACCGTTGCCGCACGTTTAATTGCACTTATTTGTGTTGCGTTAAATATTGTTGCGGACAAACTTGCCGCTGTTGTGCCACCGGCCAACACATTTGCCGCAGTGTTTAATTTCTTTTCTTTGTCGGCATCGCCGTCACGAACACTGTTGGAATTTGCCGATGCAGATGTTATTGTGCCGGCCAGACCCAACCCCGCACCAATACCAGATGATACTGTTGCGCCTGTTGAACGTTTATTGATTGAACTGACATCAACCGTGCTCCAAGCATCGCATGCACGAATGATATTTTCCGCACGTGCTAAATCGGTATCGTTTGCACTGCCGTCTATGCGTGCCTGCATACGGACATTTGATAATGTTTTTACAGATGCCAAGCATTCATCAATTTGTTGTTTCAAATCGCCTTTGACCTTATTTGTACCAGACATAACCGCACCTGCGATATTTGTTGCTGTTGCGGCCGCCATTGTTCCCGTACGAACATTGCCCAGTTGTTTTGATTTCTTTTCTGCGGCGGATAATTCGGCGGCCTTTTGTTGCAGTTCCGCAGAATATGTATGAACAAAATCATCCAGGGATTGATTGAATTCGTTTTGGTTTGCAATTTCCAATTTTTCAACTGGAACACCCGAACGGGATTTTTTTAATTCTGCGATTTGGGCTTCTAATTCTTCTATTTCTTTATCAACATTTGCCTTGGCAAGTCCTGTGCCCAGTGCAACACCACCGGTAACCGTACCGACGCCCGTCACCGCCGTTGTTATACCCGCCATTTTTTTCATGTCTGTCAGTTCTGCACTGATATTTCCACACGTTGTGCGGACGTTTTCAATCGCCTCGGTCAAGTCTGCATTTGCATGCGCCGTCCCCACCATCAGCGACATTAAAATCCCAAATGTTAATCGCATATTTGTATTCCTTTTGTTATAAAATAACCGTCACATAAGCGGACGGTTGGAGGTTAAGAACTATAACTTGTGGAAAATAGCGCGCTTATTCAATATATTCGCGTCCCTCCAACCAATTTGTTGGAGGTATTTTTTGTCCCCACGGACACCACAAATTTCGAGGTTCTTACGCCCCAACACAGTCGCCTGTGTCATGAGTATTATATCATATTTTTAGGGAAGTTTTTAGTGAATTTTGTATTTAATCTGATTAACGCTTATGGACAATTTTACATATACTAGACATCAACTATTACAAAACAAATGAAAGTGGTGGATTTCTGCGGGGTGCGTGTGGAAAAATACTTTGTGCGCTGGTATCAAAATTCAACCCCGATTTATTCGGGGGGGTAATTTTTGTATAGTTGTGGTGGATAAAATAGCTGTGGTAATACATAGGAAAGAATTAAATATGAATTTATAATTTAAGTCCTGTGGACAAGCCACAGGGTGATTTGGGTTTTATGTTGTATAAATTATTTTTCTTCGACTGTTAATGTGTGAAAACCAATTGCAAGTTTTCGTCCGTCGTTGTTGTGTCCGATTTCTTTTGGTGAAACAGGGTTTTCAATTTCAAGTCTTATTTTTATTTCACCATTTTTAATTTGTTTCGCAGATACTTCAAGGACTGTATTAGGCAGTGGTTTGCCACGTTTGTATTGCCATTTGGTGATGTATTTGTTATTGATGTATACTTTAGCATTTTGATAGTCGCGTTGTTTTTCAAGAAAACCACGTGTGTCAAATCGTATAATCAAATTTTTATTTGGCATATTTGTTAATGTAATTTCGACTGTGTCAGAATTAGACCACGCGCCCCACGATTCAGGATTGCTTAGACCAGAGGTGTATAAATTGTTTGGACGTTTTTTATCAGAAAATTTGTAATTAGTTATATATTGAATATTATTTAATAAGAAATCAATTTTTTTGTAGAATTGATCGTTCGCTGTTATGAGTGCATCGTCTGTGTATATTAAAATTATTTTATTGGATTTTAGAATTAGTGGTATATTTTCTGATGTTAATGGCTTGTTTTCGTAGTGATTTAATTTTCCGTTTGATAATCCGGCATCAATAAACATTTTCTTGTATTCGTTTCCGAATGAATTACTGATAATTGTTATTGTGTCTGATAGTGGTGATACCTTATCAAATATTGGTTTATAAAATGTTTGGTTTGGATAGTATTTGTACCAAAGGTTTAATAAATTACCAAAGTCACGTTCCGTAAAGTATGGTGTGGTTTGTGTTTGTATTTCTTTGATTTTTATATCGCCCCAATTAAAGTGTTTTGCGCTTTCTTGGACAGTGCGACCGGCGCCATAAAAATTCCAGTGTGTTCCAGTTTTATTAAAGGGTTCAATGTCTTCGTTTTTACGAATGTCGTGCATTAATTTTTGTGCATTGTATACAGGAATACCATATTCTGTGATTCTTTGTTCAAGTTTGTCATAATATTTACATTCATCGCCCAGAAAATATTTGTAGCGAAGGGGAATTAATTCAGGATATGTGACGGCTTTGTTTGGTGCCAAGATTACAAATAATTCAATATTCTTTTTTGCTAAAATATTTTTTAGGTCTTTTAATTTTTTTAGATTGTCTGGAATATGAGAACAATTTTTTTTGAATGAATTAAAATATACTTTTTGATAAATAATGTTTTCTTTTCCTTGGATTATTGTTTGTTGTGAACCGCTGTGTATTTTACCAAAGTTTGCCCAATCGTAAATTGTGTTTTTGGTTTTTAACATTGTTTTTCTGAATGCAAAATGTGAATTCCACCATGATTCAAATAATGGTTGAAATTTTTTATCTTGAAAAGATTTTTCTTGGATGCTGGGGATTGGTGTTATTGATTCTGTGCCAGCGGTTGTGGTTGTTTCGGAAATTCCAATAAAATATGTCATTGGTAATGCAAGTAGTGCAAAGATTATTCCAACAAAAAATTTATTATATTTTTTATTCATTTTATTAATCCTTGGTTAGAATCTGAAATATATAAACGGTGAAAAGGTTGATGTCATTGCAAATACGTATGCCGTTATGAACAATATTATCAATAAAATAATTTCTTGTTTAGAATAACGGAATTTGTCGTATTTGTTGCTAAATATTGGATATGATAAAATAATACCAAGTATCATTATTAGCAAATTGCTGTATGTTATAAAGTTAGTCGCAGTGTAAAAACTGTTTGTCGGGGCATTTGGATTACCTGTAAACATTATCTTGAGGTAGTCTGTGGCATAAGATAGGGTGTCTGCGCGGAAAAATACCCAACCAATCATAACAATTAACCAGGTGTAAAGATTAGAAAGTATACTGCCTATTTTTAGGTTTGATATGTTCCATTGACTGATTTTGTCCAAGGCCTTGCCCCATTTGCCACGTTCAAGTACCAACCAGGTACCATGATATAACCCCCAGACAATAAATCCCCATGTTGCACCATGCCACCAGCCACATAATCCAAATACAATGTACAAGTTTAAGTAAGTGCGCCATTTGCCTTTCCTGTTTCCGCCAAGTGGAATGTATAAATAATCACGAAACCATGATGATAGCGATATGTGCCATCTGCGCCAGAAATCCTTGATGCTTTTTGCGCAATAGGGATAATTGAAGTTTTCAAGAAATCTGAAGTTAAATATGCGCCCCAGACCAATAGCCATGTCTGAATATGCACTGAAATCAAAAAAGATTTGCAAGGTATATGCAATTATACCAATCCATGCAAATAACCAAGGTATTGATGAAACACTTGCACCAAAGACTTGGTCGGCAATATATGCCATTTGGTCTGCAATTAAGACTTTTTTTGCCAGACCAATAACAAAACGTCGTACACCAATGAAAATATTATCGAAATTTATTTTCCGGTTGTGCAGGTCTTCTTCGATTGTTTTGTATCTTACAATAGGTCCAGCAATTAATTGTGGGAATAATGATACGTATGTTGCAAGTGTACTAAGGCTTTTTTGTGCAGGGACTTCTTTGCGATAAACATCAATTAGATAAGAAATAATTTGAAATACATAAAATGATATCCCAATAGGCAATGCAATTTGTGGTATTGTGACAGGGGCAAAATTTAGACTCTCGAGTACAAGGTTGGTGTTGCCTAGGAAAAACATCCAATATTTGAAAAAGAATAATGCAGATAGATTTGCAATTATACCAAGAATCAACCAGTATTTTCTTTTTGTGCCGTCTGTTTTGTCCAAAAGTAATCCAATCAACCACGATATAACAATAAGACCAAGCATTACAAATAATGCGCGTGGTTCACCCCATGCGTAAAAAAACAAACTTGCAAACAATAGAACGTAATTGCGCAATTTTTCCTGGGCAAGAAAGTATAAGCCAAGCGTTGTTGGTAAAAAAAGTGCAAGGAATAATGCTGATGAAAATACCATTTTTATACCTGTGTTTGATTTGTTGAATTTTTATGCCTGATATATTATAAAACGCATTGATTAAAGTCAATAATATATTATAAATTGCAATTGATTTTTTCTTTGTTTTGTGATATAATGCACACACTTGAGCAGATGGTGTTTATCGTCTGTTCTTTTTTTTTGCCCACAGTTTTTGTGGGCTTTTTTATTACAACAAAAGGAGTGTAAAATGAATAAAGTATCATATATGGGAAATGGAGAAATTACAGAATTTGATTTTAGATTCCCATTTTATGAAAATAATAATGTGGTGGTCTTGAAAAATAATAAGCCAGCAACAGGTTATACAATTGTTAGAGTATCTGCAGGTGATGGTTCTGATATTCCATATATGGGGGGCAAGGTTGTCTTTGAAATTGCGCCACTGCCAACAGATAGTATTGTTATTTCACGAAAGTTGTCGTTGTCACGTGTGGTCGATTATCAGCCGTTGGCAAAGATAGAGCCAGAATTGCTAAATCAAGATATGAATTATTTGATGGAGACTTTGAAGGACATCTATGATGAATTAAGTGCGTTTGTTGGACAATGTAAAGAACTTGCTGATAATAATTTTGTGAATGCTTTAATAGGCAGGTTGGATTATTTGAATAAAATTATAAAAAATGGTGGGGTTCTTACACGTGATAATGCTGTGTCGGCAATTACAAATTGTCTGACTTTTATACCACAAGATATAAAAATAGATTTGAATAATGGAAATCTAATATTGAAATCAGGCAGTAAAGTTTATGTACCAAATGGTATAAATAAATTTAATACAATTGTTGTGTCGTCTGATGTTGAAATCAGGGCACTTGCAAACAGAACAACTGTTTTGTTTTATAGTGATGGTGTGTTGCGGTGCGTTGATGATAAATACTGTTTTTCTGGTCCAAGCGCACCAACTGTACAAGTTGATGTTGCAGTCTGGTATGATACAGAAAATAATGTTATAAAATATACTGATAATTCAGGAAATACTTGGAGCGAAAATAATATTTCTTTACCAGTTTGTATCGCAATAGAAACAACAGCTGGTTTTACAGAAATAAAACAGGTCTTTAATGGTTTTGGTTATATAGGGGCATCAATATTTGCATTGCCTGGGGTCAAGGGATTGATACCAAATGGTAGAAATACAGATGGAACATTAAAAAATACAGAATTTACAACAGAAAATGTTTTGATAACAACCAGAAATTTACAAGGTGATTCAAAACCATTGTTGTTAAGACGTGATGGGGTTATAAATTATCTGACGTATTCTTATGATGAAGTGCGTAATATAAATTATAATGTGGCAGGCAGTGATAATAACTGGGCGATTGTAGGTGTATGGTCGGCTAATAACAGCGGTGTGATAACATCTGTTCGTACAAAAAATTCGTTTCATGCGGTTGGTTATGGCGATAAGGACTTTATTGCACATCAATCAATGCCAAGTGATAGTTATATAGATTTAACATTGGGGGCCAGTGGAACACAATATACTGCACCTGCTGATGGATACGTGTTTCTGAGAGGACAAACAACAGTTGCAGGAAAAGCATACGGTATAACAAATGAAATCACAGGTATGAGAAATCAGATTCGTGTTGAAAATTCAGGAATTGATTTTGGGGTCTTTGTGCCAGTGTCTGTTGGACAGAAATTTTCTGTAAAATATGAAGGTGCGTTGGCAAGTGGGTATATGTTCCGTTTTGTGTTTGTTAATGGGGCACGATAGAAAAATTCCCCCATCTTTTTTTGGGGGATTTAATTTGCTGGTGTTGGTTGTACTGGTTCTGTTAGGGCTTGTTTTTCTTCGGGGGTTAATTCGCCGATAATTTTTTTTATATGTTTGTACAACCAATTTTTTATTTGTTTCTGGGTTTCAAGACCGTAAATCTTGTCTAATTTTATTTCGCTGACAATCATTCCAAGTTTTCGTGTGTCACCATCAGGTGTAAAGGGATGTGCAATGTTAAAATGTATGTCAAGTTGATGGTCTTTTATCAGTTTCGCAGGAATTGTTGCGGTGTGCCATTGCTGTTCTGATACAATCCATGTCGCAATAAGTGTTTCGTTTGCGTATACTTTTACTTCTTGTGATTTATAGGGTTCAGGAAATGAACCAGCCGCAAGTACATTTAATTTAACCGCTTGGTCGTCGTTGTTTACGTATAATTTCATATATATGTCTGGTTCAACAGTGCAACGGTATATTGGTTCTTGGTCCCCCCAACCAAGATTTTTGGATACATACAGGTCACTGTTGCCATCTTGGGTAAATTCAATAGTGTCGCCCAATATAACAGGTCGGTATTCACCAGTGTCAGATGGAAAGTTTTTATTTGGTGAAAAAATGTATGCGCAGACCAATGATAATATGACAAGTATTATCAGTAATATTTTGTATTTCTTTATTGTGCTTAATATGGTTTTCATAGGTACATATCTTCTTGGTTCAGATAGTTTTGGACATATTGTTTTATACCGTCTTCCAGTGTGGTCATAGGTTTAGTATAACCAACAGAACGCAATTTGTCCAGATTCGCACAAGTATAATATTGATATTTACCACGAAGTTGTTCAGGCATTTCTTTGAAGCCAATCTTTGGTGTCATTCCCATTGCGTCCCATGTTGCGCGTGCCAAATCGTAAAAAGAGCGCGCAATGCCAGAACCAACGTTAAATAAACCAGATATGTTCGGGTGTTCTAGCATCCACAAAATAACATCAACAATATCACCAACCCATACAAAATCACGTAATTGTTCACCGTCTTGGTAATCGGGGTTGTATGATTTGAATAATTTGACTTCTTCGTTTGCCTTGACAACAGGGAATATGTGCGCAACAACACTTTTTTGGCCGCCTTTGTGGTATTCGTTGGGACCGTATACATTAAAGAACTTTAAGCCAACGTGTTGTGGTGGGGTGGGGCGGTGTTCTGCAATTTCACGTGCAACCTTGCGGTCAAAAAATACTTTGGACCAACCGTATGCATTTAGTGGACGCAGTTTGTTTAGGTATTCTAAATCATCATTGTCATCAAAGCCATTCGAACCATCACCGTATGTCGCAGCAGATGAAGCATAAATAAAACGTATGTTATTGTCGCGACAGAATTCCCATAAATACCAACTTAATTGCTGGTTTGTCTTGACGATTAAATCTACATCTGTTTCAGTCGTTGCAGAAATTGCACCCATATGTATGATTGCATCAATTTCAGATTTGTGTTTTTCAAGAAAATCTGGCATTTGGTCAGGTAATACAATGTGTGCCAATTCGCGCTTTGCAACATTCTTCCAGCGTTCATCGTTGGACATAGTGTTAACAATAACTATATCGTGATAGCCTGCGGTTTCAAGACCTGCTAAAATATTAGAACCAATGAAACCAGCGCCCCCTGTGACTATTATCATAGCATCCTCGATAATTCATAGTAGTTGTTTCGAAATAAAAAATTCCTTAATACACCGGCACTTCGTGCAGCGGCAATATCGCGTTCTTTGTCACCAACAGATACAGATTTTGACATATTTATATTGTGCTTGTTGCGGGCAGTGATAAACATCCCAGGTGCAGGTTTGCGATTGGGACCAGATAAATCAGGACAATATAAAACATCTGTAATCTGGATACCACGTTTCTTGAATTCGTTGCACATATATTTAGTGACAATTTCATAGTCTTGAACTGTATAATAGCCACGTGAAATGCCAGATTGATTTGTTATTACTATTATCTTGTATCCCAGTGTTTGTGCCGTATGGCAAAAATCAAAAATACCATCGATGAATTCAAATCTATCAATGGTACCAACATAGCCGTAATCTATGTTTATTGTGCCATCCCGGTCAAGAAAAAGTGCTTTATTTTCCATAGAATGACCGTTCGATTAAATCACAAATTAAGTGTCCAACTGTAATATGCATTTCTTGAATGTGCGCAGATGTGTCCGCGGGTACGCATAATGATACGTCTGCCATATCACGCATTTTGCCACCGCGTGCGCCAACCAATGCAACTGTCTTGATACCCTTTTGTTTCGCCATTTCAAAAGCACTGATTACATTCTTGGAATTGCCAGATGTTGACAAGCCAATTAATACGTCGCCAGATTGACCAACACCCTGTAATTGTCGGGCAAAGACAACATCGTATCCATAGTCGTTGCCAATCGCAGTCAAGTTTGATGTGTCGACAGTTAATGATATCGAATTCATTGCAGGTCTGTCCAGTTTATAACGTCCAACCAATTCAGCCGCCAAATGTTGACTTTGTGCAGCAGAACCACCATTGCCGCACCAGATTACTTTGCGGTCCTTGCGCAGCGCATCAATGCACATATCTGCAATTTTTACAACAGTTTGTGAATTTGCTTTTAATTGAAGTAATTGATTTGATAATTGTTCAAATTGGCTTTCGATATAGTATTTCATTTTTGTTAACCTCTTATCTTTTGAAATAACTTGCTGGTTGAATAGCCGTCAAGACGCTTTAATTCGATTGCGCGTCCACCATATTCAATAACACGTTTGGCTTCGGGCCAGTTTTCAATTTTATAGCCTTCTTTGGCAATAACATCAGGACGAATTTCATCAATCAAGGGCAGGGCAGTATCGTCATCAAATACAATGACATAATCGACCATTTCCAATGACGCAAGTAATAATGCACGTGTTTTTTCGTCTTGGATTGGACGTTCTGGGCCCTTGTTTCGTTTGACAGATGCATCAGAATTCATACCAATAAACAATGTATCACAGTTTTGCTTGGCCTGAATAAATGAATACAGGTGTCCCAAATGGCAACAGTCAAAGCAACCATTTGTAAAACCAATGGTCTTGCCAGATGCGCGCAGGTTGTTAGCAATTTGTTTTGCCTGAGATGCTGTGATGATTTTGCGCTTTTGTTGCCAATCATCGTCAGATTTGTTCATTGATACAGATTCTTTTAATTCGTTCGCGCTGACCGTTGCAGTGCCAAGTTTTCCAACAACAATACCAGATGCATTGTTCGCCAGTTTCATTGCATCTTTGATTGGCATTTTTGCACCAATTGCCGCACCAAGGGTCGCCATCGAAGTGTCGCCAGCACCAGATACATCATAGACTTCTTTGGCAACTGTTGGAATTTGCAAGATATCTGATGGGGCTTGCGTAGATACATATAACATACCGTTTTCAGATAATGTGACAATTAGATTATCTATGTGATGGCTTGCAAATAATTTTTTTGCACCATCTGCAACGTTCTTGTGAAAGTTGGGCGAAAGCGGGTCAAAGGTCATACCAGTGGCTTCGCTGAATTCTTTGAGGTTTGGTTTTACCAATGTTGCGCCAAAGTATTTTTCGTAATGTGTACCCTTGGGGTCAATGATTACAGGCTTGTTTAATTGATTGCATATTTTGATTAGTTCCGGGGTGGTTTTTTCGTTCAAAACACCCTTGTTGTAGTCTGATAATAATACAACATCTGCGGACTTTACAAGCAACTTGAAATCGGAAATGAATTTTTCGTATGTTTCTTGCCCTATATCTAATTTTTCTTCGCGGTCAGAACGCAACAGGTGTGTAGAACCAGATATTAAACGGGTCTTGATAATAGTTGGCCAATTATCCATTTTGATTAAGCACGCGGTTGCACCCAGTTCAGATAGTTTTGTTGCAATCATACGACCTTGCATATCGTTGCCAACAATGCCCATAAAGGTTGTCTTGCAACCCAACGAGCATAAATTTGCAGCAACATTGCCAGCCCCGCCAAGCATTTCTTTCTTTTTATTTGGTTGAAAGACAGGGACGGGTGCCTCTGGACTGATGCGTTTGACAGAACCATAGACAAATTCGTCCAGCATAATATCACCAACACATAAAACGTGTACGTTTTTGAATTTATTTATGTATGATGTAATTAATGACATTTTAACACCTTGTTTGTACTTAATTTGCGTTTTCAATAATCTTTTTTACTTTCTTAAAGAAATCTTCGTTTGCCTTTGTACATTCTTCAAAAGCATTTGGATAAGATTTTGCTTTTTTTATGTCTTTGGACAAATTGCCTGAATATACAACTGGTTTGTATTTGAAGTTATCAAAACGATTGCTGAATGGTTTGTATAAAATTACCTTTTTGTTCATTAATGTTGACCAATACATAACGTGATATGTGTTGGTTATAATAATGTCAGATTCACCAATGAATTTTATGATTTCTGTTAATGGTGCATCGTTATAGATTGTAGGTTCAGTAAATGAATTGTCGCTGTTTTCATAGTGAAAAATACAACCTATTTCGCGTTTAGATTCGTATGTGTTTTGTAATAATGGAAGAAAACACGAAACACATGGTAAATAAATAGACTTTGTATTAAAATCGCGAATGCCAAGTAATGTAAAATCTTTTTCATTTAATTTTGCGATTTTTGTTTCTTTACCGTCTTTATGTTTGTTGTGTCCGATTCCCCATCCAATTACAGGGTTGCCGGTTTTAGCAAGGTTGTTCATCCATGTGTTCCAATTATTGTTTTGGTCGATAAAACCACCGCCACCAATAATAAATACAGCCTGTTTGAATTTCAAGTAATCCATATCTTCGTTATCGTATACTTGTACGGCATAGTTATCAAAATAGTCTTTGTAATAGTCGTATGGACAAATTGTTAAGTCACCAGTATTTTCTGTGCGATTTCTGTGTATAAAAATGACAGTTTTTATTTCTAATAAACTATCGATTTCTTTTTTTACATCAGGAATTCTAATTTCATTTATGTAAAAACAATTAACGTTTCTGACGTCGCCTGGTTTTTCATGCATATTATCAAGTATCCATTGTTCAACCCCACTTGGGAATAATATTTTTATATGTGGTCTGTTCTTTGGATAATTCATAAATCTGAAATAAGCATTGCCAGCAGATAAACATAGCGAGCGTGTGTTTAATGCAGCCGCAACGTGGAATATGCCACTGTCTTGTCCAATATATAATTTTGCTAGTTTTAGTACTTGCAACAATTGATTTACAGGAAGTCCTGCGAATACAGTACCTTGGACACCTGATTTTTTTAACAGGTCTTCACAATATTCGCGTTCCGAAGAAGAACAACATAATACAATGTTAAGCTTTTTTTCATTTTTGATATATCTTATTATTTCAGCCCAATTATTTTTATGCCACATTCTGTACGCATCGTATCCACAGGGATTTATAACGACGTATTCTTTTTTTTGCTGTTTTATCCATGGCATATCAATTGCGACCTTGTTCTTTTCAATAAAAGGCGTCGTCAGATTTATGTCGATATCCAGAATTTGTTCAAAAAAGTATTTGTTTAAGTCGAATTCAAATAAATCACCGTCACCAATAACAACGGAGTCATATCCAAGTAAATCATTTGTATTGCGACAGGGAACACGATACGCAACAAATATAGAACGATGATTGTGAATAATGTTTTTAATTATTTTTTCGTGCGCACCACGTTTAGGCATAGAATTAAATGAATTAAAGATGATTGTGTCATAAAAATATTTTAATCCTTGTTCGTTATGAAGTTTTTTTATGAGTTCTTCAAGTGCAGAATCAGATAAATTTTGTGGCCTGTCAGGAACAAAAATAAAATTATCAATTATGTCTGAATCTAGATATTCAGCAAAGTTTTTATATGTTGTTGTTCCTAATAAGGTTATTTTGTAATCGTGATATTTTTTACTTTGTTTTATAAATCTAAGGAAGTTTCTGAATAATATATAATCACCAATACTGTCTGTATCAACTAACAGAATTTCTTTGGCAGATGAATCATAGCGAATAATTTGATTCTTTATTTCTGTTCTTACTTCTGTTCTGACCTGAGTTATAGTTTCAACTTTTTTTGTTCTGTTGCGCAGTGTGTGATATTTTTCAGAGTATTTGCGACCAGTGCGACCGCCAAATACGTGTGACATCATTCTGTAATAACGTCTTTTGATTGGACCTGTTTCTTTGTCCTTTAATTTGTGGTATTTTTCAGAATACTTTCTGCCGGTGTGACCACCAAAAATATGCGACATTATTCTGTAAAAACGTTTCTTCATTATAAAACCTCTTTTATCTTATTCATTACGTTTGTTGCGGTTATGTCTTGTAAGCAGGCGGATTTTGTTGTGCCTGTTTTTATGCAGCATTCGCGCCAGTGGTTGTGCAGCCATTCGCATCCAGAACATATATCAGATGATATGTTTATGTTTTCTGGGTATGCATAAAATTCCATAGATGTTGGTCCAAATATTACAACCGATGGGCGTGCACCCATAAAATGACGCATATGTATACAGCCACTTTCGCCACCAATGTGTAATTTTGCGTTCTTTAAGATTACCAGCATTTCATTAAATGATGTCTTGCCACGCAAATCAATGTCAGTGTCCATTTGTGGGTCGGGGGCATTCCCAATCTGTACCAAGGGCAGGGGTGTACCATGTTGATGTATTAAGTTAATTAATTCGTTGTATCTGTCAATCGGCCATTCGCGTGTCGATAAACCGTTGCCACTTAGTGCGCCAATGCCGCATTGTAAAGTGATGTATTGGTTCGCACAAAGACCGTACTTAGATAAAATTTCTGCGTCTGATTCTGTTGGAATGTTATATATGCTGTTTATATTAACCAGATTGTCTATGTCAGCCATAGATAAACGATTACGACCATTCGTTTTGGTGTATTGTGTGCATAAATAATCACTGATGGTGCCACTGTTTAAGTATTCTGGATATTGTTTGTTGAACGAAAGAATGTGTTGCAACCAATTGTGCAGATATTCTGATTTCTTTTGAAGGTCGTTTGCACTGATGTAAGTAATGTTTGGAATACGACAAAGTGTTATGTGGGCAATAAATATGTCGGTTGTATTAGATGGGGTGTATAATTCAAAAATATCGTATTTAGATATCAGCAATTTTGCGTTGTCATGCATAATGTCGGGAACGGTTAGGTAAAACTTTATGTCGCAATTTGATTTCTGATGTAATTGAATCAGATAATTAAGTGAAATAATTATGTCGCCAATGCCACCTTGTAAATCAAATAGAATACCGTTTAGATTGTTTCGGGATGTAATGTGTGATGATTGTTTTGGGGTGCGCCATTTCTTGAAAAGACCACGAAAATTCCATATCAACAAGTGGGTCATTGCCCATTTTGGACAATTTGCATAAGTGTTTTTGTATCTGAATGTGCGTTCTTCAAGTTGCTTAAAAAAATCCTGCATTATAAAACCCCACTGATTTTTTCAAAAACGTCTTGTGGTAAAATAGATTGCATACATGCAGGAATTGGTGAGTCTGATTTAGCACAGTGTTCTTGCCATGCGCCACCAATTAACCATTCACAGCATGCACATTTACACACATTTGAACAGATGTTTATGTTTTCTGAGTAGCCTTTGGTTGATATTGATGTTGGGCCATGCAATACAACGGATTTTTCTCCGCATATTGCGTGACGTAGGTGGACCATACCACACTCAGAATCAAAATGCAACTTGGAAGTGCTTAAAATTGCTAAGAATTCTGTAAAGGACGTTTTGTTAACCAAATTCAAATCAATATCTGTGAAATCTGCAATGCTGGTTATGCCAAGTTGTACTATTTTATATTCAGGGTAATGTGCTTTTAATAATTTTATTAGTGTTTGTAGATTTTCATGTGGCCACAGTCGAATTGATGTCTTGGAATTATTTAATACATCAAAATCGTATGAAAATGTAATGAATTTGCCCGATTCTAGGCCGAATTTTTTTAGTATGTCTGCACTGCCCGATGGTGGCAGTATGTTCATTTTATCGTCTGGGGTTAGGCCTAAGGTTAATGTTGGGTCCATACCCGTTATCCGGTTTAATCCAATTATATCTAGTAAAATTTGCTGATTAAATATTTGGTGTGGTTCAAATAAATATGAATACTTGGTTATGAATTTATTTGTCGCATCAATGTAAGATGGTAAAAATTTGGATTTTTGTTCAATGTATTTTTGTCTGTAAAAATAAATTTCTGGAAATTGAAAGTTAAAAGAAATCAATAAGTCCAAGGGTGTTTTCCGTAAATCACGCCTAGAATGTATTTCTGTGTTGGTTTTGTATGCTGTGAATAATGTTTTAACACTGGTAATGGATTGTTGTGTAAATACATGGATTTTGTAAGGGCAATCAAGTTTCTTTATAAATTTGTCCAGATATGCACCGAATAAAACAATGTCTCCAAATCCACCGTTTGCAAGAAAACCAATGTTAACAATATCGCCATAACGACGAAATTTATATTGGCCACCAAACCAATTTCTGAATAAATACATCAGTGTATGCCAAGAGATTTTGGCGTAATTTTTTCCAAAACGCTGTTTGTATATGATTAGTTGTCTGTGAAAATTTGCAAAGTATTCGTTCATTTTTATTGGCTTTGGATTATGTGTTAACTCTTGAATTGCATATCGTACAGGGTCTTGTATGCGCCACATTCGTTCTTGATTAATTCGTCGTGGGTGCCTTGTTCGATTATGCGACCTTCGTTTATAACGATGATTTTTGTTGCGTTTCGTATTGTCGATAGTCTGTGTGCGATAACAAATACTGTTTTGTCTTTCATCAGGTTTTCAATTGCCTTTTGAACAATAGCTTCGGATTTATTGTCCAGTGCCGATGTTGCTTCGTCTAAAATCAGAATAGGGGCGTTCTTTAAGAATGCGCGCGCAATCGCAACACGTTGACGTTGCCCACCAGACAGCATTATGCCACGTTCACCAATTTGTGTGTCCAGACCGTCTTTTAGTGAATTTATAAAGTCGTCCAGATATGCCATCTTTACCGCGTTATCAACCTGTTCAGGTGTTGCGTTTTGGTTGCCTAGTAAAATATTTTCGCGAATTGTACCACCGAATAAAAAGTTGTCTTGGAATACAACGGATATGTTTTCGCGCAGTGAACTTAGTTTATTGTTGCGTATGTTTTCACCATCAACATATATTCCACCGCGGGTTGTGTCGTAAAAACGTGGAATTAAATTCACAAGTGTTGATTTGCCACCACCAGAATTGCCAATCAGCGCAATCGTTTCACCACGATTTACAGACAGGTTTACGTCGCGCAAGACAGGTACATTACGTTCGTATTCAAATGTTAAATCCTTGAATTCAATTTTATTGAAGTTGCTGTTAAAGTCCGATGCGTTTTCGCAATCAATAATTGCAGGTATTCTGTTAAATATATCAAATATGCGTTCGATTGCCAAGAATGACATTAGTATTGCGTTGTAGTCGTTGCCAATGCTCTTGATTGGTTGGTATAACATAATTAGTGCAGTTAAAAATGATACAAAGTTTCCACTGGTTATTGTGCCGTTTAATATCAAACCAGAACCAAACCATATTGTTAAACCAATGCCTGCAGATAAAACAATATGCATAACAGGGGTTATCCATTTTGTGCGTTTTAGCATTTTCATACGCAGACTAAAGACATTGTTTAATACGCCTTTGAATTTTTCTTGTTGATATTTTTCAAGATTGTATGCGCTGATTGTGCGGGTGCCAGAAAATGTTTCGTTATATGTTGTTATTATGGCAGAATCAGCAGATATAGATTTGTTGAATACGTCTTGGATTCTCTTTTTTAATGTTGTCATTGGTAAAAATGCACAAACCAAGACAAATGAACATACCAATGCAAGTTGCCACGAATTGTAAAACAATACACCAATCAATGATATCGATGAAAAGAATTTCTGAACAAATGACTTTAGGTTGTTCAATAATCCACTGCACGCGTTGTCTGCATTGTTGTTAAACATAAATATAACATCACCAGATTTTGTGTGGGTGAAATAATCCGCTTCATACGTTAGTAATTTTTTGTACAAGTCAAATTTTAGGCGGTTAGTTATCTTTGTTCCAACCCATGTGTTTAGATAGCCAGCGGCATACGTTAGACCACCTTGGACACAGGTGAATAATAATATGCCCACAGGTATATACCAGGACATAGTTAATGACTTTTCAACCATAACTAAATCCATATATGGCTTTAGTGCCAATGCAATCAGTGCATCCATAGAACCAATCGGAATTGCAACAAGTATTGATAATAAAGCCCGAAACCAATATGGTTTTACGTATGGCCACATACGTTTATAGTTCTTAACAAACATATTGCGTAAAATTCGTTCGCGCGTTGATAATGCTAGGTTTTTTATCTTCATATTAAATTAATTCCTGTGTCTTTTTGTCTAATTTCAATAAATTGTCTGTAATGTATAGCACACTAAAATAAATAAAACAACCTTAATTCTGTTTTTATTTTTTTGTCTGGTGTTTGTGTGTTGACTTTTTTTTTATTATTTTTAATAATCATTATTGGTTTTATATAAGGGGAAAGGTATGAAAGGCTTAGTTTCTTTATTCTTTATGATGTTGTATTCAGCACCTGTGTTGGCAAATCCTGCATGTGCGGTGTGTACGGTTGCAATTGGGGCGGGATTGGATGTGGCGCGTCGCTTTGGGGTGGCAGATAGTATCGTTGGGCTGTGGGCTGGTGCTTTGCTGGCTTTGTTGGGGTATTGGACTTTGAAATTTATGGATAAACGCAAGTGGCACTTTTGGGGACGGGATGTGCTTGTAATGCTGTTGTCGGTTGCGATGATTGGTTTTGTGTATCTGGGGGTTGTGGATTATAACCCTGTATCTGTTTGTGGCGTGTTGGTTATGGACCCTGTTTTGTTCGGAACTGTCTGTGGTGCAATAATATTTATTTTGACATCAAAATTGTATCAATGGATGAAAAATAAAAATGGTGGTCATGCTCATTTTCCATTCGAAAAGGTTGTTTTGCCAGTTGTGGTGCTGGTGTTGGTAAGTTTGTTGTTTAATTCTTGTTTTTAAATAAAAGGGTTGAAAAAATGAAAAAAATAGAATCAGTTCAAGAATTTGTTGAAAAATTAGATGCAGCGAAAAAAGTTAATCCCAAGGATTTGTCCAGTGATCAGGATTTGACAATCGCAATTATGAATTTGATTTCAATCGAAGAACATCTGATGTTTTCAGGTGCAAAAACAGGAAAGCATCAATTTTATGACTTGATTAACGAAGTGCGTGAAATGCGTAAAAATGCAATGCTGAAGATTATTCCTGCCTATGAAGGGGAAGTTTGGTGTATATCTAAACATTTATTGGCGGCCGCTATGCGTGTGTTTGAAGTTGGTACCAAGGCATTGGCAGCCGGTGATAAACAGACCGCATACGACCTGTTTGACCAGTCTTATAGCCTGTATTGTATGTTCTGGGGATTAAATATGGGGGTTTTGACCACTGAATCCAAAGATTCAAAAGTGCAGAAGCCTGCAAAAAAGGCAGTTCAGAAAGCCGTATCTATTTCTGCCCCTGTTCAAAAAACTGATGAAAAAAGTGCAATGGGGCGGTTAAAGAGTTGGGTTAGGAACGCCGTTAACTGCTGTATCGAATAAAATTAAATATAATGGTTCATCTAAAAGTAATTCGGGAATCTCATGTACCTTGTGTACACATCGATTCCCGAATTTCTTTTATCTAAACCATTCTATTTAATTTTATCGCAAGGCAAGGGGTGGGGCTTGTGTGCTTTGTGTACACTGCGTTGTCGGGATTGATTTTATCTAAATCATTATAATTAATTTTACCGTAAGGCAAGGGGGAGGGTGTACCTTGCGTGATTCTGTTTAATCTTATCATAAAAATAAAGATGGGGGGTGAGAGTGGTGCCCCAGAGCCAAAACTCAATGGAATCCAAAGCAACTGTTGAAGTTTATATAGCCATTTTATCCGAATGGCAAGAATTTTGTGAAGAAATTATCAGAACAGGAACAATCATCAAAAATATTTTTTCTGAAAAATTCTGCCATTACCAGTCTTAAGAAACTTTTCAAAAATTTGTGCTTTTTCCTCGTTGTCAAAAGCAATATATCCACGCAAATCCCAAGGTTTAAATTTGTTTGTATGAACAGAATTACCGTTATTATGTTCTTTTAAGCGTCTTTTTAAATCATTAGTGCATCCAACATAAAAATGTTCTGGAAAATTTATACTTTGTAGAATATACACATAAAACATCAGAAGTCCGCTTTCATTCACTACGTTCATTACAGCGTGACATCCGTTTCTCTAACTCTACACCTTCGTTTGCTTTCTGCGAAACCAATCTCGCTGTAGCGTAAGCGAAAGCGGATGGTGCCCTAAGCAAGAATCGGACTTGCGACTCGTCCTTACCAAGGACGTGTTTTACCACTAGACTATTAGGGCGTTTTAAAACAGTGCTATTATACGAATGTGTAAATAAAAATCAAGAACAAATAAATATTGTTGTGTGGTGGTGTTTTTTTGCGGCTACATCGCGCGAAGCAGATATCCACGTTTGAACATACATTTGCGATATGCGCCAACTGGTTTAGATGCCGCGTTGCGTGGAACAGACAGCAAACTGCGCTGGCCAATGTCGCGGTATTCGTTCGATTGGAATGTCACCCATAAACCATCCCAGTCGGGCATTAATCCAGATTGATTTGGTGCAATTAATTTTGAAAAACGTGAACGCGGTTGGTGTGATTGCTGGGTTATGCCAAGGCATGATTTATGGTCGCGAACAAATTGTTCAGTGGTGACGGCCTCATTCTCCCAGTTTAAAATAGTTGCGTTATCAATGTTGCCGCGATTGACAGATGCGCACGAAGTTAATATTAATGTAAAAAATAATAAAGGTATTTTTATTCTCATGTTTTCTATTATAATTTAATTGCCTTTTGGTGGCAATAGTTTTTATAATATAAAAAAAAGAGAGAAAGGATAATGGAATGGCGATAACCGTTCAACGATTTATAAAATTGGCAAATTACTATAATCAAACTGTTATGTTGATGTCTGCAATTTGTGTCCAAAAGGGCGGAATTGCAATGGAAAATTATGTAGGACGTTATTTTGCAGCAGATGTTCTGGAATATGTCTTGGAGTATGGGCGTAGATTATTAGAGCAAAATAAAAATATTGCGCCTGAAATTGTTGCGCTGATTAATAGATTGGCGGCACAATTCGAAAAGGTCAGAAGTTTGGCAACACTAACACAAAAACCATTTCATGAAATGACGTTGGAAGAATTTGAAAAAGTTATGAATATTTAATATACTATGAATTAGAAAAAGGATTAGTAATGAAAAATATAAAGTTTTTATTGTTCGGTCTTTTTGTGATGATGGGGTTGGTTGCGTGTCAGCAACAGGTACAACAGCCGTTGTTTGATAATATTACTGTTGTTGATGAATTGGTTATTGATGAAAATTCAGTGCCTATTTTTCCAAAAAAGGCTGCGTTGACAACAGATACGGCACGCAGATTCTCGGTAGAATTGCCAAGAAGATGCGAAGTTGACTGGGATAATCAAACGGTTGTTTCTGTTGTGCCGGCAGAAAAGGTTGAGGTTGTTCGGCTGGGGGTAGGGGACGCGTTGCCTGATTTACAGGTGTCGGACTATGAATTTAAAAATCTGACGGTAAAGCGTGCGTTGGATAAACTGCTGGATGGAACAGATATTGCAGTTGTGGAAGATGAGCCGTTATATGAAAAAATTACAGGGACTATTTCTGCAGGCTCGTTGGCGGATGCGGTTGAATTGATGACAAAGATGGGACGGGTGTATTATTACTATGATGCGCAAAATGGTGAAATTCATTTGAAACATCAGTCTAAGTGGTTGATAAAAATGCCGCAAAATGAAACTATTATAATGGCGTTATTGGATGCGATGCATGGTGCGGATATGCGAAATCTGTTGGTCGACTGGCAGGATAAGACCTTGATTTTTGAAGGTAATTATCAAACAGAACGCGAGGTTGATAAAATAATTGCAGATATTGCAGGGAAAAAGTATATGTTGGCATGGGATATCGATGTTTATCGCGTTTATCCAAGAACTGATAATCCAATTGTTTGGATGAATTTGTTGCCTGCATTTGGTGAAAATAATATAAAAATGTCTATCCCAGGGGTGGTGGGACGTACTTTGGTTGTCGGGCCAGAGATTAATACAAAAACACTGCAGGAATTTATGTCGCAACAGGCAAATGTTGTTCTGGTATCGCAGGGAACGTTTGCAATACCAAATGGTTGGCAGTCACGATTTGATATCGGTCAATGCAGTAAAGAAGAACGCTTGGAGACAGACTTGATTGTTGGGGCGACTGCAACATACGGTGATATGGCGGGACGTAAAAAAATAGATGCAAAAATTGTTTTGCGTACAAGTAATGGAGAGTTGTCTTCGTTTAATATTCCAAGTACTGTTGGTGATAATTATGTAATTATTGGTATACCAACGCATTCGTTTGTGACAACACCAGAAACATTGGTGTCGCCATTTGCAGAATTAGTGGTCTTTATGTCGCCACGTGTTATTTCAATTGTTGATACGCAAAATGGGGATTTTGCCGGTGCAGATGAACTGATTGGTGATGCGTTGCGTGATTACTTGGATGAAGAATAGGGTGTGTAAATGTTTTCAAGGCTGGAAAGAAAAATTGCTTTTAGATATCTGGGTGCGAAAAAACGCGGTTTTGGTTCGGTGATTTCTTGGGTATCTTTGTTGGGGATTATGTTGGGTGTGGCGACCTTGATTGTTGTTATGTCTGTAATGGGCGGGTTTCATGATACTTTGTTAAGTCGTATTGTGGGTATGAATGGACATGTTGTTGTTTATCATCAGGATGGACCGATTTCTGATTTTGATTTCTTGATTGATAAAATGAAACAAAACAAGGTGGTGGAAAAAAATGCTGTGGCGATTGTGCCGATTGCTGAAGGGCAGGTTATGGCAACCGCGAATGGTAATAATACAGGGGCAATGATACGCGGTATCAGAATGTCTGATTTGATGGCAAAAACACAGGCGGGAACACGTATTTATGGAAAAAAACTGACAGATATCAAGGATGGCGAATTGGTCGCAGGGGCCGCATTGACGCGTGCGTTGCGTGTTTCGATGGGGGATAAAATATCGCTGGTTTCTGCGAATGCAGCAACACCAACACCGTTTGGTTCAATGCCCAGAATTATGGCTTACCCTGTGATGAGTTCTTTCTTTATGGGTATGTATGAGTATGATTCTGGTTATGTATTTATGCCGCTGGAAACAGCGCAAAAGTATTTGAATATTGGTAATGCCGCAACGCATGTTGATGTGTTCTTGGAAAATCCAGAAGATACAACTGCGGTTGTAGAATCGTTGACAACATTGTTGCCTGATGGTTTTGTTGTGCGGGATTGGCGCGATTTGAATCGCGGATTTGTTGGCGCGCTGCAGGTGGAATCAAATGTTATGTTTCTAATCTTGCTGTTGATTGTGATTGTGGCGGCCTTTAATATCGTTTCGTCTTTGGTTATGTTGGTCAAAGATAAAAATAAAGATATTGCTGTGTTGCGAACATTTGGGGTTTCGCGAAAATCAATGATGAAGATTTTTATGTTGTCGGGTACAAGTATTGGTATAATCGGTGCATTCTTTGGAACAATATTGGGGGTGGTTGTTGCGATTTATATAGAACCAATTCGTCAGTTCTTTCAATGGTTGACAGGACGTGATTTGTTTCCTGCGGAATTATATTATTTGTCAGAATTGCCATCAAAATTAGTTTGGATGGATGTTGTGGGAATTGCCTTGATTGCGATATTGCTGGCATTCTTGGCGACATTGTATCCTGCGTGGAAGGCAGCAAACACAGAACCGGTAGAGGTGTTGAGAAACGAGTAAAGGATGTTAATAAATGGCTGATATTTTAAGTTCTTTATCAAAAATTCAAAGTGCAGATGTCGTTATGTCGGTGCGTGATATCAAAAAGACTTTTATCGAAGGGGGACAACCTTTGCATATATTGCGTGGGGGTGGATTTGATTTGCATCGTGGGGAAATTATCGCAATGGTTGGGCCGTCGGGGTCTGGGAAATCAACCCTGTTGCAATGTGTTGGGTTGTTGGATAAACCAAGTGGGGGCAGTATTTTAATTGGGGGCAGTGCAGTTCAGAAAATGGATGAAGATACGCGAACAAAAATTAGAAGAAAAAAGATTGGGTTTGTGTATCAAAAACATAATTTGTTGTCTGATTTTACTGCGCTGGAAAATGTGATGTTGCCAATGATGGCAGATGGTGTGGCAGAAGATGTCGCGCAGGCGCGTGCAATGAAATTGCTGCGCGCGGCAAATGTCGCACACAGGGCAACGCACCTGCCGGGGGAAATGAGTGGCGGTGAACAACAACGTACAGCAGTTGCGCGTGCGCTGGCAAATAATCCTGATATTTTGTTGGCGGATGAACCAACAGGCAGTCTGGACCCACAGCATGCAGGCGCGGTATTTGAATTGTTGCTGGATTTGGTTAGAAAAAGTAAAATGTCAATGTTGTTCGTGACACACGATATGAATTTAGCTGCACGTGCAGACCGAAAAATTACAATTAACAACGGAATTGTATTGTGATATAATAAAAAAATAAGAGAGAGAAAATGAAATCAGATAAAAGAATATCAGTAGTGCATACACCGATGCAACGTCTGTGGGGAATCTTGGCGTTGGGGGCGCTGTTCGTGTGCGGATTGATGGTTGGTATGGGGATTAAAAGTAATGAAAATTTTTCTGCTTCGGATTCTGGTTTGAATATAGATCAATGTGAATGGGCGGAAAGGGTTTTGTTGTCAGAAATGCCCGATGAAAAAACTTATGATGTTTATGCGCATGAACTTAGATTAAAAATTTATCAGGAATTGGAAAGGTTTTGTGGAATTAAATATCAGAAAAATATCGATTTTGAAATTACAATAATTGATTCTTTGACAGAAGTGTTTCGTGAAAATAACAAATTACAAAAAACACGCGCTCAAGTTAATGCATTTTTACAGAATGAATTAAACAAAATAGGAGAGAGAAAATGAAATCAGAAAAAAGAATATCAGTAGTACATACACCAATGCAGCGTTTTTTGGGAATCTTGGCGTTGGGGGCGCTGTTTGCGTGCGGATTGATGGTTGGTATGGGGGTTGGTAAAAAGTCTGAAAATACCATTCAGTGGTTTGAATATGAATGCAATTCGTTTAAGTCACACTTGCAGAACGCATTACGTAGCGAGACGGTATCTGCAGAAAAGATAGAGGAATTAAAAAAGACTTATATTGAATTTTGTGGCAACTTGGAAAAAGAAGAACCAAAGCCGGTTGTTAATGAAGTAAAAAAAGTAGATGAATCAAAAAAACCTTGTCAGATTATCGAAGAAATGTTGTTGGAACAACTGGAACCAGAAGAAGCGCCATATATAGAGTCGCATGAACAAAATGTTAGGATTTATGAAAAACTGGTTATGAATGGCTGTTCTGAAAATCAAATGAAATATCATAAAAGAATTCAACGCGAACAGGAATTTATCAAAGCATTGGGCGAAACAGTGTCAACAAAAGAAACGTGTCAGCAGATTGAAGATTCTTTGTTAGGCAGATTGCCTTATGCAGATTCACAAACAGATGCAGAAGAACGTATCGTACGTGCAAAAATATATGCAAACTTGTCAGAACGTGGTTGTGCACAAAATTCCCAGAAATATGTTGACTTGGCAAAACAGGAATTGGATATTGCACGTGCGCTGGAAGATGATGAATTTGATGAAGGTGACGCAATAGAGGTCGTCGAAACTTATAAGCGTCTGAATATGCAAGCGGCGGCACAGGAAATTCTGGACACTGCGAAAAAGTTAACTGACCCTGCAATAGACTTTATCTTGGAATTGGAAAAAATCATAAATCAATAAAAGGAATGATTAGATGAAATATTTAGTCGCTTTGCTGTGTGCCGTTTTAACAACATCTGTGATGGCTGATGAAGAAGTTGTCGCAGGTGTTGTAGATCGTATGACTTGCGCAGATATTCAGGAAAGAATTTCTGAATTGTCATCAGAAGAAGAGCCTGATGATTCTGTCTTGGAAGAAATCGCAAAATTAAAAGCGGACTATCGTCGCAGTTGTACAAAAAGTGCCGGTGGACGGCGAACTGCGGCGGCATCGCGTGTCATTGTCGAAGCAACTGATGATGAAGAGTATATTGATGATGAAGAACCTGTTGAAGATATAGAGGAAGTTGCAGAAGAAGAGGTTGTTCAAGAGGTGAAAAAACCAAAAAAGAAAACAAAAAAGCAGTCCGATGAATCTGAAACCCAGCAATCGGATGATGTTGATTCTGATGAATCTGCACAGGAAACAGAAGAAGACCTGAAAGCACAACTAGAACAAGAATTAGCAAATTTAAATTCTGGACTTTGTGCAGATGGCGCCAAACCCAACAAATACGGTTGTTGTGGGGATGAAATCTTCAAGGATATGGGGAATATGGTCTTTGCGTGTTGTCCAAAGAGTGGGGGGGATTGTTTCCCGCCCATACAATAAAATTAAATATAATGGTTCATCTAAACGTAGTGCCAGCAACTTATGTATCTTCTGTACACTGCGTCGCTGGTACTGCGTAATTGCGTATAAAAAGGGGCTTGTTATGAAAAAATATTTGTTTGTTTTAGTTTCTTTTTTTGTTGGTTTGACTTTGGGGATTTTTATAGATTCCATACCTGATTTGTTTGATTCATCTGATGCGCTTTGTCTTGATGGAACGCAACCAGACAAGAATGGTTGTTGCGAGGGGGAACTATATACGGATATGGGTGATTTAGGATTTAATTGTTGTCCGGAAGTGGGCGGTGACTGCTTTCCCCCAATCAAATAAATTAAATATAATGGTCTATCTAAAGCGAATGGGGGTGGCTCATGTAGCGTCTGTACACTACGCCACCCCCATTCACTTTATCTAAACCATTCTATTTAATTTCTTTCCTGGCGCAAGGGGGAAGAATAAGTCCCTGCGGGGCAAGGGATTCCCGCCTGCGCGGGAATGACGAATGTGTGAGTGAGGTCCGATGCAGGTATGACGAATAGAGGGGGGTGGGGTCCGATACGGGAATGACGAAAATGAGGCGGGTAATTTTTTATACTTTGTTCTTGATTTTGTTTTCTTTTAGTATATAATCATAAAGCTTTGAATTTGTTGCGAGCATAGTACAAAGGCTAGTATGCAAGCCTTCCAAGCTTGAAATGCGGGTTCGATTCCCGCTGCTCGCACCAAGAATAAGGTAAAGAGCAAGTGAGTTGGGTAATCTCACGACGCGAACATCAATTCGTTGCTAATAACGCAACTTATTGTGTTCTTGTACGTTCGGTTTCCCGCTGCTCGCACCAAGAAATAAGGTGAAGGACAAGTGATTTTTTCTTTTGTTCTTCCAATAGATTGGGCGTGCGCCGGAGTTGGAGAGCCGGGGCAGACTGTAAATCTGTTGTCTTATGACTGAGGTGGTTCGAATCCACCCACTCCCACCAGAACAAGAACCGACCGAATGGTCGGTTTTTTGTTATGGTGTAGGATGGGTCGGATGAGAACCACAGGTTCGACAATGACTAGATTTGATAAGCGAAGCGCAATCAAATCGTAAGGAATGCCCCGCAGGGGGCAACGCCCGCGAGGGAATACGAAGATAGACAATTAAAAAAATCTTAAAAAATCGATGGGACGAGATTTTTTTGATTTTGTTTATTGTGTATCAAGGTGCACCCACTCCCACCAAAAAATATACCGCACTTTCAAAGTGCGGTTTTTCTTTAGATTTTTAATAATTTCACAAGTTCGATAATTATGGTTTTAAGAAAGGCCCATTTTTACTGATTATCGAATGCCCCAGTTTTCCAATACTTTGCCCTGTTCGAATCCACCGAGGCGATTTTTAATTAAAACACAACCAAAATTATGATAGAATACCGTTGTAAACAAAGGAGATAACATGAAAAAATTTGTATTTTTAGGTTTCGCACTTTTTTTGGCTGCGTGTGGTAATAAATATCAAGAAACGGGTTTGTTGTGTGAAGATGCAGAACATAATTCTGGTCAGGCACAAATTACTTTGGATGTTAATGCCGACAATAAAGTTGCAAACATCGTTGTAAATGGTGAAAATGTGATTTTGAAATCACAAGAAAGCAAAGGTAGCAATTATATTTCTTATTATGGAACAAATGCCGCAGGGGAACAAGTTAAGTTGAATATAATTTTTTCTAAAAATGGGAAACAAATTGATTATATGCTGGGCATAAACTCTGAAGAACATACATATGGTTGTTATAAGAAATAATTTATAACCATTTTTCTTTAAACAAATGTATGTAATGCATAAGTTCGGTAAATTCAGTTTTATTATTTGTTCGAACAATGCAAGATGTCTCCCACCAGAACAAGAACCGACCGAATGGTCGGTTTTAGTTTGGATTTTATATGATTCGGGCGGTTCGAAAATAGCATATTCAAAAAAACAATTTTTACCGATTATCGAACAACAGGAAGTGGTTTAACTAGAACCACTCTTAAAAGGTCTTTTTTTATTGAATCGGGTGCACTTTTCAAAATTTTATAACCACTGTGCAAAGCTGCCATTTTTGAACCAATGTTCGGTTCAAAACATTGCCACCCCATTCGCGATATAGTAGGTTCTAAAAGTGCAATTTTTTCTATATTGGCGGCAATTTCTTTAACAAAGCCTTGCCCCCAAGCAGATTTAATCAACCATGTATTACCTATTTCCAATGTGGCATTATTTTTCCAATATATAATTTTAGTAAAACCGATTAAGCTATTGTTGTTATATATTGCATAATTAATCGTATTCGATTCTTTACATTCTTTAACTAGTGTATCAAAAGTTTCTTGTTCCGATTGTGGCAGAGATTTTAAGTAATCGGTTGAAAAAGATATGTACTTAAAATCATCTGGATTTTCGTTTTTTATTATATTCCAAAAATCTTGGGCTAATTTTTTCGTCGGACTTATTAAACAAAGTTCCAATCGTGAAGTTTTCACATCTCGTTTAAATAATTTTAACACTTTTTCCATAAAGTTAATCCTTTCACGACATTATATCACACATACAAAATCTAATCAAATTTCATCCATCGGGTAAAATTATATGTTTCTATTTAAACTCTTTCACCCGGTGCATTAAATCGGTAAAATCTTGTCCGTTTTTTGATCGATTAGTGCAAGCAGTCTTTCACCAGAACAAGAACCGACCGAATGGTCGGTTTTTTGTTGTTTGGGTTTCCAATGCTTTTCCTGTGATTGCATCCGAGAGAATCTGTAATGGCGGTTTCGTATTGTGTCTTATATGGTTTTTTGATATAATGTCTTTATGTCTAGAAAGGAGAAGTTATGAAAAAAATTGCACTTGTTCTACCTGTTTTATTTTTTGGAACATTTTGTAATGCTGCACAAAGTTTGCCACAGCACTTAATTTGTAAAACAGCTTTATCGGAATATGACCCAAATGTAAAAGAATCATATGATGTTAGAATCACAGAATATGCAAATGGTATTGTGCTGAACATAGATAACGAATCCTTTGTTTTAATCAAGATGATCGCAAAAGATGGAACGGTTTATTATTACAGTGAAACACCGTGGTATAATTTTAGAATAGACAATGATCCACAAATGGCTAGTAAATATAATTTAGGTATACCAACAAATGAACCTTTTGCACGATATACATCATGTAGAGAGGTGGAATAAGTTTTACTAACTTTTTCTATTGCGTGAAATTAACTGTTAGGTGATAAAACAATTTAGGGTGGATTATGTTTTGGGCTTATTTGTTGTTTGTTTTGTTTTTGATATTTTATTTCTTTTACTTTGTGAAAATATTTGAACATTTGTATTGTTCTTTTATTCGCAGACAAGTGCCATTTGTTCCAAGCGACAAAATTTTACGTGGGGCAGTGGTGCATGAAATAAATTCTTGTTATAAAAATGCCAGTCGTGTAATAGAGGTTGGGTCTGGGTTTGGTGGATTGGCCCGATATATTGCAAGAAATACAAATGCAAATGTTGTGGCACTAGAAAATATGATTTTTTCAGCCAGTGTATCAAAGTTCTTGGATTTTATTACGTTTCAAAAAAAATCAAAAACAGTTTGGCAGGATGCTTTTAAATATATTGAAAATTCAAATCATAAATTTGATGTTGCTGTGGCTTATTTGGGGCCAGACGGTACAGCACGATTGATAGATTATGCTGATAAAATTGATGTCTTGATATCACTGAATTTCCAAGTTGATAATTTGAAACCAATTAAAGTAATTGATTTGAAATCAGGGTGTGTGTATTACAACCGAAAGAAGTATCCGAATAAATTGTTTGTGTATGATTTTAGAAAATTGCGTAAATAGTTATTTCGGAAAACGTTGATAAGATGTCCCGCTTGGTATGCGGGTACTATTTGCTTTGTGGTTTTTCAGGTAGGTTATAGAAAATATCTTGGCGGGTGACTTTTTCGTGTCTTTGGTTAAGTTCTGTAATGTATTGGTTTATTTTTTCGGGATTGTGATAATAATTTGGATACTTTTTTGCGTCAAAAGAGCAATCTGGGGCAAACATATATACACTTGGGGTTATATGCCCATCAACGATGATGTTTGTTATGTTTTTTACACTGTTGCAATATAAATCAATATGATTGCAAGAAACAAATGTTTTTTTGTTGGAAAGTGGTTCGTAGACAACGACCCTGCGGCCTTGGTTGGCGGCCAAAACTTCGCGTTTTTTTACTTCGCGACAATTAACGTTTCTTTTGTTGGGGTGATTTGATAGGTTTGATGTGTCATAACAAATATTTTCTGTTAAAATAAAAATGTTTTGGTTGAATTTACAACCATCACTGGGGTCATAAGTGTGTTGATTGATTTGGGCCGCAAAGTTCAAGATTGATTCCGCCAAATCTGTTTGTAATAGATATTCAAGGTGTGGGTGATCTTTTGCAATTTGTTTTATGTCTTTGCAGTATTGTTTATTGTATTTTGTGTTGTCTTGGATAAGGTTTATTAGGTTGTCGTCTGTGTATTTTATCATACGGTTGCAGGTTTCGATAAGTGTATCCAGGTCATTATATTTTGCGATATATTTTTTTGTGTATGCTATGATGTCGTCAGGTGTGCAATACGCAGAAGAGAAAATAAAAAATGAAACTATAAGTGTAAATATTTTTTTCATTGTAAAACCTCTTCACAGCGTTGTGCAGTTTTCATAAGTTTTTTTGCAAGTGTAATTAATGATACGTTTAATACTGTGCCTGTGGCACCAGTTGCGATGTTTGCCCCGGCCATTATGTTTGCGGCTGTGTTCAGGTTTTTGCCTGTTTGTTTGTCGGTGTCGGACATTTTTGCCATGTTGCTGATGTCAGTGTATTGGTCAGAATTTGCAGTGGCACTGGTGATTGTGCCGGCAATCCCAATTGCACCACCTGCAATAGATGTGCCCATTACGCCTTTCATACGGTTTTCGATTTTTTCAATGTCGGCAATATCGATTTGATTGCACCATGTTTTTATGTTGTCTAACTTTTTTGCAATTGGATTGTTTATCCCTATAATGCCAGCGGTCTTTAATTCGTGTTCGGTGTTTGTGGCAACCAGAACCATATCGTTGCAGGCACTGATTTGTTGAATTAAATCAGATTGATTAATGTTGCGACCTGAAATAATCGCAGATGCCAGATTTGTGCCAATTGTGCCAGCCATTAATCCAGTGCGCCAATTGCCAAGGTTTTTTGATGCGTTTGCGCTGTCTTGTAATTCTTTAAGTTTTGCAAAATTTTTTATTACTTTTTCTTCAAAGTCTTTGTCGGACATATTTTTTATTGTGTCTGCATTGCAAGCGTTATCAGCGCACATTTCTGTGACTAGTTTTTCAATTTCTTCTTCGACAGATGATTTTTTGATACCGACAGCCAATGCGCCAGTTGCCGCGGCAGTGCCAGCACCAGTTATGGCGGTGTTGACTGTCGAGATATTTGCAAGACGACCGATTTCATCAGATATGCCAGAACAAACAATCTTGGTCGCTTGAAAAACCTGTTCCGCATTTTGAATCAAATCAGATTCATTTGATGCAAGGGCAGGTGCGCATAATGCTATCATAAGTAAAAATAAAATTTTTTTCATACTTGTTATTATATCAAAAAAACAGATGGGGAAAAAGATGTTTATTCTTCTATTTCATATTCTTCAATTAGGGAACGTTTAACTGTGTCGGATTTGATGGGTTTGAAATTGTCGTTTTTTATGGATTCACTGTCATCATCGGGCAGAAAAGCAATAATTTGACTGCGTTGAATTGTTGGTGATTTTTTTGTGTTTGTGCCAATTGTATGACTGTTGTATTTAGATTTAAATCGTTCGGGAATTTGAATGTAGTCGTCTGGGTCAATGCCAGTGGTTTCTATATCGTATGCTTCGATTGGTTCAATGTCCTGTGGCGATGTTGTGTACAGTGGCTGTATAAATGTTTGGGCGGCGGGCTTAATCTCAATCGGGGTGCCAGACGCGTTTAGTTGTAAAATACGTAATGCGCGTTCATTGTCGCCAGTTGGTTTTATTTTGAACAGGCCATCTGTGCCAATATAACCACTGGGGTTGAATAGGTATGCTGTTGGTGTGGTGGATGAATATATCATACCGATTGCAATATTGGTTGCATCATAACCAAATGATGCAAGGCGATTGCCAGTTGTTCCGGAAATTTGTTCGTATAGTGTGTTAAAGTCTGTCTTGGTTTGGGGCAGGGTTGCAAATTTTGCGCCAGACATTGTTATGTCAGATGCCAGATTTGAACCGTCCCACATCGTTGTTCCATACATACGTGCATCATTGGCAGATACATTGTAATAACGTAAAAATGAAACCAGGGTCTGGGTGTCGCCACCGTTGCCAAGAAATAATATGCCGTCATACGGTATGGCGCCAACGGTTTCTGTCTTGGACAGTTTTTCAAGCTGATTATTCAAATTGGATTTTTCAAGTATGTTTAACTGTTCGTTTGTTAATATGTCTGACAAAACAATGCGTGCGCGTGTATGGGCGGCAGTGCGTGCATCGTTTAATGATGCGGATTTTGCTGTTTCCTTGATGGAATCTGTGTTTGATTCTTGGTAAAAATATACACCACCCAAGTTTATGTTATATGTGTCAGATGCGGATTTTGCAGCGCCTGCCATTAAATGTCCGGATTGTGTATCTGGGGCAAAAATTATGAAATTCTTGATTTTGTCAGCGGACATTTCGCGAAGTGTAGCCTCAACCCCGTTGGTGGGCATTAATGCCATTGTTATAACACCGTTGCCCAGTGCGCTGGCGTCAGATGTAAATGATAATACAGGTAAATCATTGGGTTTGATATCACGAATTGTTCGGGCATTGTCTGCAAAAACAGGCCCGATTATTACAGATGGTGATGTTTCAAGTGCCTGATTAAATGTTGCCTTGATATCGTCTGAGTTTGTATCAAAAAATGATACGGATAAATTGCTGGGGGCATTTGATAATACCGCCGCCATAACAGATGCACGAATCGTTTCACCAACAGGGGCGTTTTGTCCGCTGAGTGGTAATAATACGGCAATGTTGTGTGATGTGTCGTCTGAAATGTCGGTTCCGTATCCGTCAGATGGACGACCGTATAAGTCCAATGGTGAATTGGTTGTGGGGCCAGTGTCGATGTCGGACCAATCAATAGTTTTGGCATCATAACGATTCGATACGCATGCGCATAGAAGCCCAATCAATCCAATATATATAAAAATTCTGTTCATATGCATTGAAAAATCTGTTTTATTTTGTATTATTTTACTATAAAAGGAAACTAAATGCAAACAGGACTTTATATTGTTGGAACGCCAATTGGAAATTTGTCTGATTTTTCACCACGTGCAATTGATGTTTTGAAAAATGTGGACTTGATTGCGGCCGAGGATACACGTGTTTTTGGAAAGCTGGCAACACATTTTGATATCAAAACAAAACGTGTCGCATGTCACGAGCATAATGAACGTGATGTTGTGCCGGACTTAATTGAAAAAATACAGTCTGGGCAATCGGTGGCATGTGTGTCTGATGCAGGAATGCCAGGTGTGTCTGACCCTGGGTTTCGCTTGGTTCGTGCAGCACGTGCAGCAGGGGTTCCGGTGTTTGTTGTGCCAGGGCCTGTGGCGGCGATTAGTGCGTTGGTATTGTCTGGGTTCCCAACAGACAGATTTACGTTCTGTGGTTTTTTTGATGAAAAGAAATTGCGTGATGATAACAAAATACCGCATACGATAATTTATTATGAAAGCCCTAATAGGATTATGAATACAATTGCATCGATGGCGCGTGTTATGCCAGAAAGGCAAATCGCAATCGTGCGGGAAATTACAAAAATACACGAAGAAACAATTATCGGATATCCTGGGGAATTGATGAATATAACACCACCACGTGGAGAGATTGTTATAGTCGTCGCACCACGACCAGAACGTAAAATGTCTGATGAAGAAATATCTGATATTGTCAATGATATTGCAGCGACGTCTATGAAATCTGCGGCGGCTGATTTGGCATCGCGGACAGGGATTTCAAAGAAAGAAGCTTATAAGAGATTGTTAAACAAGGATAACAAAAATGATTAAGTTTGTAGGTAGTTTCGAAACTGTAAAATCTTTGCCGAATACTGCGTTCGCGGAATTTGCCTTCATTGGGCGCAGTAATGTTGGAAAGTCTTCGTTAATAAATGCTGTGTTGGGGGCGCAGGTTGCGCGTACGTCTAATACCCCAGGACGCACGCAGAGTTTGAATCTGTTTAATCTGGATGACAGGGTTATGATTGTCGATTTGCCAGGATATGGTTATGCCAAGGTTTCTAAAACACAGGCAATGCAATGGTTGAAAAGACTGGAAGATTATTTGATTAACAGGCGACAATTAAAACGTTTGTTCATTTTGATTGATTCGCGTATAGGGGCGCGTGATTCTGATTTGGATTTGATGGATTTTTGTGATGCAAATGCGATTCCTTATCAAATAGTATATACCAAGAAAGATAAAAAAGTTCGTGAAGAAAAACAAATGCAAATTCTGCATACGGAACATGGGGCAATGTTGCCGGAAATACTGGAAACATCGGCCGAGAAAAAAACAGGTTTAGAACCAATAAGGATTGCACTTGGGGTTAAATAATAATGTTTTTTGTGCAACGAATCCGGCCAGATTGTCTGATGCGCTGTGGCGCGTGATGATGGATAGCGGTGTTGATATTGCAGATATGTTGATTTTTTTGCCCAGCAGGCGTGCAGTCAGAAGTGTAGAAAAAATGATTGCTGAAAAATCTGGTGGGGTTGCAATATTGCCAAAATTGGTTGCGCTGGGCGAAGGGGCGGATGAAGAAAACGATGATGAAATTAATGATGGTAATGTTATATCAAAAACAGAACGTGTCGCGTTGTTAAGTCGCTTGTTGGCGGCAGATGCAAATGTTGGAAATTTAACGACTGCATTGCCTGTGGCCCACGATTTGGTGCGTATACAGGATTATTTAGAAAATGAAGGTGTGAATCCTGAACAGATAAATTGGATTGATTTAGTTGATGAAAAATATGCGGGGCATTTTCAAAATAAAGCAAAAATACTGGGGATATTATCTGGATTTATGCGTGAATATGCGGGGGGACGTATGACAACCACACAGGTGCGTAATCGTGATATTCGTGCGTGGTGTAATGTCTTGGGTAATTATCGGTTGGTGATTGTTTGTGGTTCAACAGGCAGTGTGCCGGCAACCGCAGATTTAATTGCGCATATCGCGACTTTAAAGCATGGACGAATATTGTTAAGTGGTAAAATATCAGGACGTGTTCAAGATTTTGAACTGGATACAAATCCATATAATGCAGAATATAAGTTGTTAAAGCGTATTGGGGTCGCGCCAGATGATGTTAATATAATCGATGTTGGTGCGTCTGCGATTGATTTTATGAATTATGCATTTGGAAACGATTGCACAGAAAACAAGACGTTGGATAATAATTTGGCAAATTGTAATCTGGTTGTTGTGCCACGTGAATCGATTGAGGCTGCGGCGGTGGCGCTGATTGCAAAACGTGCAATTGATGATAATAAGTCTGTATTGGTAATCACACCGGATGCGGCGGGAAATCAACGTATCGCAGAAGAATTACGTATTGCCGGGATTGATGCTGATTTTTCGTCTGGGATGTCTGGTGCGATGACTGATGCAGGGCGTGCAATATTGAATTTGATGGACCAGTGGATAGAGCAGGGACAAAATTCATTCGATAAACTGTATTTGCAATTTGGTTATAACTTGTTTGATACAGTTGCGCAAATGGTTGAAAAATATACAGATGTTTTTATGCCGGCATTCCAAATTGATAGCCCAGATAGTATTCAGGTCTGGAATGCAATCAAGGAATTGTCTGATGCGTTGCAGGTGGCGGGAATTGTTCTGAATTTGTCCGATGCCCGCGTGTTCATTGCAGATTGTTTGTCGGGCATATCTGTGCGTCCGCAAATGAATGATAATGCACAGGTTGTTGTGTTGGGGACAATAGAATCACGTATGCAGACCGCAGATGTTGTTATTCTGACTGGGCTGAATGATGGTATGTTCCCCGCGCGTGGATATGAAAACACTTGGTTGCCCAAGGCTGTGGCGGAAAATATTGGATTGCCGTCACCAAATCGCAAGGTTTCCTTGCAGGCATTAGATTTTATGAATTTGTCGTGTGGGCCACAGGTTTATTGGTTGCGTACATCGGTTGCGGGTGGTGTGCAAACTGCAGAGTCGCGATTTATATCGCGTGTGGTTGCCAGACGCGGAAAATTTAATGTAAATACTGATTTGTTGGATGAAATACGTGCGCGTGATGCTGTGCCAGAACGAAAGTTGGACTATTGTGCGCCAATGCCACCGCCGGATTGGTCTGATGTTTATGTGACCGAATTGGAATTGTTGATTCATAATCCGTATGCGTTTTATGTGCGGCATATTTTACGACTGAATGTCAAAGACGATTATTGGGCAATGCCAGATGTGCGTGATTTTGGAAATTTGGTGCATTCTGTGATTGAAGAAACAAAGGATTTTAATTCATCGGACTTGGTTGCAAAGATGGATGCGCGGGCGCGTGAAATCTTGGGCGCGGACAGTATAATATATCATTTTTGGCACAAGCGATTTATAGAAATGGCGCCTGTTTTGGTTGATGTGTTCGCAGGTAAAAATAAGGACTTTGCGGAAATATCGGGAAAAATAAATATAGCAGGGCGTAATGTGCGTGCGCGCGCAGATAGAATTTGGGATGGTGGTGTTTTGGATATAAAAACAGGGGCGGCACCATCAAAAAAACAATTGCAGGATGGTACGATGCCACAGTTGGCACTAGAGGCATTAATGTTGCAAGATGGTGGGTTTCCGATACCGACGACGGAAAGGTCAAAAACACCGGTAATGCAATTTTTACAACTGAAAAATAATGATGTGCGTTTGATAGAGTATGACCAAATCGAAACAGCGGAAATGATGCGTGCCGCCAAAGATAAAATAACAGCGGTTTTTAATATTTATTCGGCAGGTGGCGCAGCATATGAATATTTTGATATAGGTAATCAAAGGTATACACTGTATGATGATTTGGCGCGCAGACGGGATTAAACATCATGTGCGGGAATGATGGGGGGGCGATAAAAAGTACTTTATATCTGAAAAAAAATGTGATAGAATATGTCCCAAGAGAGAATATGAAACTGTTTAAGCCATTTTTATTATCTGTTATTTTGTTGTTGCCACATGTGGCAATGGCACAGGTTGCAACCACCGCAGGCAGTAATTTAACCGCCTGGAATGGTAATTCGGGGGCAACAAATAATAATAACTGGAATCAATTAACAAATTCACGTGTTCAGGCGACTGCAGGTGCGCCAAAGGCTGACTTTGGTAATTGTAATTCGTTGATTATGCGTTGTGCACAACCGAAATGTACGGGGTGTACAACAATTAATATTGCGCGGCCGATTGTGACAGGCTGTGTTAACAGTAATACGACATGTAAACAGTATGGCAGTGATTTAATTGAATCTATATCTGCACAGTTGGTTGCAAATGCAAATGCCAAGGCGCAACAGGCAGAATTGGCCGCACAACAGGCGGCAGCCGCCCAGACCGCAGCAGCGCAACAGGCAGCCGCTGAGCAAAGTAATGCACAGATTCAGCAAATGCAACAGCAGATGGCAAATATGCAACAACAAATGCAACAACAATCTGCCCAGCAGATGGCGCAAATGCAGGCTGCACTGGATGAACAAAAGGCACTGGTTGCCGCCGCCCAGGCCGAGGCATCTGCCGCCAAGCAAGAAAACTATGCGATTACCAGCAGTGTCGAATTAACACAGGCGGAACTGGCGCGCGCATCAACTGGTGAAGTTTCGGCAGAGGTTATGGCACGCGAACGTATTCAGGGTCAGATTTTGTCTGAAATCGAAAATGCCGAAGATGCAATGAAGAATTTGAAGTCAACAATGCAAAATATATTCTCGTATGCGGGGTGTGATTCACGTGGGAATAATTGCAGTGGTCCCAGACGCGTTAGTGTCTTTAAGGAAAAAGCAATGAAGTTTTTTGACCCGTTTGATACGGTCGCAGAATCTATGTATGAAGCGTTGGAAAAGGCATTGGCAGTTGGGGTTGATGTGACGGATGTTATTATGATGTTAAGCGGTGCATGTAATAGCTGGGCAAAATATATGTGTACAGGTTCATATGATGATACGAAACAAAGAACGGTTCATGAACCCGAAACATATACAGATGAAAACTGTCCAAATGGTCGTTCGAAAAAAGGTGGACGTATCAGGGGGGGGCATGAATGTACAAAAGATTCTATGGTTCAACCAGAAGATGATACACAGTGTACATTTATTAGCTATCTGGATAGTACAGAAGATGCACAACGTGAATGGATTTTAGCGGCCGAGGATGATGATAAATTGATACGACTGGGGTGCCCAACTGCGTCATTGGATGCATTGACACTTTTGGGGCGTAATCGCAGTAAGAAAAATAAGGCGCTGGATTTAGATACGTTGGAGAAGTTGATAAATCAAGATTCACTAAAGTATGCGATGAATAATAAATGGTCTGCACAAGAAAATTCTGAGGCGGCTGCATTGAAATATTGTGCATTGTCCCCACAGGGCTATGAAGACTTGGTTGCGGCATCACAATCAAAAAAGTTGCCAAAGAAAGTTTGTATTGCGTCGGATGATTTGCTGAAGAATTTATATGCAGAGGGTGTTATCACATATATTCGTGAGGAGGATCGGCCTGATTATTCAAAGATTAGTGTGTATAATAAAAATGACTGTGAGAAACAGGATTTGAAGAAAGGTGATAAAGTGTATTGCCAAGGGGTGTGGCAAAATAAAAAAGGTGAGACCGACCAGTGTAAAGCAAGTTCTTGTAGCGAATCCGAAAAAGATGAAGACAAGTGTTGTGAATGTGTGGTTTCGGGACCTTGTGTTTGGGATAGGGGACAATTGTATCCAAATGAATATTGGGAAGAACAAAATGGTGAATCTGCGGGGGGGGGGTAAAAGTGAAGTAAAAACAAAGACTTCTGGGGTAAAAAGTGAAGGAAAAACAAAGGCTTCATCGTGTGGCGATTATACGACACCCTTTACGTGTAATCTAAATGATGGTTGTAAATGGAATGGCAGTATATGTATTCTTGATACCGAAACAGTTACAATAAGTGCGCCAAAATTAGATTTTAGCAAAGGTTTGGGTGCTGTAAAAAACTTATTGGTACAATAAAAAAATGAAAATAGGAAAGATGATTTTTATAAAACGATTTTTTATCCTGCCACTGATGCTGGGGGTGGTGATGTTTCCGTCGATGGTTGCGGCAGATAACGGATGCGAAAATGAAGATAATGATGCGGTTGTTGCGGCCTTGGCATTATGTTCAACGCATGCGTATAATATTGGTGAAATACACAACCCAAAGGAAGCGTCTGGAAAACAATTGATGGACAGTGTTATCGCAATGAAGACAACAGTCATAACACAACAGTTGTATAAGCAATATCAACAGTTGGAATCTATGCTGGCGCGATTCAAAACACAGTTGGAAAAGGCGGTCTTGACCAGTACTATGGAGGCAGCCGGTGCCAAAAGTGATGATTCCAGTTCGTCAACAAATTCAAGTGGGGGGTATTTGCCGACTGCATCTAATTGTATTCGTGAGTTTGCAAGTGGTGCCGTTGCGGGCAGAAATTGTCTGAAGAGTAATTTGAAACTTGTGATGAGTGCGGCAGAATCCGGAGATTTGAAAAAGGCAATAGAACAGTTAAAGCAAGACTTGAAAGCAGCAAAAAGTATTCTGGGGAAAAAGTTATCAAGCGATAATACAGATGCAGGTTATTATGTTGATTGTGATAAAGGAAAGGATTGTGCAAACCACGACAACTGTAAAGAAATTTATGGAAATAAACGTGAGAAAGGTGCAATAATTGATTGTGCAGCAGAAGTTCTGGGAATAATTAGTCAGGCAGAAAAGGATGAAGAAAGAGAAGATAGACGTTGGTCTAGTGGTAGGGGGGATAGATATTAAAGTTTTTTGCCAGATTTGTTTTAGTGATTTTTTTATAACAGATTGTAATTTTATGATTTTTTGTGGGGTGCTCGCACACACGTCATTCCTGTATCGGGCCCCGCAAAAATTGGAAATTTTTGTGGGTGATTCCAGGCGGGAATCCAGTGCCCCGCAGGGATACTGATAGTGTCGTTTTTTAATTTTTAGGAAATCCTAGATTAAAATTTTGTGTGACGTGAAAAGCCACACCGATGATAACACTTCGTTAAAACTTCGTGTTGCAGGCAGGTTTTGTTAAAAATTCTGGGTGTGGGTGATGGGTGTGGTTGGTTTTGTTTTCTTTGTTTTAACAATTTTTTTGTAAAAAAAAA
>JAFQTD010000020.1 GCA_017409215.1 Alphaproteobacteria bacterium
CCACAAAGCGCGCCTGAAGAGGCGTAAAAAAATCCAACACATCGGTTGGAGTGTGGTGAATATATTGAATAAGCCCACTATTCGTCTTGATAGTCTTTGAACTCCAACCGCTTTTGATTTTTCTGGGCGGTTTTTGTTTTACCAAGGTGGGAAAACCGCCTTTTTTATTGTTTTTTACTAAAAAAATATCCATCAGCCGTCTAAAATTCTTTATTTTTAGGAATTCCTGTGTTAGAGTGTTAGTTGAATCAAGTGGGAACTTGTGTTCAGGAGCGTTAGAAACTCCATATATGCTTGGCATTAATATTTAATGCCATAATCCATGGGCTTTTTATGCCCAATCCCGGCCTTTGGTCGGGTTGTTGCAGTTATAAAATAGGATAGCCTGTCCGAAAGCTGCAAGGTCATTAGCATATATGATTTTCTAAACATCCCGACCATCAGTTCTGCTGATGGTAATTTTTATAATAAAGGAGAAAATCATGGCTGAAACATTTAGTAATGGAATTATACGGGATTCTGTTGGTTCAAAATTAGGTGAATTAAAGGGTGGTATTATAAGAAATAAAATGGGGCAGAAACTGGGCGAAACACGAAACGATGATATCAGGGATTCTGTCGGGAAAAGATTAATTGAAGTAAAAAATGGCGTTGTAAGAAATACAATGGGACGTCAAATCGGTAAAGTGTCCGATTTTAAAATCAAAGGCATTGAACGTGAAAAAGATGTTGATATTGTTGCCGTCTATCATTTCTTGATAAAAAAAATTGTTTAAATATGGGGCGGATTATGACAATACGAATACCGACGGATAAAACTTTACAGTCTTATTGGAAAAAACGTTATGCCGGGGAATCGGGCGACAGATATAAGATAGCAGACGATATATTGACTGATTTATTTAAAAAATATCAAAAAAATAAATCGGCTGACGTTTGTTTTATGAAAAGCATGCTGTTAAACAGCTTTTATAGCACGCATATAATTGATATACGAAGTGTTGCAAAAAATATCAACTTAAAATCCGCAGAACTGGATAAACTCTTAAATAAGGGTAATTATAAAGCGGTGGAAATTATCAGACAGGCCGGTAAACATGATATTTATTCTTTTGCGACTAAATATTGTTTCTTTTCTAATCCTAGAAAATATTCGATTTACGACAAGTATGTAGCTTTGTTGTTAACAGATTATATTATGGAATATAAATTATACGAAAAACCGAATGTTGCCGCCTTATATAAAAATCGCCGTATCAGTAAGACCGGAATACGAAATGATTTACGAAATTATGAAATCTTCATGAACTTTATCAATGCTTTTATGAAATTGTGTGGCACAAATGACCGCATGCTGATTGATAATTTTCTGTGGATAAAAGGTAAAGAGTTATACCCAAATAAACAATAAAAAAAGGAGTAAAAAATGAAAAAATTTATATGTACCGTTGGATTCTTGACTAGTTTATTAATGGCAATTGACTTACACGAACAGTCTTTAAGTGTGATGCATCAAATATACGGCGGAATTTATGGTTTGATTGCAGTCATATTTCTATGTACTGGACTTATTATTGATATCATTGAGCCTAAAAAGAAAAAACAAAAAAACGAAGATAAATAAACTTAGTCATATATACCCCAGATATTATTTCATGGGGCATATATGATTTTAATGAGGTATTACAATGAAAAAATCAATTATTCTTGTTTGTCTGTTTCTGTGTGCCTGTGGCGGTTTATCAAAACAACAGATAAAATCTGACCTGGACAATCAGAAAAAAATAACAGAAATACAAATGAAAATTGATTCTGATATACAGGCAGAATCAAAAAATAACACAAAATACACAGAATGCGTAAAGCAAATTGAAATTTTGCGTGAGTTAAATTCAAAGAAAAGTATAAGCACAGACGATTTTTCAAAACTTTACAGCATATATAATGATTATTATGTCCGCAATAAATCATGCAGTGTTTATATAAGTAAAAGTAAATATAAAAAAGAATTAGAAAAACATTGTAACCAAAAATATTCAAAGCCGGCTAACTTTGGATCTTTGTTATTATTTCCGTTTAGATTGGTTAACTTTACAGTAAGTTTAGCAACTTTGGGTATATTCCCTTGGATTCAAACACCATCAGAAGCGAATTATGATAAATGTACAGATTTATCAAAAAAGCTTACTATCAGCGATAAAACCATTGCTTTTTCGGATAAAGAAACAGAGCAATTAAACGCAAAAATCAAAAAATACTGTGAAATAACGTATGAAATCCCCAGACAGAAACTAAAATCACAAATTTGTGGTCCCGAATTTACTCGTGGTTGTTTAAGGAGTCTTGAAGGGCAATATGTGGCTCCATTTGGAACCAGAAATAATGGGGTACTTGTTCAGTTAAATAATTGGGGTGCACCGACTTATTTTGTATACGACACAGGCGATTATTATGATGAGCAAAGACTAAAAACAGACGGATATTTTTATCAATATGTTGGTAACTATGATGATACAATTGGAAAATATCCAGCTTTTAAACGCAGCAAACATAAAGTTGTAAAGCCATATAATGATAATGAGTGGTGTATTCGTTACTTTGGTGTTTGATAAATAATATTGATACACAGAAACAAGGATACAATATGTCAAAGATATATGATGTTCGTCAAAAAAACACAGAAACTGCTTTTAAGCTATTGTCAGAAAAAAAGTTAAATCCAAACAATTTAAATAAATTGATTCAAAATGGTGGTCTTAACCCTAATGCGTTTGAAGATGATAAAATGTTTTCTTTGTTTGGATTAGTGGTCATGAAAGGCGATACAGAAATGGTAGAAATGCTTATAAAGGTAGGCGCAGATGTAAATTTAACAAATGAATACGGAGAACCACCACTTTTTAACGCTAATGCCAACGTGGCCCGTATTCTGTTAAAATATGGCGCAAATGTAAAACATAAAAATGATCATGGTGAAACCGTTTTAATGTATGCTGACGACCCAGAAAAATTACAGCTTATGATTGATAACGGTGCTGATATTAAGGCAACATGTAATTCTTTAAAAAATACCCCTTTGCATTTAGCAAGAGATGTTGATTGTGTAAAAGTATTAATTAAAAATGGCGCAGACATTAATGCAATTAACGATTTGGGTGAAACGCCTCTTGAACGTCATTTAACAAATATAGAAATATTAAAGGTTTTATTGGATAATGGGGCCAAAATCACGAAAAATTCAATCTTGGCTAAAATAATATTAGATGACGAACTAAAGGAAAAAGTAAAGTCCAACCTTGCTGAATAAATTACACATTTAATCCCCCTAAAAAAGATGATTCATCCGCATAAAATCTATAAAATCGTATAAATAAAGATTGTCCCATGTAAAATCATCTATATAAGAAAAACCTGCAGAACATCGGTTTTCTGTGTATTTTGCCGATATTCTTGACAGGTTTTAATGGTATTAAACGATATTATTTTTTCTTTTTCATATCATTTTTCTTGGTTGGTGTTTTTGTGCGTTTCTTTGCGGTTGTTGATTTGGTGTCAGCGGACATAACTGTAAATTCGTATTCGTTATCAGACAGATTTACCAACCCTTTGATTTTCTTTCCTAAATCTGGATGTTTGTCTACATATCTTTTGATTCCAATCAGGATGGCTGCGGCGATTAATTTTTCGATATCTTGCATATCCAGATGGTCGGAAATTTTGCCACGCAGATTTGCCATAATATTACTTACGGTACTTTTTGCACGCTTAATAAATGTACGACGGCGGTGCGCGCGAATAATTTCACGAATCCACATCAGTACCAATAAGGCGATTAGCGGTACAACCACACAAAACAAAAAATATCGATACCAACTGTCACAAAATGCAGTCGGGAAAATCGCATCACAAATGCGCTGAAAATGCAACATAGACACAGCGATTATTTCGTATATAACCAATGTGGTAAAGCAGATTTTTGATTTTAATAACATTTTTTTCTCCTTGTTTTTTACAATATAATTTTACAAGTTTTTGCTATTAAAATCGTCAGGTATCTATTCCGTTAAAAAAACACCCATCAATGGGGCGATTTTGGATATTTTTATTCGCGCCAAACAACAGATTCAAACATTGAATTTATTTGCGTGCGCAAATCTTCGTCGTTAAAAAATTGGTTTCTTTGGGCATCGGTTGTTTTGTTTGCGCCATCTTCAAAGTGTGGTACATACTTTTGAATCGCGATTTTTTTTACATCGCGCCGGTGCAGAATATCTGCAATTTCCATTAAGTCAGATTTTGTTATAAATCGTGGGTCACAGGTTATACGAACCTCGAAATCCTTGCCGGTACCTTGCCAGACGTCCAAACTTTTTATCATATTGTCGTATGCGATATTTTGGCCCGTTAAATCAGGATAATTTTGGCGCGTTGCCTTGAAATCCAGCCCAATCCAGTCAATCAAGTCAACAGCATCAGCCAGCAGATTTGGATAAAATCCATTGGTATGCAACCCAATCTTAAACCCCAGTTCACGCACCCGCCTGATATATTGGAACAATATAGGACCTTGCATTAGTGCCTCGCCACCGGAAAAGACGATTGCCTCTAGCTTTCCAATACGGGACTTTATCCATTCAAATACGCGTTCTGGATCGTATTCACCAGCCCCCACAGATAATAAATGGGGATTAGAGCAATACGCACATCGCAATGGACACCCAACCAAGAATAAAACCGCAGACAGTTTATTGGGATAATCAATTGTGGTGAACGGCACTAATCCCCCGATTTGAATATCTTGCATAGCCTAGGCAGCCCTTTTCAACAAATCACAATGACGTTGCCCAGCAGACAGACTGTTCGCCTCAGTAAAAGTTTTTCTTTCACAAAATTCAGAATATTTGCCAATGTTAAAGTTTTTAACAGGTCGAATGAAACCCATGCTGCGTGAAAAAACTTCGCAAGGTGTTCTGTTTGTATTTTCTGTCATAATATTCTCCTACGTTTTGTTAGATTTGTTGATTTATTGGTTTGATTTATTTTCTTGATTCGCGGCATTTTCTGCATCGCATTTTGGACAAAATTCATGCCGTCCAGGCAAATAACCATGCTTTGGACAGATTGAAAACGTTGGCGTCAGTGTCATATATGGCACCTTGTAGTTTTCGAATATTGTTCGTACGATTTTCTGTGCCGCATCACCCGAAGAAACAGGTTCGCCCATATACAAGTGCAACATCGTACCACCAGTATATTTGCGTTGCAGTTCTTCTTGATGTTCCAGTGCAACAAACGGATCGTCTGTGAAATTCACTGGTAATTGCGTTGAATTTGTATAGTACGGTGCATCTTTTGTGCCAGCTGTTATAATATCAGGAAAGTTCTTGACGTCTGTTTTTGCAAAACGATATGAACAACCTTCTGCTGGTGTTGCCTCTAGATTATACAAATTTCCAGTTTGTTCTTGGAATGTTGCCAGATTTTCACGAATGAAATCCATAACATCCAATACTAATTTCTTGCCCATTGGTGTTGCGATATTTTCGCGATCGCCTGTAAAGTTGCGTACCATTTCGTTCGCACCATTGACACCAATTGTTGAAAAGTGATGATTCCAATTGCCTAAATAACGTCTTGTAAACGGATACAGTCCACGTTCCATATTTTTCGAGATAATATCGCGCTTGATTTCCAGTGCATCGCGTCCCAAATCCAGCAAGCGTTTTAATTCTGTAAACAATCCTTCGCGATTTCCACGATGAACATAGCCCAAACGTGCCAGGTTAATTGTGACAACACCAATAGAACCGGTCTTTTCCGCGGAACCAAATAAGCCACCACCGCGTTTTAACAATTCGCGTACATCCAAACGCAAACGACAACACATAGAACGAACATCTGTTGGATTCAAATCAGAATTCAAGAAGTTCTGAAAGTTTGGAATACCATATTTTGCCGCCAATTCAAACAAAGGCTTTACATTCGGATGTTCCCATGGAAAGTCGTTTGTAATATTGTATGTTGGAATTGGGAAAGTAAACGGACGACCCAATGCATCACCTTCGGTCATAACCTCTAGGAATGCTTTGTTAATCATATCCATTTCTGGTTGCAAATCACCATACGTAAAGTCAACCTGCTGTTTTCCAATAAACGGATGCTGTGATTTCAAATCTTCTGGGCAAGTCCAGTCAAATGTAAAGTTTATAAACGGTGTCTGTGTGCCCCATCTGCAAGGTACAGCGCAGTTAAAGACCAATGTCTGCATCGCGTTCTTTACGTCTGCATAAGACAGATTATCAACCCTGACATACGGCGCCAGATATGTATCCACAGACGAGAATGCCTGAGCCCCAGCAAATTCGTTTTGCAATGTACCCAAGAAATTTACCATGTGCGAAATCGCAGTCGCCATATGTTTTGCCGGTTCGCACTGCAAATAACCATCGACACCATTAAATCCTTCGTATAACAATTCACGCAAAGACCAACCAGCACAATATCCAGTCAGCCAACCCAAGTCATGCACGTGAATAGATGCATTTTTATGCGCCTCAGCAACGGCCCGCGGATACAGGTTTAACCAATATTCCGCGGTGACACGCTCACTGGTACGCAATATCAGCCCACCGATGGAATAGCCGACATTTGCATTTTCTTTGATACGCCAATTAGAACCACCGACATATCCTTCTATAACCTCTACCGCGTCGACCATAGATTCGCGGATTTCCGTACGTTTCTGACGATAAATGATATATGCTTGCGCGGTCTTGTATGCCTTGTTATCCATCAAGGTTTTAATAACAACATCCTGAATATGTTCAACATTTGGTGTTTTTTCTGTAAAACTGCCATCCAAATTTTTCAGCACGTCTTGTGTTATTTTTACGATTTCAACATCAGATATTTCTGATGTGACCGCAACTGCTTTCTTTATAGCCTCGTAAATCTTTTTAGAATCAAATGGCACTGTTTCACCACTGCGTTTTTGCACCGCAACCAAGTGAGTGACCAATGTCGGTGTAATCTGTATTTTAATCTCGTTTTGTGTTTCTGACATTTTTATAACCCCATTTTTTGTAAAAACACAACATATAGTGGTTGTTTTTTATTTTCGATAACAATATATAGTTTTATTTAATCTTAGGCAATACATAAAAGCGCAAAAAAAATTTTTTTTTACTTTACTTTTGAAAAGTCCAGATTTCTGCATACTGCAAACGTATTACAGAATCGGTTGCTTAATACGAAGATGTCTTTTGTACAAATAAAACCCGATTTTTTGCCTAGGAAACGATTCGTACCCAGCACTTTTTACCAGATATAGTGCTGATTCGTTTATATTTTACCTATATATTGTGTTTAATCGAATCGTTTAATAGCCATCAAGATATTTATTATTAGGTTGTTTTTCCTGTTATTTTTGTATATATTTAATCTGATGTCATTATGGTGATGACACCAAAGAAAACATTATAATAAGGTTATATAATTATGATAAAAAATATATACGAAATGCTGCAGGACGTATGTTCTAGGAATAAAGACAGTATTTTCTTTGTCAGACAGAACGAAACGTATGCAGAATTATTAAAAAAAGTTAAACGTCGCGCTGTTTTACTGGCACAACGTTTTGGTATCAAAAAAGGCGATACTGTTGCAATATTATCTGGTAATACCCCAGATTTTTTGCGTTCTTATTTTGCAATTGCATCCCAAGGCGCGCGCGCACTGATGTTGGATACAGGATTGCAGACATCTGAACACATCAATATGATGAAGCGTACAGATTGCAAACTGGTTCTGGCACAGGAATCTATGTTCTTTGAAGATGCACCCTGTGAAATGTTTAATATCGAAAATATTGACGATACCGATGAAAAAGATTTTGTAATGGCAGAAACAGAACGCAGTGATATCGCACAACTGTCGTTTACATCTGGTTCAACAGGCAACCCAAAGGTCGTAGGTCTGACCCACGATAACCTGATATCATTGTCTGATGGCGCACAATTTTACAAGGATGTGATTTTCCCAGGATACACATTTTATGGATTTTTGCCACTGTATCATATATATGGTGTTGTGATTAACATAATTGTGCCTGTGGCGTTGCAGGGTAAATTGTTATTGCAACCTGTCCTGAAACCCCAGGAATTTATCAAGGATTTTAAGCAATACAAGCCAGAGGTCATACCCGCAGTGCCACGTATTTGGGAAGTGTTCTATAAAAAGATTGCCGACAGCGCACGCGAAAAGCATGTTTGGACACTGATGCGTACAGTTGTCGCAATGCGTGGATTCTTGCGCGCAATTGGTTTGGGCGGGTTGGTAAAAAAAGTCACAAAGCCTGTTCATGATGCATTTGGTGGCAATACCAAGGTATTGGTGTCTGCCGGCGCAACATTAAAACCATCAATTCGCAAATTCTATGAAAGTATGGGTTTTGTTGTAGGCGACTGTTATGGATTAACAGAAACCACAGGACCTGCAAACTTTAACTTTGCATTTCGCAGACCAGACGGTTCAATGTATTATGCAGGACCATTGCCAGGTAATGAATTACAAATACACAATCCCGATAAACATGGTATTGGTGAAATTTGGGTACGCGGAAATATGGTTATGTCTGGTTATCTTGAAAATGACGAAGCCAATGCCGAAGCGTTTGAAAACGGATGGTTCAAAACAGGCGACATTGGATGTCTGGATAAATACGGCCGTCTGCAGGTCAAAGGGCGCCAAAAGCAAGTAATTGTTCTGGACAGTGGTAAAAATGTATATCCTGATGAATTGGAAGACTTGTATATGCAAAATGACGAAATATTAAATGCTGCGGTGTTTGAATACGTCATCAAGGATAAAGTTGTTCCGTTTGCAGTGTTCCAAGTAAAACCTGGTACGACTGTTGCACGTGTTGCATTGCTGTTAAAAAAGTCAAATTTGGCAATCGCACAATATAAATGGGTTCGACACTTTGCAATTACCGAAGAAGAATTGCCGTCAACATCTGCAAAAAAGGTAAAACATTTCGCAGTTCGTGATATGTTGAACCATGGTGCATTTACACGTGGCGAATAAAAAAAAGATGGGTACCCCCCATCTTTTTTTTACTCCACACTATTGACAAATCAATATAATGTACTATATTTATTATGCAGACAGCATAACCAAGGGGACAAAGATGCAAAAAAACAATAAAAATATTATAACAGATAAAACATCCAGTCTGGACGCATTGATTGCGCGCGGTGTTTCTGCGCAACAGGAACGCGTACAGGTGCTGGGGTATATAAAATCCTTGGAAAATTTAATTCGCAACAGCTATTACGATAGAAGCGAAATGCAGGAAGCGGAAGAATCGCTGGCCAAACACGTGGCCCGCCTGGCAGAACTGGATAAAATAATTGCCAGTGCACAAATCGTAAAACAAAAGCAGATAAATGATATAAAGTCCGAACTGGCAGAGGTTGAAGAAAGAATGGATTTTCTGTCAAAAAAAATGGATGTATGCGACCTTAATATGTACGACAGCAGATTTTCAAATGTAGAAGACGACTATCACGCATATAACGAAGATTTTATGCGTCTGTATAACGAAGCAAAAAAATTACAGCAAAATTTACAAAATATCGAAAAAATAAAATAAAAAACAGCACCAGTGGGTGCTGTTTTTAATTACAAATCACAACATACGGTGGTCTTGATTTTTCTTGATTTATTCCACGTTCACCACAATCCATACAGTTGAATTTTCGATTTTGCGAATGTATCGGGTCCAGCAATACAGGCAAATCTATGATTTCTTGTACCTTGTTAATATATGTACGATTTGGAAAACCAAAGTAGAACGCACGCGTCGTCCCAGTGCATACGTTCGCATTCCCAGGATAACAATTAGTATCATTTAATTTTTCTGGGTCTGGGATACAGGTTGCCGCGCACGTTTCTTGGTTGATTATCATTTTTTCACACGCAGTACATGATGTCTGGGGAACACGTAATGTCGCCCCCAATGCCCCAGAAGCATTTACACCAATAAAATTATCGCATTTGGATGTTTCCTTGATATCCGTTGGGTTCGTCACGCATTCCCATTCCAAGGTATTATAATTCAATCGCGCAACCATATTGTTGGGACATTGCTTTTCTGGGAATGGGTCTATACACTCCCATACACTGTCGACCATAACCGCGGTCTGATTATCTGCACACAAAGGCTTTCTTGATTCGTCGGGTACACATTGGAATAAATCAGAATCCCAAATCATATCACCCCCACAATCTGTTTTTGTGTTATAGCCAATGCATTGCCACCGCCCAAATCTGTAGACTTTGGTCGTACCAACAGGACAATCAACATCAATTACCTGAGCAGGCGCGAATTCTGTGGCCACCTCTGGCATTTCATATTGTGTCAGATATACCAGCTGACCGTCTTGCAGTTTTAATTCATTGATAATTTCTGCGGGAACGATTCGCTTTGTTGCAGTACCACCCGCCATAATCATATTCTCAAAAAATATCCCAAAAGTACCAGCATCTGGGTAATATTTTTCTAGGATATCCATCATATTGTTGTACTTATCGTGCCCAATCGGCGCACTGACCGATATTAAATAACTGAATGCTGGCTTTTTGTTTCTGACAATTTCACAACTTGTTTTTTTTAGCCTGTTATCCAGACATATAAAATCTGTAATAATTTGATTTTGTTGCACACATACGTCCTGAAAATCTATCCCGTTAATTTTTGCGTTATGCGCAGCCATCATACATTGTGCAATTGTGCGCAAATTTGATTTGTTAATGGCGTATTCTGTTGTCTGATTTATGTTGTTCTGACTGGGGCTGTCCATTAAATAATACCCTGCCATAAACAATGCAATTAAAATCATGATAAAAATATTCATCATTCCCTCTTGCGATTTATAAAAAGTCTAGGTAATATACAAGTAAATTGCAACAGGAAAACAGACTTTGTTATGAAAAAAATTTTATTGCTGTTTATTTTACTACTTAACATAGGTTGTGGATTTCAACCAATGTTTTCTGGTCAGGATACTAATATTTATGTGTATCCTATTAGTGGGATTAATGGTATCGACTTGCGCAATGCCCTGTGGGCTAAGTTTGGTGGCCAACATAGCGCTGATTCAGAATATGCGCTGAAAGTTCAATTAACAACCCCATCTAATCAATACAAGGCAATCGAACGAACCGGCAGCGCCACATGGCAGGAAGTTTTGCTAAACGCAACATACACATTGACACACAGTGGCAAGGTTATTGCCACCGGGACCGAACGTGCATCTGAATCATACCCATTTGTCGATTATTTGGTCGCATCAAATGCATCATATAACAATGCGGTCCAAAATACAATTCAGGTCTTGGCCGAAAAAATTGGCGCGCGTGTAATCGTCGAAACACATAAGTATTCCAGCAAGTTAACGGACCATAAATAATGAAATGGAAAGACACAGATTTTAAAACTGGAATTAGCACGATACGCGCTGTGTTGATTTATGGTCCTGACATTGGTCAGGTTGATGAGTATTGTGATTTTGCAATAGAAAAACTGGGGATTGAAAAAGACAATCTGTTTGCATTGGATGCGGATGAATTAAACGAAAAATCTGACGCACTATATGCCGAAGCCTGCAGTCCATCTATGTTTGGCGGTTCAAAAATGGTTCTGATATCAAATGCAGGCGATTCTTGCGCGAAAAATATTTCTGATTTGGTCGGACATTCTGGATTGTGCGCAACCGTTATTGTTGCAGCAGGCGATTTGCGTGCAGGTGGTGGACTGCGTTCTTTGTTTGAAGGGGCCACCGATATGGCGGCACTGGCATGCTATACCGATGATGCGCGTACGTTGGCCACACTGATAAGGAACGAGCTGTCCGCATCGGCAGGTATCCAGCAAATCACACCAGATGCAATGGCATATATGACATCTCATCTGGGGGGGGACCGCGGTATTACACGCAGTTTTTTAACCAAAATTGCACTGTATGTTAACGATAAACGCATTGTCGAATTATCTGATGTTGAAAAATGCTTGCCGGATACGGGCGCGGCTGATATTGACGACTTTTTGTACTCGTTGACGGCCGGGAACGTTTCGCAAACTATGATGGCACTGGATAGACTGTTGTACGACAACAAAGAATCTAATATGCTGGTTCGTATGTTAACGGGTCACTTTAAAAAATTGCAAACCGCTGTTGTTGATGGGCAATTACCTAATTTGTTTTGGAAGGTTCGCGATAAATTTAATATGGCAATTAAGATTTGGCCAGAAACGGAAATCGTTGGTGTATTAGTGCGCCTGAATGAACTGGAACGCCAATTGCGCACGACTGGGATGCCGGCAGAAATACTGTTACGTGATTTTGCCTTGAAGCTGTCGGTTCGTGCAGCTAAACTGGCCGCAAAAAGAAGGAATTAACTATGTTAGCATCTGTATATGCCCCAAAGGATTTTAAACGACTGCGTGCATCTGGTGATATTGTTGCGCGCTGTTTTGATTTTATTACACCGTATATCAAGGCCGGTATATCAACCGGTGAAATAGACAGAATGGTTGCGCAATTTCTGAAAGAAAACGGTGCACGTTCATCAGATTTGGGATATCAAGGGTATCCTAAGCATATTTGTACATCGGTTAACGATGTTATTGTTCATGGAATTCCCAGCGACGAATGTATCTTAAAAGATGGTGATATTGTAAATGTTGACCTGACCGCTGAATACAAAGGGTTTCATGGGGATGCATCACGTATGTTTACAATTGGCAAAGTGTCTGCACAGGCACAAAAATTGGTTCAAGTGTGTCAGGATGCACTAAACGCGGCAATTTCTATATGCGCCCCAGGTGTCCCTTTGTCTGAAATTGGAAAAACCATCGAATCTGTTGTATTGCCACACGGATTTTCAATATCACGCGATTTTGTGGGACATGGCATTGGCAAGGTTATGCATGACGACCCCCAGATATATCATTTTTACGACAAGATGTGGGACAAGGTTAAGATGGTCCCAGGATTAGTCTTTACAATTGAACCAATGATAAACACAGGTTCACCAGAATGCAAAATAGACGCCGATGGTTGGACAGCACGAACTGTTGATGGTGGCCTGTCAGCACAATGGGAACATACAATTGGTATCACCGAAGATGGCGCAATAATTTTTACAGAAAAAATGGTTTGATATAACTATGTCAAATACAGATTCGCTATTTCATTCTGGACATCGTACACGACTGAAAGAAAAATTGTTACAAGACAAATTAGCTGGGTATGAGTTGCTTGAATTGTTGTTGGCATACGCAATACCGCGTCGCGACGTACGGCCGTTGGCACACAGGTTGATTGAAAAATTCGGCAGTGTATATTCTGTATTGCGCGCACCGTACGATGATTTGATTTCCGTTAGTGGAATCGGACATAATACCGCAGTTATAATAATATTAGCACATAAACTGATTTCTGTATCTTATGCGGAACGCGCCAAGGCGGGGACTTATTTGGCAGATGACAAATTCGTGCGCGATTATTGTCGCAACTTGGTTTCAGATAAATCAGTCGAAGAATTTCATGTACTGTATCTTGGTAATGACAGTCGCTTGTTATTAGACGAAACACACAGCCATGGAACAATTGATGAATCAGCCGTATACCCGCGTGAGATTTCTAGAAAAGCACTGCAATTAAATGCGATTGGTGTCATATTGGTTCATAACCATCCGATTTCTGAAAATAATTTTTCACATACAGATGTGGAATTAACCGCATTAATCGAAGATAGACTAAATTCTTTTGGTATTTCGCTGGTCGATCATTTTCTGGTTGCGTCTAATGGTGTTGTTTATTCGTTGCGCGCTTCGCCTTGGCTAAGAAAATCAGGGCTGAAATAATTATTCTGTTGTTGGATCGTAGTCATAATAACTATCAAGGTTTTCTAAAATTTGCTGAGGGGTCAGTGTTGTGTCATCCGCGTCATCAAGTATATCGCTGTCGTAAATGTATTCGTCGTCAATATTTTCGTCTTCGTATTCGATATCGTAATCTGCAGAATTTATATCGTAAATTGGCCCCGTATCGTAAATATCCAAACGCTCATACAATTCATTTTCACCGTTACCAAACCTTTTATTTTTGTCCTGCAATAATTCATTTAATTCACTGATTGGTGCGCTGATAGTCTTGCAACCACGCGCAAAAATATCATCACCATATATCATGTTTACAATCGCCCCAACCGCAGATAAGCCACCAAATACCAAAAATAGATTTTTTAAATTATTAAAAATATCATTTTTTGCCCCGCGTATCATCGAAATCGCCCAGCCCGTCAACATCAGACCAGCAAACACCGTTATTGCAACCCATGCATATCCAGCAAACGTTTCAAAACTGCGCAGAATACACGAAGGATCTTCCATATAAATATGCGTTGCATCAGCACGCAAATTTTGGAATCCAGAATTTTCTAGTAATCGGATAATCGTTTCTGTGTTCATTTAGGTATATTTTTTCTTTTATGCGCCTTGTTTTTTTGAAAAAAAGCCGGGAATAGAAAAATCATCATCGTTTGCCGCAATTCCAGCCCAACCAAACAAATCACCCATCAAACCACTATCATCACGCTTTGATTTCTTGAATGGTAAAATGTTTTTTAATTTTCCAATCTTTCCATGCGTTTCATTTTTTGTAGCGGTTTCAATGGTATCTTCTGTCTGTACAAATTCTGATGCCAGTTGCGCAAGTGTTGCATCCGTATCAGTATCAGCAATATCATAAAATGAATCTTCGTCTGTATCGTCCGTATTTAAGTTGACTTCGCCCGATTCAACATCTTCACGCAATGGTGTCATACTTTCCAATAAATGCTCTAATGTCTTTTCAACAGGTTCTTCTGGCACTTCGTCTGTAATCATATCTGCAATTGAAACCGTTGCAGTTTCTGCAACATCATCGGATACAGGCAGAACAACATCGGAATCAATACTGACGGTTGTGGACACTACCTCTTTAACAGGTTCTTCTTGCGTGACAGTATCGTCGTCTTCTATAACAGGATGTTGCGTTTCGGGAATATTATCTATATCTGTATCAGATTTCGTTGTGTCTTGTGAATTGTCGTCATCATTTACAGACAATACTGATAAAATTGGAATAACACTGTTATCACCCATATCTGGAACAGAATTTGTATCTTCTGACTGTGATACAGATGGCGCGACCACATCATTACTTTCCAAGACAATATTCGGTGTGTTAACGTCTGTATCGTCCTGTTCACAAGAATCACAATCGTGCAATATGGCACTGGTTTTAACAGGCTGTTCAATTGTATTGATAGTTTCCAATGCACTATCTGAATCAACAGGCACCCCAAACAAAACGGTGTCGTTATCCAACCCCAGCGCACTGCGCACTTCATCAAATGCCGCACGAATTTCCGTCATATCAAAGACTTCACTTCCAGAAATATAGATTATTTTTGTTTTCATATACTTAACCCCTGCAATAAATCACGTACATTATATCACATTTTAATGTTGAACGCATACAAAAAATATCTTACACTGAAAATATGGCAGATATAAAACAACAAATTTTTCAGGAGTTGTCCGCGCTAGAAGAAGCGGCCGCCCGCCTGCGTGGTACCGCAATTCATGCAGGTAAGCAAACTGATTTAGAAGTTGCAATTTTATCAGAACAAGTACGTAACCTGCGCGATAAAAACGCACGCGCAACACAGATGATAAACGAATCTATATCGATATTGGAAAAATTAAAAAAATGAGTGTTGTATCAATACCAATCGTTAACAAAAACTATCCAATGGGCTGCGAAGACGGTCAGGAACACCGTTTACTGGAACTGGGGCGGATGGTCGATGCGCGCGCACGCCAAATATTGGACAAAATCGGCCCGCTGCCTGAAAATGCCTTGTTGGCTACACTGTGTATAGTTCTTGCGGACGAAGTATATAATAGACCTGCCCCCGCGGCAACAGATGCTGATTTAAAGGAAATTTTGGCACGTATTCGCGAAATAAAACATAAAATATCCCAATAGCTTTAAATCCCGTTTTTTTATAGCCCTGTAATCATTTACTAAGCACGAAAAAAAATCCCCAAAATGGGGATAAATAATTTATTTCTTCGCAACACGATCGCGAAATTCGTTACTGGGGCGAAAGGTCGCAACACGACGTGCAGAAATTATCGCACTTTCACCAGTCTTTGGATTGCGCCCCATACGCGCGGCCTTGTCTAAAATCTTGAAGCTGCCGAAGCCTGCAAACTTAACCTCTTCCCCGTTAATCAGGGATTCGCAAATCTCGTCAAACACAACATCAATCATTTTATATGCGTCCGCAGTCGTTAATCCAAAGCGTTCACGCAATCTGTTTGCTAAATCATTTCTTGTTATCGTTGCCATTTTTTACCCCTATGTCTTTTGTTTTTTCTTTAAACCCTTATCAATGCCGCGCCCCAGGTCAGCCCACTGCCAAACGCGGGATATAAAACCAATTGTCCTGCCTTTATAATACCATTATCAAACGCATATGCCAAGGCCAAAACCCCTGATGCGCCACTGGTATTCGCATGCCTGTCAACAGTTATTAATATCTTGTCCATCGGAAAATCAAGATGCGCAGCACAACTGTGTATAATGCGCAAATTCGCCTGATGCGGAATTATCCAGTCTATGTTTTCAGATGTTATTCCTGCATGTTGCATTATATAGCGCGCAGCCGCAGGCATACACTGAACCGCACGCCGATATGTTTCTGGGCCATTCATCGATATTTTGTGATCGGGCGTACCATGCAAACAATCAAACGCACCGCCATCTGACATTACAACAGTATCAATAATACCAGAATAACTGGATGACGAATGCTCAAAAATCAAGGCACCTGCCCCGTCACCAAATAACACAGCAGTCGACCGGTCAGACATATCGATAAAACGGGTCATCTTCTCTGCCCCGATTATCATTATGCGCCTGTGCATACCGGCTGTAAAAAAACCACGCGCACAATGCAAGGCATAAATATAACCTGTACATGCACCACGTAAATCAAACGCAGGAACGTTATTTTTTGCGCCAAGACGACCCGCAACCTGAACCGCAACGGATGGGAAGTCCAGCTCTGGCGTTGTGGTTGCAACCATAATTAAACCAATGTCTTGGATAGTCAATCCGGCATTATCCAATGCACGTTGCGCGGCAATTGTTGCCATATCTGCAACAGTTTCGTCATCACGCGCAAAGTGTCGCTGCTTAATCCCAGTGCGGGTTGTTATCCATTCATCGGACGTATCCATTACGCGTTCAAAATCTTGATTAGTCATTATATGTTCTGGCAAATAAGAACCATAACCAATCAATCTGCTGCCCATATTTTGCCTTTCCTTTGTTATTTTTTTAGTATCGGCATTATACAGGCACAAATTCGAACTTGCAATAAAAATCACATAGGATTTTTTACAGACAAAAACTATTATTACTTATATTTTGCCTTTGCTAAATCCGCCTGAAAATCCTCTAGGGTCTTGTTAATACGTTCTAATTCTTGCATTTTTTCTTTCAAATCCACTTGCTGCCCCAGCAAATCGACCAAGACGGTTGCAAGTTTGAACTTCTTTTTCACATCTTGCGTTTCGCAAATGCCACGCTCTACCCTTGTTATTTTTTTGCTAGTCAGTTCATATTCTTGGATTATTTTGCCCGCAATCGACGCAATATCTACCCAAGTTGGGTTTTTTGTAAATTCCGCATCCGATGAATCAATCGCTTCTTTTTCGTCTGTATTCGTATTTTCAGGAACAACCGTTTTTACCATTTCTACTGCATCAGACGCAACATCTTTGGTTGATTTTTTTTCTTCGGTTAGAACAGGTGCAACATCAGTCGTTTCTTTTTTTGCCGTTTCTTCTTTTTTAGGCACCAAAACATTTTCAGACTTTGTTTCCGCGGCTTTTTTATGCTCTTTCTTCGATGTTTTTAATGCATCGTCAGCACCATCAGTATCTGGACCATCACCCCCATCATACATTTCCTTTATCAAGTCTTCAACTGAAATACACTCATCAATATTTGGCACATCTTTGTCTGTTATATTTCTGATATACTGTTTGTATACATTTCCCTCTTTATCGCCACCATGATTTTTAAAGAAATTAATCGCAACCATTATATCACCTTTTAACGCCCAAACAATTCGTGCCGCATTATTATTAGGCAATGCCTGACACAGACATTTTGCGGTCTTGAATTCCAGCGTCGGCAAAGAACACATATCACCGTTGTCATCGATATAAAATACATTTTCGCCTTTGGTAGCCCCAGGATTTATATTAACCTTTTTAATCGTCTTTAAGACATCTAGCATAGCGTTTTTTGGAATCTGCTTTTTGACTTTTTTAGTAAAATATTTTTTTATTTTTGTCTTGGCCACTTCTTTACCATCCAGGCAATACACAGGCGACACCGAAATTGTTTCCGATGATTCTTCTTGCACATTGGTGGTTTCGTCCTGTTTTTTCTTTGCAGGGACTTTCTTTTTGTCTTTATCAGCCTTTTGCTGTTGCAATTGTTTAATATAGCCAACAACCTTATCAACATCTGACTTTTTTATGCACGATACACGCTGATTGTCTGTGCGTAACATAATCTGTGATTCTATATTTAGCCCGGACTTTTTACTACGCGCCTGTTGAAAATACCGCTTTAAATCTGTATCAGATACATCAATAAATATTTTTTTAGCCTTTACATACGCAATAAATTCATCTGCAGAAACCCAATCTGATGTTTTTAATGCAACCTTTGGACTATCAGAATTAATTTCTGATATTGGCTGTTTTTCAAGTATGCTTATTGTCTGCGTTTTTTCCAAGACCTTTTGAGTCAGGGTTTGGCCACGCTCGTCATAAACGACCACATCTGGGTATAATTCAATAAACGATTTGGCAATTGATACATCTTCCTTTTTGCCAATATTGTTAAAGATACTGTTTCTGACACGCACAATCTGAATGCTTTCTGGCAAAAGATTCATCAAATCACCAATACTGGAAATAGAATGCAAACATATTAATTCGGATGCGCCAATTGGCAACACAGATTCAGGACCAATACACCAATCACCCGTATCAAATATTCCGGAATCCATAAAAACAGTCGAAAAATTCGGTAATGGACGTTTTTTGCCCTTTGGCAGACGAATATCCGACACAACAAATATCGAATCTTGGTTTTGCGAACCCTGTAAATGTTCAAACAAATCAATATTTACGTTTTCAAGAGCACCATCTTCGCCTGTTTCTTGAACAATCGTCACTTTTAATGTATCACGCGCCATAAATTTTCCTTTTTTTTACCACGATAAATATATCACATATTTTTTATTTGTCAATATTGGTATAAAAAAAATAATTTGATTCTGCTTTTGTTTTATTATAATATTTTGTCGTCGTCCCCATAGTTCAACAGGATAGAACAAGTTCCTCCTAAGAATTAGATGCAGGTTCGAGTCCTGCTGGGGACGCCAGTTCACACAGGACGACGAACAACAAAGGAACACAAATGAAAAATAAAGCCGTTAAAATCGGAATCATCGCGACAATTGCGCCACATATTTTTTGCTGTGGATTGCCGTTGATATTGGCCGTTGTTGGATTGATTGCACCAGACGCGGCACACTTTCATTTGTTGCCACACTGGTTAGAACCTTGGTTGTTTGTATTTTCTGGGATAATGCTGGGGGTGTCTTGGTGGTTGATACTGCGCGATTGCGGTTGCAAATGCAAACATTGCGATTCCAGCCAATCACACAGAACACAAAAATTTATACTTGGAATTATTACAGTCGTGTTTTTTATTAGTATTGTTTTACACTTTATTTCACATCATTAAAAAAATCACCACCGGCAATTACTTGACGGTGGCGGCTCCCTTCCTTCTGGATAACCAGAAACTGTGACACGATTGCAATGCCTTGATTATGCGGCCATTGCAATGCCTGTGGATTCTGCAGAATTTTCCGCGCTGTCCATAATCTTTTTAGCCTCGGCAAAGACCATTTCTTTTACACGCAATGCCAATGTTTTTGTTTCCATCGCTTCGGCTGCTGTATCAAAATTATCTGTACGAATCTGTAATGAAACATACGCACCGACCAAGGACGCACGTGGCAAATCTTCGATAGAACGCGGTGTATTGTTGCACCCAATCTTTAATTCATCAGCCAAAGATACAATTTGACGGTCTTCATTTACCCAAACTGTTGTTGTTAAAACTTGATTCAAGGCAATCATTATTTCTTTTATGTTCTTTGGCATTGCGTGACCCCTCCTTTCTGGGTGTTATTTTGTTGTTTTTTCCGAATTTCGTGTAAACACAAACGTATTTACAAAAATTCAGATAAATTTTATTTTATTTTTCTTTTTTTCTTCAGAAAAAGGCAGTTTTTCGCGACTTTCTGAAGTTTTAAGCTCTTTTTCCCTTGTCTATACAAACATCTTAGAACAAAAACGAATCGCAGGTCAAGCACAAAATGCATTTATTTGCAATTTATTTTATTTTTTTGATTTTTTACCCATCAAACCATAAAATACCACAAAAAGATTATGATTTGTCATTGACAACCATAAATTGTCGTGCTACATTCAAATCGAGCCAGAAAGGAAAAAGGAACAGACGTCCTTAATTAAAAAAAGAAAAAAAAAGAACAAAATGTCATTGTTTCTCTCATCTTATGAAAATCGTTTGGATACCAAGGGACGTATATCTGTCCCTGCATCCTTTCGGGCGGCTGTATCGGATGAAAAATTCGCGGGTGTGGTGCTGTTTCGGTCTTTTACACATAATTGTATCGAAGGGGTTTCTATGTCGCGGATGGAACAGATGGCAACAGCAACAGACAAAATGGGACTGTTTGATAACGATTTAGACAACCTGACCGCGATGCTGTTTGCAGATGCGCGCGAATTGGCGTTTGATGTGACCGGTCGTGTTATTATCCCGTCAGATATGCTGGAACACGCAGGAATCACAGACAGCGCCCTGTTCGTAGGACGTGGGAACAGTTTTCAAATATGGAACCCATCAGAATTTAAGAAAGCGCAGGCACAGGCCTTGCAAAATTTACGCAATGCGCGCCCAAACTTAAAGATTAGCGAATAATTTTCTGATTTTAACACCGGTCGTTTGATTCGCCCCCCCCTATACTATTAATGCGGGCGGCGAAAATTAAAGGAAAGGATTGTCCCTGCGGGGCAATAGATTCCCGCTGTGAATCACCCACAAAAATTTGTAATTTTTGCGGGGTGTGAAAATTTCACAAAAATATGTCCCTGCGGGGCAATGGATTCCCGCCTGCGCGGGAATGACGAATGTGTGAGTGGGGCGCGATACGCGGGTATGACAACACTTCGTTAAAACTTCGTGTTGCAGGCGGGTTTTGTTAAAAGTTCGGGGTGTGGGTGATGGGTGTGGTTGGTTTTGTTTTCTTTGTTTTAACAA
>JAFQTD010000004.1 GCA_017409215.1 Alphaproteobacteria bacterium
ATAACAACCAATGCCGCTGAACCAGCTGCCAAGAGAGCCTTTTGATATGGCCTTTTGCCTTCTTCTCTTGCTTTTTCAATTTCATCCAAACTCTTCCCATCAGTAAATGCAACAATTTCTTTAAAAGTCTGAATATCATATTTCTTCTTGTACTTTTCAATTCTGACAGCAAAATACATTCCTATTCCAAACAAACATAAATACAATGCCATTCCAAACCACTTCCATAACATTACAAGTGGTACAGGTACTATCAATAAAGCAATAAATAATACGGTAAAAATAGTGCTATCCTTTTGAAATTTTGCATATTCCTGTGTGTCAATTTCTTTTTTCATTCTTTCTAAATCTCCTTTGATTAAATTATCAAGAGATACCTGAAAGACTTCACTCATAAGCACTAAACTTTTAATATCAGGATAATTTTTTTCATTTTCCCAATTTGATATAGTTTGTCTTGAAACATAAATTTTATCTGCCAACTCCTCTTGCGATAAATTTGCCTCTGTTCGATATTTTTTTATCTGCTTGCTAAGTTCCATCTTTGTCACCTCCTTCATAACCCACTTTAATCAAAAAAGAAATTTTGGTCTATCAAAACGCTTTGACATTGTCCATTTTAGCCGTGTCAAAAGTATTTTACAGTGCGTGAAATTCAAATTCATCTAACTGTTACACAAACTGGAATTTGTCTTTTCTTTACCTTATTCTAATCAAGCACATCAGTGATAAATATTGTGATTTCGTCACTGATTTTATCATATTCGTAATCATGAATATAATGAGGACAATTTAGTATTAAGAGTTCTCCATTTTCAACATTTTCTAAATAATTTTCTTGATAGCCTCGCCATTCATCTTCATGCCAACCTGTACCATTTCCATTTGACACAAATAATAGCATTGGAACTTGTGGTACCCCATTATCTTGAACAACTTCAGCATTTTCTTTAATTGACTCAACTTCATTCAACATCGTTGTCGTAGCCGTTTTTTCATAGAATACAGCTCTATATAGGTCTTTTTCAGTATCGGAAAGAGTTCCGTATTTGATAGCATCACTCTCTGAAACACCAGGTAAAATTCTTGTAATTCCAACCCTTGCCGCAAACTGACTGATTTTAAGCATTGACATATTAATCTTGTAATCTCTATACGCATTCGGAACTGCCATATCAAGACCAATAATTGCTTCTACTTCTTCTGGGTATTGTTGTGCCCAATATAGAGCTTCAATTCCCGACATTGAATGCGGACATAACACATAGGGTCCTTGAATATCCGCTTCTGCCAATGCGGTTCTGGTATCTTCCAATATCGAATCTATATTTCGTTCCTTATCAACAACATCGCTAAACCCATAACCAAACTTTTCTATCACAACAATTCTATAGTCATCAGATAATAACGAATATAACGATTTAAAATCTAAAATGGGAGAACAAGTTCCTCCACCCGACATAAAAACGATCGTCTTATCACCGTTTCCCTCTATATAGACGCTCATTTTATGACCGTCAACTTCAACAATTTTTCCAAGAGGTGTCTTTAATTCTTCCTCTTTATTTAATTGAATCCTGTGGTTTATGTATATTGCCACCAAGGCAACTATAAGCACCATAAATATAATAATCACAACTTTCATAATCACTTTTGCCTTCTTCATAATAACTCCTAAACACATAACCAACTATGCATAAACTTCAAATTCGTCTCTCAGTTAAACACACTGGCTTACTGAAATTTATCGAAGTTTCGCTTCAATTTCTTTATCTGGCCAATAGCCCCATGATTCAACAATCTTGCCGTCCACAACCCTAAAGTTCTCCAATGCCTCAAAGC
>JAFQTD010000021.1 GCA_017409215.1 Alphaproteobacteria bacterium
ATATTGTTGTTGTGAATCAAAATTTGATAAGTAGCATTGTTATTATGATGGCGTGTATTGGCTTTTTTTTCATAATGGATATCGGGGACAGAAAGGAAAGTGCATGTGTATATAAGATAGAATGAAAGATGAAGCGATAAACTTGAATTTGTTAATCCAGCTAATTACATTGAAACCTGGAAACCATTAAAATCTTACTATTTTGATAGCAAAAGCAACTGTTGCGCTGATTATTGCAACCGTTGCGTGACTTTAGCAGACGAACCTCTTAAAATGAGAGCATAAAACTTAGGAGGTTTTAGTCATGTTAATATTTTTAAAAAATCATAAGAAGTATATTTGGTGGATGGTTACTGTTGGACTATTTGGTATAGCTGGATTATTGCTGGTACCGATTGTAAACTATGCTATTAAATTAGCAAATCGTTATCCAAAAATATTTGAATGGATTTTTATAATTGTTTGTGCTTTTGGTGTTCTGTTTATAGAAGACAGGAATACGAGTTTTGTTATATTATGTCTAGTAGTGGCAATTACAAGTAATAAACTGTCTACTGACAGTAGATGATGAGGGACATGAGGTGTGGAAGTTTCAGAAATATTAAAAGAAGCAAGAACAAAAAAAGGTATGACACAGCAAGAATTAGCAGATTGTGTGTATGTTACCAGACAAACTATTTCAAAGTGGGAATTAGGGAAAAGTGTACCTGATGAGGCATCATTAAGGTTGTTATACAAATGTCTAGATATTGATAATAATGATAAAAAAGAGATAAAGAAGTTAGCCACTGATAGGCAGACAATATTTATGATTGTTTTAGCACTTGTATTTTCCCCAGTAGTAATAGGCATTCGCTATTGTCTATTTAAATTGGAAAAATTCAAAAGAATTAAAATTTTGATTGAAAGTATCGGATTTGTTTTATTTGCACTTTATCTCAGAGCTTTAAAAGATATGGTAGCATATATGCTGATTTTTTTGATATTTATCAGTTATTTAAGCTATCGCTATTATTTGCTGAGTCTAGAAAGAGGCAATGACGAAAAAGAGTGATAGATGGGAACCAAAAGTCTTATCAGTTAGATAAATTCCAATATGTCGAACAGTTAGCACATACAAAGAGACAGGTTCGTGTGAACCTGTCTCTTTTCATACTCTGTCCAGTATGTTGCTGATAGCGGTCTGCTCTTGCTTTGTGAAGCAGTTGTAGGTCTGCGATGCCTGCAATAAACCTTGTGCGATACCTTTCATTCGTTTTCCGTGGTGGGTGCCTCTACACCTTAAAGCAAGCACTACGGCATTCAATGTATCTGCTTGCATTGCTATTTTCCTTTCGTTCTCCGTTTGCTTGCTCTGGCGAATCATCTCTTTTAAGTCGGTAGCAGAGCCAAAGAAATTATAAATCACGATATAATTTATAACTAACCGAAGCAAGGCGGCAGGGAGATTCTTCTCTTTGCCGCTATTTTTTATTCAAAATGTATTGACATTTGTATCGGTTGCCGATATAATAACTATAACGGAAGCCGATATAACGGAAGTCGTAGTAATGCGAAGGGAGCTAATTTTATGTCTAACACAGCACTTACAGAAGCGGTATATTACATTTTGTTGTCGCTGATGCAGCCGATGCACGGCTATG
>JAFQTD010000022.1 GCA_017409215.1 Alphaproteobacteria bacterium
CCCCATAAAAAAAAAAAAAAAAAATACTATTTCAGAGTTCCCGCAAAAAAATGCACCATAAAACATATACATCGCGCAAAAAAACATCAAAAAACCGCAGAAATCCGCCACTTTAACCATTTTTTGCCAACAGAATAGGGCACATAACACCAGCCCACCCAAAAACACACCATTAATCACAACACAAATACCGAAACAACATAAGAAAAATCAACAACCAAACAACAATATAACACAAATAACTTTAACTATTTTATCGCCAAATAAACACAATAAAACCAACAACATTATGTATAGTTTATACACACAACACCAAATCCACAACCGGCAATATATCAAACCAGAAAACAATCGTTATTGCATATATATAATCAGACACACACCAATATGTTAAACCACAAACATACACATCATATTATGTATACGTTCAGACATACGCCAGCACATTAAACCACAAACAAACATCATAATTATGTATATGTTTAGACATACGTCAGTATGTTAAACCACAAACGAACATCATATCATGTATATGTTTAGACATACGTCAGTATGTTAAACCACAAACACACACATTCATATTATGTATACGTTTAGACATACGTCAGTATGTTAAACTATACACACAACAGATCATATTATGTATATGTTAATACATACGTCAGTATGTTAAACTATACATAATATATCTTATGCGCCTTTTATAAACGCATCGAAACTACCCCCACCCCACTATAATGCGCAATAAAAAAAAATCGGCACAAACGCACCGACTTTTTTTCAGATGAAAATTAATTTATTTAATGCTTTGCTATCTTTTTAATTTTCTTAATTGAATCCGCTGCAACACCTGTCGCAACTTTCTTTAATCCTTTTATAGATTTTTTCAAATCGCTTTCTTCAATTGGCGCCGTTTCGACAGATTCTACATCTGAACAACAAAACGGACATTTTGTTGCAGCGTTATTAATCGTCGACATACAATACGGACACGCGTGCGTATTGGCCGGTTTTTTATCACGCATTTTATTAATGGTACGCACAAACAAAAATATAGCAAACATTGTAATAAAGAAACTAACCACAGAATTCAAAAACAATCCCAAATTTAACGTGGTTGCCCCTGCTTCCTGCGCCTGTGCGATTGTTTCGTATACCGCCCCTGCTTGGCCACCCCCCAAGACAAAGAACCATTGTGAAAAATCAACCCCACCTATTAACAAGCCAATTGGCGGCATAATAACATCCTTGACCAAGGAATTAACCACACTGGTCATAACACTACCTACGATGATACCGACGGCCATATCAATCGCATTTCCACGTTGCACAAATGCACTAAACTCTTTTAGTATTCCTGTTTTTTTTGCCATTTTTTACACTCCTATTTATTAGAATATTCTTCTATTGCGCTTAAAACCTTGGATAAGGTCTTTCGCAAGTTTTCATCACGCGTTTCAACCGTAATATCGGCCAACGCGTATGTATTATATCGTTCTTCTATCAACTGTGACAAGATTTTACGACTATCTGTATTCAACAGTTGCGGTCGTGTATCGCGTCGCCCTGTTCTGCGCACCAGCAAATCCAAATCCGCGCGCAGCCAAATCGACAACGCCCTATTCAACACCATTTCACGCACCGCAGGTGTGATAAAAGCCCCCTCGCCCGTTGAAATAACCTTTAATGCGGGCGGAGTGTCTAATATACGTTCAATCACACGTTGTTCAACCCTGCGAAATTCTTCTTCGCCATACATAGCAAAGATATCAACCACGCTACATCCGGCCGCATTTTCTATTTCCTTGTCAGAATCAACAAACGGAATCCCCAGCCTGCGCGCCAACGCACGTCCAACACTGGTCTTCCCTGCCCCCATCAAACCGACCATCACAACGGGTCTATCTATAAATTCTTCATTTTTTTCATTCATAACAAGACTAATTCTATCAAATTTTTGTTTTTTAACAATAAAATTATATTTACTTCTTATTAAGATAAGAAAATTATGCTATAATAACAACAACAACCAAGGGAAAAAAGCCATGAAACATTTTCTATTTCTAAGTGCCCTATTTTTGTCACACACTGGGGTTGCCGCCGCAACGACATTGCAATACGCATCGGCACAATCTATCAGCGCAATCAGCATTGCAACACTTCAGCACACGATAACACAGAATTTGTTTTCATCGTTTTCACACCGCCAAGACGTCCAAACATCAAACAAATCAGACACACCTTCAAACACGCCACTTTATGGCACCGCACTGGTTTATGGGGAATACAATGACGACGGTCAAATTGGACGCAACGGTGGCGATGTTGTTGAACATCCGCTATCTAATATATGGCTTGATTGGCATCACACAAACGACGACATAATTGCTGGAAATCTTGACCGCTATGATTCACGTCACGATGTTATAACTGTTGGTATTTATGGGAATGAATTTATAACCCCCAGTGGACATTATAACTGGAATTTTTACGGCGGTTATATAAACGGGTCACTGAACAATACAATATTAAGCAGTCAGGAACATGGTGGCTTTATCGGTCTGCACAATAAATTACACACTCATGATTTTATAATAAACAGCACAATTAACACCGGTTCGCTTAAAAGCAAAACAGATTTTGCAACGATAACCGACGATTATACAAATGTATGGTTTGGGATTGCCACCGACATTGCATACAACATAAAACTAAGCAACAATTTTAATTTATACCCTGACTTATTTATCGGCTATACTTGGACCAAGAATCAAAAACAAGACGAAGTCTATGGCACAGCCTTACAAAATCACACATTTGGCTTTTTTGAAATATCCCCTGGACTAAAGGCGACAAAACACTTTGGTTTGAATTGGTTTGGCACACTAAATGTCAAATACACAACCATTTTGAACACTGACAAGAACCTGACTATTAATGACACCATTTATGAATTACCAACCATTGGCGACTATACTGAATACGGTATTGCGATTGAAAAACACACAACAAACTTTGTATTCAATGCAAATATTAATCGTCGTGATGGCGACCTTAGCGGTTGGTCAGGTGGCTTAAACATCAAATATGTTTTCTAGACACCCACACATTGGTTCTACAAAATCACAAATTTTAAACCTTTGTAATTGTCTTTTTTTGCAAGACAAATATAAAAATCCCCACAAACGTGGGGATTTCTTATTCCATATTGGCCAGTCGTTCTAACTGATCCGCCGCAATCAGCGCATCAATCATTTCATCCAAGCCTGCACCACCCGCCAAGATATCATCTAACTTATACAAAGTTAATTTAATACGATGATCGGTCACACGTTGTTCTGGGAAATTATAGGTTCGAATTTTTTCACTTCTGTCCCCCGAACCAACCATTGACTTACGCGATGCATTGCTGGCACTTTCCTGTTCTGTACGTTGTTTTTCATACAATTTTGAACGCAATACCGCCATTGCAGCAGCCTTGTTTTGAAATTGACTACGCTCGTTTTGACACGTGACCACAATACCAGTTGGGAAATGCGTAATACGAATCGCACTATCTGTTTTATTAACGTGTTGCCCCCCTGCCCCAGACGCACGAAAGACATCGATTCGAATATCTTTATCTTCGATAACAACGTCGATTTCTTTTGCCTCTGGCATAACGGCAACAGATGCCGCACTGGTATGAATACGACCGCCAGCCTCGGTTTCAGGCACACGTTGCACACGATGAATCCCAGATTCGAACTTCATACGACCATACGCACCTGCCCCATCAATTTTGAATACAATCTCCTTATACCCACGCAAGGATGTCGCATTTTCTTCAATCACTTCCACCTTCCATCCTTGGCGCAAAGCATACGACTTATACTGATTATACAAATCCCCCGCAAACAAGGCAGATTCTTCACCGCCAACACCCGCACGAATTTCCATAATTACACTGTTATCATCCGCGTCATCACGTGGCAACAATGCAATCTGCAAACGTTTTTCAATTTCTGGCAACGCGTGATTCAATTCATTTAATTGTTCCATTGCAATATCGCGCAATTCTGGGTCATTCTGCATTTCACGCGCATCAGCAATACCAGAAACAGTTTGAAAATATTCGTTAATCAACGGCAAAATTTCCGACAGTCTTGAATATTCTTTGGACAACTTGGTCAATTCATCACCCGCAACATTGCCAGAATTCATCTGCGCTTCTATATCTGCGGCGCGCACTTGAATATCTTTTAACTTTTGTTCTATAATCATATTACATTCCTTTTACGATTTTCAGCACATCTGCCACAGCCACATTTCGCTGTTCCCCAGACATCATATCCTTTAGCGCAATCGTATTATTTTTTGCCTCTTCTTCACCGATTATCGCACTATATTTAGCCTTAATTTTATCAGCATATTCAATTTGGTTTTTGAATTTTTTATCAGCATCCAAATACGCAACCGTTGCGACCTCTGCATCGCGCAATGCATTTAACACAGATACAGCATACCCCATATTCTCTGTTCCCATACATAACACCGCAACATCAACAGGCGATTCGAATGGTGTCAAATCAATTGCCCCGGATTCCATCAACGCAACAAAGATACGTGAAAATCCAATTGCCGCACCAACACCAATAATCTTAGTTTTACTGAATTTACCCGCCAAATCCGCATAACGTCCACCACCTGCGGCGGTCCCCAGTTCTGGATAATTTAGCAACTTAAATTCAAATACCAAGCCTGTATAATATGCCAACCCACGCGCAATAGACAAATCAATCTGGGCGTTTTTCACACCAAATAATTCCAACGTCTGCATAAAATCATTCAGTTCTGCAATTGCAGAATCTAATTTATCAGACTTACCAACAAAGCCCGCATACCCATCTGCGAACACAGACTTAATTTGATTTTCTTTATTTGCATCAGCCAAGAAATCAGTTAATCCCTGGGCAAATTCATCATCACCCATTGCGTCTTTCTTATCAATCAACACAAAGATATTTTTCTTTTGTTCATCTGTCATTTCCAGATAATCAAACAGCGCATCCCAGAACGGACGCGACCCAATACGAACCGCATTTTCACCGATAAATTCCGACACAGAATTTAATGTACGCTGAATAACAGATATAATTTCCGCATCATAATTTATCGACAACGAATTCACACCCATTATATCCATATCCATCTGATAGAATTCACGATATCTGCCACGTTGCGCGCGTTCACCACGATAACGCTTTGAAAATTGACTTGCGCGGAATGGGAACACCAAATCATTCAGATGCCCCGCTACATATCGTGACAATCCGACTGTCCCGTCATAGCGCAGCCCCATTTTAGTATCACCTTTTTGGAATAAAAACATCTGCGTTTCAATTTCATCCCAATTATCTTTATCAGTTAATACTTCCGCCCTTTCAATTGCAGGCAAATCTAACAAATTAAATCCCGACTTTTTCAGCACATTCAACATACGCGCAGCACAAAAGTCAAAGCACCGTTGTTGCGCTGGCAACAATTCAATAAATCCCGACAATGGTTTAGTTGGTTTCAAATCCATTTTTTTATCCTATTGTTTTAATTTTTATACAGAAACCTTTTTTGACATACAACGTCAATTATATCACAAAAAACAAGATATGCTAATAATTGCCCAAATGGGCATGATGCAATACAGCAAAGATAAAACTTACATTTTTCACACTTTGATTTTAGCGCAGTTTTTCAATAATTCAAGCAAAAACAACAAAAAAAAGGCGGGGCACGCCATCACGATTTGCAAAATGACGAAAGAAAAGAAATTCTTACTTTTAACATCTGCGAACCTGACTTATGTGCCCCATCTGGTACATTTACATAATAACCGAATCGCGCACAAAATTCCACAGGTACGTATTCCTTGTCTATTTTATTTACATAACACAGACTTTATAACCGCAGTGTTAACACCCGCTTCTTCAGCGGTATTTTCAGCCAACGTTTTACAATCCCCCACCTCTTGCTTAACCCACCAAGACAAATATTTCAAATACTCATCCAAATTTCCTTTTTTTATCGCATCATAAACAGCCGTTTTCCCGTCAAAATTTTTTACCCACAAAACAGCATCTAAAAACATCGCAATATCCCCTTCACTTTTTAAAAGACTGATACACAAACCCATCCAATTTTTCATTTCTTCAAAATTTGACGTCTGTACAAAAGCATGCCAAACACTATCTCCATTTGAATCTACACTATAACATATTGTTTTGTTTGCATCTAACCTATGAATATTTGGATTATTTTTTCTAATTTCATCAACAACCGCGTCCATATCAAACAAAAAAATATTAACGACAGAATCACCTGTTTTTTTCAAGATATTCTTTACTTTGTTTATATCATCCTTAAAACAATCTATCTTTTTCATTTCACAAACATCATCCCCAGTTAAATTTAAATCCATATCGAATGGTTGCCACCTTTTTTCCAGATTTACATCAACCAGACACCTATAAAACTCACAATTACGAACAATTTTATCCATTGCAGTGAAACACAAATTTCTATACCTATCATCTGGATTTACAAGATCCCATATCTGCCTAGAATAATTTTCATTCCAATACTCTTTTGTTGCCTGTACACCTGATCGAAAGCACTCTATAAACTCATCATTATTTTCAATACCATAAGCATTTTTCATCGTAAAAAATAACAACAAAACGACCCAAAACTTAATCATGACCAATCCTTTTTTGCAAAAAAAAGACATCCAAGAAGCAGATGTCGGAAAGGTAGTTATTCAAAAATGCTTGAATCGTTGCCTTCAACCTTTATTCCATGGTTTATTGTATAGCAACGACTTCCCGACCGAGGTCGGGACCTTGTTAGTTTCAGCATTTTGGGTAACTACTCCCTTTCCGCTAACTATGTCCTTTACAAACAGTATAATTAAACCAAAGAAGCTTTTATTTTTCAAGAAAAAAACAATACGGCATTTTATTTTATAAACACTGATGCAGACTTGCACCATTTTGCGCCAACCATCGCTTTTGCCGTTCAATACCACCACCGTATAATTCACGCACAGTCGCCCAAAATTCAGGCGAATGATTCATATGTTTCGTATGTGCCAATTCATGCATAACAACATATCGCATAACATCATATGGCGCGAATGCCAACCGCCATGAAAAAGACATTGTCCCAGATGTTGAACAACTGCCCCAACGTGAAACAGTATCCCGCAACGCAATTCTGCGTGGTAAAAATTCACGTGGCACAGTTTGCATTACATCCTTAACCTCGCGCAAAAATCGCGCTTTAACAAAATCGCGCACACGTCGCTGAAACATATCTGCATCACCACCGACAAACAAAACCGCCCCATCATCACTTAATTTATTCGAACGCAAATCTGGACAATGCTTCAAGATAATTTTTCGCCCCAAGAAATTAATTTCATCACCATCTTGCAGCACAGTTTTACAAGGCGCCTTTTGAAATACCGCCTGCACCCACGCCTGTTTAGATTCCAAAAATTTTATTGCAGCCTTATCTGAAACCAACCAAGGCTTTGATATACAAATAACGCGTTGCGGAAAACACTTTGGCCGCAGGGTTATATTCCGCACCCCACGTCTTGTTGTAATCTCAACAGGAACTTCTTCACCGGACGACAAAACAAACACATAATCAGTCATCTAAGAACTATTTAATTTTATTTTTTATATCCGCCACAATTATATCAGAATCAAATCCAAATTTTTGATATACATCCATACCATCACCAGATGCACCAAACGCATCGATTCCGAATACAACATCTGCAAATTCAAACCAAGGCGCACTTGCGGCCGCTTCGATTGCGACAACCAACCCAGCCAACATTTGTTTTTTATATTCCACATCTTGCTTTCTAAAATCAGCCACAGACAACACAGAAACCACTTGAACCGCATTTCCTAATTTTTTTGCGACTTCTATTGCCAAAGGCACCTCACTACCGGTTGCCAAGATTGTTGCCCGAACTCTTTTTGAATCCGATGGGTAAATAACATACGCGCCACGCGACAATTCACTTCCCAATGGTGTCGGCACCATCTTTATTTGCTGACGCGACAAAACGATACAAGACGGCCTGCTTTTTTCCAACAACGCGCGTCGCCACGCATACATAACCTCTATACCATTACATGGACGAAACACATTCATATTTGGAATTAATCGCAACGACGGCAACTGCTCAATCGGCTGATGTGTTGGACCATCTTCACCGACCGCAACACTGTCGTGTGTCAAAACATACACCACTGGCAACCCTGACAAAGCAGACAATCTGATACTTGGTCGCATATAATCACTAAACACCAAAAAGGTCGACCCATACACACATAACCCTGATGCTGCCATACCGTTCATAATTGCAGCCATTGCATGTTCACGCACACCATAATTCACATAGTTTCCCACAAAATCACCTGGGGTTATATCTTGGGAATTTTCAACACGCGCATTTGTACTGCCCCCCAAATCAGCACTGCCACCGATTATTTTTGCACCGGCCTTTAATAATTCATTCAGATAAATCCCAGACAATTCACGTGTTGACATCGCACTCCCAACAGGTTGCATTGTCACATGTGGCAAAGATTTTTTTTCATTATTTTCAACAATTGGTATTTTTCTTTGCACAAAATCCAGCCACAATTCATCACCATGTTGTGATGCAAATTTTTGTATTAAATCCCCCAACTCAGAATCGCTAAGTGCCAATCCATGCGCCTTGCTAGTATTTTCAAGTTTTGACCCCTGTCCCAAAACCGTTTTACACTGAACAAACACAGGCATTTTTGATTTCTTCACAGAATTCAGCGCGCGCCCAATTTGACTAAAACTATTTCCATCAACACTCACAACCTTCCAACCCGCACCAACCATACGCATTAACATATCAGAATCAGTTTGCGCTGTCCCATCAATACTAAGTCTATTATCATCCCACAACAAAACCAAATTATTTAATTTATAACGACCTGCGAATGCAATTGCTTCTTGGGCAACCCCTTCCATCAAATCGCCATCTGAACACAAACAAAATACATTAGAATCGATATGATTAATTTTTGCCGCCAACGCCATCCCAATCGCATTTGCGACCCCCTGCCCCAATGGACCTGTTGTCACATCTATTCCATCCATTCCACGTTCTGGATGCCCAGCCAAGCCGCCAAGTTTTCTAAACCGTCTTAGATCACCAATTTTATACCCAGCCAATCTCAATACCGCGTATAACAAGGCACTGCCATGTCCAGCTGACATTACAAATTTATCGCGTCCACGTCGCAAAAAATTTGCAAACACTGTCGTAATTATATCAGCAGCACCCAACACAATCCCCAGGTGTCCACTGTGCGCACTGCGCAATGCATACAACGCCAATGCCCTAACAGCATTTGACATATCTTTTAAATCTTTGGAATTATAAATCATGTGTGATATTATATCATAAAAAAGGACAATATAAAATGCTAAAAATTTGGACCGATGGCAGTTGTCTTGGCAACCCAGGCGCAGGTGGCTGGGGCTTTGTTGCAACAGATGGCACCCATACTGCTGAACGCAGTGGTGGCGAATCGAACACCACGAACAATCGTATGGAATTAACTGCTGTTATCCGCGCGCTATCTGCCGCCAAGAATCACTCTGAATTAGAAATCCACACAGACAGTCAATATGTCAAAAATGGAATGCTTTCGTGGATAAAGAATTGGAAACGCAACAATTGGCGCACTGCAGACAAAAAACCTGTCAAGAACCAAGACCTGTGGCAACAACTTGATGAACTGTCATCTACGAAAAAGATACATTGGTTTTGGGTACGCGGTCATAATGGCGACGAAATGAACGAACGTGTCGATTTACTTGCACGTACCGCAGCCGAACAAATTCAATTAGGTAAATAAATTATCAAAAAAAACGTTCCCCGCACACAAGGCGGGGACTGATAAATTCTAGTTTTCGGTGGTTAATTTTTGTTTTTCCTGTGCGCATATTTCTGCAAAGTGTTCAACACTGGTATTCGTCGCGGCGATTATCTTGGATATTGTGCTGCATGATGGCCAACGTGGACTGCCGTCTGGAAAATACCATTTACTTTTATTAAATGTCGTTGCATCCAGACCGCTTAATTTCGCCAACCCCGAACACGAAAGTCCGTTATCCTTGGCCAGACGTTCAATCGCATTCCATATAATCTTGTGTTTCATTAGTCCACTCCTGCATATATAAAAAAGTTCAAGACTATGACATTATTCCAAAACCCAAGAATAAAATCAAGCACAAAGATAAAACACAATATAATTCAACCTGCGGTTGTGACAAACGGCCCAGAAAAACCGCCTTGGGGCGGTTTTATTAGACTAAAACCTATACGAACCAGAAATCTTGATATTATGTAATTGCAGTGCAGAGTTATACTGATACCGATAATCAACACCAATCTGTACCCCGTTTGCCGCCAAGAATTCAACCCCCGCACCAATATTCGCCCAGAACGGATTGGTATTGATATCATAACGGGTATATGTGTCTGCAATTGCAAACTTATATCTTGCATTATCCGGAATCCCCAAAACATCATATTCAACACCTATTGATGCGTATGGACGAATCTGGAACCAAGCCGATGGATAGATACGTTTTTGTGCAAGCAATGAATACCCAGGTGTAAAGATGAAATATCCATCCGATTTCAATTTCATATAATCACTGCCTGCGGCCTTTTCCATAACATCAAAACCAAAGTTATAACCGGCACGTGCATACAAATTACCAACGACATACTGATTTAATATATCGTGCATCAATCCCCATTCTGATATCAAACTAAACGCAGTACCTGTACCTTCGATTGGTGCAACAAAATTCTGCATACGTTCTACATCAAAAATATGCACATCCAAAAAGGCATTCCCATATATACGCGCCTTTTCATTGACGGTTTCCATCAGATATGCACCCAGCCCAATATTCGTATTCGCCACAGATATATCAACCCCGCCTAACTCGGTCACATTTGCATAGCTCAAAACCATTTCATCTGACACATCTGACGAAGTATGTGTAATGCGCCCTGTCAGCCCCAGCATCAATGTATTTGTTGCTTGCCAATCATACCCCCCAGAAATCGAGAATCTATTACCATCAGCATGCTTGCCATCCGATACATTTTGGAAATACATACCATAATCAACATCCAACCACGCCTTCTTCAATTTACGGCCACGATTCCAAATAAACTCGTCCAGCATACGGTCTTCAAAAGAACGGAATGCAGTATGTTCATTCAAGTCAAGACTACCAGCGATTAATTCTATTTCGCGCACCTGGAACAAGCGACTAAATGGCACAAACACAGTTCCATCCGCTGTTGCAACATAATGTTCCATTCTATTATACAATTCAGTTGCAACCCTTGATAAATTAGTTCCCTTAAATGCCAATGGTATCATTTCAATTGGTGTACGATTACCAAACCTTTTATTTGACATCTGCGCTGCAACCATATCATCAATCGCCCCAGCCGACACATACTCACCCAACGTATAAACATCCTGACGTGCAACAATTGGTTGAATCTTGAATATTTCAACAGGCCCACCAAAACGCGGATCAAAGACAATATACAAACTATCAATTTGGAAATCACCATCTGTATCACGTTCCGCAACATACACTGTCAAATCATCAGAATCCGAAGAACCACTACCTTTGATTGTATCTAAATAATTATAACACAATGACGCATCAGCATTACAAAAACGAACATTTAAATTTCTAATTTTTGCAGCCAAATCCTCAATTCCATTATCTGCATGCAACAACCATATTGCAGTCCCCGCATCAACAATATCAAACACATTTACACCAATTTGTGCATCTGCCAGTGTACTGCTTGTCAAGCCACCAATTGTTGTCAAATCTGTCTCAAACTTACCCCCCACAGATATCAAAGCCCCAGCATTATCACCTGTTGGATTTGTAATTTGTCCAAATGTTTTATCATTATTCATTGAAATCGTTGCCCAATAATTCACATCAGTTGTATTCAACTGTGCGCCATCTGCATAAGGCAAAATTGCAATATTCAATGCACTATTATTATTAAACAAATAATCGCCTGATATTTGCATTTTTTCTAGGCCGATAAAATCAACATTACCAGACACATCACCATTAACCAAAACATTTTGCCACAAAGCCTCGCCATTTGCATTCTTGTTTGCAACAAAACGCAAATCATCTGCGACGATTCCCGATTCTCCGACGGCAACATCACTTGAATTTATTATCAGACTTCCGTTCTGATTAATACCAGCAACCCTTACCCCATCTGCCACCAAAGTATAATCATCTGCATCGATATTAATATCTCTATCTGATAACAGGGTCGTTCTATTTTGGTACAACATTGCATCAGTATTAATTAAATCATTAATATATGCCTTTGCACCACTCAAGACCAAATTTCCACCATTTAATACCAATCCACCCAAAACCAAGGAATCATTACCAGAATTAAAATGCAAAACACCAGAATTATTAACAGCAGACGAAAACACCATTCCATCATCGGCCTTTAATCTTAAAGTACCATCATTTACAATTTTTGTATTCAAAGCATTTATTTTATTCCCGGCAATAAAATCAACAATTGCCCCATCGTTTACAATCAGGTTCGCCCCAAACACAACATCCGAAGATATCTGATATTCGGTATTACCATGATTCGCTACAAAATCCCCCCCAATACTAAGAGTCTTGGCATCAAACTCTGTTGCATCATGATTTAACATTCCTGTGACAGCGCCATTAATTCCCTGAACAAAATCACCTGCAACATTAACATTCCCATTAACAATAGCATTTTCCACATTCAAATCAACCTGTGTACCTGTTGCACCGCTAACATTCAAATCGTCCGCAGTTAAATTATTCGCAACCACAGTCAATACAGCGCCATCTGTGTTATTAATCGCACCAACAGACACACCTCCTGTTGCTTCAAAGCTTAATGTTGCACCAGTATTAACAATATCATTTTCGATAACAATATTACCTTCGTTTTTATCAACATCACCATTGGCAACAACGACAAAATCTTTATCAGAAGAATTTCCAATCCCACCAAAAACAACTGTGCCACCAGAAATACTTACCGCGCCCATATTTATGATTTGATTTGCCACATCAATCATTCCACTTGCGGACAATACAACATCACCCTGATTATAAACACCCCCACCTATCAATATCTGTCCGGCTGAATCCAGATTCAGTGTCTTATCTGCTACAACTTCTATATCTTTAACGGAAATAACAGAATCCTGCACAGTCGTCTTCAACGTCAAAGAGTTCAATGCATTGCTATCAACTAATAATCCAGAATCCGCATCAACGGCATTATAAAAATACAAATTATCTGCAATTACAATATTTCCATTATCCGCAATAATTTCATCAACATTCGCAACCAGTTTGCCATTAACAAGCATTGAACCAACTGTAAACTTATCACCTGCAACCTTCAATGTTGCATTTGTATCAACAAACGCACGCCCATCCACATTTGCAGATGTTTGTGTATTAACTGCCAAATCACTTGTACCGGCGACAACTAAATCACGCTTAACATCCAATGCATTTACATTCAGTGTCGCACCAACACCAATACCAGTTTCACCAATGATGACATCCCTTGCAACATTCAACAAGTCTGCAGTCAAAACAAACTCTGACGTCCCCATAAAATCAAAACTTACATTTCCAGTACCCGTTGCTTGATTACCACTGACCAAACTTCCGGAAATTTGCACATTATTATCACCAGCATTCAGAGCATACACCCCCTGATTCAAATTCAAATTTCCCCCAGATACATTTAACGCACCGGCCAAAGAAATTTCACCACCCAACAAATTCAGATTAACTTCGCCCCCACGAACATCCAACGTTTTACCAAATTGCATTGATGTCCCTGACGACAAGGTCATATTTCCACTATTATTTTCAACCAGTCCTGCCACACTAACACTATTTGCTTCGACATCCAAATCGCCGTATGTATTAACAATTTCACCCATAATTTGGATACTGCCTGAATCAGCCAAAGTTGAACGAACAAACAAATCAGCCAATGCCTGTTCTGTCCCAACATTTAATACATTATTTAAATTAATTTGTGGTGCCGCCACAGACATCACACCTGAATTAACGACATCAGCTACAACCGTCACACTATTACCTGCAACTATATCAGTATTTGAATTAGCCTGCCCTGATACGCTGCCAGAAACCGATATATCGTTATCAGCATGCAAAATCATATCTTTTGCGCTATTATTAAGATTAGCAACCGTAATATTCTGCGCTGACAAACTGATATTCGCGCCCGCATTTCCATTTGCACCATTCAAAACTATAACATCACTTAAATCCATATCGCTGTTACGAAACACCAAATTAAAGCTCTTTAGCGAATTTAAAAACAGTCCTGTCCAAACACTTTCATCAACACCACTTCCAAATTCCAAACTTCCTGTGTCTAAACTAAATACATTATCTTGCCCCATAGAGCTCAAATTTATTCCATTTTCAAAATACGACACACCATCGACTACGGCCACAACATTACCACCATTAATAAACGAACCTGTTCCGCTATCACCACCATTAACAGTCCATTCATTTACATTCAGTGTTAATTCTGCATTATTATCCTCATTTGTCATCATCCCAGTCACAGACAAAGCATCTGCTTTTATTGTTGTATCACTTTCGGACTTATTTTCAAACACACCGGCAATAGTAATATTTCCATCGGCCTGCAAATCAACCGCCCCACCTGCAGCCTTCTGAAATGCCCCATCAACCACAATATCTGTACCCGCAACTATACTTGTGTCTCCGTCGCCACTATCCACAAATTGCGACAGATTCACACCACCCGTACTTTCTATAGCAACATTTCCAGAATGCACACTCAAAACACCGGCATCCACAGAACCACCCTTAAGAGTCAAATCCCCATACGTCACGATATTTCCATCGACATCAATTTTTCCCGACGTATTTACCCCAAAAGAAACACCAGCGTATTCATCACTAACCGTCGAATCTTCATCACCGACAACAATTCCACCTGCAGAAAAATTAAAAGAATTATCAGCAGAATCAAATGCCTTGATACCAAATTGTTTTCCCTTTAAAACGGTCAACATTGAATTGACAGAAACATCACCACCGGCCAGCAACGTAAAAACCTTGCTATCTATATTATCCAAAACAAATAAATTATTCGACAATTCACCCGATGCAGAATCCGCACCAATTGTCATATTGTTCACGACCAACGGATCAGGCGATTCGATTCCTATTACATTTTCCGCACTAATAACGACCCCCTGTGCAATATCCCATTCTGGTTGATTGGTTGACACAACATCCATACCATCAACAGGATTAACAACAACAGCGCCTGCACCCATTGGCAACAGGCAACAGAAAAACGAGAATATTTTTTTTATCATTTTTTTATTTTCTTCCAATCCTAAATGTGTTTATATTATGCCACAAGTCATCTAAACATATCAAGATGAAATTGTATCATTTGTTTAATCTAAGGAGAAAATATATGTTTAAAATAACAAAAGTACATGCACGCCAAATAATGGATAGTCGCGGAAACCCAACAATTGAATGTGACATTGAGCTAAGCGGCGGTGCATTTGGTCGCGCTGCGGTTCCATCAGGCGCATCCACCGGCAGTTTCGAAGCACTTGAACTTCGCGATGGTGGCAATATGTACATGGGCAAAGGCGTTCTAACTGCTGTAAAGAACGTAAATGAAATAATTGCACCTGCAATTATGGGTATGGACGCACAGAACCAAACAGATTTAGATGAAAAGATGCTGACACTGGACGGAACACCCAACAAAGAAAAATTAGGTGCAAACGCAATCTTAGCCGTATCAATGGCACTTGCACATGCTGTTGCAAACGGCAAACACATTCCATTATATAAATACATTGCTGAAATATATGGCAACAGCAACCCATGCGTATTACCACGTCCAATGATGAATATTATCAATGGTGGCGCACACGCAGACAATGGTCTGGATGCACAAGAATTTATGATTATCCCAAATGGCGCAAAATCCGAAGTCGAAGCGATTCGTATGGGGTCAGAAGTATTTCATAATTTGAAAAGCATTTTGAAACGTGGTGGCAATTCAACAAACGTTGGCGACGAAGGCGGTTTTGCTCCAAATTTCAGCTCTTGCCGGGAAGCACTAGACACAATTATCGCGGCAATACGTTCCGCAGGATACGAACCAGCGCGCGACATTTCAATTGGTTTAGACGTCGCATCATCAGAATTCTATTCTGACGGCATCTATAACTTTGAAGGCCAAAAATTAACATCTGCTGAAATGATTGAATTCTATGAAAAACTAATATCTGATTATCCTATTATCTCTATCGAAGACGCATTGGCAGAAGAAGACTGGGATGGATGGAAAACATTAACAGATAAAATTGGTTCAAGATGTCAATTGGTTGGCGACGATTTGTTTGTGACAAATCCTGCACGTCTGGAACGCGGAATCGCAAATGGTGTTGCCAACGCAATCTTAATCAAAGTGAATCAAATCGGATCCTTAACAGAAACATTGCGCGCAATAAAAATGGCACAAGATGCAAATTACGGTGTTGTAATCTCTCATCGCAGTGGCGAAACCGAAGACACAACAATTGCAGACTTGGCAGTTGCCACAAACGCGGGACAAATCAAGACTGGTTCAATGTCACGCACTGATCGTATGGCAAAATACAATCAGTTAATTCGCATTGAAGAAGAACTGGACAAATCCGCAAAATATGGTATATAATCATAACGAGATTAATAAAAAAGGGGGGCTTCTGCCCCCTTTTTTTATACACAAATGTAAAAAAATGATTAACGGTGAAATTATATATTATATAAAATATACCTGCGCTATATTGGTACTGCTGGGTATTATTTTGGCCCCTGCATGGGTTGCGCGCCAAAATGGGCATGGTAAACCAAGAATGCAAGCCGTACGTATATCCAGCTGGGTTTTTGGATGGTCTATTATTGCCTGGCTATGGTCCCTGTTCCAAGCAACAAAAAAATAAATTTCACAAATATGTCAAATGGTTTAGATAAACGCAGTGCCGGAAACGACGTGTACAAAAGATACATAAGCCCCACCCCTCATTGTAGAGGTTAAAATTAATTATAATGATTTAAATAAAATCAATAATTATAAATATTCAGCTCTTTGTCATCGATGTGGCTTTTCACACACACTCTCACCCCTTATCACCCCCGCGTACCTGCCCCCGCCCTTACGCTCTCGTCATTCCCGCGCAGGCGGGAATCCATTGCCCCGCAGGGACTTATTCTTACCCCACCCCTCCTTGCAGAGGTTAAAATTAAATAGAATGATTTAGATAAACGCAGTGCCGGAAACGACGTGTACAAAAGGTACATAAGTTTCCGGCACCGCGTTTAGATGAATTATTATGGTTAATTTTACATCATAGGTGGCATCGCTGGCGTCCCAACACCACCAGCTACCTTCTCTTCGGGGATTTCGGTCATCACCGCACCCGTGGTCAACATTACACCCGCTGTACTTGCTGCGGCTGCAATTGCCGTTTTTACAACCTTGGCTGGGTCAATAATACCAGATGCCATCATATCAACATATTCACCAGTCTGGGCATTATAACCAAAGTTATATTCTGATGATTCCATTACTTTACCAACAACTATTTCCCCAGAAACACCCGCGTTTTCCGCGATTTGTGCACAGGGGGCAACAATTGCACGACGAACGATATCAATACCAACATTTTGATCAGTATTTGCACCTGTCAATTTTTCTAGGGCTGCAACCGCACGAACCAACGCAATTCCACCACCGGCAACTATACCTTCATCAACTGCGGCACGTGTCGCAGCCAAGGCATCATCAACACGATCTTTCTTTTCTTTGACTTCGACTTCGGTCATTCCACCAACTTTGATTACCGCAACACCGCCCACTAACTTTGCCAGACGTTCAGATAATTTTTCGCGATCATAATCACTATTTGATGCGGCAATCGCAACCCGTATTTCATCAGCACGCGCAGCAATTGCATTTTTATCACCTGCCCCATGCGCCAACAATGTTGAATCCTTGGACACAACGACTTTTTTTGCGCTGCCCAAGACCGCTGGTGTTATATTTTCAAAAGTCATACCCATATCATCAGATATAACTGTTGCCCCTGTCACCACTGCAATATCTTTCAGCATTTCCTTGCGTCTGTCACCAAAGCCCGGTGCTTTGACCGCACAAACCTTTAATCCACCACGCAGGCGATTTAACACCAATGTTGCCAATGCCTCTGATTCGACATCTTCTGCGATAATCAACAAAGGCTTGCCCGATTGTGCAATTGGTTCCAATATTGGCAACAATGCCTGCAATCCTGTAATTTTCTTTTCAGACACTAATATTTGCGCCCCATCTAATTCCGCCAACATTTTTTCGCTATTTGTCACAAAATAAGGCGACATGAACCCTTGGTCAAACTGCATACCTTCAACAACCTCTATTTCCGTATCCAGCCCTTTTGCTTCTTCAACTGTGATAACACCTTCCTTGCCAACACGCGCCATTGCGCCCGCAATTTTTTCACCAATATCACTATCAGAATTTGCAGATATTGTCGCAACCTGCGCAATCTCGGCACTATCTTTCACTGGGCGCGCATGCGCTGTGATATCTGCCACAACTGCGGACACCGCCATATCGATACCACGTTTAACATCCATTGGATTCATACCAGCCGCAATAACACGACGTCCTTCGCGAATTAATTTTTGCGCCAAGACCGTTGCAGTTGTCGTACCGTCACCAGCATCATCACCTGCTTTCTTTGCGACTTCTTGTACCATACGCGCACCGATATTTTCCTGTGGGTCCGGCAGTGACACAGCCTTGGCAACTGTCACACCGTCCTTGGTCGCAACGGGTGCGCCATAAGACTTTTCGATAACAACTGTACGCCCCTTTGGCCCCATAGTAATTTTCACTGCATTTGCCAATTTATCGACACCTGCGGCCAATTTATCTGTATCAAAAATAATATCTTTTGCCATTTTTCATTCCTTATTTAATTATTCCCAAAATATCTGTTTCTTTGATTAAAACAAAGTCTTTACCATCTAACTTTACTTCATTTGCGCTGGGCGCCCATTTTGCAAACAAGACAACATCGCCATCTTTGACCCCCAGTGGCACCAACTGTCCACCATCACGCACCCCATCACCACACGCCACAACACGACCACGCGATGGTTTTTCCTTGGCATTATCAGGAATTATAATTCCCCCTGCGGTTATATTTTCTTCTTCGATTCTTTCCAGCAAGACATAATTATGCAACGGTTTAAACATACAAAAACTCCCTTGGTTAAAATGCTGTACGAATGATATAGTTTAAAAATCATTGATTTCAAGTCTTGATTTTACTAAGATAGGCACAAAACACAAGGGGGAAATAAACCGATGTACGACAAAAATAATGTATTTGCAAAAATCGCACGTGGCGACATACCAACAAATAAAATCTATGAAAACACCCATGCATTATCATTCTATGATGCAAATCCTGTGGCAAAGACACATGTATTAATTATCCCAAAGGGCGAATATGAAAATATGTTTGACTTTTTGCACAACGCATCCACAGAAGAACAAGCATCATTTTGGGATTGCGTCAAAGAAACCGCAAAGAAAATGAATTGTGATAATGCCTGCAACGTTATTGCAAATGTTGGACGCGGCACATTCTTTTATCAAAGTGTTCCTCACTTTCATCTGCACATAATCGCAGGTGAAAAGCTGCAAGATTTTTCAGACATCGCACAATAGAATATGAGAATTATCGTTCGGGTCATTCCACGCGCAAAATTTAATCGGGTTGAAATTCAACCCGATGGCATTGTGCGCGTACACACCACCACCGCCCCAACAGACGGCAAGGCTACTAACGATGTTATAAAAATGCTGGCGGAACATTATAAAATCCCAAAAACCAGCATAAAACTTATTCGTGGCGCGACATCACGCGATAAAATATTTGAATTTTAGTATTTCAAGACCTGCTCTGCCAACTGCTCTGGATTATCGGCATTAAAAATATGATAATCATCCATACTTTCGATAAAACCACAGTCCATCATATGCTTTACCAATTCTGCATACGGTCCCCAGAAATTATTAGTATTCAAAAAAAACAAAGGCTTATTTGTTTCACCAATCTGTTGCATTGTCATAATATCCGACAATTCATTCAATGTTCCAATTCCCCCGGGCAAGATAATAAATGCATCAGACAAATCAAACATTATCTGCTTTCTTTCATTAACCCCATCAACAACTTTTACATAAATTTCTGGGTGTGCAGGCTCTTGACGTGCCAAGACATCGTCAGTCGACACCCCGATAACCTGTCCACCATTTTTTAACGCAGCAGTTGCCACAGTCCCCATCAAACCAACATCACCACCGCCAAAAACCATACGAATATCATTTTTCGCCAACATTTCACCAACCAATGCCGCATCACGCGCAAATTGTTTATCATTTCCAAACTGATGACCACAATACACAGCAATTGATTTTAATTTACCTGACATTTTATTTTTCCTTTATTTTTAGAAATTATAGCATAAAATATCACGACAATGAATAAAAAGTTTTTAGATTTCATTCAGCAGTTTTCGAATCGCCCAATGGCTGTTGCGGTCAGTGGTGGTGTTGATTCTGTATGCTTGTTATATTGGCTGGCACAGCTTGATTTAAAACCAACTGTACTGCACGTAAATCATTGTCTGCGCGATGCCGCCCAGGCCGAGGCTGAATATGTCCAAGACACGTGTATCAAACTGGGACTACCTTGCAAAGTTTTTCATTGGACTGACGACAAGCCCACCACTGGGCTAGAGGCCGCCGCCCGCAACGCCCGTTATAAAATGATGACTGATTGGTGTCATGAAAACAACATTGACACACTACTGGTTGCGCACCAGGCCGATGACCAAATTGAAACATTTTTGATGAATCTGGCGCGTGGCAGTGGGGTCGTTGGTTTATCTGCGATGCAACAAATATCCTATCGCGATGGCATCAGGATTGTTCGCCCTTTATTAAACGTATTTCGCAGCGAATTAATTGAATATTGCGACCAGAATGGAATAAAATATTTTTCTGATGAAATGAATTACGATGACAAGTATACACGTGTAAAAATACGTCAAAATCGACATTTGTTATCTGAAAAACTTGGTATCAGCGACAATCGGATTTTATTGGCTATTAAAAATCTGGCACGCGCACGCGATGCGCTTGACACCGGCATAGAAACCAAGATAAAAAGTATTTTATATGACGGCTATGCACTATTCCCAGATTCTTTTCTGTTTGACGAACCCACCGACATTGGTCTAAAGTTGCTGGGGACATTAATAAAAACGATTGGGGGGGACAATTATCAACCACGCTTGAATTCGCTGAATAATGCACTAAGTAAATTAAGGTCAGAATGTAAATTTACCCTTGGGCACTGTACGATTCGGCGTTTTAAGAATCAAATTTTAATTGTACCCGAAGGCACAAAAACAAGCATCAGGAAGAAAAATGAAAAACTTAAACGACTTAAAAAAATCAAACAACAAAGCTAAATATCCGCATCAAAAACGCGATGGTTCAAATTGGTTTCTAATTATATTTGGCGCACTTTTTTGTGCGATGATTGTGCGTGTATTTTTTTCTAGCACAGATTTCAATACCACCCCATTTGGCACAGCCACCCAACAAAACAAAGCCCCAATTGAACTGACTTTTTCAGATATTGTAAAGCGCGGCGCCGACATAGAAACGATGACCCTAAAAGGCAATAATGCCACTGGGACATTATCCGATGGCACAAAGTACACAGCCACAATCACATACGACCCAGAAATGTTAAAAAGTATGTCTGATGCTGGTACATCTATTACCATTGACACATCAAAATCATGGTTTGAAACAATTGCGACATTTGCACCATTGATTTTGACACTATTATTTATCGTATGGATATTTCGTGGTTTGCGTCGTGGTGGTGCCGGCGGAATCAGCCGCAGCCTAATCGGTCAAAACCCCACCAAAATTGCAACAGGCAAACCCAAGACAACATTTGCAGACGTTGCAGGTATCGATTCTGAAAAACAAGAACTATCCGAAATCGTAGACTTTTTGAAAAATAAAAATAAGTATCAGTCACTTGGTGCCCGCGTACCACGTGGTGTATTATTGTCTGGTCAACCTGGAACCGGTAAAACATTACTTGCGCGCGCCATTGCCGGCGAAGCAGATGTACCATTCTTTGCGGCATCTGGTTCTGACTTTTCTGGTATTATCGTTGGTCTTGGTGTTGCAAAAATAAAAGAAATCTTTGAAATGGCGAAACGTAATGCCCCATGCATCCTATTTATTGACGAAATTGATGCAATTGGGCAAAAACGTTCAACCCACTCGTATAACGACCAAGACCGCGAACAAACACTGAATCAATTATTAATTGAAATGGATGGTTTTGCCAACGACACAGGCATTATTGTTATTGGCGCGACCAATCGTGTTGATATGCTGGACGCGGCGTTATTACGTCCTGGTCGCTTTGACCGTCAGGTTTATATTGATTTACCCGATATGGCTGGGCGTCGTGAAATTCTTGATTTGTATGCCAAACGGGTAAAAATCAGTGACAATGTCAATATGCAAGACATTGCGCGTGGCACAACAGGTTTTTCTGGCGCAGACCTTGAAAATCTGCTGAACGAGGCTGCTCTGCACGCTGTGCGAAACAAGCGTGACAAAATCGCCCCAGAAGACATCGAAGAAGCACGCGACAAAATCACAATGGGCCCACGCAAAATTCGCAAAATGCGCCCAGAAGACATAAAACTAACCGCCTATCACGAAGCGGGTCATGCCTTTGTCAGTCTGATGTACGAAGATATTGCCGACCCAATTCACAAGGCAACCATTATCCCACGCGGGCGCGCACTTGGAATGGTTCAGCATCTGCCAATTGACGATAAAGTATCAATGACACTGGCCGAAGTTCGTGCAAATTTATCAATTGCATTGGCAGGTCGTTGTGCCGAAGAAATATTCTTTGGTTCTGATAAAATCACAACTGGCGCAGAAAGCGATATCGCAATGGCGACACGCTTGGCACGCTATTCTATCACAACAGCCGGATTGTCTAAAAAGGTTGGTCTGGCCGCCATTAATCAAGTCGGCACATTTGGCACACGTGGTGCGCTGGAAAACGCATCTGAAAAGACCGCAGAAATTGTAGATGCAGAAATCCAAGACTGGCTAAATGCTGCACATACAGATGCAACAAAACACCTGACCAAAAACAAGAAAACAGTTGAAAAATTGGCAAACGAATTACTAAATCGTGAAACCCTGACGGGCGAAGAAATTCGCAACATTGTATTCGGGAACAAAGAAAAAAAAGAAACACCGAAAAAACAAGTCAAAAAAAATGCAACATCTAAAAAACAATAAATTTGAAATTTTACAGATGCAACCACGGAACACAAATTCTGTGATTGCATCTGCAGGTGATAAATGCGTTATTTTTGACCCTTGGGGACATTTTGATGATTGGCTGACCGTATTACAAGAACGCAACCTGACCCCAGTGGCAATATATGCAACCCATGGCCACCCAGACCATATATCTGCCGCCCCTGCACTGGCACATCACTTTGATATACCATGGTACTTGCACAGCGGCGATTTCAGATTAGTCGGCTGGGGGAATGGGCTGCTGGAATATTACGGACTGCCTGCAATCAGTCTGAACGATAAACACCCAACAACATTGGACATCAGACGTACAGAAATTCTGCCTAATTTATTTATGGATATTATTGAAACACCCGGCCATACACCTGGTGGTGTTGCATACCACTTTCCAGACGAACAGGTAATAATAATTGGCGACACAATATTCCAAGACAGCATTGGTCGTTATGACCTGCCTGGTGGTGACGAAAAAATGTTATTTCAATCGATTTCGAACATACACAATATGAACCTGCCAAATCAAACAGGTGTCATACATGGTCATGGAATGGACACAGATATTGGCTGGCTACATAAAAACAACCCTTATTTTAAATAATGCAAAAGCAGTCCTAGATTAAGCCAACTGCCAAATCCATTATTTTTTCTACTACCTCTCTTTACATAAATATCTTACAATCTTTTTTTGCATTTTCTGACATTTTGTCCACATCAGCCGCATTTTTAAGGCAATTTCTTAGATGTTCTACATTTCTACATTGCCAGCAAAGCTTCATTATATCTTTTGAAGCCGTCCCCACACTTTTAATTGGGGTACACAAATTTCCTGTCACGACATTTGCTCTTCTATCACATGGCACACATTTTTTGTTATCAGAATCCCAAAATTCCCTGCCCCTTTCACACGACACACAAACCCCATTATTATCAATCCCTTGACTATCCGTAATTTCACAATCAATACACTTTTCCGAATCGATTGATTCTCTGGCATAATTATCAGGACACTTCAATACACATTTATCGCCATTTGTACCCTTAATTATTTCATAACCATCATAACATCCCGTCGGGAAAGTACATTCTTGCGCATTATCAGTCACTTCGCCACAAGGTTTAGTTACTTCTGTATACTCACAATAACCGTTTTCAAATTCTACCCGTTTTTTTTCTTCTTTTTTTTGTGATAATTGCCACTTTCCCATTGTATTTGCATCACCGCCACAACACGCATAAGATTGACCACTTATCGTCTCAGTATCATTATGATAATAGGTTTTTTTACTATGATTAGCACGCTCATTTTTACCTGCACACCCAGATTCCTGATTGCCACAATAATAAAAACTATTCGTAGCATCTGTATTAACCCAACACGCACCAGACGGTCCTGCCAACCAGCCACCAGCATTCGCCCCCCTTGAAAAAAGAAACAAAACCAAGAAACTAAACAGCGCTTTTAACATATTTATACTCCCTTTTGTATTTTTATAAATAAAGAACCGCCACAAACATGGCGGTCGGGGAGTTCAGAAAATCAATACATGAGTGATCCCATCAGTCTTCAATATATAACTGACAGCTCCCCGACAATATATGTCAAGGGAAAACAGTGCAAAAGCACCGAAAAATCGGTTCACGATGCTTTCGCACCGCATGTATCAGGCTTTCTGAAGGCCCCAAACCAACAACCATGTTGATTCACTTAGAATTTTACGAAATTTTACAATTTTTTTCAACAGTCTTTTTCATTACACATAATAAAAATTTTATCCACACATACATAACAGACATAATAAAAACACTGCAAAAAAAAAAAACGCCCAAACGGACGTTCTTTTTTTGTTTTACTGTTATTAAATACTATCGGCATTTACCCAACGTCCGTTTTTCAACAGTCCTGGGGCCATACCTTCATTATTTCTTAGCGCATCAATAACACCACGTGCCTTGGCGGCATCTAAATTAACAATGCGAACTTTGAACATATCGCCTTCGTTAATAACAACTGCATCACCGTACATTTTCATACGTTGTGCCAAAGAATCCGCACTATCCTGTGCATAAAACGCGGCAACCTGTACACTGTATTCACCTGTCACAGGTGCTTCTGATGCAACTGGCTGTTCTACATTTTCAACAACAACAGTTTCCGCCACAGGCTGCGATACCGTACCCAACGTCGCATTCTTTACAGCAATCGTCTGATCAGACAAAACTTGAATCTGAACCTTACCCTGCCCGTTCAAACCAATTTTCTGTGCCGCCGCAGGTGACAAATCCATCAATCTAGTATTAACAAATGGCCCACGATTATTTACACGTACAACCACAGATTGACCATTCTCCAGATTGGTCACACGTGCAATTGTCGGCAGTGGTAATGTTTTACTGGTTGCAACCATTTGTGTTACATCAAAGACTTCACCATTACTGGTCTTGGTACCATTCAAATCCACAGGAATTACACCGGCAACCCCAGTTTGATTATATGTTAAATCTTCAACCGGAATATACTGTACACCATCCACCTTGTACGCAGCACCAACATAGTACTTTGGCGCAGCCGCCAACAAATACGTGTCATTCAATTGTGGCTGTGCATCTGTGGGTGACGTGACCAAAGTTTCTTCACCGAAACCGTCTGCCCCATAATTTGTTGAACCTGTCTGGCTAAGGTCTGTACACGCGGCCAACAGCGCGACCAACGCAGTCAAAGATATGATTTTTTTCATGGCATATAACTCCTTACATTCATTATATTTGTATATTACCACAAAAAAATCCGACATTCAAATTTTATTTACAGATTATATTTTCCTATCTATTACATAGGCAACTGGCAAATACAACACCGCATACCCAACAATCGCAACAATCAGCGCAACAATATTTGTGACCGGCACCGCATATAACCCTGCCCCCAACATAATCGCCCACATCCCCATCAAAGAAACCACCTTGATTGTGCGCTTATCGTGATTAATCAATCCAGATTTTCTGCATGCGCGCGCCAATAAAAAGTTTTTCAAATAACCACTGATTACAATACCAATTGGCACAGCCAAATACCCAAACATCGGGAACAAAGACAAATACAAGACCGCGGCCACAGCCAACGAAATCATACTTGTTTTCACAGGCGTCTTTACATCCTGTGATGCATACAACGTTTTACTGTATATCTGGCTGACCAACATTGCGGGCAAAACCAGCACCTGAATCATAATTGCATTTGCAACCGCCACTGTTGAATCAGCTGTCCATGCACCATATTGAAACAAGGTTCTAATAATCGGTTCTGCCAGCACGAACAACCCGACGACACAAGGCAAAATTAACATCATCGAACGACGCATCGAAGAATTCTGTTGAACATAAACACTGCGCATATTTTTATCTGCCAACGCATTTGATATCGACGACATCAACACAGTTCCGACCGCCAATCCAATCATTGCGAACGGCAACTGCACAATTCTGTCTGAATAGTACAACCACGAAACCGCACCGCTTTGGAAACTGGCGACCAAAGTTCCAACAATCATAGTAATCTGATAGAATCCACTGCCAACGATACTAACCCCCATACGCTGGAATAATTCCTTGATTCTTGGTGTCCAACGTGGCACGACCAGTCGCAATCCGAAATGATTTTTTCTGATTCGCCCCCACAATATTGCAAACTGCAAGACGCCAGACAAAACAACCGTCCCCGCCATTAAGTACAAGACATTTTCACTGCCCCACACCATTGCAACCAACAACGCGCAAATCAGCATTATATTCAACAGCACCGGCATAAATGCCGCCAGCAAAAACTTTGAAAATGCATTTAATATCGCAGATAAAAACGCCGCCCCACATATAAACAAGACATACACAAACATTATTCTTGCGATTAAGACAGTCATTTCCATCTTGCCTGCAACCTCATCAAATCCAGGTGCCAAGACCCAAACGACCAACGGCATAAATATTTCGAACAGAACAATTATCCCCAGCAACCCCACCAACAACCACGAGAATACATTTTTTGCGAATCCTTCATCTTTCTTAGAATCTGCATACATTGGAATAAAGATAGCAGACAATGCCCCTTCGCCTAATAAATCCCTAAACAGATTCGGCAATTTAAACGCCGCCAAAAAGATATCAGATAATTTTCCTGCCCCCAGTACGCGCGCAATCAGCATATCACGCACAAAGCCAAAAATACGGCTGATACCGGTCATCGCACCAACCCCGAAAATATGTTTGCCTAGTTTCATAGTTTAGATTATACTGCGATATGAAAATAAAAATCAAGACAGGAAATACGATTATGAAGAAACAAATTGCATTATTATCATTAATCTGCACTTTGTGCGGCTGCACAGGCACAGAAACGACTGTTATCGCGGACAAACCATTGGCCGAGATATATGCCACCGCATACGCTGAATTTAACGACGAAAATTACGAGGCTGCCGCCGCAGAGTTTCTTAAGGCAGAAACCCAACACCCCACCAGTCAATGGGCACCAGATGCATTAATAATGGCGGCATATTCATACTATATGGACCAAGATTTTGCGGGCGCGATACTGGCGACCGACCGCTTTTTACGTTTTCACCCCGGTCACAAAGATGCCGCCTATGTAATGTACCTGCGCGGGATGTGCTATTACCGCCAGGTCAGCGACGTTCGTCGTGAACCTGGGATGTCTGCGTATGCACTGCAGCAATTCCAAACATTGACACAACGTTTCCCGCGCAGTCCATATGCAAAAAATGCAGAAAACAAAATCCTGATATTAAAGAACTATATTGCCGGCAAAGTAATGTATTCTGCCCGCAACGATATGGCGCGCGAAAATTGGCCCAGCGCGATTAATCGCCTGCAATCCATTGTCCAAGATGCCCAAGAAACCGTTATGCCGGCCGAGGCTATGTATCGTCTGACCGAATGTTATACTGCAATTGGATTACCGGAACAGGCCGCGGGCTATGCAAAAATGCTGGAAACAAATTTCCCAGACAACGAATGGACACTGCGCCTAAAATCAAAGAAGAAATAGATTTGCATTTATAATTTGATTAATATAAACTAAGCAACATTATGGCAAGACAAATTATAAAATCTGGACAAGTTTCTGAAAATCGCAAAGCGCGATTTAATTATACTATTGATGACACTATCGAGGCTGGCATTTCCCTGACGGGTGCAGAAATCAAATCTATACGCTATGGACTGGTCACGATTGTTGATGGCTTTGTACAACGTCGTGGTGATAATTTATGGCTGGCGGGGGTAGAGATTCAAAAACTGCCCACTGCTGCGCGCATTGTAAATTTTGACGAACGTCGCAGTCGCCAATTATTACTGCACCGCAGTCAAATAAACAGACTTATTGGCAAGCTTCAGGAAAAAGGCGCAACAATTGTGCCATTAAAACTGTACTTCAATAATCGCGGAAAATTAAAGGTTTTACTGGGCGTTGGCTATGGTAAGAACAAAGTGGACAAGCGCGAAACAATAAAACAGCGCGAATGGGACAAAAACAAAGCCCGCATATTAAAAGGCAATTAAAAAAAAGTCTGGTTATGCCAGACTTTTTTCATCACTATTTGACACGTTGCGCGTCATTATATCGAATTATTGAATCCTGCTTTTGTTGCTCTTTTTTATATTTTTGCAATATTTCTTTTTCTATTTTTTGTCTTAAACGTTCTTCATGGCGCTGCTCTGATTTATAAGTCGCCAAACCCACCCCATAAGTCAAACCAAGCATTACAGCAACAACAGCTGTTATTTTTATACCATTACCATATTCCCGCCAAAAATCTTCAACTTTTGTCTCAAACGGTTTCATTTTTTTCTGTGCGGCAACAAACAACTCATTCGCTTTGTCATATACAGGCGAACAATCCTTATAAAAACTTTTATTATTTATAATAACCCCTGGTTTAAAAATTCCATCGAATGGTTTTACAACCGCCCAAATCTTTACATCATCACCAATATGTATAGTATTATATTTACTTTCATAAATTTTATTATATTTACACAAATTCTTTCTTAAAAAAGCAATCCATTCCAATGCTTCTTTTTCCGAGCAATTCGACCAATCTTTTGGCACATTCATTATTTATCCTTTTGTTTTATTAGAACACAAAAAAAATAGCGCACAATCAATGAATTATCAAGCGCTTTTTCCCACAAAAACAACTTGACAATCACATAAAAAAGTGTATACTATAAAGCATAAGAAACAAAAAACACAGACTTTTATCTGTGCTTTTTTATTACCGTTGCAAGAATCCACTGCGATGATAAAAAGCCAAATAATTTGCAATTTTTGCGGGGTGCTCACACACACGTCATTCCCGCACATCGCCCCGTCCCCTCTATTCGTCATACCCGCGCAGGCGGGTATCCATTGCCCCGCAGGGATACTAATAGTGTTTTTTTTAATTTTTAGGAAATCCTAGATTAAAATTTTGTGTGACGTGAAAAGCCACACCGATGATAAAGAGCCAAAAATTTATAATTTTGTGGGGTGCTCACACACACGTCATTCCCGCGCAGGCGGGAATCCACTGCCCCGCAGGGATACTAATAGTTGTTTTTTTTAATTTTTAGGAAATCCTAAATTAAAATTTTGTGTGACGTGAAAATCCACACCGATGACAAAGAGCCAAAAATTTATAATTTTGTGGGGTGTGAAAAATTCACAAAAATATGTCCCTGCGGGGCAATGGATACCTGCCTTCGCAGGTATGACGAAGAGGCGGGGACAGGTGGTGGTTGGGATGATAGTAAGTTGTTAAAACCTTGTGTTGTAATGGGCAAATAAATTATTTGAACTGTTGTTCGTTCTTAGTTTTATTAAAAACACACGTCATACCCGTATCAGGCCCCGCAAAAATTTAACCTGAATCCCCTAAAGAAAAATGCCCGCAGCATTTCACCGCGGGCATTTACAATCATACAGCATATAAACTGACCACAAAAGGACTCTTTATTGAATTCCAACCTGGAATTCGTCACCCCAATCCGCCACTTCTTGTGAACCAATTGTGCATTTAATATCTTCAAAGCCATTTTCGACCTGTTTTTTCTTGATAACCTTACTGGATATCAAACCACCTGCAGTCCCCAGAACAACACCAGCAATCGAATCGGATGCAAGACGTGCTGTATTAAACTTACCCTCTGCATCACGCCACTTACTGCGTTCAAACTTTTTAGTTTCCTCATCTAACCATTTACCCAACTGCTCAATTTCATCGCCTCCGCCACCGTTCTCAGTTGCCTTGTTTTCTTCTCCACCAGCTTGTTTCTTACACTCATACTTATTGTTATCAACGACTACAGCGTTATAGCCATCTACACAATCAGAATTCACGCAGAAACCTTTTGTGTCAATCGCATAACCGTTTCCATCAAATTTTTCACCGTCTTGCCCCTTATGAACGATAGGATATTCAGCATGTTCAACCCCATAGTCTTTAATCTTTGAATTATCACAGAACTTGATATCGCCACCCGATGCAACTTGCTGCCATTTACCAGTTCCATCTGTCACTGTACACCTAAAACCAAAAGTTTGGTCACTCATCTTAAACTCGACACCATCGCCACAATAAGCATCCCCACACCGCAAGGCCTCATCATCACCTATAAACATATATTCACCATATATCCGCACACTTCTACCATCGCTCATATCATACTTGTCAGCACTTTCTGACATTGTTGTTTCTTGTACCGTTTGTACCTTACATGACCCTACGCCATTAACATTGCCATTTGCGGGTTGTCCCTTCGGCTGACACTTTTGGTCTACAAACTCATAGTCAGATTTACAATCAGCATTCATGCAGAAACCTTTTGTGTCAATCATATAATCGCTTCCATCAAACTTTTCATCGCCTTGCCCCATATGAACGATAGGATATTCAGCATTACGAACCGAAAACTGTTTAATCTTTGAATCTTTACAGAAGTCGATACCACTACCAGATGTAACTTCCTTCCATTCACCAGTTTCCCCTGTCACTGTACACCTATAAACATAACCGTATCCTTTCATATTAAACTCGACACCATCGCCACAATCTTCACCCCCACACCGCAAGGCCTGATAATCACTTACAAACAAAAATTCATCCTTTAACCACACATTGCCCGTATAAGACCGTTCAGCATCTTTCGGCCTTGCTTTTACTTGTACCTTACATTTCCCTGGGCCATCACCAAGTGCCCCCATGGCATTTGTCACAACACACAAGGTGGCGCATAAAAAAGTCACGAAAATCTTATCTTTCATAGTATCCTTCCTTCTTTTTGAAAATTATAACATATCTCCATCTGGCATCCAAGCAAAAAAACAATCCCCATTTCAGGGAATTGTTTTACTCTTGCAAGAATCCACCCGATTGCATATTCCACAGGCGCGCATATTCGCCATGTTTGCGCAATAATTGGGTATGTGTTCCCTGTTCTACCACGCGCCCCTGTTGCAAAACGACAATTTTATCCATATTACGCAGGGTTGATAATTTGTGCGCAATCGCCAAGGTCGTACGTCCCTGTGCCAATTCATCAAAAGATTTTTGAATACAAACCTCGGTCTCGCTGTCCAGTGCTGATGTCGCCTCGTCCAACACCAAAATCGGTGCATCTTTCAAAAACGCACGCGCAATCGCGATTCGTTGTCGCTGTCCACCCGACAGTTTAATCCCCCTGTCCCCAACCAAGGAATCATACTTTTTGTCTGTTCCCGTAATAAATTCATGTGCCATTGCACGCTTTGCCGCCTGTTTTACATCTTGCAATGTTGCATTATTTCGACCGTACGCGATATTTTCACGCAATGTGCGATTAAACATTGTTGGCTCTTGCGGAATAAATGCAATATTTTCGCGCAAAGAATCCTGCGACACTTCACGAATATCCTGACCATCTATCAGGATTTGCCCATATGTCGGCTCATAGAAACGCATTAACAGATTTACCAACGTTGTCTTGCCTGCACCGCTTGGGCCAACCAACCCAACCCGTTCGCCAGATTTGATGACCAAATTAAAGTTGCGCAAAACCCACTTGCGTTTATATCTGAACGAAACATTACGAAATTCAATTTTACCATGCGACACAACCAACGAATGCGCGTTTGGCGAATCTTGCACATCAATTGGCACGACCAGTTCTTCGTATGCCTTGGCGGCCGCCCCTAAATTATCTGTAATCACCGGTATTTGATTTACAATCTGACCAATTGTTCCCATAACCGTAAAGAATACCGAGTTGGTAAACACTATTTCCGCAACAGTTATTTCCCCACGCACATACAAATACACGCATAAAAACAAAGTCAAACCATAACAAATATCCCAGACAATCATCGGAACACCCCAAAAGAACCGCTGAACAAAGGATTTTCTTAAGTGTTTTTCTATATTTTTATCACGCAACGGTTTCAAATATTCTTTTTCCTTACGCGCGCCTGCGAATAACTTTACAACTGAAAAGTTCACCAAGCTGTCAACATTTCGTCCTGACAGTTCACTGGATGCCGCGCTGGCATCCTTGGTTGCATTCGTCATTGGCTTTATCATTGCCCAACTGTATCCAGCGCGCAATATAAACACCACAACAAAAATCAATGCCACATACTTGTTAATTGACAGAATCAGCCCCATATTTATTGCAATAACCACAAATAATCCAAATATTCGCCAAAATTCAATCACAGATTCAAACCCGCGCGAAACATACGATATCTGGGCATGAATTTTGCCCGCCATACGTCCTGTCCAGAACGACATAGACTGCCCATGGACATAGTCATTTAACACAACAGATATTCTGTTTTGAATTTTTGGTGACCAGTGTGCATATGCCCAGTTGCGCAAGAACATAAACGTATCTATCATTAACAACAGCCCCGTTATCAGAATAATTGTTGGCATTGCATATTGCATAAAAGTCTGACCTGCGGGGACAGGATTTTCAAACAATGCAACAAACCAACGCTGGAAATTAGGGAACAAAACCCCATCCATCGCCACAATAAAGAACGATATCGCCCACGCCACCAACGAAAAAGTTGAAGCGCTGACTGCATACTTAAAATAAAATTTCCACAAAGATTTGGGTAAAACCAAACCAGAATTATTTTTCTTTTCTACGGAATTTTTTTGATTTTTTCCGATGTTTTTACGTAACATAATTTATCCTTTTTATAAAAAACATTTAACTTTGTGTCCTACTCACATTCATTGTTTTTTCGGACAAACTAGCACGACAATCCCATCGAAAAATCCTTTTGTTAAAAGTTTAATTAAATTCTTTACGCGATACAAATAACACAAATGTATTATATTGTCAACAATTATTTCAAATAAAATGTAATTGTTGCAACGACACGAACCTTTTTATTTATCGCCTGACGTTCATTTGACGACCAAGAATCCGTTGGGTCACGCGATTCAATACTGAACACACCTTGATTTGCACTTTTAATTTTCCCCAGACGCGCATCAGCATCCTTGGCAAACTGTTGACCCGCAGCGGTGGCATTTTTTGTTGCCTGCTCTATCATCGATATTTTAATATCATTCAATCCGTTAAATATATAAATTGGGCCAGAATAATCTTCGGTGATTGTTATACCACGACGCACCAATTCACCCATCTGACGCGACACACTATCAACCAGTTCTACATTATGTGATCGCACCATAACACCTGTATCAATCACATATCGCCCATCATTTTGCTGATTTTTTAATTCTGCATCTGAATATCCTGCATACTTATCACGCACCTGAACACGTAAATTCTGTATATCTGTTGGCGCGAAACCTGAATCTATCAAAAAAGACTGAATTTCATTTATATCCCTGTCAATTCGTTGCTGTAACGCAGCCAAATCCCCACCAACCGCATTTATTTTTATATTCCAAACCGCAGTATCGGCAACAACGTCCCGTTCTGCCAAGCCCTTGACCGTCACAGTCCGCCCAGACATTGCGCGATAAATCCCATCACCAATAAAGAATCCGCCCAACGCGACACCAAACGCCAACACACACAACCATAATCCAGAAACCGACTTTAACTTATTTATAATCTGCATAAAAACTCTCCTTTACTGAAAAAATACTATAAATCCACACGATAAGTCAAAACTATTTTTTATTAATTATTTCCTGAATAACCCAATTTGCCAGACACAATCCAAACACACCAGTCACTGTAATTACAGAACCTAAATTCTTGGCATGTCCCAGTACGGGTTGCGGCATTTCAGACGAAAAGACCACTGGAAAATCAGGCAATCCCTGACCACGTATCAACCGCCTGATACGCGCCGCCAATGGACAAACCGCTGTTTGTGATATTTTGGCTATTTTTATTTTGGTTAAATCAATCTTTGATGCCGCCCCCATACTGCTGATAAATGGTATGTTGCACCTGCTTGCCCACCTGTACAAAGCAATCTTTGATTCAACAGAATCAATTGCATCAATTATAAAATCGGGCTTTACCGGCAAATCAGTATTCGCATCAAAGAACAAATTAAACGCATCAACTTTTATATCTGGATTAATATCCTGCAAACGCGATTGTGCCACTTCTACTTTTGACATCCCAACTGTCGAAGACAACGCAAACAACTGACGATTTATATTTGATTCTTCAACAACATCAAAATCCACAATAATTATATGCCCAACACCAGAACGCGCCAAGGCCTCAATCGCAAAGGAACCAACCGCCCCACACCCGACAACCATAACTGTTGATTTTTGTAATTTTTCTGCGCCGTTATCACCAAATAATAAACGTGTTCTATACAATCTATCCATTACCTAACATCCTTTGTGCATTATTTACAAAAACATTTTTTGATATTTTACACTCATCTGCAACCCGATTAGTCCATTGAACAATATCAATAACATTTTCAGAATCAGTTTCCAACAACAATCGATTTTGTGGGGTTTCGGCAACTCGCTTTAATGACCTAGCTGGCGAATATGAAAAGTACACTTTTTCCATCCCCAGCCAATCAGAAATCACACCATTAAATCGATGAAATAATATAAAAGGAATATCAGTATATTCTTGATTTCTCAAAATCGGAACAATTTTATCCCACGCCCCGACACAATGAATATGCACCCCACGTTTCAAGGCATTTGCGATTACAATTTGCCGCATAAAAACATCAATTTGCGCATCCATATTAGCATATTTATTATCCAATCCTATCTCGCCAACGGTTAAATCTGGATATGCCAATAATTTATCTTGCAACAACACATCCCAGTTATCTGGTAAATTATCTATATACCAAGGATGAATTCCGATTGCCCCATAAATATTTTGTGATTGTTGTGCAGATTCTATAACAAAATCCCACTCTGATATTTTTGCTGAATTATTAACTGCGCCAACATTATCTGGAACGAATGCTGACGCGGTCAAGAAATGACAATGCGCATTAAAATACTCTAACATAGGCAATATGATACGTCACAACACACCAATTGTCAAAGAACAAAAAATCCCGCATTGCGGGATTTTTTTCAAGATTTATTTTGCAACTTCTGCAGTCTGAACTGTATCTGCTGTTGCATCTGGCATTGGTGCCGGCTGTGGCATTTCTGGTTTTGGACCACGTTTATCAAAACCGCGACGATGTTTTTTCGCCATTTTGAATTCTGCCTTGTCAACACAACCATCGCCATTCTTATCCATCATCGCGACTTTTTCAGCCATCTTTGGACATTTTACAACCAAGCAACCGTTATCAAATTCTGGACGTGGCATAAAACCACCACGCTTGTGGCAGCAACACAACTTTGCCGTTGCAAATCCCAACGCAAAAATAACCAAGAACAATACTAACTTCTTCCAAAAACGTCCCTTGTGACATGCGCAATGCGTGTGTTCTGCACAATGACCGCCACATGCACAGCCATGATTACAGCCACAAGAATATGTTTCTGCTGGCTTTACGACCTTTTTAACAGTTGCTTTTGTTGTTTTACGAACAGGTGTTTTCTTTGCTGGTGATTTTTTTGTATTTGCCATTTGTCCCTTCCTTTATTTGTTATTAGACATCAATATTTTATTGAAATAAAAAAATATTGTAAAGAAAAAAGTTATCTTATATACTTCAAAATAGAATCAAAGGAGTATCAAATGTGGACAACAATTGCAATTATTGCTATTTTCATCATATATTTTATTGCACTTTACAATGGATTGATTGCACTAAAAAATCAATCGCGTGAGGCTTGGGCAACAGTTGACACCCAGTTAAAGCGCCGATACGATTTAATTCCAAACCTTGTAAAGACTGTCGCCGGTGCGGCAAAGCACGAAAAAGAAACTCTTGATGCAGTCACCATCGCACGTAATAACGCAATGGCACAGAACGGGCCACTTAGTGCGGACGCACAAAACAAACTAACCGAAACATTAAAAAGCCTGTTTGCGGTTGCAGAATCATACCCCGACCTGAAAGCCAACCAGAATTTCTTGGAATTACAACGCGAATTATCGGACACAGAATCCAAGATTCAAGCGACCCGTCAATTCTATAACACTGTTGTTATGCGTCTGAACACACAGATTGAACAATTTCCGTCAAATATCGTTGCAAATCTGTTCAACATAACCCCCGAAAAAATGTTTGAAATTGACGCAACCGAACGCGCAGTTCCACAGGTTAATTTTTAACACATTATATACAGAAAACGCTTGATTTTTTAAACCAAAGACGGTAAAATCAGCCACGCTGAGTAATCAGAACTGATTAAACGACGGTGCGTTTGGTCCCGTCTGTGATAAGGATTCTGTTAAATACCCGGCACCAAGAAAAACCAAAAAACAAAAGGAAAAAACTATGGCAAGAGCGGGCGCAAAGCGCAGCACACGCAAGTTAAAAATCGGACGCAGTCTGGGTGTTAACTTGTGGGGTCAGGCAAAATCCCCATTTAACAAACGCAAATACAAACCTGGTCAGCATGGTCCAACATCACGTGGTGGCAGTTCATCTGACTATGCAAAACAGATGCGTGCGAAACAGACATTAAAAGGCTACTATGGTAATATTGGCGAAAAGAAATTCCGCGCATATTATCTGGAAGCGAACAATATGAAGGGCGACACCCCAGAAAACTTGATTGGTTTATTGGAACGTCGTTTGGATGCTGTTGTATATCGTGCAAAATTGGCACCAACAGTATTCTCTTCGCGTCAGTTAATCAGCCATGGGCACATCTATGTAAATGGTAAACGTGTAAAAATTGCTTCATATCGCGTAAATCCAGGTGATGTTATCACTGTTGGCGAAAAAGCAAAACAGATGCCATTGGTCGTATTGGCACTGGAATCTGGCGAACGCAATTTCGCAGACTATGTTTCTGTTGACAGTGCAAACTTCACAGCGACATTTGTACGCGTACCTGCATTCGCAGACGTTCCATACCCAGTTCAGATGTTCCCAGAATTGGTTGTTGAATTCTATTCTCGTTAGTAATAGAAGAAAGCGAGAAAAACAAAAAATCCCCATCTGGGGATTTTTTTTATTACATCAACGCGATTTTAATAAATTCTGATATCGCAGATAATCCATATTCTGCATTTTATGTGCACGATATTTATTCATTAATTTCAATTTATTATTTTTCACCAAATACCAGATTGGCAATTTTAAATCTGTCACACGCGACAAATCAGCATTTCCAAGTTCTAATTTTTTCGCGCCACTTAAATCAACACGACACGCAGGCAGTTTTGCCCCAACCAAATCGACCCCATTTATACGCTCAGGCATTTTAATATTTCTTGCCCCCAACAAATTCACCTGTCCCAAACTAAGTTTTTCGGTTATATTGGCAAAATCTAAATCACAATTTTGTGGCATTATGGTATTCCACATAACCAAACGTCCAACATTTGCAAAATTAATTTTTCTAACACTCGATAAATTCGCACTAGCCAGAACAACGGTATCTACATTATTAAATTCCAAATCACATTCATGCAGTTTTGCCCACCCCAGATTAACTTCTTTGGCATTTTTTGGAAATTTTACACTTTTTCTTTTCATACCACTAAAATCCACATGATACATATCTAGTCTGGATATACCGCTAAAATCTAAATCGCATTCTGGTAATTTTGCATTATTCAAATTAATACTGTCTGTTTTTTCAGAAAACCTCAAACTTTTTGCACCTCTCAAATCTATACCAAACAACCCCAGATTTTTTGCACCAGAAAAATCCAAATGCCCACGCAATTTAAACTTTGTTAAGTCAACCAGTGTTGATGATTTTGGTTTTACCCAAAACATTTCACCGTTTTCCACAGACAGAACCCTTTCACTGTCTGCGAACAACGAAACAGTATTATCTTTATTTTTTATAATTCTTACCTTTTTATTTTGGAAAAAGTCAGTATCAAATAACACCTTGTCTTCACCAGACGTGTCTGTTATGCTTTTCTTGCTGTTATCATAGATATAACCACGCCCCAGCATCAATTGATAATCCCTGTTCAAGTCAACTATATTTCCGCCACAGATATAGAAATCATCCCCAAAATAAGTATTATTTATTTCAGAATTATATTTACAAACCTGTCCGCTAATCAATACATAACCATCTGGCAACAAAACAGTTCTTGTAGAAAAATTAACATTAAAATAGTGCTTAAGTGCCTCTGCCAAACCAACAATTATATTATCAGGATTTGAATTATATGTATTATCAGAATTATCAACCGTATGATTATAGCGATTTTTTATACTAATAAACCCACCCTTTTTCAAAATCTGAATTGACAATACCGATGTTCCATATTCATCTTCACGTTGTGGATTTTTAAAATCTTTTCTGTTTATGTTATCAACATCTTTACGAACTGCATTCACGATATAATAATTTAAATATCTGTTTGCATCACGAAAAGTACACAATTCTTCCCCTGGGGCAAAATACTGCCTTATTGCATTTTGCTTTCCCAAAGTATCCGCAACATAGGCGTTATAGCCTGCCTTATCCAGCAAATCAAACGGGTTTTGTGGATTACCGGTTTCTACTATTTTAATATTTTTCAGCGATGCTAAATATTGCAAAATCGGTTCTGCATTACGTCCTGCATACTTTACAATTTTATCAATGTTTGGCACATCAAAAATTCCATTATCACAGTCACGAATTGCCCTGGCAAATCGTTCCCCGTTTTGTTTTTTGATAATATCATACATTGTCTTTGGCATAATATTATTACTTTTGCTTTACCTGCTGATTTGCAAACGGTGCATAATATCGCAAAGAATCCAACTGATATTGTTTTTTTGCCACTTCTAATTCCTGACGACGCAAATCATTCGATTTTGCGATTTCATTACCAACACTCATTGTTGCCACCGCAATAACAAATGTTAGTATAGTAATCGGCATAAAGCGACTATTTGCGCGAACATTCACATTTACATCATCTCTTATCTTTGTATGCACATCATTTTCAATTTTTACATATTTAGTCATCATAAAACACCCTTTTTAATTAAAACCATTTCCATGGCTGAAACACCTTTAATATCCCCATTGCAGTACGCTTGTCTGCATATGTATGACCGCAACGTGGACAAACATTAAACGGTTTTATTATTGCCTTGGCTTTTGCGAATACCAAGTGCCACAAATACACCCCCAATGCCCAAACAACAATCACCAATCCCCACATAACAAAGTTAAAATATTTATCAACTGTATTTGTGATAACAGTTATTGTTGTAACATCAGACTTTGATAAATCATCATAAATCTTGGTTGCCACCCCCCACGAAGATGGTCGCCAAGGATAAACGTGTTTAATTCCATAATTCGTTAGCAACGTTGTCCCCAAGCCCCCAGACTGTTTATCCAGCGCATTTTTTATCGCTGTATCCAGCGCACTGTCTATTTCCGTTTGTGCAACACGTGTCAAATCACTCTTGATTTTATCCAGTTTTGCATTAATTTGTTCTGCGGTATTATCCACAGTTTTGATTGCTTCATTTGTTTTTTCTATACCTTTGTCCACCTCTGCAACCGCCTTGTCTATGCCATCTGTTTTGACACCGAACATCTTTGCCAATCCCGAAACCTTTTTAACCCCTGCCGTTGTCTTAGATGCCTCAGCCGTTTTTTCACGTGCAGAATCTGCCGCCACCGATACTTTTTCTACATTTTTCTCGACCACTTTTACTGCATCAACTGCCTTGGCGATTGGCTTTTCCAGATTAACAGATTTTGCCACTCCGTCTAACAAAGCCTCGTATTGTTTAACAATTCCCCTTTGCAAATCAAAGAACATCGACACAACAATTGATTTTTTTATTGGTTCTGAATAAGTATTTTTAACATACAACGGTGCCCAAATTAATATCACGAACCAAACCACAGTTATCAATGTAATAGTCAATTTCACCCCACGAACCAGTGATTTTTTCTTCGCGACGGTTTTCGCGCCCCCCATATCAATAACTTCAACTTCTTTTTTTGCTTTTGCCATTTTATCTCTCCATTTTATTTAGCGATTTTTAATTGTTGCATACGCAGACAAAAATTTATCTATCTCTTGCTTACTAGTCTGTTGTAATTTCTTGAAAACTTCTTGATTTTCTTGAAATTCTTTGATTTGACACAAGGCCTGGTAATAAAACTTGGCATCTGCTGATTTTTTAAATGTCATCATCTGTGATTCTGGCACCACAGAATACCCCTTTGCATTTCTAAGACAAACCAACGAATAAATAAAGCCCATACCATCTACTTGCTTGTACACAAGTGCCAAATAAATCTTATCGTCCATAGATAATGTCAAATCTGGTTTTTTTGTCTTGCTATTCATTTTCATTTACCCCCGTATAGTTCTTTATAAATTCCGCCTTAAACTCTGCAAAACGTCCCTGCTCTATTGCGGTTCTGATATCGCGCATCAAATCCTGATAGAACCATAAATTATGCTGTGTCAACAATGTTGCACCCAAAATTTCATTACACTTAATCAAGTGATGAATATATGCGCGCGACCGTTGACAGGCTGGGCATCCGCACTTATCATCCAACGGCGCCGCATCATCACGAAAACGTGCATTACGCATATTCATTGTACCCGAACGGGTAAATGCCTGTGCGGTACGACCTGCGCGTGTTGGCATAACACAATCAAACATATCAACCCCACGTTCAACCGCCCCCAGTATATCCAGCGGCGTTCCCACCCCCATCAAATAACGCGGTTTATCTGCTGGTAATAATGGTGTGGTTGCAGAAATCATATCAAACATAACGTTTTGTGGTTCACCGACTGCCAATCCACCAATTGCATACCCGTCGAATCCAATTTCCACCAGCGCACGCGCAGATTTTTCGCGCAAATCTGGAAAGTCTGCCCCTTGGACAATACCGAATATTCCGTACCCATCGCGATCAACAAATGCATCCTTGCTGCGTTTTGCCCAACGGGTGACCATATCAACATTTTTTTCAACGCGCGCACGTTCTGCGGGCAACTTCAAGCATTCATCCAACACCATAGTAATATTAGAATCCAATTGATGCTGAATATGCACAGAATCCTCTGGGCGCAAAAAGTGCTTTTTACCACCATCAAAATGTGATGTAAATTGCACCCCTTCTTCACTCATTTTGGTCAGGGTCGATAAACTCATCACCTGAAAACCACCACTATCTGTCAGTATTGGCCCATCCCAGCCCCCAAATTTATGCAATCCCCCCATCTGTTCAACCAAGTCGCCCCCTGGTCGCATCATCAAATGATAGGTATTTCCTAAAATTACCTGCGTACCAGTTGCAGCAACCTGATCCATCGTCAACGCCTTAACAGTTGCAGCAGTTCCCACCGCCATAAACGCAGGTGTCTGAAATGTTCCATGCGCTGTTTCAACCGTACCACGACGCGCATTACCGTCTGTTGCAATTAAATTAAATTTCAAAGACATCTTATACTCACCTCATTAATCTACCTAAAATTTTCATCCCATACGGCTTTCAAATCTGCATCGTAATCCGCCCCTTGGGTCACGATTGACATTTGTCCATCAAAATACCCACGTGAATATTTATAAACATCCGCAGGTGTTATCTTTTCGAATAATCTAACCGCTTCATAATAATCATACAATTGGCCATACAATTTGTATTCCGAAATCAAAGTATCACGACGCGCGATTGATGATTCTAACCAATTCGCATCACCCAGTTTATCTATACGATTATATCTATCTAAATCCTCTGCGGTAATATCCAGATTATTATAAACATCGTATGCATTCTTGGCGATTAATGCCACAACTTTTTTTATATTTTCCGCACTTGTTTCTGTTTCAAAACCGCGCACTTGAAACGTTTCATTCCCCAAGACAGTTAATCCCCCGCCATAAACCAGACCGTTTTCCTGACGCAAGACATTCAAAATCTTTTCATTCATAAAGCGTTCAAATCTTCTGCAGCATATTTTATTAAATTTATGTTCCAGCCTATTTGACCAAATGCCAGGGAACACTATTTTTAACTTAACATTATTCTTACCCGCCACAGAATTATGTGCAATTATCGGCGTATATGTAATATCCATATTTTGCGAAACATCATGTGTTGGCAAGAACGCAAACCCCCTTTCAATATTCTTTAAAACCTCTGACGGATTATCCAATCGACCGGACAGGCAAATTATACAATTTTTTGCAGAAAAACGTCGCGCAATAAATTCCAGCATTTGGTTGCGTGTAAAAGACCTAATATTTTCTTCTGACCCAATTCCGCGGATTGAAAAGGTCGCATAATTAAATAAATTTTTTGATATAAAATCAACAAATTGATTTTCTGTGTTATCCAACGCCCTGCGTCTTTCATCGCAAATCACATTACGTTCAATTTCAATTTTATTTTCATCAAACAAGGAATTTTGTAATACATCTGCAAAAAAATCGACCAGCACATTTACATTTTCTGCCAACACACGACCATAAAAAGCAGTTTCTGTTTGTCCAGTTCCTGCATTACGCGTTGCGCCATTATAATCCATATAATCATCAATTGCTTTTTTATTTGGCAGTTTTTTCGTGCCCTTGCATAACATATGTTCACAAAAATGGGTCAAACCACATTCATTTGGTTTTTCATCACGCATACCTGTTTGGAAACAAACCTTAACCGAAACAGTTTCTATATCCATCGGGTCTAAAATCACCGTCACGCCATTTGATAATTTATGCAAACTCGGATTATATTTCATAAAAGATTCCTTTGATATTCGTAAATTTCTTACACGCACTGCCCCACATCAACGTTTCGATTTTTACTTTTTCCTAAGTAATTTTCTGCCCAACTTCTTGCTAAGTATTTTTTTTAGCGCATTCGGTGTTGCCCGCCACCGACTTCTTTTTCGTCTGCCACCTTTTTCTGGATTTTTCTTATACAACAGGCAACAATCACCATAACTAAAGAATCTATATTTTTCTTTGATTGCGTGCGCGTATGCTTTTTTCATCTCGGTCAACCCTGCAAATGCCGACACCAACATAAACAACGTAGATTTTGGCAAATGAAAATTTGTTAACAAGACATCCACCGCTTTGAATTTATACCCAGGTGTAATAAATATACGTGTTGAACGCGAGAAAGGCGCAACACGTTTATATTCTGCTGGATTCGTGTTGTACATTGCCGCACTTTCCAGCAATCTCAACGAAGTTGTACCAACCGCAATTACACGCTTTGCCGCATTGATAACTTTTGCCTGTTCTTCGGTAATTTGCCCCCATTCACTGTGCATTTTATGTTCAGACAAATTTTCTGTCCTGACTGGCATCCAAGTTCCCGCCCCAACATGCAAGGTTATATTTACAATTTTTGCACCGCGCTTTTCAATTTCTGCCAACAGTTCCGGGGTAAAATGCAATCCCGCTGTTGGTGCCGCCATCGACCCCATTGGCATGGAATAAACAGTCTGATACCGTTCGCGATCTGCGATTTCTTCTTCGCGCTTCATATATGGTGGCAACGGCAACTTGCCAACCTTATCCAAGACTGCAAAAACATCATCTGTGATAAATTTTAGTTTTAATCCGCTTTGTTCATTTTGTGCAACCACCCCAACAATTGTCCCATCATCCAGATATAACAACCGCCCCGGTTTTATCTTTTTAAATTTTGAACACAGTCCCCACCAGCAACCATCACTTGTTGCGGTATGCAGTGTTATTTCATATTTTCCATCTGCAACAAAGCGCGCAGGAATCACGCGCGAATTATTAAAAACAACAACATCCCCGGTCCTTAACGCATCGACAAAATCACGAATATGCTTATCTTCTTGCGCCCTGCCCCGAACCACAATCATACGCGACGCATCGCGCTGTTCCAATGGACGCGATGCAATTAATTCAGGTGGCAATTCAAAATCAAAATCAGATGTAGTATACATTTTTATTTCTTAAATTCCAAGCCTTGGTCAATATAGTTTTCTGCCTTTTCTTCCCAATCCGGTTCAACACGCACAAACAAGTGCAAACGTGCATTTACCCCCCACTGGTCTTGGATATCATGGCGGGCTGCTGTTCCAATTTTTTTCAGTTGCGCCCCGCCACGTCCAACGACAATCTTTTTATGCCCATCATTACGCACAGCAATTTTCTGATAAATATCCAGCACACCATCATCGGCAACCTGTACCCGTTCTGTCACGACATTTATATGATAAGGTAATTCTTGATGCACATATTTATAAATCTTTTCACGCGTTAATTCCGACAGATACAATTCATCTGGCACATCTGGCGCATCAACGGTATCAAACAGATACGGACTTTCTGGCATAACATCTGCCAATGCGGTCAACATTTTTTCAATTCCGTCATTTTTCAGTGCAGAAATCATAAATATATCGCCCCAATTTGCCATCTGGGACAATTCTGCGACCATTGGCAACAGTTCCAACTTTGGCACTGCGTCAACCTTGTTCAATGCGACAAATATATTTGACCTGTCTTTGATTTTTTCGACCAGTGCGCGAATTGTTTCCGTTATACCCTTTTGCGCATCCAGCAACAACAAAATTGCATCTGCATCACTAACCGCATCCATCGCAGCCGCAACCATCGCCCTGTCCAGACGGCGCGACGGCTTGAAGACCCCGGGGGTATCGACAAAAATCAGTTGTTTTGCCCCGACCATTTTAACCGCGCGCAGTCGTGTTCGTGTTGTCTGCACTTTGTGCGAAACAATCGACACCTTGCGTCCCATAATTTGATTTAACAAAGTACTTTTACCTGCGTTTGTTGGACCGATAATGGCAACAAAACCCGAATATGTTTTTTCTGTCATGGCAAAAATCATATCACAACAAATTGAAAAGTGAATAAAAATCTTGCAAAATCCAATATATATGCTAAAAAAAACAAAAAAGTCACCCTAAGGAGTTTTTTACTATGCAACTAACTGGTCCTGAAATTATAAAGCGTATGTCTGGCGAAAATCCAGATATTATCATCACCCCATTTGACAAACGTTGTCTGGGTTCAAACAGTTATGATTTACATCTATCTGACACCCTGCGTGTGTACAAGCGCACAATACCATACGGGACAAAACCTGCGATTGAATATCGTGGCAACCCTGATTTGCACACTATGGCGGACTGGTATGAAAACCCTGTTTCATATAACATTTATAAAGACATAAATTCGCCTGCCGTCAGAAAAGACACCGCGTATCGCGACAATATGGTATCACAAAACAATCGCCACCCATTCACACACGACATTCGTAATCCGCGTTATTTAATTGACCCAACAAATCCCGCACATCACGAAACAATTGAAATCAAGATTCCAGAAACAGGATTAATTCTATCACCAACTATTGGCTATCTGGGGGCAACTGTTGAATACACAGAAACCCGCAATTTGTTCCCGTACATTGACGGCAAATCCAGTATTGGTCGCAATTTCATATTAAATCATCACACTGCAGGTCGTGGGGATGATGGTTTTTGTGGTGAATGGACATTGGAAATACGTGTATTATATCCGACGGTCGTATATCCATATATGCGCATTGGTCAAATATATTACGAAGAATTTACTGGCGAACGCAAACCATACGACCAGAATAATTTCAGCCATTATAATCGCCAGCGCGGTCCAACCCCTGCGGCCCCAATTCCGGTTGACCGATTTCTGGCTGACAAGACACGATAAAAAAAATCCCCGATTGGGGATTTTTTATTTTAGGCTTGCGCAAAAACCGTAACTTATGGTATACTATCACTTGAACTCAGATGGGAATCTGGTTCGGGGCTGTAGCAGGCTCATAAGTTCCGGTGCAAATATATGATTACATATATAAAATGTGTCGTAATCCGGCATACTGTTTTCCTTATTTGCATCGTTATTCTATTCGCCCTGACGAAAAAGTCGGGGGGCTGTTCGCTATACAACAGGGGCGCACCCCAAAGGCGAACAGAGTCATTGAACTTATGATTTGCTAACTCCCCGACCGCAAGAATTTCCATTGCGGTTATTTTTTTGAAAGAAAAAGGGAGTAAATAATGAAAAAAATCTTTAAATTGGTGTCAATATCGGCACTTGCAACCGCTGTATATGGCGTACCTGTCGCAAATGCAAACACCGCCACGCCAGAGGCGTGCGTTGCAAACGACCTGACGTTGGTATATGACCTTAGTGAACTAAATTTTGATACGGACGGTGCATCTACACGACTAAAAAGTGCCTTTCAAAACGGTGTATTCGCATCCCAAGCTGTTTCGGTTGGTGCACCATTTGATTTGCCGGATGTGGGTATTCCCGGAACATTTACATACGAAGTTGACGATGTAGTATATACCGATAGTGACCCATTTGCAATACCAGCAACCAGCGAAGATACCATCACTGTCAAGGTTCGTTTTGCGGCCAAAGGAACCTTGGCCAAGGGTGTGGCTATTGATAATGGTCCAGTGAAACTTTTTGGCACAATTATGTTGCTATATGTGTCTGATGCTGAGGGTGGATATAGCACACCGGCCGCAGCATTCTTAAAGGTCACGTCAGACCGTAACATTATGGCCATGCAACCTGCCAAGGGGGTCAAGCTGTCAGTATTCGCAGATACGTTGGCTGAAAATGGATGGCGAGCGATCTCTACTCGTGACGGATATGTATTGCGTGGTTTTGCGCCAACCAACGGCATATCTTATGAAACAGTTAGTGTAAATACTGGTGGATTGCCTAACCCCTATTCTTTATTAGCAACAAATGCTTTTGATATGTCGACCTTGACCACCTGGGACTATTCACCCGGAGATATATTCTTAAGCGCAGCCTTTGCGCAAAACTGCGATGCTGAAACAACTGTGACCGCATGCGATACATCAAACCCAACCAAGCCAATCTGCGAATTGAGTGTTGGCCCAATGGGAGAAGTCACATATAACAACGGTTGTTGTACAGGGTATAGTC
>JAFQTD010000023.1 GCA_017409215.1 Alphaproteobacteria bacterium
CCACAAAGCGCGCCTGAAGAGGCGTAAAAAAATCCAACACATCGGTTGGAGTGTGGTGAATATATTGAATAAGCCCACTATTCGTCTTGATAGTCTTTGAACTCCAACCGCTTTTGATTTTTCTGGGCGGTTTTTGTTTTATCAAGGTGGGAAAAATGAACAAGAACAAAGACTTTTTGCGCGAATTAAAACGCCAGATAGCGCAATCATGGGAATCGCAATCATATGACAAAGTGTGCGTTGGGGGTGCCTTCATAAGAAGATTTTGCTTTGTATCTTAATTGCGAATAGGTTCAATAATAAAAAACGGGATAAATCCCGTTTTTTTAATATGATTTTGCTACAAATACGTATTCAGGATTACTGTCGTCTAAACAACGACGGGTAATCTTGTACTGTTCCATCAGACCATCAAAACGGTCATTCTTGGTCAGTTCGTATTTAATTCGGAAAAATCCAATTTCACCATTGGAAAGTGCAGTTTCCAGTGCGTCTAAATCAGCGACATCGTGTATCATTTCAGCATTGCGTTTTTCAACACGCGCAACCATAGTATCGTGAATATCACGCATAATATCTTTAACGGTTGTAATTAATTCGTCCGAACTGATTGTGCGTTTTGATTCGCGCCCGATGTCACGACGTGTAATGGTCACCATTCCGGATTCCATTTCACGTGCACCAATTTCAACACGCAATGGAACACCGCGCTTAATCCATTTCCACATTTTATCTGGCGCACGCATATCGGTTGTGTCAACCAAGACACGAACACCATTTGCACGCAATTTTTCACCCAACTGTTCCGCATAGGCATTTAACGCATCCGCGGTTTCTTCACGTGTGATTGGTATAATCACAACCTGATATGGCGCAACCGCAGGTGGCAAAATCAGACCATCGTCATCAGAATGAATCATAAACATCGACCCCATCATACGTGTTGTCGTTCCCCACGATGTCGTCCAACCATATTGCAATTTACCGTCAGTACCCAAGAACTGAATACCAAAGGATTTTGAAAAATGCTGTCCTAAATCGTGCGAGGTTCCCGCCTGTAATGCCTTGCCATCTTGCATAATATGTTCCAGTGTATATGTATGGTCTGCCCCTGCGAAACGTTCTTCGGGGGTCTTTTCACCCATAATTGATGGTATTGCCAAAATATCGCGCATATAGTCGCCATACATTTTGTGCATTTTGCGCGCATCTTCGTTTGCCTGTTCGTGTGTTGCGAATACATTGTGTCCTTCTTGCCAATTAAATTCAGACGTGCGCAAAAACATACGTGGACGCATTTCCCACCGCATAACATTCACCCACTGATTCAATTTAAGTGGCAAATCACGATAAGACTGAACCCAACGGGACATCGCTTCGCCAATAATTGTTTCAGACGTCGGACGAATAATATATGGTTCGGTCAATTTTGAATCTGGGTCTGGTTGCAGACTGCCATCAATCATCTTCAGGCGGTGATGTGTGACGACCGCACATTCCTTGGCAAATCCTGCGACATGTTCTGCTTCTTTATTAAAAAAGTCAATCGGTATCAGCAAAGGGAAATTTGCATTTTGGACACCATGCGCCTTGATGCGACGGTCCATTTCATCACGCATTAATTCCCATATTGCCCAACCATATGGTTTAATTGTCATACAACCACGCACAGGTGCATTTTCAGCCAAATCTGCTGCAACAATAAGGTTTTGATACCATTCGCTGAAATTTTCCGCGCGTGTTGGTGTAATCGCTGTCTTCATTTCTGTATTCTCTTTTAGTTTATCGTTATATATTGTATATCGTTTTTACCTATTTTCCAGACATTTTTGATATTGTTTCCATTATTTCTGATAAATAAGTATCCAACCCAAATGCGGTCTTGTATTCAGATGTATCGATATCATTTACACGATATTTCACTTCGATTATATTGTTAGCCAAGTTCTTGGACGAAACAATCAAGCGAATTGGGGCCGCGATTAAGTCTGCATCTGCGAACTTTTCACCAGCACGCACCGCACGATTATCAATCAAAACATCTATGCCAGCTGATTTTATGGCGATGTAAATTTGTTCTGTCATTTTAGAAACATAATCGTCTTTGTCTGACAGACCTATGACCTCTATGGCGAATGGCGCAGTCGCCATATTCCAGATTGGACCATTGTCGTCAGCACTTTCTTCTATGATAGCCGCCATAGTACGACCAACACCAATACCATAACAACCCATAATCGGATGTTTTTCGGAACCGTCGGATGCGGTATAGGTCAGATTCATAGAATCCGAATACTTTGTACCCAGTTGAAAAATATTTCCAACCTCTATCCCGCGAACCATGCGCATTTTTGCACCACACTTTGGACATAATCCGTTTTTTTCGTCGACTAATTCTTTGTTTGCATTAAAACCACAATCACATAAGAACAATGTATCTTCGCCAACATCACTTATCAATTGAAATTCGTGCGCAATGTTGCCGCCCATATCACCAGTAGACGCCAAGACACTTACAACATTTCTTAATCCACAACGATTATAAATGCGAACATAAGCATCAAAACAACGATTATAATATTCTTCTAAATCAGATTGCGTTTCGTGAAACGAATATGCGTCTTTCATAATAAATTCACGCGTACGTATCAAGCCAGCGCGCGCACGTAATTCGTCGCGGAATTTTGTCTGAATCTGGTAAACCATAAAAGGCATTTGACGATATGTTTCCAAAACAGATTTTACATAATCAACAACAACTTCTTCGTGTGTTGGATTCAGAACATAATCTGCACCAGAACGTCCCTTGAATTTTACCAGAACATCAACCCGGTCATAACGACCACTTTCACGCCAAAGGTCTGCACCAGAAACAACCGGCATTAAAATTTCTTGACCGTCAATAGCGTTCATTTCCTGACGAATTATGTTTTCAATATTATGAACAACACGCCACCCCAATGGACTTAATGTATATCCACCTTGAAAGGTTTGATAAACATAGCCGCCTTTGATTGCCATTTTGTGCCCATGTGTTGTAGCACCAGCAACATCGCCAAATAATCGGCGAACACATAATTTTTCTATTCTCATTTTAGAATTCTTTTAGTTATTAAATCTTATTTTTTATCTTTTAATTCCATATATTTTGCCGATACTTGTTGTTGCAGAACTTCGGCAATCTGCTTTCTATCTAACCCCATCAGGGGGGGCGGTGGCAACATTGTGATTTCAACAGTAAAACCACCCAGCATCATTATGTGAAACACTTGACCAAAGGCACTGCGTTCGCGCTTGCAGTGTGGGCCCATATCCATCTTGGCGTTATCAAAATACGCAAAATGGTCTGCCATTGTTTGTTCGTCAATAACACTGCCATCTTTATAGCGATAATGCATCGCAACCGGCTGAACCGTTATGTTTGAATTTTCAACAAAATTAAACAGTGTGCTTTTAAATGGTTTTACGTATGCGCCGTTGGTTGTTGTACCTTCGGGAAATAAAATCATTGGGTACTGAACAGTTTGAACAGCCTGTTGTACCACAGCCAGCGCGTCCCGCGCGTGCGATGGACGACGATCAACAAATATCACACCAAATTTTTTTGCAACCCACCCAACCAAAGGCCAATTTTCCATTTCTTTTTTTGCAATAAAACTGCCCTTGAATACGCATGGAAATGTTGCTAATTCAAATACAGATATATGATTTGATACAATCATCAAAGGACGCTTTTTTGAAAGCTGTCCATGAACAACAATTTTGATTCCGGCCAGTTTTATCAAAAACCACATAAATATTGGCATATAACGCACCGCCATACGACGTGGCAACACCAGCAACAGTGGTATCTGAATAATCACCATAACCCAAAACAACGCGAACTTAATCGCAGCAGTTGTTGTGTTGAAAATATTTTGTTTACGTAGTTTTGTCATCTGTTTTTATTCTTCTTTTTCATCTGCATCGGTGCGATCGCCATCTTCGATATATTCTGCATCCGCAGCATCTTCACGCAGCAAGAAATCGACAGCCGCCCGCAAGACCTTGAATGGACCAACAACAGGAAATGTCATAATCTTGCCAACTGTGCGAATAATATTTTCTTTGTCGTCTTCGGGTGTGCCCAGTGCGTTTTCACGACCCAAGAAATGCTTTTGATATGCAGCGTTCATCTTGCGTGTTTCCAGCATTACAAACACATCGTATGTGTTAAATGGCGCATCGATAAACACACCACGACCAAATGTTGCGCCCAAACGCAGATACCCCTTGATTAGTGGTGTCATTTCTGCGCGTGCGTCTGCCTCGTCCACGAATTCGCGTGGCAGAATATTCATTCGCCCAAGTTTAGGGTTTACACCATCTGCAAACTTTTCTGGTAATACTGTTGCACGCAAACGCGACGGTGTCAAATGATTGTAGTATAAATATGATATTGCCTGTGCAGAACGGGCAGGGTTCTTGCCAACAAAGGATGCAACACCAAATACAATACCAATTTTTCTGCGGACAATCATTTCGCCCAAACCCGCCCACAATAAACGCATCACCAGACCGTTATCGCGATATGATTTTTCAACACATGCGCGTGACATTTCTGCGATATTACCACGATATTTTTTTATCTTAGAGATATTATATTCGCTTTCTGTATAGAAACCGTCCATTTTTTCAGCGGCCTTGCGGTCAATTATTCTATACGTTCCAACAATACGTCCGTTATGGAACACAGCCATATATTCTGCAAATCTATCATAAGAATCATATTCCTCGCGCAGTGCGCGTTGTTCTTCGGTGGCGGATGCGCCTTCTTCTTCTACAAATACGTTATAGCGCAGTTGACGGACCTGTCTGCGTTCTTCTTTGTTGCGTGTTAAACGGACTTCAAAATCACGTAATTTGATTGTCATAAATAATCCTTAGTGTTCTATACAGGAAAGAATACCAAACAAACGCAGTTTTTTCAATGTTTTTATTTTCTAGTGCAAATTATCCGCTAAATTTGCAATCGCGATTGCATACCAATTAGAATTGTTCCAACGTTTTATGCGATAAAAATTCGGATATGTTAGATATGCGGTTATAACTGGCATTGGCGCAACATCTGTATCGGATGCGATTGTGTCGCTGGCAGAATTACGAATTGATTCTATTTCCGCAACGTCTGCGACCAGGCCTGCAATCATATCTGTTTGCGGAATTGCGTTGCCATCTGGGTTCAGAACGCCCATCTGCGCCCATTGTGACAGTGGTTTTTTAGTTTTTCCGTCCAGCAGACTGATGTCAAAGTCCGCAGGCAATACGACACGTCGAACGATTTTCTCGTTTTTATCCCACCCCAGTCTGTTCAAGTAATTTCCAGCGCTATACATTGCATCACTGATATTATTTATAATATCAATTCGACCATCGGCATTTCCGTCTGCGCCATATTGTGCCAATGTAGTTGGGATAAACTGAAAATGTCCCATTGCACCCGCCCACGACCCATGAATTTTACCAATATCAAGATTGTTTTTATCGGCAATCTTCATCAATGCAATCAGTTGATTTGAAAAGAAAGTTTCGCGTCTGCCATCATAAATCAAAGTCATAAATGCATTTATTAATTGATGTCGTGATTTTACAGCACCATAATTAGATTCCATTCCCCAAAATGCCAGCATAACGTGTGGCGGAACACCGTATTTACTTTCGACGTGCGACAGCAACGTTGGATATTTTGCGCGCATTTTTTTTCCGCTTGCTATTCGTGATTTACTGACAGTTCTGTCCAGATAATCATCCAGAGTTAACTTAAATTCTGCCTGATTTTTATCACTTTTCACAATAGATGGAATAAATGCGGTCGACCGAAAAGTTTCATCAATAACACGTTTTGAAATCTGTTCTGTTTCTGCGCGCGAACGAATTGAATCTGTGACATCGTACCATCGTTCAATATCAAAAGAACCACGCTGCGCAATTGCGTTAAATGGCAGAATAAACATTGCGACAAGTTGCCACAAAAACCTTTTTTTTAACATTGATAAGCCTCTTAAATTCCTAGAAAGCGTACTTAAAGCCCAAATGCAAGCCAAATGATTGCCATGTTGCGCGCTTTAACGAATCTGCTACAAATTCGGTATGTGCGGGGACTGTTTCCAGCAAAGGCACATAATAAATATTACCAAATTCGTCCTCGATTTCTTGCATAACATACTGACCATTTTCATCGATTACATACTGACTGTATTCTGCGACATATAATTCCCCAGGAATCTTGCCAACATGGAACAGGTTCATATCAACCTTTAATGCCAACTGCAGACGGTCGGACAATTTATAATTATATTCCATTTCAGCCGCATAAGAATATGCGCCATTATTCCCTTCGTCCAGAAAACTGGGGTTTTGTTGCCAGTCTGTTCGATTTGGCCAGATACCTTCGGATGAATAATTTGGTAAACCAAACTGCATATATATACGCAATTTATCTTTTAGGGTCATTTGCTTTTCGATTTCCAGACCGATATAAAATCCAGACCACGTTGTGTTATAGATATGTGTTGTTCCTTCGACTATCACAGGGCCGTCACCACCAATAATCACGCATTCACCAGAATCAACGCCCCATGGAACTGTCCCCATATCAATATTGTAATCACCAGTCACCAATTCATCGCCCAGATACGGGAATCCATCAACACTTGACCCGTTAGGCAGGTTTGTGACAACCTTGATATCTTCGGGTGACATACACACCTGATACCAATCTTCGGGTGGGGTTGCGCCAACAGGCACAGAAAAGAATTCGCCCAGTTCATTACCATAAACATAATATCCCTGATCTGTCATCAACGGCAGATAAACACCAGGGTTTGGATAGTAATGATTTGACATTTCCAAATTATGCTTAAATATTTCGTATCCAAAGGTTGGTGACAATTTCCATCCACCAATATCCCATATATGATGTGCAGATATGCCCAAACGCAAATGATCGCTGCGTCCAGATTGGTCACCAGTGGAAATTGTAAAAATACCATATTCTGGATATGCATCATCAAACGGTTTCAGGTCATAGTCCATAGACAATCCGCCATCAACCATTGTGCCATGCGTATATTCTGCAAAGGCTGACAAATCAAAATTGCGCAAACTAAAGTTATGGCGGGCACCGACTTGAATCTCGCTCCAAATCATATCGTCCCATTCCAGAATAGAATTCACACCAGTTTCAAATTCAAAATCTGCAAATCTGCGCTGATAGCCACCCCATATATACGTGTTGTTTTCATTTTCTGGTGGCAGTGCAATACCGTTCGGCGTCATTGTACCAGTAAAGGTCGGCATCTGTGGGCGCGGAACCTGATACGAATATGTGCGTGAACCAACAACCTGCTTATTGCCAGAATGCCCAACATATTTTGTATAACCCTGGTTGGCATATCGACCATACGATGCCTGATTTGTGTTTGGAACAGCAGAAACTTGATAATATGACGGCACACCTTCATTCGCGGCAAACACCGCCAAAGGCGCAAAAAAACCAGTAAAAATCGAAAATATCCTTGCCTTCATCGTATATACGTTGTGCATATTATATCATAAATTTTGCTTCGATAAAAGTATTTTAATTTATACCTTGATTGAATATAATCTGGATGTACAATACAAGAACGATGAAGCAATGCCCACATAATATTTATATACATATACCATACTGCAAATCAAAATGCAGATATTGTGCTTTTTTTTCGCACGCGTGTGCCGAACCAGATTGGGAAGATTATACCGATTCAATTTGTAAAGAGGTTGCTTTCTGGGCATCAAAATTAAACCATTGCACTGTTCCGACTATTTTTTTTGGTGGTGGAACACCATCACTGATACCACAAAAATATATGTGTCAAATACTAAGGACAATTCGGCAAAGCTTCTTGGTTGTCGGTGACGCAGAAATAACGCTAGAGGCTAATCCTGCAACAATTGATGAAAACAAATTACGTGATTTCCAAGATATGGGTATCAATCGTCTGTCGGTTGGTGTGCAACGGCTAAATGATAAAGAATTACAATTCTTGGGACGCGCACACGATACGCGTGATGCAATTGAATTGATAAATACTGCGCAAGATTTAAAACTTCGTGTTTCGGCGGACTTTATTTATGGAATTCCTGGTGACACAGAAAAAACTGTTGCGAATATGTGCCACCAGATAAACAATCTGGGGTTGACACATTGTTCGTTATACGAATTGACAATCGAAGAAAATACCCCGTTTGGCAAGATGAATCTAAATATGCCAAGTAATGATGAAATGGCAATTATGTATCAGACGATTTCATCAAACCTTGAATTGCCACGATACGAAGTTTCAAATTATGCAACGCCTGAAAATCAATGTGTGCATAATTCAAATATATGGAATGGCGAACCGTACATCGGTATTGGCCAAGGGGCAGCTGGCAGAATCTTGATTGATGGGGTGTGGTATGAAGAAAAAGGAAACGCAGAAATCTTTAATCCACTGACAGAAAAAGAACGTGCAATTGAAAAAATCTTAACAGGCCTGCGAACAATTCGCGGTTGTCAATTGACACAGGACGTAAAAAACGTTATTGATATAGATTGGGTGAAAAATCATCCGCAATATATACAAATTTCAGACGATACTATTTGCGCGACAAATGACGGTATGCTGATTTTGGACAACATAATAACTAATGTGGTGAAGTAAAAATGAAAAGTAAATTTTGGAACATAATCGGAATCATTGCGGTAATTGCTGCGATTGTTTGGGTACATAATATACAAAAGGAGAAAATAGTGAACGCAGGTATAAAACTAGAAAATATGGACACCAGTTTCAAGGTTGGTGATGACTTTTACAATTATGCAACAAACGGTTGGCAGAAACGTAATCCAATACCTGATGACTATTCGCGATACGGTGCGTTTGATGTGCTGCGCGATACAAACCTGACACGCACACGCGAAATCGCAGAAAATGATTCTGGTAAAATTGGCACACTATACAAAATCGCAATGGATGTCGAAAAATTAAACACAGACAAAACGAAACCTGTTGCCCCACAGTTGGCACAAATCGATGCGTTGACACGTGAAGGTTTGGTGGAATATTTGGGCAGGATGCATAAATTCTCGTCTGCGTTTTGGGGTGACGGTGTTGCGCTGGATGAAATGGACAGCGAACACTTCTTGTACAATATTGGTCAGGGTGGCTTGGGGCTGTCGCGTGACTATTATTTTGATACAGATGCTAAATCAATCGAAGTCAGAAAAAAATACAAAGAATTTATCGCAAAACAAATGAAGAACTTTGGCATTGATGCAGATGTGGAAAAATTATATGCGCTGGAAGAACGTATGGCAAAATCCTTTTATCCAAAAGAAAAATTGCGCGACCCACATGCGAACTATCACAAGATGAGTATTGCAGAAGTCAAAGAAAAATTTTCCGGATTTGATTGGGACACATTCTTGAATGCACGTGGCGCAAGTGCCGCAGAATTTATCAATATTGGTCAGCCCCAGGCAATCACAGAATCAATCGCAATTATGAATGATACAGATTTCGATTTGATAAAAACATATTTAAAGTACAGAATTATCAGTTCTGCTGACAGCCTGCTAGATGATGATACATATGAAATCGCCTTTGATTTTTATAATCGCACAATGGCGGGACAAAAACAGCAAAAGCCACGCTGGAAACGCGCAGTTGCATTGATTGATGATTCACTGGGCGAAGAGGTTGGTCGTCTGTACGTAGAAAAATATTTTTCAACTGACGCCAAGAAACGTATGCAAACACTGGTAAAAAATTTACAACGCGCATACGGTGACAGGATTCAGAATCTGAACTGGATGTCAGATGATACCAAGAAAAAAGCACTTGAAAAACTGTCGACATTCCGCGCGAAAATTGGGTTCCCTGATAAATGGCGCGATTATTCCGGGCTGGAAATCAGAAATGATTCATTGTGGGAAAATATGATTCGGGTTGCCGAATTTGAAGATAATTTCTGGATTGAAAAAATCGGTAAAAAGAAAGACCCAAATATATGGTATATGAATGCGCATGAAGTAAACGCATATTACGACCCGTCAACAAATGAAATTTGCTTTCCTGCGGGAATACTGCAATACCCGTTCTTTGATATGACTGCGGATGATGCGTTTAACTATGGCGCAATTGGTGCGGTTATCGGACACGAAATGACACATGGATTTGATGATTCCGGTCGTCATTTTGATAAGGACGGAAATATGAAAGACTGGTGGACGGCAGATGATGCCCAGGGCTTTGAAGTTCGCGCAAACGTTATGAAAGAATTCTTTGATAAAATTAAAATCAATGACGAAGTCAATGCGAATGGCGAATTTACATTGGGTGAAAATCTGGCTGACTATGGTGGTGTCACAATTGCGTTTGATGCATACAAAAAATACGGTCAACCGTCCGGTGCAACGGCCAATTTAACAGCTGATATGCGATTCTTCATTGCGTATGCAGGTGTTTGGGGTCAGAACATCAGGCCGGATGAAGAACTGCGTTTAACCAAGATTGACGAGCATTCATTGGGCAAGAATCGCGTTAATGGGATTTTGCCACATATAAACGCGTGGTACGATGCGTTCGGAATAACCAGTGGTGACGCGCTTTATTTGGCACCAGACGAACGTGTAAAATTATGGTAAATAACAAAAAAGCAATGTTTTTTACATTGCTTTTTTTTATTCATTTGCAATTAAAATAAACGCGTCCAATATATGCATAAAAAACATAAGAAAAAAAGGAATACACCCGGGTCCTGTGGGGCATTCACCCACAAAAATTTACAATTTTTGCGGGGCCCGAAAAAGCCACAGGATGACAACACTTCGTTAAAAGTTCGTGTTGCAGGCAAGTTTTGTTAAAAGTTCGGGGTGTGGGTGATGGGTGTGTGTGGTTTTGTTTTCTTTGTTTTAACAATTTTTTTGTAAAAAAAATTGTCATTCCATGGCTTGACCATGGAACCTAGGTTATGTATTCCTTATTATCGGCACTACCTGGGTCCTGTGGTCAAGCCACAGGATGACAAGAGCTAAAAATTTGCAATTTTTGCGGGGCCCGAAAAAGCCACAGGATGACAAGAACTAAAAATGCGGGGTGTGGGTGATGGGTGTGGTTGGTTTTGTTTTAAGGAATGTTAAAAAAACACCGGCGGGGAAGACAGGTGCCGGTGTTTCTTCTGTGCTTTGACACAGAAACTGTTAATGCAGTCGGGATTATTTCCATACGGTTGGCATCGTGGAATAATCAGACAATTTGGTTGCGCTAAAGTACATATCGCCAACCTGAGATGATGTGGCACTGGGCCAGATTTCATACAGGTATTGCCCATTTATACGCGCAGATGGACCGGTTAAGGATCTACAGTTATAGAATGTTCGGTAGAACATATAACTCTGTGCCGTACCAGAAATATTACCAAACAGGTTTTCTGGGATTGATGTTAATTTACTGCAACCATAAAAGGTGTCGCGGAACATACTAGCTGCTGGTGCGCCAGATATGCCCGCGAATAAGTCAGATGGTATTGAACCGGTCATATTAGTTGCATTACAAAAAGTCTGATAAAATCGTGGTTGTTTTTGTGTGCCACTGCTGAGTGTTCCAAATATCGCCCCCAGCGAGCCATCAATCGATGCGATTTTTTTTATGTTGGTTTCTTTCGCACTTGTGTTAGAACCGACATAAAAACTTATCGCAGCGGTGGATGTGCCGGTATAATATGCCGTTGCCTGACCACTGAGGCCGATTGTGTATGCATCGGCAGTGGCATAATCATGCGTATATGTTGTGTTTGTTGTGTCGGCTTTTGTGATTGTTTCAACTGTGCCATCGCCCCAGTCAACATAGAATTTACCGGCCGCACTGATTGAAAAACTAAAACTGTTGGTTGAGGTGGTTGTCAGGGTGAATTCTGGCCCCTTATCAATTTTCCGCACCAATGTTTCCACCGCCTGATTCGTGGCGACTGTGTCGGCGGCCTGAAGTGTCGCAAATTCGCCATTACCATAGTCCGTTGTCTTTTCACCATTTAAAATTTCATTCGCAACATCAATCGCCGTCAGCAGGTATTTCATATTGGCAACATGCATTGGGCTGTCTGCCTTAATCGGTATACTGATATCCCATTCTTGGGCAATTAATTTATGTATATAATCAATATTTACAATTTGTGCTGCATGCGCACAGAAAACTGTAAAACATCCTATCACAGCAAATAATATACGTCGCATATTTACCCCCAAAAAATTATTCTGCCGTTGGTAATGTTGGTGTTGGCGCATACATTGCACCAGTGACCGTATAAGTCCCCGCCATTGTTTGATTGGCGGTTGCTGATGTGTCGACCTTGGTTGAAACAGAATCGGCAATTTGGTTTGCAACCTGTTGTTGCACATATGCGGTTGATGGGATGTTCGCCAATGCGGGCGCCACAGTCAACGTCAATATAACCGTTGTGAAAAACTGTATGGTTTTTGATATCAAATTACTCCTCCCTTTGTGTGCAAACAAAAAACCGCCACAGGAATTGTAAGCGGTCGGGGAGTTCACAAATCATAAGCTCGCTGATTCTGCCCGCTTTTAGTGCCTTGCACCTGTTGTATAGCGGACAGCCCCCCGACTATTTCAGTCAGGGCATACAAAATACAGTGCAAATACGGAAATTTTTAGTTGGATTACGACGCAACTAACCTATTTGCACCGGAGCTTATGGGCTTGTGACAGCCCCGAAACCAATTCCCATTGGATTCATAGAATACTATAGCATATATTGTAATTTTTGTGCAATAAAAAACAGTAACGCAATACACAGGTGAATTTTTTCTGTTGTTATTTTTTTTTAAATGTTCTAAATTCTAAGCATTATGGGAAAAGAAATTATTGAAAATATTGATTCACAGCAGTTGTCAGACGCATTATCAGAACGTTATTTGTCTTATGCGGTCAGTACGATTGTTTCGCGCGCACTACCTGATGTTCGTGATGGGTTAAAGCCTGTTCATCGCCGAATTTTATATTCTATGCTGCGTCAACGTTTGGCGCCCAACGCCGCATTTCGCAAGTGCGCAACGGTTGTTGGTGATGTGTTGGGGCATTATCATCCGCATGGGGACAGTTCTGTTTACGATGCAATGGTTCGTCTGGCCCAGGATTTTTCTGTTCGTTATCCGTTAATAGACGGGCAGGGGAACTTTGGAAACATTGACGGCGACCCCCAGGCGGCATACCGATACACAGAATCCAAAATGACCGAAGCCGCCATGTTAATTATGGAAGGGTTAGACGAAGACAGTGTCGATATGATGCCGAACTTTGACGGCACAACGGTTGAGCCTGTTGTGATGCCTGGTGCGTTTCCGAATTTGTTGGCAAATGGTGGTATGGGTATTGCGGTTGGTATGGCGACAAACATTCCGACCCACAACGTGGCAGAGGTTTGTGATGCCCTAAATCTGGTCGTTGATAATCCTGATGCGACCACTGCGCAAATTATCAAGAAGATGGTCGGGCCTGATTTTCCAACAGGTGGCATTTTAATCGACAGTTTTGAAACCATTGTCAAGAATTATGATACTGGTCGTGGTGCGTTTCGTGTACGTGCGCGCTGGGCGGTCGAAGAACTGGAACGTGGCACCTGGCAGGTTGTAATTACAGAAATTCCATATGGTATTATAAAGTCAAAATTAGTAGAACAGATTGCGACGTTAATAGATGGCAAAAAATTACCATTGGTTGATGATATTGTTGATGAATCGACGACGGATGTTCGTATTGTAATAACACCAAAATCGCGCAATATTCCTGCGGACAAGATGATGGCGCACTTATTTGCGTTAACGGACTTGGAATATCGTTTTAATATGAATTTCAACGTTATTGATTCCAAGGGCGCACCACGTGTAATGCCGATTGGTGATGTTCTGCGTGAATTTGTTGCGCATCAAAAAGTTGTGTTATGTCGTCGTACGAATTGGCGTCTGGCGAATATTGCGCGCCGTCTGGAAATCTTGGGTGGTCTGCTGGTCGTATATCTTAATTTAGACAGGGTTATAGAGATTATACGTAACGAAGACGATGCGAAATCTGTTTTGATGTCTGAATTTAATTTATCAGAAATTCAGGTAGAGGCAATTTTGAATACCCGTCTGCGTTCCTTGCGTAAACTGGAAGAAATGGAAATCAAGCGCGAAGATGCCGCCCTGCGGGAAGAGCAGGCGCAACTGCAAGCATTACTGGCCAGTGAAGATGCCCAAAATAATCAGTTAAAGGCTTGGTTTAACGACATTAAAAAGACCTATGATAAAAAAACAAAACTTGGTCGTCGTCGCACAACATGGGCGGAACAAACCGAAGAAGTTATTGTAAATGCCGACGAATTTATCGAAAAAGAACCGCTTACAATCATTTTGTCTACTATGGGCTGGATACGCGCGGCCAAGGGGCATCTGGATTTGAATGCGTTGGATTTAAAATTCAAAGAAGGCGACGAATTGCAAACCGCGTTTCATGCGCAATCGACCGATAAAATCAATTTATTTACATCTGGGGGCAAGATGTTCACGCTATCCGCGAACGAATTGCCGTCTGCGCGTGGTTTCGGTGAATCAGTACGTATGATGGTGGATGTTGGTGCGGATGAAGATATTGTTCAGGCCTTTGTTCTGGATACAAATGCCAGATATTTACTGGTTTCCCGCCATGGTAATGGTTTTATAATAACGGGCGATGCATGTGTTGCCCAGACCAAGAATGGTAAACAGGTTATGAATACAGAACCTAAGAATCCTGCGCATATGTGTGTACCGGTGATTGGTGATACAATCGCGATGTCTGGTTCAAATGACAAGCTGTTGATATTTGCAACTGATGAAATTCCACAAATGTCGCGTGGCAAGGGTGTAATTTTGCAAAAGTATAATGCGGAACGTACATTTGTCTTGGATGTAATGTTCTTTAATGCGTCTGATGGTTTTGGTTGGACGACGGGACGTGGTACAACCAGGGTCGAAGACTGGTCACCATGGCGTGCCAAGCGTGCATCACAGGGTCGCACAGTTCCTGTTGGGTTTCCGCGCAGTGGAAAGTTTGGACGATAAAACGCGCCCAAATGGGCGCAGTTTTTATTTATCGAATACGCTAAACAATTCCCAATGATTGCTGCCAACAAATTGGTCAATTGGTATTAGTGTTGTGACTGTGTATCCCCCAGATTCCAGAATTTTTTTATCGCGCACAAAGGTATCTGGATTGCAGGATATATAAATTATACGCTTAACATTGCTTTGTGCTATTTCCTTGCTTTGTGCCATTGCGCCTGCGCGTGGCGGGTCCATAATCACACAGTCGTATTGGTTCAGCATTTTTGTGCCAAGTGGTTTTTTGAACAAGTCTCGCTTTACACCTGTTCCGACGACATCAAATCCGTCTGCATTGGTTTCAAAGGTAAAATTCCCCAGCCCGCAAAACAAATCAGCAATGCGTTTGTATCCGTCTGTATTTTTTTTGACCATCTGTCGCATAATGTCTGCGCTTATTGTGCTTGGTTGCAGAAAAGCATTTGTTGGGTATTCGACCTGTTTCTTTCCAAACGCAATCATTGGTATTTCTGTTTGTTTAATGATTTTATCGTTCCAAGTAATTCTAATCGCGGGCAGGGCAGATGCTGCTGTTTTAAATTCTGGCGAAAAAAATGGTATATTGGCATTGATTGCAATATCGATGCCGTTTTCGCATTCTGTAATCAGGCATGCCCCGCTTCCACCCCACGGCAATTCTGCGACAAGCGGCAAAATATCATTAATTGCCTGTGTCAGATTAGGGCAGTATTTAACAGGGATTATGTTTTTTGTCCCTTTTTCAAAGAATCCAAATTTTCCACCGGCAAATGCGAAGTCTGCGCGCCTGCGAACACCGGCATCAATCCATATTGGCGAATTGGTTGTCGGCAGTATATCGATTAATTTTTTCTTGTTTTCTTTATAGTCAGTGGCTGTAAAGTCAAATCCACAGCCACCACATTGTTCAAAAAACGGACATTTGTTCATAGTTATTTGCTTGCCTAGAATCCGACCCTTGCGCCAACACGAAACTGATGTGCGGTTGGATTCAGATTATCAATAATATTGTTCTTTTGGTTAAACATATAAGTGTATCTATACCCAAAATCAAGTATAAAATGCGGATTAAACTCTATACCAATTCCTGCCATTGCAGCAACAACAGGTGAAGTTTTGTTTTCTATGATTGTTGTATCGTTGCCTGTGTTCCATGATGCGCCTGCGCCGATACCGACATATGGCATAATCGTTTGGTTTCGCAGTATTCTGTATATGCTGTCGATTCTGGCATCGATTATGGCGTTCAGCAAAAATGTTTCACTATCAAAAGACAACTGTTCCCAGTTTGCCTTGGTGTGTATATAATTTAATTCCATTCTGAATGTGTCCGAAACCCGCAGACCCGCCAGTGCTTCAAATCCTTGCGCACTTTTACCGATGATTTCAGTATTATTTTCGCTTGTATAATTTTGCCACAGTGACAGGTTGTACATTCCGCCGACATAGAATCTGTGTTCGCTGGCAAATGTTTCATTTATCGCTGGTTCAGGCATTATTATTTGTTCGACGCGATATGGAATCGCCGCATTTGCACACAATGGCGCGACAGATAATACAGAAAAAAGTAATAGTTTTGTTCTCATTTTTTTATGCCTTATGTATTTAGAAATTCATACGAATTGATGCGACGATATTGCTGATATTATTTATTTTTGCACAATCAGTTCCCCATCCAAATCCATTTCCAATCAGCATTTGATATTGATACATAACGTCAACACCGAATAAATCCCCCAGCATTATATTAAACCCAAGTGTTGCGCGTGGCGCTGCAATCATCATACCGTCTTTGCCATCTTGTCCTTGGTAATCGTACGTGCCAAAGCCTGCACCAATACCCATAAACGGCACAAACGTTCTGCGTTTTGTTATATCGCCCATTTGAACATATCTGCGCGCGAAATCAAAGTACAGCATTCCACCGATGGTGTGTTGTGTTGCCTGTGTATTATCTAATCCTGAAAACTTAAATTCTGACATTTGCAGGTCGATTTCTGCGCGCACATAAGACGACAGATTCCACCCCAATCCAATTTGTGCAGAATAACTATTTTTGCTTTCTGCTTTGCCAATGTTGGTATTTGCCTTGCTGGTTGCGAACCCCAGATTAAATCCACCCCCCATACGCATATAGTGCGATGTTGGCACGAACAGTCTTATATCGTCTGAATTGACTGCACCTGCGACCTCATAAACCTCGCGCCCCAGTTCCCCCGGCGCATCGTCCTGAACGTATTCAAATGTTTCTTCTGCAGAAATCAGGTCCAGTCCCTGTGATATTTCCGCTGTAAATTTTTTGTCGTCATACGTGGCATTTGCACCCGAACTTATCAGTGCAGTCGCCAAGAAAGATAAAGCATAAATTTTTTTCATTTTGTTCTGCCTGTATATATTTTTTATCATTTTATCACAAATTGCGACTTGATTCCAGTTTGATTTATTCGTACCATACAAAATATGAAGACAGAAAATACAGATAAAAAGATAGCCTTGGTTGCGGGCGCGTTAGACCTGCCGTTTTTTACGCGCGATGCATTGCGTCGGGCGGGCTGGGACGTTTTTGTTATTGGTCTTAAAAATTTTGTAGATATGCGTCTTAATCCTGATATTGTAATTCGCCTTGGTGGGGCAGGGCGCGCGGTTCGTGCGGTCCGACGACTTGGGATTAAAAAGGTTGTATTTGTTGGTGCCTTGGGGCATCCGAATTTATCAGATTTACGTCCAGATTTTTGGTCGTTGCGTATGTTATTAAAGATAATCAAACATCAACGGGGGTATGATTCTATGGCTGTTGCATTTAACAAGGTTCTTGAAAAACAAGGTTTTGAAATCGTCGCTGCTCAGGATTTGGCACCTGAATTAACATTTGAAACTGCGGGTGTTCAAACTAAGAAGAAGCCAACAGCATCGGATGAAAAGAACATTGCACGCGCGATTGAGGTTTCGCATCTTATCGGTGCTGCGGACATTGGTGCATCTGTTGTTGTTGATAAGCATGTCCTTGGGGTCGAAGCGGCCGAAGGAACCGCCCGTATGCTGGAACGGGTTGTACAAATGCGTACCAAGGTAAAACGCCCCAGTGGTGTATTTGCCAAGATGACCAAACCAAACCAAGATTTGCGCATTGATATACCTGCGATTGGTGTTGATACGGTTAATGCGGTTGCGGCGGCGCACCTGCGTGGGATTGTTGTGAATACCAAAACCTGCTTTGTTGTCGACAAAGAAAACGTTATAAAACAGGCCGACAAATTGGGAATATTTATCCTTGCATTGGACGAATGATTTTACAAAGAAAGGTCAAAAAAAACCCAGTAAATTGTGTTTGTTTGGGAATCCCAAAAACCATATTGATTAATGGGGATTTGTTCATTAGACTCTATATCAATACACAAGGGGGTCGCATATGAAAAAAATTATATTTTTACCAGTTGTTTTAGGGTTGACCGCTTGTCAAAAATTTGAAACCATCCGCCCCATGTGGGCGGGTTATTTTTTATATGCATTCCACAACACCTCAAACCGTTTGCTGTATTCTTGCGCTGGGTGGGTCAGGAATATGCAGTTTTCGCTGTTATACTTTGTGGCGGCGGTGGTCCAGTTATAGGAACCCGTCACCATGCGCCGATTATCAAAGACGGCGAATTTGTTGTGTTCAATCTTGTGCCGGTGGTTGGTGCGGACGGGTATGCCGGCGCCCGCCAAATCATCAATCATGGACGATTTATGTCCGGACATAGTTCGGTCGGTGACAATTCGCACCCTTGCACCCCGACGGTGGGCGGCGATAATGGCATCGGCAATTTTCGGATTGGTTATGGAATAAACGGCAATGTCGATTTTATCGGCCCGACCCAGTTCGGCAATTATGCGGTCTTCGCATTCGGTGCCGGGGGTGAAATAAAGCGCCACATCTGTCGGTGTCATCGTATGGCGTGGTGGCAGTTGCGCCCCGACACCAACCCCAATGGCAAACGCAATCGCAATAACAAAAGTCCATTGTCTGACAAACATACAACCCCAAACAAAAGACCACTCAATGAAAGAGTGGTCGGGAGTTAGTCAGTTTACACAGAAACTCCGTTGCCTTTGGGACAAGCCCTGTTGTATAGCAACGACATCCCGACCAGGGTCGGGACATTAAAAGCTTCGCTGTGTAGGGGTGACTAAACCCGTTCACGCTTATAATGCCTTGTGCAATTACTTGCACACATATATTCTACACCATTTCCCACAAAAATCAAGGGGCGGTGTGTTTTACATCACGATCTGTAATACTTTATTTACATTTCTGTCGGGTGATTTACCCATTTCTAAATCTTCTTTGATATCACATAACAGATTTACTACAGATTGAAAACGCTGTCTTTCTGGGAAATATACGTCTCCGGTGTCGCCATATCCTGCCAGCAATTCTTTTGCACCATTGCCATAGTAATAGTGCATGTCGCGTGATGGTTCGGCATATCCCGCTTCGCCAAAGTCAATAAGCCCCACGATTTTTTTTGTGTTTGTATCGAACATCATGTTGCCAAAATGCAAATCACAGTGTGTCAAAACTGGTTTTACAGGATATTGTTCAGATAAGTATTTATATCTGTCGCGCACGGCGTTGATGTGCTGAATCTGCTCATCTGTGAATTGTTTTTTTACTGTGTCAGGAAAGTATTCGTCAAACACTTCTAGGCTGTCTGTGTAATGTAATGGCGCATCTTGCAACCAACTGTAATCATTCCCCAGATTATGTAATTCGCGTGCAATTTTACCGATTTGACGTAATATATCGGATTTTGTTTCTTCGTCAAAAGAATCGTGCATTTCCTGGGTGTATGTCGTACCGTGTACCAATGTTTCGCCAATGATGTTTCGACCTGACTTGTCCTTTTTGTGATATAAAATTTCTGGAACTTCAAAGCTCAACTTTCCTTTTAGAAAGTTTAATACTTTGATTTCTTTGTCAGGATTGTTAAATTCCGCGTCTTCTTTTTTAGGCATTCTGAATACAACGCTGTCATTAACCAATACAGCAATGATATTTCGTCCCGAACCTATTTTTTTTATACTTTTTATTTCTATTTCAGGAAACGTTTCGGTGATGGTTTCCTGGATTTGTTCAGTTGTCATTTTTTTATTCCTGTGTTTTTAATTGCCAAAACACCCCAGAAATTCGTGTGAATTTACTGGCTGTTTCGCAACAAATTATTGCGTGATTATATTTTTTTTGAGATTTTGCGGCGCGTCAGTGCAATTGCACTATATTGACACAGTCATTGTAAGGTATGATATAGCAAAAGTCAAGATATGTGTTTCGGGGGGGCGAAAATTGTTTTTCATAAATGCACAACTTCTATGTCGGGGAATTGTGATGCGATGTATTCGGCGGCCAAGCGGCGGTGGCATTGGTGTGCGGTCTTTTCTGTGCACATCAGGCATATGCGGTCCAATTCGTCCGGATTGCGCCCCGCCAATGGCGCACGCCCCGCAATCAGGCGTCTGTAAATCGGTTCGGCATCCGCCCAGGTTGCCTTTTTATCCTTGAACGCGGTCAGCATTTCAAATTCAGGCGCAAATTCCGGGTGGTATTCATATCGGTCGCCCAAGACAGTCGCCAGGTTTTCGCCACTGTAATATGGGACATACTTGCTGACCCGCCACAGGCGAATGTCCCACACGCAACGAACACGCGCCGCATCCAACACCTCCAGAAATGCTTCGGGGCTTTTACCGCTAAAACCGATTGTAAATATCTTTGGCATGTAATAACGATAGCCGATTTAAGACAAAATCGCAACAGGGGATTGCCCAGTCATATCCTTATTCAAGAACCCCAGCATTTTTGCAATATGTTCAAAATATGTAGATTTTTTTATGGGTTGTGAAATGGTAAGTTATTCATCGGACTGCGGACAGGTTGCGGATCCTGTGTAGTTGCTGTGTAGCCAAGGGGTTAAATAGTGGTGTTTTTAGGTGGAATGTAGTGTGCCTAAATCCAAAAGTGTTAACAAAGAAAAACGCCGCAAAATCAACGATTTTGCGACGGAATTCGTGGCTCGGGCAGTTGGACTCGAACCAACGACATACGGATTAACAGTCCGTTGTTCTACCGACTGAACTATGCCCGAATAGCGTTGCTTATAATATACTAAAAAAACCCAGAAGTCAAGACCTTTTAGAAGATTTTTATTGTGTCTCACATGTTCCGGAAATCCGCCAGAATCTGGGAATTTTACCAAGTTTGGTATAAAAATGTATGTTTTTCAAACTATGTCCTCACAGGTTCTAACAAGTTGAAACAGTGCCTTTTCCTGAAAAATATCAAATCAGGTTGTATGTGACTTACTGCTGTTTTCAACATTGATTTCAAGGCCAAAGTCAAGCACACAATCAACGACAAATTTGCACTTTTTACCAGAGTTGTATTTTTTGCGATGTATTGCTATCGAAACCAGAGAATACACACCCTATCCTAGGGACATACATAGCAAACAAAAGGAGTAAGGCATGTATGAACAGGATAAACTGATGGATTGTAATGAATTAGCGAAGTACCTGGGGGTTACACCCGACACACTGGGGGTATATAGAACCAAGGGAGTTGGTCCCAAATATATCAAGATAGGCAGAGTTATCAGGTACAGAGTTGGTGACGTAAGGGATTGGTTGGACCAAAAAGCTAGAACAAAAACTTTTATGTAAGCGGTATGTCTATTTCACTGGATATTATTCTTTTTATCGCCATTGTTGTGTGTAAACAACACAAGAGGTAAACAAATGGGAAAAATATGGAAATGTGAAAAACGATTGTTCAAGGACCACTGGATAAAGAACATTCGTTCAACGCATAAACTTCAAATCACCGATGGTTCAGTTCCTGGACTGTATATGAGGTATTCACCAACAACAAAGCTGGTGACATTCTTCCTGGCTTGTCTGATAAGATCAACCGGCGAAAGAAAGAACATCTACCTGGGCAGATATACAGAGTATGAAACAGTTGAAGATGTTAAGAAAAAAGCAAGGGTCCTGAGAGAACAAATTCTATTGGGAGGAAACCCAATGGCTCAGATCAAAGAAGAAGTAAAAAAACAAGTAATCAAAGAAAGCAAAAAACACACATACAAAGAACTATTCCAGATGTACATAACTAAGTACGCAAAAGTATATAAGAAAGAACGAACAGTAAAGTCAAATGAAGACCAAAGCCGCTTATACATAGAACCAATCCTTGGGGATATGTATGTGGACGAGATAGAAGAGCAGCACGTGTTAGATGCATACCCAGTATGGGTCGAAAAAACATCGTTCTCTACTGCAAACAAGGTCCTGTCATTGCTGTCAAGTTTCTGGGATTGGTGTGAAAGTTACAAGTATCTGCCACGTGACAGCAATCCATGTAAGTACGTCAGAAAAGGTAAAACGCAAACAGTATGCAAGAAAACAACCCTGGACATAGACGGATACAAGGGATTGTTTGCAGCACTAGAACGTGGACCGATAGAAACAGACATGCATGAGAAATACTTCCGGATCATAAAATTGCTGGCATTAACAGGGTGTCGCAGTTCAGAAATCCGCTGTCTGAAAGTCAGAGAGGTAGACCTAGAACATAAGGTCCTGCACCTTGAAGACAGTAAGACAGGTGCAAGGGATGTTAAGTTGCCTGATTTGGCGATAAAAGAATTAGAAATTGCGCTGGCAGAGGCAAAAATGATAGGCAGCGAATATGTGTTCTCCAGCCGAGGGAACATCTTCCAAGGTGTACAGGATATACGTAAGCCATTCCAATGGGCTCTCAAGAAAGCTGGCCTGCCACAGATGAGAATCCACGACCTGCGCCATTCATTCATCACTATGGGGGCTAACACAGGACAGAACATGGTCGCCATGCGAGATGCAGCAGGACACAGCCGGATCACCACGACCGAGGGATACACCCATCTGGCCGATGAACAGACTTTCATCGCAGTGAACAATATTGCCAATGCAATATGTGCATAATTCTTCCAAAAACCGCAGATTTCTGCGGTTTCTGGTTTGTCTATTTCGCTGGACTTGTGTGTTTCTTTCGGTATGTTGTGTGTAGAAACAAGAACAAAAAAAGAGGTAAAAACAATGGCAAAAATAAAGAAAAACGTATACCTGGCAGCATTCGCAAGAGAGGTAACAGACTATGAGGGCGTAGATGCAATCTGCAAAGCCCTGGGCATCAAAGATGGCACAGAAAGCGATGCATACTGCTGGCTTGAAGAGGGGCGCACAGAAAAGGAAATAATCCAGATCCTGCGCAAAATTGGATACGACATTCCAAAAGAAATCGTGGGGTCAACAGAAAAGAAATTTGATAGCACGGTACAAGAATAAGGAACAAAGCATGATAGAGATAAACAAAGACTTTGGCTACTACGGCACAATGCACAACTGGTTCGATGATGAACAGCATGTGGATTCAATCTGGGATGTAACAGTTAAACGTCTGCAACAGCTGTATCCGGACAAGTCAGAAGAAGACATTATAGAATTCCTAAATTGTTCCGCAGGCAGACACCTGGCAGAGGAAATTATTGATGGCCCGGCAAGCATAACCTATGCAATAGCAATGATGAAGATTGCATTACTGAACAAAATAAAATTAGGTAGATGGTGGGCGTTTCATTACAACATCATTCCAGTCCTGCCAGCTATCGACAAAAAGACCCTATACATATCAGCCATTAAAAACGAGATGCGAAAAAAATACGTTAGGGAACTGATGATTGATGTCATAGGTTGTAATAACGATGATGTATGGCAGACCCCTGAGATGTGGTTAAAGGCAGATGACACCAACGCTAAGGATCTAGAAATAATGTGGGGCTATATCCAAGAAAAATTATCAAAGAGAGGTAAGAAATAATGGACACACTAAGAACACTTCAACAGAAATTGCGTGCAGTCGAAAAACAATCGGTTGATGCAAAATACCCAACAGGCTTGATAGTGGACCTATCAGGCCCACAGGGAAACATATATGCCTTGATAGGCATGTGCAACCACATAATCAGAGAATTGGGGCTGTCACCCCAGGAAAGGGAAGAATATGAAACCGAACTAAATGCTGCCGAGGTTTACAAAGAAAAATTGAAAGTCATGAGCAAATGGTTCGGTATCGTATTCACAGGATTGGAGGACTAAGACATGCCAAGACAAACACAACCACAAAGACCAGAAGAACCGAAAGAAACCAAAAGTGTATATGTGTCTGCCATTCGGCAAGAAATGCGAACCATGGAGGGCATAGATGCCATGCTGGCAATTATGAAGACCGGCAGCCAGGGTGTATGGGAATGGCTGCACAAAAAACATACAGAGAAAGAAATAATACTGACACTGCGATTGCTGGGCTACAAGATAGACCCAGCCATCACCGGATCAGACGAACAATATCAAATTTACTGGTAAGGAGGCACCATGATAAATTTTAATAGCACTTCATTTGTAACAGAGGCCGCACAATTACTGGCCGTTCTCATGAAAGATATTGTTTGTTCAACTATGGACAAAAGAACCAAGCTGAAACACTTGAAAGAGAAATGCGCTGGATATGGATTCAGGTATGAAAAGACAAGCAAGGACTTGAGAGAGCTGACCGTAAAATTCTTCTGCCGGAACGTGGAAAGCAAGGCCGTAATCAAAATAGAAAATGTTGGCACAACAATAACGCTAGACTTCAAGGAAGAAATGCTGATTTAGGCAAAATACAGAATAAATATTGCGAACTAAAAACTTTCATGGCACAATGGACAGAAATAGAGATATATAGATGCTTAATGTTCAAATTGATGCTACTAAATTAAAAATTATGGAAACCAAATTAAATTGTAAATTTGGTAACGATGGCGTATTTGTAGAAATGGCACTTGCCTTAAACGAATACCAAGAACAATTGCCATCCATCAGCGGCGTTTCATTTTGTGTCTATTCTGGAGATTTAGAAAAGATTAGAAAACTTGTCGAAAAAGTTGACTCCAAGTGGAGTAAATATTTTACAGAGAACACAACGATATTTTGTGCGTTTATAAATAAAGAACCCGTATCTTTTTGTATAGTAACACCTACAGCTGATTCTATTTTGGCTGACGATAAATTAAGAATAGGCGGTGTTGCCTGTGTTGGAACTGTACCAGAATATAGAAAACGTGGCATTGGACTTAAAATGGTCGATATGGCAACGATGCACTTAAAAAGTCAAGGTTGTGATATTGCCTATATTCATTACACACATTTAGAAAAATGGTATAAAAAGTTGGGGTATGAAACAATCGCAAGATTTTCTATTATATAGGCTGTAATCATTGTTGGCGAAATAACAACGAAAGGAGTGTCAAATGCCAAAAATTAAAAAGATATTTACCGAATATGGCCTGGATTTTGATAATAATAAATATGGGTTTGGCCGCAGTACAGAGTACGAATACACTGACGGCACAGAGATGAGAACCCATGAACAGGTTGAATTCAAGAAAGTGCATGCAAGGTATTTCAGAATTTGGATTGGCAAAATAGTGTTTGTGATAGACTCAGACCGGCCACACTTTTCATTCCGTAAAAAGAAACGCTGGAACTTCAAGATAGTGTACGGCAAAAGTGGACAATAAAAAGGGATAAAAATATGTCAGAACGTGCAATGTTCAAGGGTGTAATAAACCTGATTATCAAGCAAGACGACAAAGTGTTATTATTCTTCCGCAATGATGGCTTTTTTAACTATGATGGTGGTTGGTGGGTTCTGCCGGCAGGACACATTGAACAAGGCGAAACTGCTATGGCAGCAGCAATACGAGAGGCAAAAGAAGAACTGGACATCGATATCGACTCAGATGACATCAAGTGCGTACACGTCACCAGCAATTTGGCCAGTCGCACAGAATCTTTTGATTTCTTTTTCGAGGTATCAAAATACACCGGCACAATTCGTAATTGCGAGGGGGACAAGTGTGCAGATATGCAATACTTTACATTGGATGAGGTTGCAAATCTAAAGAACGTTGTTTCAACCACACGTATATCATTGGCTGGATTGGCCAAAGGCGAGATATATTCAGAATGTAAATCATATAGCAGCGGCAGCAAGGCACAGTCATGAAAATTTTTGTAACAAAAGAATACTATGATAAATCCCAACGGACCGTTCGAGAGTTGCAAGAACGACTGGCCCAGATACGCAACGATAAGACGGCCGCATACACAGAAGACACAAACACATGGCATGATAATTTTGCATATGAACATTTGACCAGGGAAGAAAAGCAGACAGAAAAATTGGTCGCTGATTTAATGGCAGACCTGGACAATATGCTTGTCGTACCAAGGAATAAGCCGGCAACCACAGAAACAGTCGGTCTGTATTGCTGGGTATGCGTGACCCAAGAAAATGAAACCACTGGTGCAGAAACAAAATGCAGGCTGGGGATTGTGCCATTGGGGGCAGAAGACATACCGCAACAAAAGTACGCATATAATATGCCACTGGTTCATCCTTTGGTCGGGTTATCAGTTGGGGATGAAATAACCGTTCGTGTGCCATCAGGCGAAATACATATGACAATTCAAACGATTGAACCTATGTTCAACCCCAGGAATGGAGATAGTAAATAGACTCCTCTATGACAAGGAATTACTTCCTGAAAAAAGGTCAAAAAAACAAGCCGTTATACTGATAAATGGCTTGACATTCTATAAGTCTGCATTAAAATATTATTCTATAACAAACAGGGGCATGGTTCAATGGTAGAACAGCGGTCTCCAAAACCGTTGATGTGGGTTCGATTCCTGCTGCCCCTGCCACTATAGGATCTAAAATTTTATGGATACAATACTTATTATTGGCACAGGACAAATAGGTAAAGCGACTTTGTTTCGCCTTTTGCAAAAACGGCCTAAAAAAGTAATTGTGCATAATTTAACTCGTCAAGAAAGTCAAGATTGTATAAAGCTATTTCGTTCATCATTTAAAGGCACAAAATTTGTAGAATCACATGGCAATATCTTTATGCCTCATAGTCTTAAGGATCTGACAAGAGAAGAATTATCTGCTCATTCAAGAGAAGTTATAAACTATTTTTACTCCGAGCTAAGTGAAGATTTATTAAAGCAATCTAGTATTTACAATCTAGTCTCAAAGTACCGACCAGATGTTATAGTTGATGCCGTAAATTCTGCCACGGTGTTGGGAAATGCGTATAATCCTGAAAAGCGAAAAGAGAAATTCGAAAAAGCCCCTAATAAATGTTGTGTAGATTTGATGGCTAATGATTTTGTAACAAAGCTTATAGTCTTTGTTTCAAGTCTTAAATATGCACTGGAAAAATTTCCAGTCAAGAGATATATAAAGGTATCTACAACTGGATTGGGTGGAATGGGACTAAATATGCCCTATACGCATGGTGATAATCCTCAATTTAATCTATCCTATGCTCTGATGGGCAAAGTGTCTGCTAGTGGTATCATGCATCAACTGCTATGGAGTTTGGCTCACACACCAGGATTTAATATTTCACTTGTTGTTCCTGGAACCTTTGTCGGGCTAGACAGTGTTGAAGACGAACCAGTTGACAATAGCTATGGATTTGTATCAAGGAGAAAAACACCGCTAATATATCAGCTTATACATGGAAAGGAACTAAAGTATGCAAGTTCAGAGAAGTCTGAAATTATGCATTTCCCAGTTGTTAGAGCTGGGGAGAATCATGTGTATTCAAAAGAAGAGCTAAAAGTGCTTACGGCAATTGGTCAGATGGAGGCTATAACAAAAGAGGAAGTAGCCAAAGCTGTAACAGACATTCTTGATGGCGACAATAAAGGTGATTTATTTACAGCAATGGATAAGGCTGTGTTACAGCCAACGTATGCTGGTAGGCAAATGGTAAATATGGCAATTGAGTCTCTGAATACAATGGAGGGTATTCATGGTGTTGCGACTGGAAATCTGGGAGGAAAAACTGCCAAACATCTTTATGAACTGTATTGTATCAAACGGGTTGCGCCCAAATTAAAGGATGTTTTTAGCAAGGATCTTGTAGACAAGGTAAACAACTTCATGCGCAATGACAATGACTTGATATGTGAAACAATATCTCTCGGAATACCAGTAATATTCCAAGATAATCAGATTGCTATTGGTGATTATACGTTGTTGCCAGAAAAAGATGCTGATAAAAAGATAACAAAAGAACACCTTGAACGATGGCGTAGCCAATGTTGGATTGATTTAAGTAGGGACAACCTGGAAAAGTGGAAAAAAATATTTAAAGAAATACAGGAAGTTGTTGACAAACGAAAAAATTGTGTTTATAGTGATTTTGTCAATAAAGAAATTGTCCCCTCAAGTGAGGATTATGATATAGCTGAAATACTGGCCTATTATTATAATTCAAGAGGTAAAGGCAGAAAAAAATAGGTTAAAAAAATGGATACTAAAGAACAAAAGAAAGAAATCTTGCTGACAGGCGATAGACCAACAGGTCAATTGCATTTGGGGCATTATGTTGGAACTTTAAGAAAACGTGTCGAATTACAGGATGACCCAAGATTCAAACAATACGTATTTATTTCGGATTTGCAGGCATTAACGGACAATGCACGTGATCCAGAGAAAATTCGTAATAATTTGATTGAGGTTGCGCTGGATTACTTAGCAGTGGGTATCGACCCTAAAAAATCAACGATTTTCGTGCAGTCTCAGATTCCAGAATTAGCAGAATTGACAATGTACTATATGAACTTAGTTACACTGGCCAGATTGCATAGAAATCCAACCATTAAAAGTGAAATTAAAGATCGAGGTTTCGGTGACAACATCCCAACTGGATTTATGACATATCCAATAAGTCAAGCGGCAGATATTACAGCATTTAATGCTAAATATGTGCCTGGTGGAGAAGACCAGGAACCAATTATCGAACAAACACGAGAAATCGTACGTTCTTTTAATAATATCTACGGTAAGATTTTGGTTGAACCGTATATGATTTTACCAGGCAATGATGTATGTAACCGCCTACCAGGTATTGACGGGAAAGGAAAGATGAGCAAATCTTTAGGTAATGCGATATACTTGGCAGACGAGCCATCCGTCATCAAGAAAAAAGTCATGAGTATGTTCACCGATCCTCTTCATCTGAGAATTGAAGATCCAGGTCATTTAGAGGGTAACATACCATTCATATATTTGAAAGCATTCTGTAAGCCAGAACATTTTGCAAAGTATTTGCCAGAATATAAAAGCTTAACAGAACTTGAACAACACTATCAGCGTGGTGGATTGGGGGATGGAACTGTAAAGAAATTCTTGAATGCTATTTTGCAAGAAGAATTGCAGCCAATCAGAGAAAGAAGACAGTTCTATCAAGCAAATATTGAACTTGTATACAACATTTTAGAGGATGGTAGTAAGGAAGCAAGAAAAGTTGCAGCAGAAACCTTAAAAAAGGTAAGACGGGCGATAGGAATAGAATACTTTGATGATGCAGAGCTGAAAAGAACGTATCAAAATAAGTATAATAATATTTTGAGTCAAGCAGCTGCAATGCAAAAAAAAACTAAATAAAGGAACGTTGTTGGAATTATGATCGAAGACTTTAAAACTACGGTCTTAAATATAGGCAAGAAAGCGGAAAATTTAAAAAGAGTAGCCGCTTTCTTGCAAGGAAGAGAAAAAATAATAGTCCCGGATGGAATATCGTTAAGTACGGGATGTTTCGAAACGCTTAGACGACAAACCACAGGTCCATGGGTTAGTTACAGGGATGTGGATATCCCCAAAGATTTATGGGAAAATATTTGGACAAGCATTAAGCAAACTTTCGGGGATGATAAATTAGTTGTTCGCAGCTCGGCAACATGCGAAGATTCTATCTTTTTTAGTGGGGCTGGACAATATGAGTCCTTCTTGAATATATCAACCCCAGAAGAAGTAAAAATAGCAATCCAAAAGATTTATGCTTCGCTTTTCTCGATCAACTCATACTTTTATTCCAAAATACATACTATAGATTTAGGCAAAGAATCTATGGCTGTATTGATACAACGTGTTGCGCCTGTCAAAATGTCGGGCGTTTTATTTAGTTGCGATCCAATAACATCGGAAAACAAGATCATTATAGAATCGACAAAGGGGTTGGGGACCAATGTAGTATCAGGATTGGGAAATATCAAGAGGTTAGAAATTGACTATGAAAATAGCAGTCTTTCACTCTCGCCAGTTCTTGAACGATTAGTCGACGTGGCAAAAGATATAAAGCAGTTCTTTGGATATGATGTGGATATAGAATGGGGAACTGATGCAGACGATAATTTGTATATTTTTCAAGTTCGTCCAATTATATTTAATGACACACAAGCAGAAATAAAATATCCAGACCCGTTAAGCGATTTACAGACATATTCAGTTCTTTCTAAGGGATTGACTATCGGCAGGATTGCACCATTCTCAGGGGCGGACAGTAATAAAATTGTTTGCCAAGATGGACACATTGATGTTAACGATTTGAAAAAAATAATCCAATCAAAGGGCATGGTCCTTCATACAGATGGTCGTCTTTCTCACTTTGCAAACATTGCAAGGGAATTAAAAAAGCCATGTATCGTAATGAAGGATTTTTCTCCTGACCCAGACAAAGTGTACCTACTTGATGGATTTAATGGTTTCCTGGTTGAAATGGATAAACTGACATCGAACAACAAGGCATGCGCCTTATGGAGTTTTATTGAACAAAAAGTCAATAATTTTAATGCAGGAATAGAACAATTTAATGGGATGATAACTGCATTTTGTGAAGATAAATACGAACAGGTTCATTTTGATGTTGATGGCGCAGAAATCGAAAGGATTTTGCTAGAAAATAATTTTGTAAAGAATAGCATTTTGCAAAAGATAATAACATTTGATTTTCCAGACAGGAAATTGATTGAACAAGGAAGAATTATTCGTATTCAGCACACAAACTGCACAACTAGAATTCAGACCAAGGAATTAGAATCAAGTCTGGGAAACTATAGACACGAAAAAAACAATCTGATCGAGGTTGAGAATCAAACAGTTGGAATAAAAATGATGCTGGAACTTGGATTAGAGGAAACCGGACGACAAGAAAGGCATATTGTACAATATTCTAGTGAACAATACAATACCAGTGTGAACATCATACAATGGCCCAACTCCCCATGCTACATAGGTGTTGAGGGTAATACTACGGAAGATATTGATAAAACAGTGAGATTGTTGGGGCTAGACCCAAAAGACGGTTCGGCACCTAATGGAAAACAGATATTTGAGAAGTTAAACCTAAAACTAACAGATTGCAGCTTTGGAGGCTAATATGAAAAGAAAAGTAGTTGTTCTAACGGATTGTGTAGATGTAGCATGGCAGGAAATACGAGGTTCCATTTACAGTAATTCAAATGAGTATGATGTCGAAATCGAACCTGTTGTTCCTGTAGATTCTTACAATATAGTTAATGCGAATTTCCTTGTAAAATTGATTGCAGAAATTTATCCAGACAACACAATAATATGTGTCATTGTAAACCCCTTAAAGGAAAGAACAGAACGAATCATTGGCCGCACAAAACGTAAAAATATCATTTTCGAGGGAACAAACACGGGTGCATTTGGCTGGTTGATTGATGATTTTGGCTGTGAAGAACTATATGAGTTGTTTGACCCTGGATTTGTCCCATTCGGTGGTAAATACGTACACGCACCAGCAGTTGGAAAGGCAGCGTCTGGTATTGAGATCAGCAAACTGGGCAACCCTTTTCCTGTAGAAAAAATCAGAAAACAGAATCCGCTGCCAGGTCAGGTAATGCATATTGACAACTTCGGTAATTTGAAAATTTTCCATAAGTTTGACAAGGAAATTGATGGAACTGAATATGAAATTACAATTAACGACAAAACATTTAATATGATATTTAACACCAGAATGATGGCTCGAAATGATGGCGAATTGATCATCTACCCAGGGTCCTCATTTGGGTATACAGAAATAGGAACAGTGAGAGGGAACTTTGCTAAAGAATATGATGTAAAGGTGGGGGATGTAGTTATAATCAAAAAAAAGGCATAATATATGGATAGAATGTTATCAGGAGGGAGGCCCACAGGAAAGTTACATTTAGGACATTACATGGGGGCTTTTAAGTCGTTGGCTGAGCTGCAACAGAAATATGAAACATTCTTCATTATTTCAGATATGCATATGCTTACAACTAAATGCTCAAAGGAACATATCAATTCCATGTATAACAATACCATCAATATGGTTATTGATAGCATTGGAATGGGTGTCTCCCCAGATGATACAACATATTATCTGCAATCTCAGATCCCAGAATTGTCTAACATTTTCGGGCTGATACAAAATATGACGACTGTGGACAGAGTCGCACAAACACCAAGTCTGTTGGAAATGTCAAAACATGCCAAACAGGACGAAATGACCCTAGGATTATTGGCTTATCCCGTTTTAGAGGCGGCAGATATTTTTGGTATGAATGCCAAGTATGTACCAGTTGGTAAAGACAATATAGACCATATAAAAATCACCCAGGAAATAATCAAATTTATAAACACCGAATATGGTGCTAGTTTTGATATTCCCGATTATATAACCACAAAGAATAACTATGTTTTGGGGATAGACGGATCAAATAAAATGAGCAAGAGCCTGGACAACTGTATCTACGTTAGAGATAGTATCGATGCTATCAAGGAAAAAGTTGGTAAAATGCAGTGGGCGGAACCAGGCTCAGATAAGCTTAATGTCGTAATGCATTATCTTGACATCTTTGGCAAGCCAGAGGACAAAACCATTGTTCAGCGTTTCAATGATGGGGAAAGCCAGCATTCAAGGACCAGTAGAGATTTGCTAACAGATCGATTGATTGAAATTGTGGAACCTATGCATTCAAGAATGCAGCCATATCTGAAAGATAGAACAGCTGTGGTTGACTTATTACAGGCAGGAACAAGCAAGGCAAGAGAAATTGTTCAGAAAAGACAACAAGCTCTCTTTTCCACTATGGGAATGATAAACTTGTACAAGCAAAAGTAAACACTATGGTTGAAAAAGTATTGCTTATAAGCCCACCGTACATGCAGTTATCAAAACCGCCATTTCCTGTGCCGGGCTCATTATTGCAAGGTGTTCAATACATGAACCCAGGCTTGTTGATATCCTCATCAATTCTTGAAGAACAAAAGATTGAAAACAAAATAATCAAGGTCAAGGATGTTAACGAATTAAGCGAGGTTTTTAATTGTTTGGGGAATAGTAAGAATTCAATCGTTGGATTGAGCTGTACCTGTGCATGGGAGTATCTTGAATGTTTAGAGATCGCACGAAAATTAAAACAGCATGCTCCACGTTGTAAAATCTTCATTGCAGGTTGGCAAATTAAAAGCGTAAAAGAACAAGTCTTTGAGGATTCTCCTGATATTGATTATGCTATTCTTGGGGATGCAGAATATACGTTAAAGCCACTAATAACCGGAGAATCTATCGATTCTATTCCTGGTGTTATTTCCAGAGATTATCCCAAGGACAACACCAGGATATACCCCAAGGTGGATTTTAAAATATTGGATTTTTCACGATATCCTGAGTATCAGTCATATATACCATATGTAGAAGAAAGTAGAAACTGTCCTGGCAAATGCACTTTTTGTCTGAATTCTTGCGTTGTGGATAGATATCAGATTGTTCCTATGAACGTATTTGAGGCTAATGTAAATAATATAGAGAACACATATGGCAAGAATGCTTGTGCTGTTCTTCTTGCCGCTAATTTTGGGGTCAGTTCAAAGCATACATTACAAAAATTAAATTTTCTAAAGAGCAAAGAACTAAAATGGAACATGGAGTTGCACATTGATAATCCATGGGAGGAATACCTTGATGATTTAGTGCCAGCTGGAATTTCCAAACTTAGTGTGGGATTTGAATCTGCATCTAGAACAATGCTTAGAAAGATGGATAAAACCAAAAACCCAGACAAATATTTAGAACGTTTAGAAATATTATTGAATGAATTAAATGACAGGAATATTCAAATAAGCTTGAATACATTGTTTGATTATAGGGAAACACCAGAAACTATTGCAGAAACCATTGATTTTTTAGAAAAGCATAAGGGAAAGTATAGAGCTGCAAAAATGAACTTCATGATAGGTTTTGAGGGGTTGTCCAGCAAGATTCCTGATTTCTATCAACATACCATGAATAATGAATATACAAAAAAAATCCATGCGTATCCAATGCTACCACAAGGATATAGTATAGAAAGCATGGTAGACTTTATCGAGAAAAAAGAAAGATATTTTAAAGTAAGACAGGAACAAAGAGTAAGATAGCTAAGGACAACTATCCTGTAAAACAAGAAATCTTTCCTGTTGAAACCCTTATTATTGTAGTATAAAATCAAAGCAGAATAGGAAAGGAGTTAGCCGTTTGGCGACTCCTTTTTTGCTATTCTATGCATGGTGAGGGCAAGATGATAGAGATTGATATTCCGCATGTCTTTCTGGACGTGGAAGAGCTGGCCAAGCGATGGCACTGTGGAATCGGCGTTATAGAAATGCTGGCAGAAACAGGACAGATAGGTTGCTGTATTAGGCCAGTTGCGCTGGAAATCGCACTAGACAGCAACTGGCCTGAAAAAGAACGACCTAGCAGTCAAATCCCATTACACCACCATCTCGATCAGAAAGAAATATATCGACTTTTTCGTCACCCCACCATCCCCCAAACCATAAATAGCCATAAGAAAAAAATCCCAGATGCACCGGACATCAGTATCGTGTTTGCAGACATTGTGTTCTTCCTGGAATGTATCAAGGACTTTGAGGACAGAAACAAGATACACAAAGAAAGCGATTTCCAAATAGCGACCAGCGACTTTACATGCATTATCTGGCAAGGCAAGGAATTGAAATTCGGTGAAACCCAGGGCAAAGTCATAAGAATGCTGTGGGAGGCCAGAGAGAAAGGCGAGCTGTGGGTCTATGGTAAACGCATACTTAGCGGCATAGGTTCCGGATCGGCAAGAATACAAAGCATATTCAGGAACCACAAGACATGGCGTGAAATCATAGCAACAGACAGCAAGGGAAGATACAGATTAAAACTGCCACCTAAACCTGGTTTATGCAGCAGGATTGACCTCGGCCAGTAAATCATCAAGAACGGCAACACGTTTGCGCTTTTTGCCATGGGTACCAAACTGCTCAATCAGGCCATCGATCTTCTTGGCACGCAAATCATAGGACAGAATAAAACACCGCTTTGGATCAATTGTAGGCAGAATAACACACACATGCCGGTTGCCAGGATTGGCCGCAGCAGCAAGTTGTATCTGCTCACGAATAAAACGAGTTGTATATTGCATGGCCGCACTATAACGAAAAAATCAGTCTGATTCAACAACTTCCGCACCGGAAACATCAACGATATCATCAAACGGAATCTTGGTTTTCACGATTGTCAGATAACGATACTCCGGATCAACCCTCGTAACAATCCCCTCAACAGTTTCATAGGCATCCACACGATAGAACCGGACCCGAACCATCATACCCTTTTTCAACTGCCCCAGCTTTGCAGACAAGCGATCCGCAGCATCACCGATAAGTTCCCGTCTGGGTTCAACAACACGGTTCTTGGACAGAATCATGGCATAATAACCACGCAAGGCAGCAAACGGCATAAACTGTTTAGCACGAGATACGTCAGCCATTGTGTCCCCCCACCAAAGTATTGCGCTTTTTGCCAGTGGACTTTTCATAGAAATTGATACCACGCAGGACAGAATTCTTACCGAATTTGCCCTTGATGTCCAACAAGGCATGCTGCAGTTTGTTTTCACGTTCCTCGGCCGCAGTATCGGCAAACAGATCCAGCTGCAGATGGACAGTATCAGCATCCATCAGATTGCCAAGACCGATGGACAGTTTACGGATCGGAACACCTTTGACGGTCGTTTCCTGGTACAGGCGTATAAACTCACGAACCAGCGACTTATACGATGACGTGTGCGCTGGTAATTTCCTGCTGCCCCCTGTGGGCCTGTGAACGTCCTTAGAATAGCCAATCCCCAAAGACAACTCATTGGCCACCAAATTCTTTTCCACCAACTCCAGGACCAAATTATCCACCATTTCCTGCATTACAATCAAAGCATCGTCATACGCATAATCTTCAAACAGAATCTGGCTATTAGACAACGAATGGGACTTTGACTGGTAATTATGAATGTCGGCAATAGTACACGGCTCAACACCATGAGCATGGTCGATAAGATACTCAGCATTCGTTCCAAATTCCTTGTAAAGCACTTCTTCCGGCATTTCTGTTATTCCGTGCAGGTCGTGTACACCGTACTTTTCCAGCCTTTTTGCAATTCCATTTCCAATATTCCACACATCTGTCAGAGGCTTATGATGCCAAAGGTGTTTGCGGAACAAATCCTGGTCCAGATACCCGATATGGTCTGGAACCTTTTTAGCCGTGATATCCAGGGCAACTTTGGCCAGAAACAGATTGGTCCCAATGCCGGCAGTGGCACAGATGCCAGTTTCAGCCAGGACGGCATCCATCAGCATAATAGCCAATTCTTTGGGCGTTTTTTTATACAGTTTCAGGTACGGTGTCGCATCAATAAAGCACTCATCAATCGAATAAACATGAATATCCTCAGCGGAAATATAGCGCAGGTAGATACTGTAAATCTGGGCAGAAACTTCCATGTACTTTTTCATGCGTGGAACGGCCGTGATGTATTCCACATTCTTGGGGATTTCAAAGACACGGCACCGATTACGAATACCCAGTTCCTTCATTGCCGGTGTAATAGCCAGGCAGACAGAACCGGAACCACGTGACGGATCCGCAACAACCAGGTTCGTGGTAAATGGATCCAGCCCCCGGTCAACAGCTTCAACCGAGGCAAAAAAGCTTTTCAAATCGATACAAAGATAGAACCTTTCCGCCATTTCAAAATCAGTATAAATGATAGCCCATAAAAAAGCAAAAGAGATAATTCCGTACCAAAGTGTCACACCCAGCATACCAAAACACACCTGCCGAGGATTCGTGAAACAACGGCATATCGGATGGCAAGCAGACCGACAAACTAAGCCGGCTCAAATAGACTTAAAACATAGTCAAACATAGTAAAAGGCGGTGTGAAAATGGATAAAAACAACAATAAGCGTAAAAATATTATTACCGAGGCAGAGTTGGCCAAATACTGGCAAATGTCAGAAAGAACCCTACAAAAGTGGCGTAGCCTGGGAACTGGTCCTGTATATATAAAAATAGGAGGTAAAGTCCGATATACGAAGAAAGCAATCAGAACGTACGAGAACAATAGAAAGTTCATAAGTTCATCTGAAAGATACGCAGAAAAAGGTGGAAAGAAATGAGCAACAATGTCACTTTCTGCCCGACGTGCGGAAGAAAATCTGTCGATTATAAGCATTCAATAAATAAAACTCTAATATCTGGCTTAGCACGCTTAAATGCGGTTGGAGGGAGAGCAAGATTGGACAGTCTTGGGTTGGATAACACCATATTCAATAATTTTCAGAAACTGCAGTATTTCAGGCTGGCAATACCAACACATGATAATTGTGAATGGCAAATCACCAACGAGGGAATCTGGTTCTTGCAGGGTCGTGTGCAGATCCCAAGATATGTAATAACAAGAAATGCAACGGTCATAAGGACAAGTCCAGAACAGATATTCATTACCCAGGTTAAAGACTGTGTGAAATACAAAATAGAATGGCAAGCTCAGGCAAAACAACCCGGTTTGTTTGACTAAGGGAGGCTAAGTTGAAAATTTTGATAGACCCAAAATTAGCTGTGTTTGTGAAAGATATGACGGATGCCCAATGCGCAGAATTACTCAGATGCATATTTGAGTATCCCAATAGAGATTGCAAGTTAGGATTGTGGAAATACATGAAAGACCAGATCCAACAAGACGAGGAAAAATACAGGGCAAAATGTGAAAGGATAGCGATAAGCAGAACAATGAAATCAGAGATGAAATCAAGAATGATATCAACGGTAACGAAAGAAGAAATAGAAAATAAAAATAAAGAAAAAGAAATAAAAAGAAGTGAAAGAAGAAATGCATCTGAAAATGTTGAAAACCATGTTGAAAAGCCGTTGGAGTTTTTTGTCGATGATTTTTTTAGCTTTGAGGCTATAGCGAAAAAGGTTTCAAAATTTCAAGGATACTTGGAACTGTTTCCTATAAGCGTTGTTACCAAAGCAGAACAAACATTCAAAAAAAAGAGAAAGAACCAATGGGCAAACATGCAGCATATATTGGATTGGCTTGAAAAAGAAAACACATTTTACAAAAGATCAACGGAGGAAAAATAATGAAAATAACAAGAAAGGAATGGAACAGAGAACTTGTTGAGGAATGGCTACAAACCGCAGCACTTGTTGATCAAAGTCTCCCACCCGTTTATCATAAGGGGGCAACAAAACAACGCATAGAAATACAAAGAACATTAACTGAGTTATTGTGGGATACAGATGATATCAAAAAGCGGCACCCAAGATGGCAACCAACAAGTCACCAGATATCAATGTGGGAAGAAGTAATTTTATGTTGGTTCCCATTGATAGGGGATGGTAACGATAAAAAAATTGTCTGGTTGTATTCTACTGGCATAGATTACAAGAGAATTGCAAAGATTGTGAAATTTTCAAGAATAACAGTATCAAAACGGTATAATAAGGCGGTAGAACGACTTGTATCAGCCTTAAACATACTTAGTAGTAATACATAGTAAAAGAGCAAAGAAGAGTAAAAAAAACTAGCCTAAAAAGGGTTAAACAATACTTAAAAACGGCCACAGCAAAAATTGATAAAAAAATACCCCTTTACACGAAATCAAAAAAAATGCATGATTTTGGATATAATTGGGAAACCAATATACGAAACCGCAAAACAGCGGTTTTTTTATTACCAAAATGGCCATCATAAATCTTGAATTATCGACAACTGATACGAACAGACTAATGACATTGTGCGAACAGAATGTGCGCTTCGTCATGGCAAAGACATTGACCCAGACGGCACAAATCGCACAGGCCGAAATAAAGCAACACATCAGGAACACCTTTGTGCTGCGTAAACCCAATTTTGAAAAGTCCATCAAGGTGCGCCCAGCCACGAAACAAACACTGACCGCCAGTGTTTATACCATGGCAGGCTTTGCAACATTGCAGCAGACTGGAGGCAAGCGATATGCCAAGGATGGACGACTTGCTGTCCCCCAGTACGAAACACTGCAGCAAGTCAAAGCAACACGCAAAAGCGATGTCCCTGGATCATTCATAATGAAACTGAAGTCCGGTGGCATAGTGATTGCACAACGCAAGAACACAGAGATAGAAATCCTATACCACATCAAGAACCTGGCGTACGTTCCAAAGCGGCTTGACATGCTTGAAATCGGCGAAAGCACAGCCAAGACCGAAATCCCTCGCTTATTTTCCCAGAACTTACAATCACTTAAATAAAAAATAGGTTCTGTCGGGAATTAAAACGCCCGAGGGTAACGGCGACCTCGGGACCTTGCTACACACAGAGTTGAAAAAAAGGTTCGCAGGTTCGCACTTGGTGTTGTTTTAGAGCAAATTCAAGCAGTTATGTGCGAACCAAGGGTGCGAACCTAGGTGCGAACCTGGTTCGCACTTTTCACATCAACAGAAAGGAAAGGACATGGAAATAAATTTCAAAGAATTGAAACTGGACATTCAGTACTTAGACATCAATCTGATAAAACCGTTTGCACGCAACCCACGCACGCACAGCAAGGAACAGATTCAGCAGATTGCTACATCAATGATGAAATTCGGCTGGGTCAATCCAATCCTGGTTGACGAGAACTTCGAAATCATCGCAGGACATGGCCGAGTGCTGGCCGGCAAAGAATTGGGCTATGAAACAATTCCTGTGGCACAGTTAAAGCACCTGAGCAAAGAAGAAAAGCTGGCATTGCTGATTGCGGATAACAAGATATCCGACAACGCAGGCTGGGACGAAGACCTATTGCGCAGTGCGATGGAAGAACTGTACAACGGCGACTTTGAGCTGGAGGTTCTGGGATACACAAACAAGGAACTGGAAAAGTTCAAACAAGAGTTCGCAGCAGAAAAGCAGATGGCAGAAATCGAAGATGTGGTGCCAGAGTTCGCAGAAGAAACCAAGGTTGTCAGCAAACAAGGCGACCTGTGGCAACTTGGCGAACATATGCTGCTGTGCGGCGATGCGACTGTTGCTGAAAACTATGACCGTTTGATGGATGGCGAACTGGCCAACATGGTATTTACTGACCCACCATACAACGTGGCATACGATGAAAGTTTTAGGAATACCAAAAACGAGAAAGGCGAAAACCCACGGTTCATCAAAAACGACAACCTGGGCAGTGAATTCCAAGGGTTCCTGACAACAGCCCTGACAAATATCCTGAACCACACAAATGGGTCGGTATATGTTTGCATGGGCGGCAGCGAACTGCATACCCTGTACCACGCATTTTCGGATGCCGGTGGAAAATTTGAGGCCTATATCGTCTGGGTAAAGAATTCGTTCGCACTGTCCCGTGCCAGATACCAGCACCAGCACGAATGGATGGTATTCGGCAACACAGAATCCGTGTACAAGGAACAGCACGAATGCATATTGCTGGGCAAGAACCCAGGCGAAAGCACACCATGGTATGGTGGCCGGAACCAGTCAGACGTTTGGAACTTTGACAAGCAGACAAACAATGACCTGCACCCAACAATGAAACCGGTAGCACTGATTGAACGTGCCATAAACAATTCCAGCCGCACGATGGATATCGTATTGGATGCGTTTGGTGGTTCGGGTTCAACCCTGATTGCTGCAGAAAAGACAAACCGCCGTTGCAGAATGATTGAATTGGATGAAAAGTATGTGGACATAATTATCAAACGCTGGGAGGACTTTACAGGCAAAAAAGCCATACATAAAGACACCGGCAAGACGTATGCAGAGCTAGCGGCTGAACGCAAATGATTAGGCCATGGGAATATCTATCAGAGAATATGCGGAACAACGTGGTGTTTCTGAGGCTGCTGTTCGTAAGGCCAGAGATAATGGTCGAATTACAACGGAACCAGACGGAACCATTGACCCAGCAACGGTAGATAAGCAATGGTCCGAAAACACCGCAAAGAGAGTCGCAACCAAGGCAACCTCGACTGAAACCTCTGTTTCATACCAGAAAAGCCGAGCCAACAAAGAGTTCTTCGAGTTCCTGTTAAAGAAACTGGAATACGAAGAAAAGAACGGCAAGATGGTGGAACTGGCCAAGATGGAAACAGAGGCGTTCACCGCAGCCAGGGTCGCCAGGGATAGATTGCTCAGCATATCAGAAAGAGTAGCTCCACAACTGGTTGGAAAAACCGACATTCAAGAAATCAAAGAGATATTGAGGCGAGAGATAACAACATCATTACAAAACCTGACGGACTTTATGCATGCTGGAACTCAATCCTGACAGTTTTATAGTCTGGGCCTTTGCAGAGGGGTTCAAGCCTGATCCTGAATTGACAGTCAGCGAATGGGCGGACGAGAACAGATACCTGTCCAGCATTGCATCAAGCGAGCCAGGTCGTTGGAATACCGCACGCACACCATACCTGAAAGAAATCATGGATGCACTGTCACCGCACGATCCGTGCGAAAAAGTGGTGTTTATGAAAGGGGCTCAAGTTGGTGGAACCGAATGCGGAAACAATTGGATGGGTTTTTGCATATGTAATGCACCAGGCCCGATGCTGATTGTAAATCCAACAACGGAAACGGCAAAGCGCACATCACGCATGCGTATAGATCCGGCAATTGAACATTGTCCGGCATTGCGTGAAAAAATCAAAAGCCCACGGTCCAGGGACAGCGGCAACACAACACTTATGAAAGAGTTTCCAGGTGGGATTTTAATCCTTACCGGTGCGAATTCAGCGGTGGGACTGCGTTCTATGCCTGTTCGGTACCTGTTCCTAGACGAGGTAGACGGCTACCCCGATGAGGCCAGTACCGAGGGCGATCCGGTGGACTTGGCAATTCAACGAACTGCCACATTTAACAACAAGAAAATATTCGTGGTGTCCACCCCGACAATCAAAGATGCCAGCCGTATTGAGCAGGCATTCTTGGAGGGGGACCAACGGTATTACTATGTGCCATGTCCGCATTGTGGACACTTTCAAGTGCTGCGCTGGCGGAACGTGGTATTTGACCCAAAAAACCTGACCGAGGCAACATACAGATGCGAAGAATGCAACATATTATGGCACGACTGGCAAAAGGACGAAATCCTGCGGAAAGGCAAATGGATTGCAACCAACCCCAATGGCAACAAAGGGGTTGTTTCATTTCGTCTGTCGTCTTTGTATTCGCCGCATGGCTGGACATCATGGACCGCAATTGCGAGAGAATTTTTGGATTCTAAGGATGACCCATCACGACTGCAGGTATGGACCAACACCAAGCTTGCAGAAACATGGGAAGACATGGCCGGAACCCAGATAGACCCAACCAGCCTGATGGTACGCAAAGAAAAATGGGGGCCAGAATTACCACCGCAGGTTGTGATATTGACCTGTGGGGTAGACGTTCAGGACAACCGATTAGAGGTCGAAATCGTTGGCTGGGGACGTGGCGAAGAATCCTGGTCAATCGATTACCAAATCCTGTATGGGGATCCAAGTACACCCGAGCTGTGGGCGCAGCTGGACGAAGTCCTTAGCCGCAAATACATACACAGCAAAGAGGTGCCAGACCTGACAGTGGCCGCAACCTGCGTGGACAGTGGTGGACACTATACGGACTATGTAATCAATTACTGCTATGCCAGAAGATTGCATGGTGTCTGGGCCATCAAAGGGGTTGGTGGTGTTGGTAAACCAATCTGGCCGGCAACGGCAAGTAAGAGCCACAACACCAAAAAGCCTGTTTATCTGATTGGTGTAAACGATGCCAAGGACATACTGATGCGCCGTCTGCATCTTGAAGACAGCAGCGGTCCAGGTGTCTGGCATTTTCCATCAGACCGTCAGGTCGAATGGTTCGAACAGATCACCAACGAGGTAGCACGCAAAAAGCTGTCCAAGGGCCGCCTGATACGTGAATGGACCCCACGCAAAGAGGGAGTCCGAACCGAGGGCCTGGACTGTCGTGTGTATGCGTATGCAGCACTTCGTGGTCTGGTCCGCAACTATCGTATGAACCTGGACCTTGGTGCAGACAAACTGGCCGAGGTTCGCATGAAAACAACACGGAAACCTGTGGTAACGCAACCGGAACACCCCGAACAACCGGCACCGGTGCAGTTTATCCCACGTGGCCGAACAGTTCGCAGCAGAGGTATTGAATGACAGTAAAAATAAAGACATTTGAAGAACAACTGGCCGAGGTACAACATGCAATCACGGACATTCTGACCGGTGCGCAAGAGGCATCATATAACGGCCAGAAAGTTCGCAAGGCAGACCTGATTGCGCTTCAGGCACGTGAGGAATATCTGCAAAAGAAAGTCGCAAGCAACAGACGTGGCGGCATCCGTGTTCGTGGTGCAACCCCAGCATAAAGGCAAGTGAAATGAAAAAAGGAATTACATACTTAGACCTGTTTTCAGGTATAGGAGGATTTGCATTAGGTTTAGAAAAAAGTGGTGTGAAAATAAAACACCACTTTTTTAGTGAAATTGACCCATATGCAATCAAGTTATATCAACAAAAATTTCCAAAAGCAAAAGGACTAGGAGATGTCGCAACAATTAAATCTTTTTCAGAACTCGGCCACATCGATCTTATTACGTTCGGCTTCCCGTGCCAAGATCTTTCAATTGCTGGCAAAGGGAAAGGGTTTGACGGAACAAGAAGTAGCCTGTTTTATGAGGCAACACGAATTGTCAGGGAAACAAAACCAACACATTTTATCTTTGAGAATGTTAAAGGATTGCTCTCACACGACAATGGGCGGACTTTTGAAAAGGTCTTGCAAGAAATTGCCGACATTGGGCTTTATGACTGCGAATGGCAACTTGTTAATACAAAGTGGTTTCTACCCCAAAATAGAGAACGTATTTACTTTATCGGACATCTTAGAGGAAAATCCGGACCAAAAGTATTTCCTATCACAGCAAGTTCTGTCGAGGCTTCTGGGGTATCAAGACAGTATGCTAACACCATTACTACAAGGTACGGAACAGGAGTCAGTAACGGAGCGTATGTTGCTGAGAGTCAACTCGTACAGAAAACCAAAAGAAATTCGCAAGGGACAAGAATAAACAGCATATTTGGAAATAGCACATGTTTAACTGCGTCTTCTGGCGGATTGGGCAAACATACAGGCTTATATGCTGTGAGAGCAATATTAACACCCGATAGGATTAAAAAAAGACAGAATGGCAGAAGAGTGAAAGATATTGGCGAGCCTGCGTTTACCTTAACCACTCAAGATAGGCATGGAATAATCATACCAGCAGAAATGGATGATTGTCCACAGTTCAAGGGTTTGGCTGTCAGAAAACTGACCCCACTTGAATGTGAAAGACTTCAAGGTTTCCCTGATGGGTGGACTGCGGGTTTCTCAGATAATCAGCGATATAAAATGCTTGGTAATGCAGTTAGTGTTCCATTACCAACTTTAATTTTCAACAGGTTGTACTCATGAAGAAAATCACATTACCACCACAGAACTTTTTTGACAAAGCAATCAGCTGGATATCACCACAGGCCGGACTGAAAAGATGGCAGGCACGAACCCAGATGGCAATCATGGGTGGATACACCGGTGCCAGCAAGAAACGCAGACAGACCCAGACCTGGAACCCAGCAATGGGATCCGGCGACAATGTATCGCTGGACGATTTACCTGTTCTACGAGATCGCAGTCGGGATTTGCTCCGTAATGCTCCCCTGGCAGTTGGGGCGGTCAGCACCGTTGTGACCAATGTTGTGGGAACTGGACTGAAACCCCAGGCACACATTGACCGCACGATACTGAAACAGTACCTGAAAACTGATGAGGCAATGGAGGCGTGGGAAAACAAAGCGGAACGAATATTCCAAGTCTGGGCAGAAAGTCGGGATTGCGATATCACACGTGGCCAGACTTTTGCAGAAATGCAGGCACTGGTCCTGCGTTCCTGCCTGGAATCTGGGGACGTGTTTGTGCTGCGGAAATACAAAGAAAGGGTTGGCAACGCATTTGGCACATCAGTACAAATCATAGAGGCAGACCGTGTCGCAGATCCCACCAACTGTAATGACAACATCATCGCAGGGGTTGAGATAGATACAGACGGCGCACCGGTGGCATACCACGTTGCAAACCGACACCCTGATGACCACGACAAAGGAACATTGTCCTATGCACGTGTGCCGGCATTTGATAACAGCGGAATCCGCCAGATGCTGCACATATTCACACGGAACAGACCAGGAATGACACGTGGCATACCATACCTGGCACCGGTTATTGAAAGCCTGAAACAACTGGACCGATATACCGAGGCCGAAATCATGGCAGCCGTCATATCGTCAATGTTCACAATCTTTGTGAAAACCGAGAGTGATGAGGGGCTAAAACCGATGGTGCCGATGGGTGCAGAAGACACAGCACCGGCACGCAACAGCGACTATAAATTGTCCCCTGGGGCAATCCTGGACCTGCAACCCAACGAGGCAATTGAGATCGCAGATCCCAAGCGGCCCAACCAGGCATTTGACGGCTTTGTACAATCAATTCTGCGACAAATCGGGGTTGCGCTGGAACTGCCGTTTGAAATCCTTATCAAGCATTTCACCGCCAGTTATTCAGCCGCACAGGCAGCACTGGTCGAGGCTTGGAAGACATTCAGTAGCAGACGAAAATGGATGGCATCACAATTCTGCCAACCCATCTATGAAATGGTCATAACCGAGGCAATCGCCCGAGGATACCTGGATGCACCAGGGTTCTTTTCAGACCCATTTGTGCGTGCAGCATACCTGGGTGCGGAATGGATTGGGCCACCAAGGGGCCAGATTGACCAGTTGAAAGAAATACGTGCCGCAGCATATCGTGTGAATCTGGGCGTATCAACGCTATCAACATGATGGCCAGCCGCTTGAAACTGATACCGGTGTCCAGCGGTGCCGCACGTGATGCCTTTGACCAGCTAGGCATATCAATGGAACATTATACCGAACTGGTGGAATCTGGCAAAGGAACTGAGGCAATGCTGACGGTGCTTGAGGCACTGACCAAAGTCCAAGGTGTAAAGCGTTCCCAGATCATGAAAGACATGTTTGGCGAGAATGCAAATCGCCACATCAATTCATTGGTTGAGGGGCTGGACACACTGAAAGCAAACCTGCACCTGGTTGCAAATGAAACCGAGTATGCCGGATCAATGCAGCGTGAATTCGCAGCACGATCCGCCACAACGGAAAACAACCTGCAACTGTTAAAGAACCAGATGGCGGTTCTGGCAACGAATGTTGGTGCAACATTACTGCCGGCAATCAACAGCGTTGTTGGCATATTCGGCAAAGCAGCCAGCAGTCTGGCTGAATTTGCAGAAAAGCACCCGACACTGGTCAAATACATTGGCCTGGCGGTGGCAGGCATGACATCGTTCAAGATTGCATCGTTTGCACTGGGGTATGGGTTCACATTCCTCAAAGGCGGTGCGCTGGCCATCATCGGGGTATTCAGCAAGGTTAAGACGATATTCTCAGTTGCCAAGATAGCATTGGGGGCTGTGATACCGGTTATCAAAGCGGTTGGGACGGCTTTCCTGACCAATCCGGTGGGGCTGATAATCACAGGGATTGCAGTCGGGGCCGCACTGATAATCAAATACTGGAAACCGATATCCGCATTCTTCAAGCGGTTATTTGAGCCAGTGGTTCAGGTTTTCAAGCAGGTATGGAACTGGATCACAAACCTGTGGGAAAAAGCCAAGAACATATTCAACGGCGTAAAAGAATGGGTCAAAGACAGTTGGGTGGGGAAAGCCTGGAATTGGGCTTTTGGCGATGACGAAGAAGAAACAGAAAAACCGCCAAAGGTTGGCGATACTGTATCCGTCATCAACGAAATGACCAATGCCGCAGCACCGGTTGAACTGCCACAATCCAAGATATCCAGCAACAACACATCAAGTGTGGCGATATCGGCACCCATAACAATAAACGCAGCACCTGGCATGTCGGCCGAAGACGTTGCCGCAGCCGTCCAGACAGAACTGAATAATCGTGAAAACCAGGCAACACGGCGAACACGCAGTGCAAACTATGACTAAGGGATAAACAATGGCAATCGGGGACTTACTGAAATCAGTTGGTGGGGATATGAACCTGAACTCGGCCCTGGACATCAACATGATGATGATTCTGGGGGCGTACAGGTTCTGTATATCCAATGCAGCATACCAGAGCCTTAGCCGGTCAACCGAATACAACTGGGCGGAACAAGAACGGTTGGGATCAGGACCGGCTTTGCAGTTTGTTGGTGCCGGCCCAGAAAAGATTAGCCTGCATGGGGAAATATATCCGCACTTCAAAGGCGGTCTGCGCCAGGTAACACTGATGCGTGCCGAGGCCGGACTGGGAATCCCCCTGATGCTGATATCGGGTAATGGAATGGCGTTTGGCCGATGGTGCATAACCAGCATCAGCGAAGACCAGACATATTTCCTAAAAGACGGAACCGCACGCAAGATATCGTTTTCAATAACCCTGCAGAAATACGGCGAAGAAACACAGGCCGGTGCGCTGGGGATCGTTCAACAAGTGGTGGGTGCATTATGACAATTTACACAAGTAAAGATGGCGAAACCCTGGACTATATCGTCTGGAAACATTATGGCAAGACCGCCGGTATCCTGGAACAGGTTCTGGTCCAGAACCGGCATCTGGCCGGATATGATGCGGTCCTGCCGGCAGGCGTTCAAATAACACTGCCCGACATAGTCCAAGACACAAACAAGCAGAAGATAAAGATGTGGCAATGAAACCGAAATACAAAATCATTGCGGACGATAACGACATAACCGAACTGATACATAGCCGTCTGATATCGCTAAGTATCAGCGATGAAATCGGAATTGTGTCCGATACGATGACAATGGAACTGGACGATAGGGATTCAGCATTCGCACTGCCATCGTCTGGTGCCGTGCTAAGTGTTGCGATGGGGTATGACGAACTGTACCCGATGGGACAGTTTGTTGCAGATGAAATAGAACTGAACGCATCGCCCCAGACATTAACCATAACCGCACGTGCATCAAACTCAAACCTGCACGACATGGGGGAATTCAAAGCCCCAAAGACGGAATCCTGGGACAAGAAAACCCTGACCAACATCGTGCAGACCATCGCCGGCAGGTATGGTATAACGGCTGCCATATCTGCCACCTTTGCAGGCATTCAGATTGACCACGTGGATCAGACCGAAGAAAGCGATTGCGCATTTATCCAAAGGTTGGCCAGCGAATACGGCGCAGCAATCAAGATTGCAGGCGGCAAACTGATGTTTATAGATCCGCTGACTGGCAAATTCCCAGACGGATCGCCATTGCCAACGATTCCGGTAACAACAGTATCCAGCATGCGCCTGCGGATAACGGAAAGGAATAAATACGGAAAAGTATCGGCAAAATACTATGACGTGAACAAAGCCGAAGAGCAAGAAATCACAGTTGGCACATCATCACCAACATACCAACTAAGGGACACATACAGCAATCAGCAACAGGCACAACTGCAGGCCCAGGCCAAACTGAATGAAATAGCAGATGGCACATACGCACTGACAGTTGAAATGCCAGGCAACCCAATGTTGGGGGCAGAAAGTGTGATTGATATACAGGTTGGACGGACTGAATTCAGGGGCAAGTGGGTAATCAAATCCTGCCGGCACACAATGAACAGTTCTGGCTATAAAACCAGTATAGAGGCAACCAGACCAAGGGAGGCAACCGATGGTTAAACAACAAGAACGAGAGGGATTCAAGATGAGAGTGGACGGCAGACTTTTGTATGGCTTGATGGCGGCATTGGTCGGCTTTGTGGTTCGTGCAGAATCACACCACGCATCAGTAAATACACGTCTGATGCAACTGGAACACAGGACCGATACCCTGGAATCCGACCTAAAGATAATCAAGGAATCCCTGTACGAGATACGTGGGGACGTAAAAATCTTAATCAAAGGGGCAAACTGATGAAAAACGCAATCACATACATAGCCAAGATATTCAGTGACAAGAACGGAAACCCATCTGCCAAACGATATGCGTGTGCATTATTCGGCATAACGGCAGTCGTGCTGGCAGCATGCGGATTTGGCGTTGAAATAGTCGCACTGTTCGTAGCGGCAGCACTGGGGGAAAACATAACAAGTTTATTCGAAAGAAAGGAAAAGAAATGAAACGCAAACCACCAAGGGGAATAAGAAACAACAATCCAGGAAACATCAGATACACCGGCACACAATGGGCCGGTTTATCTTTGCCACCATCGGACGGGGAGTTTTGCATATTTACAGAACCAAAATGGGGCATTCGTGCGCTGGCCAGGGTCTTGAAAGTATATCAAACCAAATACGGCATCTGCACAGTATCGGGCATAATCAGACGGTGGGCTCCATCATTTGAGAACGACACCGCAGCATACGTCAAAAGCGTGTGCCACCAAACCGGCTTTGGGTCCGGATCGGAACTGAACCTGTTTGACAACGACACAATGTTGGCACTGGTAAAGGCCATCATTCAGCATGAAAACGGCCAGATGCCATACACCAAAGAACAACTGTTAGAGGGCATACGATGCGCATAAAAGAATATTGGAACAAATACAAAGCATACATAATCGCCGGTGCGGTTGCGCTGGCTTATTTAATCGGCATAAAGAAAGGAAAGACCAATGAAAAAGCACGCCAGACTAAGACGGTTTTACAGAACGTACAAAGGGCTAATAAAGCTAGGGATTCTGTTGCTAATAATCCTGATGTTGTGCAGCGGTTGCACAAAAAATATAACAGGCGGTGATTACTGCCTGTTATACCGTCCGATATATGCGGACTACACCAACGACACAGCCGAAACCATAGAACAAATAGATGCAAACAACATCGTCTATGACCGCCTGTGTGACTAATCGGAATACAAATCCCACAGTTCTTCAAAGTGAATGCTGTATTCTTTGTTCGGCTGCTCAAAGAACAGACAGTTTTCACTATTGGACTGGGTTGCGGCCTTGGTCCAGTTATAGGAACCAGTCACAATCGTTTTGCCATCAAATATGGCGTATTTGTTGTGCATAATTTTATGCTTTTTATGAATCACCACCGGAATACCGGCAGCAGCCAATTCTTCATCTAGCGAATACTTATTTGATGACATCAGACGGTCAGTGATGACACGCACTTTTGCCCCACGTTTCTTTGCAGCCAAAATGGCATCAACGATTTTGCGGTTGGTAATAGAATAAACGGCGATGTCAATTTTCTTGGCTTTGTTAATCTCGGCTACAATGTTGTTTTCACAATCAGGACCAGGGGTAAAATAGATACGAATCCAGTCCTTTGCCTTAATCTCTTGCAATTCAACCGGTGTCTCAACCGGCTGTGTTTCCTCAACTTCATAGGATTTATTCCACAACCTAGACCAGAACGATGGCTTGTCGTCATTTACTTTTTTTTTGCTGCCAGTTGCAGCAAGACCACCATCAAACCGTTTCAAGAATTCGGCACGTTTGTCAGAATCTTTGGCCAGCAAGATAACATAAATCTCGGTATCGCTGACTTTGCCAATGACCAACAAATCACCTTCGGTCATTATCTCGGTCACATCATTGGTCGGATAATACAGGGCATAAATCGGCTTCTTGGACTTTTTATTGATGAAATAATACCAGGTCGCTTTATCAACCACCGAAACAACATTATTGTCAGAAATACGCATATAGTTGGTCTTGAAACGAACCTTGCGACTTTCATCTTTTACTTCACCAAGAATATCAATCAGCTTACGCACACCCAAGAACTCATGCCGGTCATGAACCATAGTTTCAGACTTGGTCAGGTTTTTAATTGCAACGGATTTGAATTCAGGAACTTTCTTCTCGCTATCAAAGACAACCTCAAAAGCAGAGTGATAGCTGGCTGCATGAACAACCGAACTATGGCCACAGAATATGCAGACCAAGACGGATAAAATCAGCAGGAATTTCTTCATAGCAAGATTATGAATCAAGCAGCAAAGACTGTCAAGTTATCATTATCATTGGCAATAACTGATGCCGATTTCTTGCGTATAAAAATGCGTGCATACAGGCGTTGACCATTTATGGTGCAACGGTCCCGATTGTCGGTCAATTCTTCGTCCAGCCCCATTAAAACAAACTGTGCAGGGTTATAACAACCCATGAATGTAATAGGCACACCAATCAACCCATCATAGTCCATCGGAATATCCTTGATACGGCCAACATTTATTGCATCGATGTTGTCATATTTTGGATAGCAAGACTCATTACCGAAATACTGCTTGGACAATACCAGACCATTTTTGTCAGGTGTTTGCAGGTTCGTAAACCAGCATACCGCAACCACCGCCTTTGGCACACCATCAACCACCTTATAGGTCTTGTCCGGTTCAACCACCGGAACATCAAACAACAACGGCCCAAAGGATTTGTATCCCAAACGAACCTGACCAGACATAAACAAAGGAAAAAAATCCTTATACGAAACGGCGTTCTGATTACCCAGGATCAGGAACTGCTTGCCAGACTCAATCAACTGGGCCACATATTGCCGGAACAAAGAAAAAGGCGGATTGGTAACAACCACATCCGCCTGCTGCAACATAGCAACTGATTCCGGACTTCGAAAGTCAATGCCACCCAGACCACCAGAGCAGATGACATCACGAATAATCCCCTGGGATTTCAGGTTCAAGAAATAACGCACAAAATTGCTGCACTCAGTATCACAATTACAGTATATGACCTTATTCCTAAACTGATCCAGGTAATGGTCACATTCGGCAGCGATATCTTGATACTGGGTATAGAATTCATCGTTTTTAGTGTTTTTGGCACGCTGCATGCCAGCTCTCCTTCCAGACATATAAACCTCGCATAGAAAAAGCCCCAGCACAAAGCCAGGGCAGAATAAAAAAAGACGGCTTAAAACCGTCCGCTTGATGGCAAACATTATAACACAAAACGAACAAAAAATCAATCAAAAATCCAAATGTGGGCAGTGGTAAATGAAGTCGGTCCTCTGTAAGCCACAGCCAGATCGGGGTTGGAGAATTTTTTGCCTAAAAACAATAAAATCAAGCGATTTTTTTGGAAAAAGCTAAAAATTATGGTAAAATATATTAAATCCACTTGCACGGATCCGGAACGGGTGGTATAAGTGTTCAAAAGAATAGGAAAAAAATGAAAAAAGTCGGGAAAAAGTACACGGCCGATATGACGGCTGGGTCATTGCTAACATACGAAACCAGAATAATTGCTGGCTTGTTGGTCGAGGGGAATGACTTCAAGCAAATCCGACAATTGGTTGAAAAGCAGAACGTTTTGCAGAAACGCAGCATAGAGGCAGCAAAAAGGATGTTCTCGCTGATTAAAAACCGCCTGGATGACTTTGATGCCGAATTTTACAAGATGATTTATTATGCAGATGCCGATACAGCCAAACAAGCAATCCTGGTTGCAACAATCAGCAATAGTTTAATAATGGAAGAGTTCATGTTGTCCACGATCAGGGAAAAGTATCTAACAGGCGACAGGCAACTGACTAAAGCAGCATGGAATAGATTTGTTGATAACTCACGGCTGGGGAATCCAGACTTTCCAAAGTGGTCTGAACAAACATTTTATAAAATTGGTGACTGTATTTATCGTTCATTGAACGAGGCGGGTTTCTTGTCCGAAGAGAATGAATTGCAGGCGGTATATGTGTCCAGAGAGTTGAAAGTGTATTTGGAAAACAAAAAAGAATATCAGCTGTTGAAATGTTTGGAGGTTTCGTTATGAGTCATGACATTGATTTCGCCTTTCAGCAAATGTTGCAGCGAGTAAGCAAAGCTGATTTTTTTTCGCAGACGGGTCGTGGAAACGACTTGGCTTTTTACATATATGATTATGCCCCAAGCGCAGAACTGAAAGTGCGTGAACATACAACAAAGTTCATTGAGGCCATCAATAGCCGTTTGGGACGAACTGCGCTAGAGGTTGATGTCCTGAACTTGATGGTTGAAACACTGCGGAATTATGGTTTCCTGGAAAGAGCATACGATATGCAAAAACAGATGTCACAGGAAGATTTTTTTAATGAACTTAACGGTGTGCTTGGTCCAGACAGAATTGCAGAATACATACAAGAGAAAGTAAGACAGGCAGAAAAAAAGCCAGACATGGTAATTATAACAGGAATAGGTAAATCATACCCAATAGCCAGGGCGCATGGGATACTGAATAATCTTCATTCCAGACTGGACGAGATGCCAGTGATACTTTTTTATCCTGGCACCTATGACAAGGCATCATTAAGCCTGTTCAACGAATTCAAAGAAAATAATTATTATCGGGCATTCAAAATGCTGGATTAACCAAAGAGAACCAAAATGAAAATACAGAATATATTCGAAAGAGATGTAACAAGAAATATCAACGGCGTTATCAAAGCGGATCAAACGGATGAAGTAAGTCGCTGGGTTGAACTTGATGAATATGTCGTAACAAAAGAAATCCAAGATTGTTTGGATGTGTTTTTTAATGGTTATAACAACACAGCAAACAAAGATTGCTGCGGCGTATGGATTCGTGGTTTCTTTGGTAGCGGTAAATCGCATTTGATTAAGATTTTATCATATCTGTTTGAGAACAAGCCTGTGACCAAGGACAACCAGACAAAGACACCTTTGCAGTTCTTTTCTGAAAAGATCGAAGATGGCCTGTTAATGGGGGAAATTACCAAGGCTGTCCAGAATACAGACACAGATGTTATTTTGTTTAATATTGACACGGTAGCAAATCAGTTTGGCAATACAATGCTCTCAGCATTCCAGAGTGTGTTTGACGAAAAAATGGGATTTTGTAAGAAATACGCATATGTTGCCGATATAGAACGTTTCCTGTCCGTGCAAGGAAAATTTGATAATTTTGTCCAGAATCTGAAGTTGGCTGGACTGGATTGGTTCGAAATTAGAGATAGGGGTATTGAATGGTATTCCAAGGAAATTGATGCTGCGCTGGGCGCAACTTTAGGAATATCAGCTGAAGAGGCAAACAAGATCAGAGCAGAACGTAAAAGCAATTATGCTCTGTCTGTAGAAAGTTTTGTTGATGGGGTTGAACAATACCTGAAATCCAATCCAAAGAAACGCATTGTTTTCTTTGTTGATGAAATAAGTCAGTTTATAGGTACAGACAACTCAAAGATGCTGAACTTGCAGTCAATTGCTGAGGGGCTGGCATCACGCTGCAAAGGTCGTGCATGGTTGGTTGTAACTGCGCAAGCAGCAATAGATTCCGTTTTTCAAGATGGCAAGGGTGTAGAGTTCTCCAAGATTGTTGCACGTTTTGGCATTAAAATATCTTTGTCGTCATCAAATGTAGATGAGGTAATTCGTCAAAGATTGTTGAAGAAGGTTCCAGATGCGATAGCGGAGTTATCAGCAGTTTATGATAACAAGGGTATCACAATCAGCAATCAAACAATATTTTCAGACATTGCAAAGACATACAGTTCCGTTTCCTCAAAGGAAGACTTTGTAGCGTGTTATCCGTTCCTGCCATATCAGTTCTCACTGGTACAGAAGATATTTGAGGGGATTTCGAAACGAGCAATTGGTGGACTGTATCTATCAAATGGCGCAAGATCGTTGCTGGATTCATTCCAGAAAGCTGTTCATTCGGTTAAAGATGAGCAGTGCGATACAGCATTGGTCCCATTGCATACATTCTATGCGCCGATCAGCGAATTCCTGAATACCAAGATTATTGCGACAATCAGACAATCCGAAGAAAATGCTGTATTAACTGATTTTGACCGCAATTTATTAAAGACATTGTTGCTGATCCGTGTTGTAGATGATATGCCAGGAACAATAGATAACTTGAACATCCTGACTATATCTGAAATTGACGTAGACAAACTGGCACAGAGGGATATGATTGACAAAAGTCTGGCCAGATTAGAGGGGCAGAACCTGATTAACCATAATGGCGATAAATACTATTTCCTGACTGACGAGGAACAGGATGTGGCCAAAGAAATACAACGTCAAAGTGTATCAAATACGGAATTAGACAAATATATCGGCGAAACCATATTGGCTAATCTGTATTCGGACAATAATAGATTCCGCTACAAGCCAAACGGCAAGCACTTTGCGTTTGATCTGAAGTACAATGACCAATTGATCAAATGCAACAACACAGAGGATTTGCACGTAACAATTGTTCCTGCATCGGCAGGATATGATACAAGTAAATGTGTGCTGGCATCGTCTGTGTGTGATTGCGGTTTATTGATTTGCTATAAAGACGATGAACGTCTGATGAAAGAGATAAGAAAGTATCTGCAGGTCAAGAAATACCTGACAGCAAATAATTCAAGTTCCGTACAGGCAGACCGCAAGCAGATATATTCAACGTATCAAACAGAAAATGCAGAACGTGGATCAAATATTAACAGCACCTTGAAAGAATTGGTAGTAAATGCAGACTATTATGTGTCCGGGAACGTTGCAGACGTATCCGGCAACATGGCCAGACAAGTACTGGAAGATGCATTGGAAAAGGTTGTTGATGCAAACTACCACAAGTTGAAATTGCTGGAACGTCTGTCGATGAATGCTGATGAAGAAATTGTTGGGCTATTGCGTGACGACAGTGCGCTGGGCTATGGAGTAAATGCAGCAAACACTAATGCAGAGGCCAGAAAAGAAGTCGAAACATATTTGGCATTACAGCAACAACGTTCCGGACAGGTTGTTCTGAAAGAATTGATTGAAAGATTTGGCACATGTCCATATGGTTGGCCAGAAAGCGAAGTCTTGCTGATCCTATCTCGTTTATATGCGATGGGCCAAATCAACTTTGTTGCCCAAGGGAATGTTTTGGCACCAGATGCAATCATTTCGTATATGTCTGGTCCACGCAAATGGAATGAAGTAACGATCGCCACAAAGACACAAATTGGTGATACTGCGCTGCAGAAAGCAAAAAATCTGTTACGAAACCTGTTTGGCACTTCGGTTGTCGCAGACCAAGATGAGGTATTCAAGGCTGCAAAAAAGGAATTTGCAGCCCGTATGAAACAGATGGACCAAATTCGTGGTATTATAAGCAGCCACAAAAACAGCCAGAACAATTGGCCTGGAACAGATATAATCGACACTTACTATCCAGAAATCGCAGCGATAATGCAGGTTACAGATCCGGCAGTATTTATTAACAAAATAATAGATTCCGAGGATATGTTAAAGCAGTTCATCGATAAATACGAGGATGTTAGTGGATTCTATATCAACAATACTACGGCATGGTCAAAGCTTGAAACGGCATTGAATGAATACAAGACAAACCGTTCATACTTTGGTACGGATGCGTTGTTGATGATAGACGAACTGGGGGCCATTCTGAAAGACCCGAACCCATACTCAAAGGTAAGTACTGCAAACAAACTGTCCGAACAGATTGCTGCCCTGCAACAGAATGTGCTTAAAGAGTACAGAGATAAGGCCATTGCACAGGTTGATGCATTCATTGAACAAGTTCATCAGGACTTGAAAAACAATGGTGTAAATAATGAAAAAGACCTTTCAAACAAGTGTCTGCAGCCATTGCAACAACTGCGTTCCAGAATTGCGGATGAAAACAACATCCTAAGCCTGGAAAATGAATACAAACAGCGTGCCACCAACTGTCGTGAAGATGCGCTGGATGCGATTACAGAATTCCAGACGGCACAGAACCAGAAAGTAATAGCAAGTCGTTCAAAGACGGTGTTCGTTCAGAACCACATGCAGGCAGATGTGCCATACCTGAAAACCAAGGAAGATGTGAAGAAATTCATAGAATCATTGGAAAAAGAAATGAACGCAATAATTGATCAAGACAACTATGTAGTAATCAAATAACAAAACGGTGACCACCATGAATACAAATCAGTTGAAAACATATGCAGCACAAGCCAGAAAGGACTTTATGGCTGCAGTTGCAGCAAAGGCAGCAAGATACGGAATTATGCCGGATCAGAACCTGCCGTGTCAGGAAAGTGGTGACTATTTGTTGATTGGTGGCAATGCATACCCACGTAGCATCAAACCTGCGTACCAGGGTGTGCTGTCAAAGATTGAAAAAATCGGCTATGCCGAGGCAATAAACGAGATTGCATACACATGGTTCAATCGCATGATTGCGTTGCGTTATATGGAATTACATGGAATGTTGTCACATGGTTACCAGATTATTGGGAATCCAGACCGACCAGAAATAATGCAAAATGCGGCAACACTGGACATGCCAGGGCTGGATCGGAACAAGGTAACGGACATGTTGCTGGATGGAACCAAGGACGAGCAGCTGTATGCATATTTGTTGCAGGTTCAGTTAAACGAACTGAACAAAGTAATTCCAGGATTGTTCGAGAAAATAGACGACCCGACAAACCTGTTAATGCCGGATGGCCTTATCATGGCGGACAGTATCCGTGCCAAGATGGCAGAGCTGGACCCAAGTAACTTTGACCAGATAGAAGTAATTGGGTGGCTGTATCAGTTCTACATTGCCGAACAGAAAGACATCCTGATGGATGCCGGCAAGGCATACAAGAAAGAAGAAATTCCAGCAGTTACACAGTTGTTCACCCCGAATTGGATTGTAAAATACATGATTCAAAATTCACTGGGTGCAAAATGGCTTGAAACATATCCAGATTCCCCATTGAAATCCAAAATGGAGTTTTACATTGAACCTGCAAAACAAACGACCGATGTGCAGGCAGAACTGGATAGAGTAAAAGACAAATCAATTGATCCAGAAACACTGACAGTGATTGACCCTGCGTGCGGTTCAGGACATATTTTGGTAGAGGCCTATGATTTGCTACGTGACATATACCTGGAACGTGGTTATGCATTGCGTGATATTCCAGAATTGATACTGAAGAACAACCTGTATGGAATAGACATAGACAAACGTGCAGCACAATTAGCAACATTTGCATTGTCTATGAAAGCGGCACAGGATAACCCAAGATTGTTGGGTAAAACAATACCAGTAAATATTATTGATATTGTAGAAAGTAACGGTTTAGATGCGGATGCGATTGCAAACACGCTGTCAACACGTGATGTATCAGCAGAAACGATCAAGTCATTGATGGACAACTTCGAGAATGCACAGACGTATGGCAGTTTGATAAAAATCAAGCATGAATTAACCGGAAAATTAGACGACATATCTGAACTGCTTGACAAGGCAGAAACCACTGGCGATATGTTGAAAAGAGAATACGCATCACAACTTAAACCCTTTGTAAAGCAAGCGACTTATTTGGCGAAGAAATATGACGTGGTAGTTGCCAATCCGCCATACATGGGGTCAAAGGGACAAAATGCTTTATTAAAAGCATTCCTTGCAGAGAATTATAATGATGTTAAGGCAGATCTTTTCGCAGCGTTTATAGACCAGAATTTATTCTTAACAAAATCAAATGGAAAGCTGGGATTTATGACTCCATTCGTGTGGATGTTTATTGCATCATACGAAACATTAAGAACGAAGATTATTGAACAGTATGATCTTAGTACTTTAATACAGCTTGAATATTCGGGATTTGATGGTGCAACAGTTCCCATTTGCACATTCACTGTGTCAAAACAGCATGTTGAGAATAAAACCAATTGTTTCATAAGGTTATCAGATTTCAAAGGTGCATCAAATCAGGCCCCAAAGACTCTTGAGGCAATCCAAAACAGAAATTGTGGCTGGTTTTATGAAACGCAGCCAACCAAATTTGAAAAAATTCCTGGTACTCCTATAGCCTATTGGATTGGTGAAAATATAAGAGAATCATTTTCAAAATTCTCCCGATTGGGAGAAATTGCAGAACCAAGACAGGGAATGGCTACATCAGACAATAATAGATTCCTAAGATTGTGGTTCGAGGTTTCTGCTAATAATGTTTTATATGATTGTCCTAATGCCGAAAAAGCCCGAACATCGGGGAAGCGGTGGTTCCCTTACAATAAGGGGGGGGATTTTAGAAAATGGTACGGGAATCAGGAGTATCTAGTTAATTGGGAAAACGATGGGAAAGAAATTAGGAATTTTACTGATCAAAGTGGTAGATTATTATCTCGACCTCAAAATACGCAGTATTTTTTCAGGCCATCTATTACCTGGTCTTTTGTTAGCTCAGCGTACTTTGGGGTAAGATATTCTCCGCAAGGTTTTTGTTTTGATGTGGGAGGATCAAGTGTGTTCCCCGATGAAAATCAAATATTCAAAATTACAAGTCTATTGTGCTCAAAGTTATCATTCAGATTTTTAACGATTTGTAATCCAACACTTAATTTCCAGGTTGGAAATGTTGCAAGTATTCCTTATGCAGAGCCGTCCTCAACGGCTGAGCAAATAGGTAAAACACTTATCGGCCTGTCTCGTGTAGATTGGAACTCTTACGAAACATCATGGAATTTTGAAAGATTACCGATGTTGATGGACGCTTTCCGCAAAGATACGGTCGCTGCATCATATGCAGCATGGCGTGAACAGAACGCAGCGGACATCGCCGAAACAAAACGATTAGAAGAAGAAAACAACCGTCTGTTTATTGATGCATATGGTTTGCAGGATGAAATCACACCGGATGTGCCAATCGAACAAATCACACTGACAGTGAACCCAAGATACAGATACAAGGCGGATGCGACAGATGCAGAGCTGGAAGAACGGTTCAAGGCCGACAGTATCAAAGAACTGATATCATACATCATCGGATGCTATATGGGGCGGTATTCATTGGATCAGATTGGATTGGTTTATGCTAATGCGAACAACGATGGATTTGATCACAGCAAATATCAAACTATACCGGCAGACAATGATGGCGTAATACCGGTAACAGATACAGCATGGTTTCCAACAGAAGATGCAACAAATCGTATCGAAGAATTCGTTGCAAAGGTTTGGGGGCAAGACAAGCTACAGGAAAACCTGAACTTTATCGCTAATGCATTGGGTGGCAAGCCAACCGAAACTGCATCCGAGGCAATACGCAGATATATGCTGGATGGATTCTATAAAGACCATACAAGCCGTTACCAAAAAAGACCAATTTACTGGATGTTCAGTTCTGGTAAAAACCACGCATTTGATTGCCTGGTTTACATGCACAGAATAAATTCACAAACACTGGCCCGTATTAGAACGCAGTTTGTAATCAAACTGATTGACCAGATGCAGACCCAGTTAAACGCATTACAGGATGCAATTGCGGCGACAACCAGTGCATCAGAACAACGACAGATGAACAAAGATGCCACACGTCTGCAAAAACAATTACAGGAATTATTAGAATATGATGAAAAGCTGAACCATGCAATTAACCAGAAGATTGAAATTGATCTGGACGATGGCTTCAAACAGAACTATCCAAAATTCACAGGATTGGTTGCAAAAGTTGCATAATATAGGAACGAGAGATGAATGAAACACAGATAAAGCAAGCATTACAAAAATACTTCGAGGACAACCGCATCGTTTTGTGGTATGACGATAATGCTGAGTTTTCAGAACTGGTTGCTGAGATTGATTATGTGAAAGTAATCAATCTAAAAGAAATACCGGCACTGCAAGCACGTGTAATGTTTGATGTTGATAACCCAACAGAAAAGTTCCTGTTGTATGCACCATTTCCAAAGCCAGAATATACACATGATTGGTTCCTGGATGTATCCAAATACGCCCCGATATTCAAGACAGATGCAGCAACACTGATAATGAATGATTTAGGCCTGGGGGACCGACCAGAGCTGTTTACATACTTCAGTAAACGTAAACGCTTCTTTGCAGAAAAAAATCGTATGGCAAAGTTCAAATCAACAATGGGAACATACGACCTATGTCCAGAAAACATGGACCTTGCAATGCTGGCAATTGACACCAAGGCTGCAAGTGTAGATGTCTTTGCTATGCTGATATCGCTGCTTTGTGACTGGGTTGAGGGCGAGGAATGTGATTTGGATACGCCATCAGATGCGTGGAAAACCATTGAAAAACATCAAATGACAGATGGGTTCTGGAATTGGATGAATATATCCTTTGGATACCAATCGGAGGAACCGAACATCAAGGACTTTGTGCTTAGATTGTTTGCAACAGATGTTTTGAGCTGCTTTAAGGGCGAAAAGAAACCCAAAGCCATAACAGCATTACAATTGCCAAAAGCAGATAATGCATTTGTGTGTCTTGGAAAATGGCGTGACAGCACATCGCAGAGAGCAAAGTATGATGAATTCTCGCATCAGGTGGAGGAGTTACTGAAAGTAAAATCATGGGATGTAACAGAAGACCCAGATGCGTGGACCAACGTTGTGACGTTCCGCACGATAGAAAACAAACTTCTGGCATATATTACTGATGCCGTAGTTAGCGCAACTGGAATGTTGGAAACTGAATACTACGAAGATTTCATCCGTGAACGACAGCATGGATATTGGGCAAGCCAGACACATCAGGAACAAAAGTTCTACAACATGTATAATGCGATACTGGATGCCTGTTCCATGGCGGCACTGATAAATTCTAACGCAGATAAGCTGACCACGTTGTCAGACCTTCCAACACTGTACAAGGCATACACAGGTGAATTGTATAAGATTGACTATCATTACAGACACGCAATCCAAAATATCAAGTTAGTAGCAAGCACAAGTCCAATCGTAACAGCTGTGTTGGACTTTGTTGAAAAATTATACTGCCACAACTTTATAGACGTATTGGGCGTAAGAATAAACGACATAGTGGACTTTGCGTTGGCACAAAATTGGAAAGTGCCAGAGATCTCCAGACAGGTGGATTTTTATAGTAGATATATCAGTCCAATTGCAGACAAAGACGAAAAAGCGTTTGTAATCATCAGCGATGGTATGCGTTATGAAATTGCAGATGAGTTAGCAAGAGTAATTAACGCAAAGAACCGGCTGACAGCAAATATTGGGTCTATGTTGGGTGTTTTGCCATCTTATACTGCGCTGGGAATGGCCGCTTTGTTGCCGCATAAAACATTATCGTATAATGCAAACAATGATGTTCTGATTGACGGAAAGTCCACAACTGGTATAGATAGTAGATCAAGAATCCTATCAGCTGTTAAGGGTACGGCAATAACATTTGATGAATTCAGAAAGATGACCAGAGAACAGGGTCGTGATTTCGTAAAACAATACAACGTTATTTACATATATCATAACCAGATTGATGCCACAGGCGACCAACAAAAAACAGAAGAACAGGTTTTTGCAGCAACGGAAACATCAATACAGGATATCGCAGATATGGTCTCATTCATGGCAAATAACTATAGTGCGAAAAAGATATTCATAACAGCCGATCACGGATTCTTGTTCCAGTATCAACCACGCACAGCAATAGACCAGACCAAGGCGGAAAAACCAGATGAATCAGCGGTATTCAAGAAACGCTATTCATACGGCAAGGGATTGGCAAGATTTCCTAATTCTCTGTACGGTTCAACAGAAACAACCGCCAAAACAGATGCCGATGGATCCGTCACATTCAATGTCCCATGTGGTGCCAATGTATATAATTTTATAGGTGGCTCAAGATTTGTCCATGGTGGTGCAATGCCCCAGGAAATCATTGTGCCATTGATACAGATACAACAAAAAGTATATGGTAAAGCAAAAGAGGCGGCAAGGGTTCAAGATGTAGGTGTGACATTTATGGCTGCACCTGCACGAATAACAAACAAAATCCAAAGTTTCAGACTTATACAGACAGATGCAGTAAATGATAAAAATCAGCCTGCAGAAATAAAGGTTGCCGTCTATGAGGATGAAACCATGAACAACCCAATAACAAATGTTGTAAATATGACATTTGATAGCGAGTCTGCAAACATGGATGAAAGAATACAAGTGGCCACACTGACCTTGATCAGCAAGCCATATGACAAGAAAAAGGATTATTTTTTGCGTATCACAAATACAAATGATATAATCCTATCAGAGTATAACGTTAAAATAGATTTGGTGTACGATGATGAATTCTAATACTGAAACACGTGATTTGAATCAATTGCTGAATGCGAACTTTGCTGGCAAGGTAGTTCGCAAGGATTTGACTAAACTGATTAAAGAGGGGGCAAATGTTCCTATCTATGTACTGGAATACCTGCTGGGAATGTATTGCGCATCGGATGACAATGATGTCATAGAGCAAGGACTGGAACGGGTAAAACAAGTTCTGGCACAGAACTATGTGCGCCCTGACGAGGCAGAAAAGGTAAAATCCAAAATCAAAGAGGCAGGTGCATACAAAATCATAGACAAGGTAGAAGTTAAGCTGAACGAGCATAAGAATTGCTATGAGGCAACATTGTCTAACATAGGATTGAAAGGCGTTCGTATACCGGATGCGCTGGTCCTGAAATATGAAAAATTGTTTGTTGGTGGCATATGGTCAATTATAAACATACAGTATATTTTTGATGATGAGGACAGAAAGGGGTCGCCATTCTGTATTAACGAGATCAAGCCAATTCAGATGCCAAGTATGGACCTGGAAGATATATTCAACGGCAGAAAAGCTTTTACGGAAAATGAATGGATTGATGTATTGATGAGATCCAGTGGTATGGAACCGGTAAACCTTAATGAAAGAACAAAATGGCACCTGATGTGCCGTATGATCCCATTCGTAGAAAACAACTACAACATGTGTGAGCTGGGGCCACGTGGAACAGGTAAGAGCCACATCTATAAGGAAATAAGTCCTAACAGTATTTTGGTCTCAGGTGGACAGACAACCGTAGCCAACTTGTTCTATAATATGGGCCGCCGGTCAGTTGGTCTGGTTGGACTGTGGGACGTTGTTGCATTTGACGAGGTGGCTGGTATAAGTTTCAAAGACAAGGATGGCGTGCAGATCATGAAAGACTACATGGCTTCCGGATCATTTGCCCGTGGACGTGATTCTATATCCGCAAATGCAAGTATGGTATTTGTTGGCAACATAAACCAGCCGGTGGATGTGTTAATCAAGACTAGCCACTTGCTGGCACCGTTCCCAGAAACTATGATTGATTCAGCGTTCTTTGACAGATTCCATGCATACATTCCAGGGTGGGAAATACCAAAGATGCGCCCAGACTTGTTTACAAACCAGTATGGATTTATAGTTGACTACTTCTCCGGCTTTATGAGAGAAATGCGCAAACGCAGTTTTGCGGATGCGATAGACAAGTTCTTTAAGCTAGGAAACAATCTGAACCAGCGTGATACGATAGCAGTAAGACATACTGTATCTGGATTGCTGAAATTATTATATCCAGACGGTGGGTACACTAAGGAGGCGGTTGAACGCTGTTTGCGCTATGCATTAGAATCTCGCAGACGTGTAAAAGAGCAGTTAAAGAAAATTGGCGGTATGGAATTCTATGATGTGCAATTCTCATACATTGACATTGATACAATGGAAGAAAAGTTTGTTAGCGTGCCGGAACAAGGTGGCGACAGCCTGATCCCAGCAGACCAAGGCCAGCCAGGTGTGGTTTACACCATTGCGAACGGTCATCCTAACGGACACCTTGGCCTGTATCGTATAGAATCGCAGATGACAAGTGGAACAGGTAAACTGACATTGTCAGGTATGGGTTCAAATACACAGGTAAAGGAATCATTAAAAGTCGCATTTGAATTTTTCAAGGCAAACATAACGAAGATGATGGCTTCATTGAATCCAGATGCGCATGATTATCATTTGCACGTGGTCGAACTAAACAACACCGGAACCCCGATGGAAATTGGATTGGCAGGTTTTGTTGCTTTAGCCTCACTGATAACCAAGCACTCACTGCAGTCACAAATGGTTGTGCTGGGTAACATAAGCCTTGGCGGTACAGTTTCCAACATAACCAATCTTGCGGAAAATCTCCAGGTGGCATTTGATGCTGGTGCAACAAGAGTTCTGCTGCCAACCTCATCTGCAAAAGATATATCTTCAGTGCCACCAGAACTGTTTTCAAAGTTCCAGACCGCTTTCTATACAGACCCGATTGATGCAGCATTTAAATCAGTGGGGATGATAGCATAGTAGGAGTATAGCCATGACACCAGAATTATTTGATTATCTAGGTAAAATTGATGAACTTAAAGAGTATCACAGGCTTGGTGGCTCTATAAGCATCGCTGACGAACAGTTGCAAACGCTGTTGCATAAGGCTTGTATTGCAAACGAATATAGCACAGTTGAATTTCTGCTTAGCTCTGGTGCATTGGTTGATCCAGTTGACAAGGCTTATAGAACACCATTGTCTTATGCCGCAGAATTCGCATCCGAAAACATTATTAGGCTCTTAATGCAAGCAGGTGCAGATTTAAGTTCAACGGATACTCAAGATATGACTCCATTGCACTATGCATGTAGAAGAAATCAATTGGATATAGTAGAGGCGTTATTAGATGACTATGAGAACCAACATAGAAAAATCCCACGTTTAGAATACAGAGTGGACAAGCTGAAAAAAACGCCAATGGAATACGCATTAAAACACGGAAATGAACAAGTTGTATGCAAATTACTAGAAAAAAGGGTCAGTCAATATGTAGATGATTTGTTCCAGCAAGCAGTAATGAATGATATGTTAATGGTTGTGCAAATATTACTTGAAAGGGGAACCGATCCCAACGAAACAACCCTAAGAAACCCCGTGCCTGCTATTAACTACGCAAAGAGTTATGATATGGCACAACTTCTAATTCAGTATGGTGCGCAAATTAACACGGAAGAAACATATAACAGTAGTGGTGAATACTTTACTCCGCTAGCTGGTGCAGTACGTGGAAATGACGTTAAGCTTATAAAATTCTTGGTTTCAGAGGGAGTAGATGTTAATGCTGCAGTTGATGGTTTTGGTGCGGTAGCCTTACATTGGGCGTGCTTAAATGGTTCTATTGAAGCAATCAAATGTCTGCTTGAACTGGGTGCTGACATAAACGCCGTAGATGAGGACAAACAGGATGTCTTTGGTTATGCAGGAAATGAAGAAGTCAAAGAGTTTCTCAAAACATACAAGCAATCAAAATAAGCCATTAAAACAACCAACAAAATATTGCGAACTGAAAATATCAGGTGAAAAATGACCAAACGCAATATGGTTCAAGAAACTGCGTAATGATTTGGCCAAGCCAGAGAAGAAATAAAACCACCGCCCAATCGGGCGGTTTTTTGATGTAAAAAATCAGCATTGAAATCATCATTGAATTCAACCAGAAATCAGTATTGAAATCGTGGAACACAAAATTTGGTTCAAATCGGTTTGCGGTATGAAAATGTATGTTTTTCAAACGGTATCTATACAGGTTTTAACAGGTTTTAAGCGTAATGTGTTAAGTCGTCAGAACTGAAAAAAAGCAACAAAAAAACCCAGAAATCTGGGCAAAACTCGAATTTGCTGTTGGGCTTGCTCTAATGCTTAACAGTCCGTTGTTCTACCGGCTGAACTATGCCCGAATAGCGTTGCATATAATATACTAAAAAAAGGCAGAAGTCAAGCGTTTTTAGAAGAATTTTGTCGTATGCTATGCGCCCTGCAAAACCGCAGAAACCTGCGACTTTTGTCCCAGAGTGTATGCAAATGTATGTTTTTCAAACAACCACGCCACGCTAAAAATGTCCCCTAAAAAACACCCGAAAAATATGAAATCAGCAGTAACTATACCATTGAAATCAATCTGATTTCAATATTGATTTCAGATTGATTTAATGCTTTGTTTTTACTAGGATAACACTAGAAAACCATAAGGCAAAAAAATGGCACATCAAATTATAACAAACCAAGTTAATGTAATGGATTTGTCGTGAATAATAGACAAGGAAGAGTATATTGTAGATCTTATTGCGGAAGTGGGGCTTCCTCCTATTGTAGTAACAAATAAGAAAATGTATAAAATGTTGTTAGGTCAAGGTATAGTCGTAGAAACTGGCGAACCGTATAATGCTCATAATCAAGTGGTAGAAGTGTTTGATTTTTCTGTTGAACATCCAATATTTAAAAGCACATACCGAATAGTGAAGCAAAGCGAGAAAGCAGAGCTGAAGATTTTAACGTATTCTATTATGGAAAAATTATACTCAATATTAAAAATACGGAATTATTTACGAGAAAATTGGGACGAAATGCATCAAGCGTTTTTAGCAAATCACAAAGACTATGATGAATTATGGGAGTATTTGAAAAGTGTTGGTATAGAAGAGTTGTAATTATTTATCATACTGCGTTGACTGTCTTGTCTTCAAATCCATATTTATATGAATCTGCTTTGATATATACCATAAAAATATAATAAATTAAGGATCTTGTTGTTATAACTTGAAAAATGTGATCGACTTCTTTATTATACATTAAGAGTTAGTACAGTTTAAAAATGAATCCGAAACAAGGTATCTTAGATTTTACAGATAAAATATTAGTGGACATCGAAAGGCCTATATATTTTAGACGGGAAAAAGTTAATTCAGGAATTATTTTTAAGTTGGCAATAAAAAAAGGAAAATACTTATTATCTGCAATACCGGACATAAAAAGTGAATACATATTAAGTTATAACGATACGTTATCATTCAAAGCAAAGATAATTCGTAAACCTGATGTAAATGAATATAAAATTGCGGGCAATGTTACAATATTATCTGATGAAAAATCTTCTTTATTAACAGATGTTCACATAGACGGAGTTGGAGAATTTGGTGGGTTAAGACCTGCTCAGGTTGGTGCAGTTTATTCTTTATTGTCTCATTGGTCTCTAACAAATTCTGTCGCCACGATTGTATTACCAACAGGAACTGGAAAAACAGAAACAATGTTGGTTGCAACCTTAGCGGATAGAGCGAAAAAGACTTTGGTTATAGTTCCGTCTATTGAACTTAAAAATCAAATTTCTGAAAAGTTTTCTACTTGGGGTATTTTACGCGAATTAGGGACTATTAACCAGGAATTTCAAAACCCTACTGTTTTTGTTCTAAATAAAATTTTATCTAGTAGTAAAGATATTGATGATATTAAGACAGCTGATGTTGTAGTGTCAACACCTGCGCTTATTGCTAGAACAGATGGTGATATTAAAAAATTATTAAAAAATTTATTTTCGCACGTTTATTTTGATGAGGCGCATCATATAATGGCAACAGAATGGAATGCCATAAAAGTGTTATTTAAAGATTCGAAGATTGTCCAATTTACAGCAACTCCATACCGTAACGATAAACAACCAATAGAAGGAAAAATTGTATATAATTATCCCATGTCAAAAGCATTGGATGATGGGTGTTTTTCTAAAATATCCCTTATTTCAATTGATGAAAAACATCCTGCTAAGAAAGATAAAGCTATTGCTTATGCAGCAATTCAAAAATTAAATGAAGACAGGGAAAGAGGTTGGACGCGTCATAAAGTTATGGTTCGTACAGAAACTAGGGAACATGCTGAACAATTATATGTTAAATATAAAGAATGGTTTCCAAATGAAAGTATCGTTTTAGTACATTCAGGTATTAAGGGAAAAACGCAGCTTATACAGCAGATTAAAGAAGGTAAATATAGCATAATCATTTGTGTTGATATGTTAAAAGAAGGTTTTGATTATCCAGATTTTAAGATAGCCGCTGTTCATGATATTCATAAATCTCTATCTGTGTTATTACAATTTATTGGTAGATTTACTCGTACTCAAAAAGGATTAGGAGAAGCTTCATTTGTTGTGAATTATGCGGATGAAGACATATCTATAGAATTAGAAAATCTTTTTCAAGAGGGAGTCGGTTGGGAAAATCTCATTAGCGATATTGCAGATGCAAAAAAGCGCGAAGCAGAATCTTTATTAACATTTTTACAAGGTTGCAAGCCTTATACAGGATTTGATTCGCCAGATGTAGAACTTAATCCAAAACTGGTTTACCCGGCCTTAAGTTTTGTTTGTTTTCGTACAGATGCTGTTGACTGGAGCAAATTTAATACGGCATTTGATTTAAAACGATATTCCCTATCACAACCATTTGTAAATACAACAGAAAATATTTTTTATTTTACTACCCAGAAAAGGGAAAAAGTGAAATGGGCGAAAAACAATAAAATGCGCGACCAAAAATGGGATCTTATAGCTATATATTATGATACATCATCAAAACTTTTATATGTGTGTTATACAGAAAAGCGTTTTGACGTAGATTTGCTTGTTGCTGCTATAACTAATAATGCTGCACAAAGAATAATGGGAGACGATGTTTTTCGCTCATTTCATTCTATAAAACGACTAAGTATCTTGAAGGCGGGCATTTTTAAACCAGCGAACCACTTACATAGATATTCTAGCTTAATTGGTGCGGACGTCACCACTGAACTTACAAGATGGAAAGCGGGTAAAAGATATCAAAAGTCTGACTTTATAGGTGTTGGTTATAGAGAGGGTGAGCCGGTGAGTGTCGGGGCTTCAGTGAAAGGAAAAGTATGGAGCCCTGCGAGGGTAGGTAATTTAAAAGAATGGAAAAATTGGTGCGTTAATATGGGAAAGCTAATAACGGATACAAGCATCAATTCTGATGAATTATTGGCGGATTCGGCATCAAAAAAAGAAATTACCAATTTTCCGGAAGGGCTTGTTGTATTAGCAACCGATTGGTCTGAATCTTTATATGATAGATTGCATAAAATAACAATCGGTGAATCACCTGAGAAATCTTTGCTTTTATCAGAATGTGAATTAAAAACTATTTCATGTAAAGATACTAAAGCTGAATTTAAGTTACTGTTTTTTGATAAAGAGATAAATTTTTCTATGATATTAGGAGGCGAGAGAGGTTTTGAAATTTTAGGTTTAGATGAGTGTAATATAATGATTGAAGGGTTGTATAGTTCAGGAATATCTTTGAAAAAATTTTTTGAGGTTAATCCACCAACAATGTTTTTGCTAAATGGTGCGACAATATCTGGTTGTATTCATACTGACTATGGAGAGGAACCAATAATTCAAATTCCAGCTGATAGAATAGAGATTCTTGATTGGACAGATGTAGATTACAAAACAGAGTCCCTTTATAAGGGGATAACCAGAAGGGAACATTCTATTCAAGAATATATTATGAACAAACTTTCTGAACGTGGTGCTACAATCATATTTAATGATGATAATTCTGGAGAATCTGCGGATGTAATCGGTATCTTTGTTGATGAAGAAAACGTGCTTTTTGAGATGGTGCATTGTAAATATTCTGAACAAATTGCTGGTGCTAGAATATCAGATTTGTATGAAGTTGCCGGTCAAGCGATAGTTTCTCTCAGGTATAAATGGAATCCAGAGGAGCTTATAAAACATATCGAGTATAGAAATGCTACAGGAATATTAAAAGGGCTACGCTTTTATAAAGGTGGTATCGCGGATTTGAAGGAGATAAAAAAAGCGTTAACCTATAAAAATGTACAGTTTGAATTCGCTATTGCTCAGCCTGGTGTGTCAACAGAAAAGCTTTCAAATGATATGAAGAATTTTTTGGGTTCGGTTTATTCTACTGTGATAGATATGACAGAAACAAAATTAAAGTGTTATTTCAGTAAATAATCCGTGTATGTAAGGAGCGATTCTAACAGTGTCTCCATAACGTTTAATAATGTTTATATGTCTTTTATTTAAGTCATAATAATATGTATTACAATATATTCTTCCAAAATGCGGCCATTTGGGACAATTTGCGCTGGATGCGGCGGAGTAACCATGCCTGGCGGCAGCTCAATTTGCCGCCGTTTGTTCGGCGAATTGCAGATTCAAGTTCTCGCAAAGATCGGCAAGCCGCAAAATAAAGCATAATAAAATCAGTCTTGTTACTTGGTTCAATATCGTCAAAATGCGTATATTTCATAGACAATCCTTTTACGGTTGTCGTATTTGTCCGTATTTATTGCAATTTGTCCAGTCTTTTGTTCAAAAAATAATAAAGGGTCTTTCTTGTTGTTTTTACACTGTTTTTATGTGTTTTTAACTTTTTGATAATAATATATTGACAATAATAATATCATTGTATTATTATCATTTTGTAAATAACAAAAACCATAAAACCAAAAGGATTAAAAATGACAAATAAAATTGATGAACTTTTCAAAATCGCAGACACAATTTCGGATACAAATCTGCGTGAAAAATATTTGGAAATTTTGCGCGACAGTAATCTTGAAAAAATGTGGTTAGATAAATATCATCTGACAATGGCCCATACTTCATTTTTAGAGGGCAAAGCGCTTGAGCCTGCAACCTATGAAATGTTTATTCGCAAAAATCCATTCGGTGGTGCCTATACTGTATCAGCAGGATTGGGACCATTTTTAGAATGGTTATCTGATTACGGATTTTCAGAAGATACTATTAAATGGTTAGCAAGCTGCAAAAACAAAGATGGCGCACCATCATTTACACCCGAATTTTTGGAATTTTTGCGTAATCAAAAATTATCTTTGACAATTGATGCTGTCCCAGAGGGCGAATTGGTGTTTCCAAACGAACCAATTGTTCGCGTATCTGGTCCAGAGTGGCAGGTTGGTCTGGTCGAAACCGCAATATTGAATGGATTAAACGCATCTTGTTTAATCGCGACCAAAGCATCACGCATAGTTAATGCTGCAGGTGGTCGTCCAGTAATGGAATTCGGGTTGCGCCGCGCACAAGATATGTATGGTATGCGTGCAACACGCAGCGCAGCCGTTGGTGGTGTTTTGACTACATCAAATGCTGATGCGGCACGTAAATATAATCTGGGTTGGGTTGGAACGCACGCACATAGTTTTGTAATGCGCCACGATACCGAAATTGATGCTTTTGAAAACTGGCTTTTGCACAACCAAGGAAACACCACAATCTTGGTTGATACATATGATACAATCCAAGGTGTTAAAAACGCGATTGCTGCATCCAAAAAAACAGGTGTGCATTTGGATTCAATCCGTTTGGATTCCGGTAATCTGGCCAAATTGTCTATTGAGGCGCGTCAATTATTAGATGCCGCAGGTTTGCACGATTGCCAAATTATCGCAAGTAATGATTTGGATGAATATTCTATATCAAAATTATGGGATAACGGTGCAAAGGTCGATATTTTAGCAGTGGGAACAAATCTTGTGACTGCCGCAGACCAGCCATCATTGGGTGGTGTCTATAAATTAAAAAGCATCAATGGGGTCGATAAAATGAAAATATCTGGGGATGCAATCAAACGTACAATCCCAGGGGCCACAGAAATACTTCGTATGTTAGATGGTAACGGCAATTTTATGGGGGACGTTATAACATCGCATGGCTTTATCGAACAATCATATGGAACTTTGGAATTTCCAATAATCAGCGTTAATGCAAAGAACGGTATTGAACGCACATACGATAAAAACACAATGTTTTATAAACCAATGGTTCGTGTCGTGCGTGACGGCGTAATAGACAAAGATGTTATGCAACGTGATGTTCAAGATATCGCAGCCGCCACAGCTCACAACCTGGGTAGGCTGGATAAAAAATACAAACGAGCAACAAATTCTTGTGAATATCACGCCGAAATAGAACAAAGACTTTATAAAAAACAAACAGAAATGGTGTTAAGCCAAATTTTACAACGTACAAAATAACAAAGAGGTAATAAAATGAAAAGTAGACTTTTACACATAGTTGATATGCAAAACGATTTTGTGTTGGCAAACGGTAAATTGCCTGTCACCGGTGCAGAATCTTTGATTAAACCAGTAAACGAATTTTTGAATTCTATTGACTTTGATACAACAATCGCGACATTTGATACACATTATCGCGAAACGTATAAGAAAACAGAAGAATCAAAACTGTTTCCACCGCATTGTTTGTATGGAACCAAGGGGTGGGAACTTGCTGTGGATGTGCGCGGTAGCTTTCTTCATCCTTGCCATAAAGTTTTGAAAAATCAATTTGATGTATGGGAACAACCGGACAAGATTGAAAGGTTTTTATGTGGATTAGGACCTAAATATACACATGTGTATGTTATAGGGGTTGCCAGTGATTTCTGTGTTAAGTATGCAATAAAAGGATACTTGGATCGCGGTTATCATGTGACAGTTGTGCAAGATTTATGTCGTGGCATAAACAAGCAAATAGATGATATTGTTTCCGAATTCAATACAACAAAGCTAAAACTTATCACATCAAAACAAATGAAAAAACAAAGGTAATAACAATGGAAATAGTTAATACACATACCGGCAAAATTTATGTTGATACCGAACATCGTTTGGAATTCTTGACTGTCGGTGATTATGGCAAAGAAAACAATATCAAAGCGGACTTCTTGGGGTTACACAAAGAAATCAATGGCGTGCAGCATAAAACTGTGGATTTAACACAAAAATGGGTGGCAACAATCAGCACCCAAAAGGGGTGCCCCATGAATTGCAAATTTTGTGATTGTCCAAAATATGGTTTTTTTGGTAACGCATCTGTTGAAGAATTAGCATATCAAATAGAAACCATTTTACAAAATGAAACTATCAAAAACACAGACAGATTCAACGTGCATTTTGCTAGAATGGGCGAACCAACATTTAACCCGAATGTTCTGGCTTTCACCAAGGGTCAATTACGCGAATTGGTGGCTAAATATATAGTTGCCCAAACGGTACATCCGGTGGTTTCAACGATGTTGCCAAAAAACAATAACAATCTGACAAAGTTTGTTTTGGATTGGTGCAACATTAAAAACATCGATTATCGTGGCGAAGCAGGACTACAATTTAGTATAAATTCAACAGACGATGCGCAACGCGATTATCAGTTTAATAATAGAGGTTTAAATTTGGCAGCAATATCTGAATTGGCAAAAACCTTGCCACAACCAATTGGACGTAAATATACATTGAATTTTGCGGTTACCAAAGACACGATTTTGGATGCGGAACGTTTGACTCAATTATTCGATCCAAAAAAGTTCATCGTTAAAATAACCCCGATACACGAAACAAAGTCAGCGGTAAAAAATGGGTTTGATGTTACCACATCATACGATGATTATGATGTATATCGCCAATTTGAAAGACCGTTGGTGGAAATGGGTTGGGATGTTATTGTTTTTGTTCCAAGTCATGAAGAAGACAGTGATCGTATCACGTGTGGAAATGCGTTGATAGCGGCAAAACAAATTCAAAAAACTAGATAAAAGGATAGAAAATGAAAGACATAAAAAAAGTAAAAGCGAACTTGGTTAAAGACCTGCGCGAATTTGTACAAAGTCGAAAATTCAGCGATGTTGTATTCGGTTTGTCTGGTGGAATGGATTCTGCGTTAGTTTTGGCTTTGGCAGCCGAGGCCTTAGGTGCAGATCACGTTCATACATTTATGATGACAACAAAAAACACATCCGCAATGAGTGTAAATCTGGCAAAACAAATGGCTTATAATATCGGCAATCATCACGAATTTATAGATATTCAACCACGTGTAGATTGTGTATTAAAAACTTTGCCTTTTGTACCACAACGTCGTGTCACAACAGAAAACATCCAAGCACGTATTCGTGGCGATATCTGTATGACATATTCAAACGAGTATAATTGGATGGTGTTATCCTGTGGAAACAAGTCCGAAGCAGCAATGGGATATTGTACATTATATGGTGACACTTGCGGTGCGGTAATGCCGATTGGCGATTTATATAAAACCGAAGTATATCAAATGGCAGAATTATATCCGGCAATCCCAAGGGCGATTATAAGTCGTGCACCAACAGCAGAATTGTCGCCGAATCAAAAAGATATTGATTTTTTGCCAGAATATTCAATACTTGACACATATTTACAAAAAATCGAGGCTGGGGAGCAGGATGAAAATGAACAAATGGCGGATATAAGAAAGAAATACAATGCTATGGCATTTAAACGTATTCAAATGGCACCTGCAATAAAGGTTCGTGAAAGATAAAAGGAATAAAAAAATGATAAAAAATTACTGGCTGCATTTTAAGAAAATAATGACACACAAATACTATGTGTTTTGCGAATGTGTCGAATATGGTCTTATATGGCAGGGATTAACACATGATTTATCAAAATTCCGTCCCAGTGAATTTCGGCTCGCTAAATTTTATGCTGGCAACCAATCGCCAATCAACATAGAAAAGCAACAATATGGATATTCGGTGTCTTGGATACAGCATACAAACCGAAACAAACATCATTGGGAATATTGGGTTGATAGAACAAACGGCAAAATCGCGCCAATTCCAGAAAAATATATAAAGGAAATGGTATGCGACACCATTGCGGCCAGTAAAGCATATAACGGCAAAAATTGGACCCCAGAACTATTTTTAGATTACTTTAAGAACAGAGCAACCTGGCCGGATGAAATCAAAGAATTGACAATGCCGTATATTCTTGCCAAAATACAAAGGTATAAAACAAAGTAGGAAGATATGTCTGACAAAAACCAAACATTTTCATCAGAAAAGGAATTCTTGGCACATTATGACGCGTCCGCATTTGACCGACCATCCGTTACAGCAGACGTGTTGATATTTTCTGTGTCAAATAATTTGGCTGAAAATTGGCGCAAGTCTGATAAAAAGTCGTTCAGCGTATTATTGGTTTGTCGTGATGATTATCCCGAAATAGGTAAATGGAATTTGCCTGGTGGTTTTGTTGGAATCAAAGAAACTGCGCTGGATGCAGCACACAGAATTTTGCGTTCTGAAACTGGGGCTGTTGGCGATATTTACTTGGAACAATTATATACATTTGATGATGTAAATCGTGATCCCAGAACACGTGTCTTTTCAATTGCTCATATGGCATTGATAAATAAAAACAACCTGCATTATTCGGGGGCGCGTGATGCCAAATGGTTTGATATAGAATTGGCTGACGGAAAATTATTGCTGACATCTGATGATTTGACTTTGACCGATAAAGATTTGGCGTTTGATCACGCAACAATTATCCGTACTGGTATTGAACGTCTGCGCAATAAAATCGAATATACTGATATAGTGTTTGATATGATGCCACGTGAATTCACACTAGGAGAATTACAACAGGTTTATGAAATAATTCTTGGGCGCAAATTGATACCTGCTGCATTCAGACGGACTATTGCAACCAAGGTTGTTTCAACTGGAAAGATGCGTACGGGTTCCGGTCATCGTCCATCGGTATTGTTTAAGAAAAAATAATATATATTTTTCGCTTTGTATTTAATCAATTCAAACCATGTGTGGTGAGAACGGGAGAATGAAAGTCCGTGCTCCTGGTATTTTTTTGACTGTATAAATCACTTTTGTGTGTGGCCGGTGTGTAAACCGTGTGTAGCAAGGACAACGGAATGGCATTAAGGTATTTTGCGGGGTTGAAAAGGTGGTGTAAACTGTGTGTAAACACGTTCTGTGTAAACCACGTGTAAAACGTTATCTGGAGTTAAACCATATATTGATAGACTTTTAGCGTAAACGGTCAAATTCCTTTTCTTAATAAGCAGCGGTTATTAGCGCATTTTTTCACAATTGTCGGCTATTAGGGGGAGAACTCTGGGGCCGTTAACAGTCCGTTGTTCTAACGACTGAACTATGCCCGAATAGCGAACACAATATTATATCAAAAAGTCGCAGAAGTCAAGCGTTTTTAGAAGAATTTTGTCGTGTGTCGCGCGCCCTGCAAAACCGCAGAAACCTGCGACTTTTATCCCAGAGTGTATGTAAATGTATGTTTTTCAAACGACCTTGCTATGCTAGAAACACTCCCCTAAAAACACCTGAAAAAAATGATTTCAGCATCTGATTTTATCAAATCCCTGATAACAATTTCGTTTTTGTGATAATAAATTATTATATAATACCCTTACTTTTCCAAAATCTTTTCCAGAATGTATATATGCATCCATTCATTATCAACTATGGCGGCATCGTGCTTTATACCAACGATTTGATATCCATGTTTCATCAAATTATTCAAAGAACGAATGTTTTTGTGAAAAACCTCGGCATACAGTTTATGAACCCCATTTTCACGCGCCCATTTTTCAACCAAAGTTTTCAGTTTTCCACCAAGACCATTGGATGTATATTTATCAAGTATTAAACTTCCTGTGTTGCCAGTTAAACCACGCATTTTTGGATTGTCTGGTGCAATTTTGGTAATAGTGGATTCGCCAATCAATTTATCGCCATCCCATGCGCCTAAGAACAAATTATTTGGGTTGTCATACATTGCAACTGATGATTCCTTGTCTTTTTTTGGTTGCCCAGGATATTGTCTGGTATATTTTACACTGGGGTCACGAACAATCTTGTCAAAGAATTTCATCATATCATCATAGTCCGTACCACGAACACGGCGGATAGTCACAACCTTGCCATTTTTTAACTTAAATTTAATTGCACGTTTCATTTTTGTTTCCTTATCGTTTTTCAATCTTTTGATAGCCGCGGAATTTGCCAATATCAAATCCACCGCCGGCTCGCATGACATAGTTATAAAATGCCTTTACCGCATCCATTTTTGCGGTCTTGGATTTTGCGTTCATACATGCCAACAATTTATCTGTAAATGTCTTGGGCGGCATTGCCTGAATATGATATCGCTTTGCAAATTCTGGGTCGGTCAAGATTGGTTCAATTTTACTGCGTGGTGGGTGCGGCATATTCTTGAAATCATAGTATGCAGATATCAAGGCATCCACCACCGCCCAATATTGCATATCAATATGATATCCGCGCGCATCCAACGACAACAGTTCATCATACTTGTCCCACAGATGGTATTTGATAAAGGATTTTGTGTATTCTGAATATGGCTTGAAAGGCTTTTTAATATCGCGCACACATTTCTGGCGCAGTTTTTTCATAACCCCATTTTTATCATGCAAGATTTTTCCATACACAAACATATTCTGGTCTATATGGCGATGATTTTTCATATATGTTGCCATATATTCTTCCAGTTTATAAACAGGGTTGATTGTATATTCCATCAAGAACCCATCAACATAGCAATTGGACTTTTCCTGCCAGCCCATATTATTCTTGCCAACAATAACAACGTCTATGTCTGAAAATTCGGTTTGGTTGCCTGTGGTATAAGAACCGCACAGCAACGCCCCCTCAAACCAAGGTTCATGAATATATCGTTCCAAAAACTTATTTAATGCGATTTCCCATTTTTGCATGTCTGTATCCTTTTAATCAAATTGTCGCAGATGTTTTCTGACCGCGGCCACCGTTTTATCCAATGACAAATCACTGACATCTATAACTAATCTATTGGCATGTCTAGAATGAAATGCGTTTGGTAACCATTTATTCAGCACCTTTTCATATTGTTTCGGGTCTGATATTTTTTCGCGCTTTTTCCGCTGTGCTGTATTACACCGTTTCAACAACACATCTTTACGCACGTTTAATTCTATGGGAATAAAATCAGCATCTATATCATGCGCAAACTTTTGTAGATTTGCAGGCAGTTTTTCGCCGCGGAATAAAACAGATGTAAATATAAATCGCGTTTGCTTTTTTCGTGGATAAAATTTTCTTAACACATCCATATAAGCCCTGCGAACATCTCCAACACGATGAAACCATTCGTGACGTATTTCATCTGGAACTTCTGTTATACCTACAAACAAGTCATAAAAATAATGGTTATCCAACAAAACGCCGCCGCATTTTTTCTGAATTTCTTTTGCAACCGTATATTTACCACTTGCCGGCAGACCATAGAATAAAATCACTTGATTTCGTTTCATAATAATCCCTCATACATTATCAAGTAATATTTTATCATAAAACCCGTTGGTTAGCAAATAATGCCCAAGCGGCAAATACAAAAAATTGACAAAAAACTTGAAAAAAGAAAATTTTTGCCCTATAATAGAATGTGAAAAGCCGATGACCCTCTAACAATGGCGAGGCGGAAGAAGAACGGCGGCAAGTTTCCTTGCGCTTACTAGAACTTCCCGGGACTGCCCGTTACAGCAGTGGACTCTTTAATGGTATGGCGAACCCAGCGAGAGTTAAAAAGGCAACCCTGGCGACAGTGTTGCGAAACAAGGTGGCACCACGTTGTCACGCATATTTTCAGATTGCTGGCATATGCGTTTAACGTCCTTGTGTTCTTATTAAAACATGAAACAACGAACACAAAAGGAGGTTAAAGATGTCTAAAATAAGAACGCATATCGCCGAAATTCCACAAAAAATTGGCGAAACAATAACTGTCAAAGGTCACGCGCAAACAATCCGTGCGCAATCAAGTGTTGCGTTTATTGTCCTGCGTGAAATCACCGGCATGGTTCAATGCGTTGTTGAACGCGGAACCGCAGCCTTTGAATTGGCAAAACAAATAACAACAGAATCTGTTATATCTGTGACAGGTACGGTTGTAAAAACCCCCAGCACGGAATCAGGATTTGAAATCCACGTTTCCGAATTGGAAATCATATCATTGGCCGAGGCGACACCAATCCCCGTCACCCCAAAGGGCAGTGTTGAAGTCACGCCCGAAAAAGCCCAGGATTGGCGTTTCTTGTCTCTGCGCAGCCCACGTGGCGCAACGATAATGCGTGCGCTGTCGGCGATGACGGCCGGATACCATGAATATTTGGAAAAACGTGGATTTATTGAAATCCAGACCCCAAAAATCATGGCAACGCCGTCTGAATCCAGGGCGGAATTATTCAAACTGGAATACTTTGGCCAAACGGCATACCTGGCGCAATCACCACAATTGTTCAAACAGATGGCAATCGCGGCGGGCCTGGAACGTGTGTTTGAGGTTGCACCTGCATTCCGTGCAGACCATTCCTTTACCACACGGCATTCAACCGAATTTACATCGTTTGACGGTGAAATGGCGTATATCGAAAGCTTTGAAGAAGTAATGCAAGAGTTGGAACAGGCGGTGCGCTATATGCTGACATCCATCAAAAAGACATGTGGCAAAGAGATTGAAAAATACTTTGGCATATCAGAGTTTCAGTTAAAGAAACCAATTCCACGCATCACCATGGCACGTGCCAAGGAAATCCTGCGTGAAATGGGGTGCGCATCCGCCGAACCAGACATAACCACCGCCGAAGAAAAAGCACTGGGCGAATATGTGCGCGAGCATTATGGTTCTGATTTCGTCTATATCACCGAATGGCCATGGGAATGCCGCCCATTCTATCACAAGAAAGGCATTGGCGAACATGGGCAGCCTATATCTGTGTCGGCTGACTTGCTGTATCGTGGGGTTGAAATTGTGACCTGCGCCCAACGCGAAGAGTCGTACGAAAAACTGTGCGAACAACTGCGCGAAAAAGGATTACATCAACCGGGGCTGCAGTGGTACCTGGAATGCTTCCGATATGGTATGCCACCGCATGGTGGTTGGGGTATGGGCGGTGCCAGATTCATAAAACAATTGCTGGATCTGCCCAGTTTGCGTGAGGCCACATTCCTGTTCCGTGGACCGACCCGTCTGATGCCATAAAAACAACCGCCCAAATCGGGCGGTGTTTGTTTTTTTTTGCCTAAAAGGTCAATTTTGTATGTGTCAAATATAACTTGAAAACCCATCAATTTATGCTAATTTCATAATAGAATTAAAGTATAAAGGGTAATAAAAATGTCATTTACACAGGAAAAAAGAATAAAAGTCCGCAAGTGTCAGGGTTGTGAAAAACACTGCGAATTTGGTGTTAAATTTGAAGAATCAAAGGTCATGCACGAAGGAAAACTGGTGTCCAAACAATGCGTATATCCAACGCTGGGTGGAAATGCCATAAAATCATACTTGAATAGTATTGGCGTAACTGTTAAGCCGGGCTTTCTTGTTATGGACAATATTGTCATACTGGATGGGGTGCCAAAAAAAATAAATGCTGAAACTATGTCACATATTACCGAAGACATGTTAAAAGAGGCACAACTAATTTCTTATTTGTGCGACCATTACAAGACACGATAAAGGAAAATCAAAATGGCATTTTGGAATAAAAAAGTTAAAATTTGTAGAAACTATTTTGCAGGCGAAGGCTGCAAACACAAGCGTGGTTCAACTTGTATTTGCGATGCCCCAGACGATGCGGAATGTCGGCAATATAAATTTATACGCCCCAGCAAAACAGAACTGGAAATACTGAATAATCAGTCAGAAATTAAATATATGTTGTCATATATTGAGCAGACATTACATGAAAAACAACGATAAAGGGTAATGAAAATGTCATTTACACAGATGCCAGCAGAACAACCGCCTATAAAAATGTCAGTCGGGGATATGTATTCTATTGCGGAATCCATGCTAAGCAACAGTGAATGTCCTGTTTTTATAGAAAATATGGGAACAGAAAACAAGACAAAATGGCAAATAATCATTGCCTATGTCTCAGAGGTGGGACGTTGTGGCAAGGCAAGAATGACCATTGAAGCCCAACACAACCCGTCCGGCAAGGGAAAAATTGACCTGTTTCATAATGATACGCATATAGCAACCGCAACAACCAGACTAAATGTCGGACATGCGATTTGTTCGTCAAAACGCAGTCCTGCGGACGTGTTTGTGCCTCTGCTTTCTTCTAACTTTTTTATGCTGATTGACAAGATACAATTACGACTGAACAAGAAACTGGAATTGCGTAATAATACAAATTATCTTATAGACACGTTTGAAAGTTATACAGACAAGCACAAGGGCAATCGTTGTTATGGATGCCCCAAGAATTGCAAGCTGGGATTTGTGTACAGTGGGGATTATATATATCCAACAATTGATGCTAAGCAAATAACAGAGTTCAAAGGTGCAAGTGGCAACATGGTTAAAACTGGCCGTCATAAATCATTTCGGTTTCACAAAGATGGCACAGAATGGTTTACAGACGAACGGCTGATAGACAAGGCACGTGATGTCGCAAAAAACTGCTATTACTATAAACAACGATAGAAACAACAAAACAAACATACCGCCCATCTGGGCGGTTTTTATGTAACTTTATAGTTCTTAAAAATACAAACTATAAAGTTTGTGCTTGCGTTGTTTTACTTTATACTTTATAGTTATTAAAAACACAAACCTTAAAGTAAGAGGTAAGCAAATGTCTGAAATCTTAAAAAGCATAAACGAAAACAAAAAGAAACTATCTTTGTTGTTAAAAAACAAGGATAATCGTGATGTTTTATATAATTGGCTAAAGACCGAGTTGGCTTATACTTCTAATGCGATTGAGGGCAATACCCTGACGCGTCGTGAAACATCGCTGGCGATTGAAGAGAATATAACCAGTGGTTCAAAACCTATTTCACATTATGTAGAGGCGGTAAATCATGCCCGGGCATTTGAGCTGATTATGGCCCGTGCCAAGGATAAGCGGCCGATTGATGTCAATGATGTATTACACATACACAAGTGCATTCTGTCAGGAATTGACGATCCAAATGCGGGCTTTTACAGAAATGTTCCTGTTAGAATCTCTGGTTCCAGGACTGTTTTACCAAATCCGCTAAAAGTGCCAGACTTGATGGAATGTTTTAATCATTGGTTAACTACGACTGATGAAGAGGTTGTATATCGTGCAGTAAATGCACACTATCGTTTGGTGACAATTCATCCGTTCAAGGATGGAAATGGTCGTACTGCACGATTGCTGATGAATCTGATTTTGGTACAGGCTGGCCTTACGCCAACTATTATCAGAAAAATAGACAGAAAGCGTTATTTGGATGCGTTGGAAAAATACCAAACAACTGGGAACGGTGAATCATATTATAGCTTTATGTTGTCGGCATTAAATCGGTCTTTAAAGACGGCAATAGATATGCTGGACACAAACCGCCCAGATGCAAGCGGTGTAAAACTGGTGACAATTGCAAAGTATGCCAAAATAAAAGGCGTTCCAACATCAACAATACGCTATTGGGTGCAAACGGGTAAAATAAAACCAACCGCAATAACGGATTCGGGGTATATGATGTTTGACCCGAATATGTAAATAGAAATTATTTTGAGGTGCTGTTAAAAAATGTAAAAAAATCGGTGTAAAATGGGGTGCTGTGCCAGATTTTTCAAAAAAAGTCAATTTTGTATGTGTCAAATATAACTTGAAAACCCATCAATTTATGCTAATTTCATAATAGAATTAAAGTATAAAAGGATACAAAATGTCATTTACGCAAGAAAATGAAATAAATATCAACAGATGCGATGGCTGTGACAAGCGGTGCAGATTGGGTTGGGAAGAATTTACGGACGAAGGTCGTGCTCCAAATGCTAAAATTAAGCCGGGTAAATTCTTTTTGTTCAAATTGGGACGACCTATACACTTTGTTGCACCAGCGATTGACGGAAAACGCATAGAAATTTACCGCAACCAATATGGTAGCCTGGTGCGGGCAACATTTCGCGCTGACGTATTTTATAGAAATAATTTCGCAAAGAAGACAAAACTTACAGCACAACTTTTACAAAAGGCTCGTGAAATTGCCCGTTTGTGCGACCACTATAAGGCAAGATAAAAGGAAAACAAAATGAAAAAATATATGCACAAATTACCGACAGTTGCCTTGGCTATGTTAATGTTAGCCGGTTGCAAAAATAACAAGACAGGATTTCTTTCTGGTCCAGATTACACAGACCCATCTTACACACAGGATACAGTAAAAGTACTAAATGTTAGGCATGGCTACTATGGTTCGCCTGAGCATTTCTGGGGTGTAAATCGCCAAGGTACTGTTGTCCAGGGACACATATCGTTGCAGCCAGATGTGATATTTCCGCTCAATGGTGATGAAATCGTTGTGCGGTATCAAAAGCCACATAATCCAGCAGAGTTTGTGGCTGTGTTTGACAACATAACCCAGCGCAAACGTGCTGCAGAATATGTAAAAGAAAAACAACGATAGAAACAACAAAACAACCACACCGCCCAAATGGGCGGTGTTTGTTTTTTTTTTGCCTAAAAGGTCAATTTTGTATGTATCAAATATAACTTGAAAACCCATCAATTTATGCTAATTTCATAATAGAATTAAAGTATAAAGGGTAATAAAAATGTCATTTACACAGGAAAACGAAACAAATTTGCATACTGGGCCAGATGGAACGATTTGCGATGGCTGTGACAAGCGTTGCAAACTTGGTCACCATTGGTTTACCGGATGGTTCCTCTGTTGTCCAACCATAGACGGTCAAGAAATCAAGTGGTACAAGGGTCCAAACGGTGAAATTGTTGATGCCTGCCGAATTTATCATGGCTGCACCCCTCATCAAATGGACCGTATGCTGAAACAGATAAACGAACTGGCGCATGAAATCGTCAAATACTGCGACCATTACAAAACACGCTAGAAATATACAATCTATAATATCAGCAAAGTGACACAGATGTACAGGTTTCTGATGTAGGGGTAGATTATTCTTGAATGTCGATTTCTTTGGTGCGCAACCTGTCGCATATGACACCAAAGTCTGTAATCGACATATTCATTTTATTTAAAACCTTTACAACAGATGCGAATGACGGATAGTGTTCGCGCCCTGTTGGGTCATTACGCTTGCATTTGTTAAATGTAGTTGGATCTAAGCCACAAATTATTGCAAGTCGTGATGGACTGAGGTTTTGTTCTTTTGCGATTTCATCAATTGTATTCCAAATGTCAAGGTGTGTTATCATTTGTGGCTTCTTTTTTGTACAGTGTTATTATTGCATACATTGGTTATAAAAATCAATATATTGAATATTATAAAAAACAACCAATAAATATTACTGCCCCATTGCATTTTCGGCGGTTAGTTTTTGTTTTTCTTGTGCGCATATTTCCGCAAAGTGTTCAACACTGGTATTCGTCGCGGCGATTATCTTGGATATTGTGCTGCATGATGGCCAACGTGGACTGCCGTCTGGAAAATACCATTTACTTTTATTGAATGTCGTCGCATCCAGACCGCTTAACTTTGCCAACCCAGAACAAGATAAATTGTTATCCTTGGCCAGACGTTCAATCGCATTCCATATAATCTTGTGTTTCATTAGTCCGCTCCTGCATATATAAAAAATTTCAAGACCACGACATTATTCCAAAAACTAAGAATAAAATCAATCATAAAGATAAAACACAATGCAATTCAACCTACGGTTGTAGCAAACAGCCCAGAAAAACCGCCTTGGGGCGGTTTTATTATATTTGATTTTTTATCGTTGGTTTTGTTTAACGTACTCTGTGGCACGTTTGCGCTGGGTTATATTGTCATACACAGCCACATCCTTTGCTGGATTTTGTGGTTTTTGATATCGCACCACAATTTCATCGCCATCGTGCGGAAATATCACACCTGGCTGCAACCATATGTCTCCCTGGATAACAGTACCTTGGCGATTTACACCCCAGAAATGCGGAGAGTGACCATAATAGGATTGCCTAACATTCAGTACTTTTACTGTATCCTGTGTAAATGATGGGTCTGTGTAATCTGGACCAGAAAGAAATCCTGTCTTGTTATTTTTGCAACCGGCTAACATTAACATAGCCAAGGCAACTGTCGGTAATTTGTGCATATATTTTTTCATACTATTTTCCTTGTCATACGTGAATATTATAACAGAAAAACGTGGGTCCTGCAATGTTTTTATGCATATAAGGTTTTGTTTATCTGTCCGTATCATAGTTTATCTTGTTGACAATAAATAAGTTTGTGCTACTGTATGTGTTATGACAGATAAAGATGAAGTATTTGTAATACCCCAGAATAACGGTCGCGATAATCGCAGCTTTTCGCAACGTTTTCGTGAATTGTTGGTGTATCCTTTTCAAAAGCGGCGTTTTTATGCCCAGTGGCAAGATGCCCCCATGGATATACGTTTTCGTTTAACGAATAAATGCAACGAAAATTGTGCGCGCTGTTTTGAATGTTCTGGCCCAGAAAATCCATTGAATACAGTTCCTGTGGATGATGTTATTTTTTATGGAAATCAGCGTGACAGTAATTTTACTAATATCTGTATGACCGGTGGTGAATGGTCGTTGATATATGATATTCATCCGCACTATATGCGTGATGTGTTTTCGAATATTGATTTATCTCATGCAGACGAATATACGGTTCAGACAAATGCCCGATGGATAAATGGGGCGCATCGTGATGAAATACTTGGCGACCTAAGGTATATTCAGTCCAAACTGGGTAAACAAAACAAGGTTTTGAAACTAGATATGTCTGTGGACAGATATCGCAGTGGACAATGTATTGATTGTGTTCGTGATGTTATTTGCGCGGTGGCATCTGACCCACAGTTTAAGCATACTAAAATTCGCCTGATGTCGTGTGCGTTGGATGCTAAAATGTCCAACGAACGTGTCTTGATACCAAATTTTTTTGCCGAACGTGGCATAGAATTAAAATTTGAAAATCGTTCATGGTTTAATCCGTATTTCCAGGTTTGCTATGCTAATAATACGCGCATTGTAATTCACGAAGAAGGCCCAACAATGCGTATTGGTCGTGCCAAGCAAAATAACATAGGCTATAAAATTTATTATCCCCTATTACAGTGTGGCGGTCTGCAACCAGAATACACAAAAATGGAATTGTCACTGCGTGAAGACGGTATGATAAAATGGCATAATTGGTACGACTGGGATATAATGGTGCCATACAAAGATTCAAATGGTAAAAACAAGCCATTGGCGCAAATTCGTAGTGAACTGGTTGATATGGCATGGCCACGTTTGTTGCGTCATAATATAAAAAATACTGTTTTGAATTTATTGCCAATATATGGTGGTATTCGTCAAATATATATCAACAAGCAAATACAAAAAACGTACGAAGAAAACCGCAAGCAATTTACACACGTTGCACGCGTAATCAAAGAACTGTAGTTATTCGTGCATCACACATCGCCTCGCATAGCATTTTGATAAAAAATGTGATAAAATACATAAAATAAATCAAAGGCAATATAATGGAAATTCTAACAAACAAATTTCTGCGTAGTATTGATATGGGTGATTTCCGGTTGGATAAGTTAGAACCAACGGTGGAAAACGCGGAACGGTTGTTGTCGGTTATAAATGCCAATCGTGAATTCCTGGGCGAATTCTTGGAATGGGTTGATGGCTATACCACAACCGATAAAGCGCTGGCAAATATTAAAAAGTCATACGGAGATGATAAATGCGCTTACTTTATTATGGTAGATGGTGAAATTGCCGGCAAGATTGGCTTTGTTGATACAGACGACAATATGGGCGAAATCAGTTATTGGTTGGCACATGGCTTTAACGGTCGTGGCATAATGACACGCGCATTAAATAAACTGACCGAAATAGGGTTTGCCAATATGGGCCTGCAACGCATACAATTGACCCTGGACAAACAGAATATTCGTTCTGCAGCGGTGGCTTTGCGTTGTGGTTATGAGTGTGAGGGTGTCTTGCGCAAATACTTTGTTCTGCGTGGGCAGCCACGTGATATGAAAATGTTTTCAAAGGTGGCAGTATGAGAAAAGATACAGCAAAATCTTCGGTATTTGATATAAATCTTGGCCGGAAACATCGCGCCATCGGTGCGGAAATCAGTCGTATAAACGCCCGACAAAATGAATTATTAAAAAAATATGCTGGTAACTTGTCACCGGTGCAAAGTGAACTTACCGCAAATGCGCACAGATTGGCGGAATTAGAACAGGCGGCGCATGCCTTGGTTCCATTTGATGCGGTGGCATTTGAAAAATATGCCGCAACATTGTTTCAAAATATGCAGGCGGTTATTGTTAATGATGCCGTTTTGTCGGCTGATGCGATTAACTATGCCACGCTGAATGATGCGGCACGTGCCGAATTTGGGGTGCGCTTGTATCAAAAAATGGCACAGAAATATGGTGCCGCTGATTATTCTGAAATGCAGTTTATTGTTGCCAGCCATGACGGTATGGGCGGTGGCTATGACTGGGATAAAACTATCAGCATTTCCACAACAGAAATGACAGATTTTGCGGGATTTGTGTCTGTCTTTATTCATGAATTTTCGCATTATGTGTATAATAAATTGCCACATAAATCGCCGATTAACGCCCAGTTGGTTGACATTGCAAAACAAAACTATGTCCCAGGGCCATCGCCAACAAAGGCGCACTTTGAAAAATATAAAAATCAGCCATTTGAAAAACCGTCTTATGCATTGATGGATTATTTTGCAGATTACGATTTTGTGGGCAAATTGGCCGTGGCAATCAGAATCAAACAGAACACACTATCATGGGGTATGGAATAATGAAAAAGACGTTATATATCTTTCGACATGGCGAAACAGACGCAAACATCCAAAAACGTATGCAGAGTTGGTTGGATGTGCCTTTAAATGCAAATGGTGCGGCTCAGGCACAGGCGTTGGCGCAAAAGCTGGCGGATGTAAACTTTGATGTCGTATATTCATCGCCATTATCGCGTGCGGTGGATACTGCGCGTGCGGTGGTTGGCAATCAACAGATTGTATTAAACGGTGATTTACGTGAATGGAATATGGGGGATTTTTGTGGGCATATTGTAAAATTGACTGATAGCCCTGCAGATACCCCGATTGATATGTCGGGTGATGTAATTTATGTGCCGTTTGCATTGCTGTCTAATGACGATTATGTCCCACCAAACGGTGAAAGCTATAATATGTTTATTGCGCGTGTTCGTAAAGCAATATTGGATATAGTAAAGAACTCAGACGGCAAAACAATCGCCATTGCAACACATACTGGGGTGGCGAAAAATATAATCAAACAATTTACAGATGTAAAATGGCCACGTGGCGGTATGCCAAATGCAGAATATTTCAAACTGGAATACGACGGTGAAAAATTTACTCTGATTGATATGCCCGATTGGTTATCACCAGTGTTGTTGGGGACAGATGGCAAACCTTTAACAATGTATCATGGCACTTATTATGATTTTGATTATTTTCGCCCATTGACACACTTTGGCAAATTGGTGAATGCACAAACCAATTTGAACGAAGGAAAATGGAAACGCGACCCAAATATTGATATTACAAAGCCCAAGATAATACCCGTGAATTTGCAGGCTGGGCGTTGGGATGAAATACCAGACCTGAACGACCACAGTATTCAGAATTTTATGGGTGTTTTATTTCAGTATATGTGTGGCGATAAAATTGCCGACTTTATTCGTGTGTTGAATATTCATGACGAAACTGAGTTTCGCAAACAGATTGAAACAGCAAAACAAGCGGTGTTGGATAAGGACATTGATGTTCCGTGGCAGTTTGATTGGATATGCGAACCGGTGCGTAGCACAATGTCTGCGGATGCAATACAAACAGAATTAGGTTTGGAAACATTATTTGATATCCACAGCGCAGAAAACTTGTTCTTTCAGCGTATGATTTTGTATTTTGAATCAATTGGTCTGACTGGTTTCAAATATCAAAATTATACCGAAGGTCCCGGCGATATGGCGTACATAAACCTGCGCCAGAATAATATTGTTCGCACAGACAAAGCTTTGTCACCACACAAAATGCCAACAGGGGAACAGACTACAAAATTACGCCAAATGCGTGCGGATTTTGTCGCAACCCATAAACCGCGCAAATTTACGATGGCTGAAAAAGAAATGCTGACGGCGGAATTGATTGGTTTTGCAGAATTCAGATTTGATGAAATAAAATATCAGATGCAAAAGTCCTGGGCAAAAAACAACGACCAAAATGACAGGTGATATACCCCCGCCCAATCGGGCGGTTTTTTTTTATTAGTGCATCACACTTTGCATCACAGTTTTTTTGCTGAGGGATGGGAGAAACGAAAAAACGCACCAAATGGTGCTTTTTCAGACAGCTGATTTGGTCCGCTTGCATCACACATCGCCTCACATAGCATTTTAACAAAAAGTATGATAAAATAAATGGGATAATAAAAGGAAAATGTATGACAAATCCGATAAAAAAATTACCCAAAACAATAAAAACAGAACGTCTGGAAATGCGTCAGTTGGATGTTACACCTGACAACGCAAAAATTGTGTTTGAAGCGGTAAAGAATGAAAATCCAGCGGACTTTTATTATAATCAAATTTGTAATAACAGTGCAGTTCCATCCAACGCAGACGAAATTCTGAAACAAATGCAAATTGAATATCAATGGGCGTCCGATAATGGTATAAACTTGTACATATTTCACAACGGAAAACTAATTGGGTATCGCCGGTTATTCTTTCATGATGGTGCAACAAAAACTTTACAGATGGCGACGGTTTGGTTGGTTCGTTCGGCATGGGGACATGGTTTTGCACGCGAAACATCAGATGCGATAGAGAAAATTGCATTTGAAACACTGGGGGCAAATCGTATCACACGCCAATGCAGTGTCGATAATGTGCGCAGCGCAAATTCAATTCGTTCGTCTGGCTTTCATCTGGACGGTATTGCACGCCAGGGCGGTGTATACCCAGACAATAAGCTGTATGACAACATGATATGGTCAAAACTGAAATCAGAATACAATAAATAAACACCGCCCGTATGGGCGGTTTGTTATAGGTATTCCTGTTTTTGTATGTTTTCTGGCACGTGTTCCAATGCGATTTTGATTTTCTTGCGCAGGTGTGTGATATAGTCTTCTGTAAATTCCAGATTTTTGTATGTAGTATCATTTTTGTTGTCACAAAACATCTTGGCTATATCAATCACATCTTGCAGTTCTTGCAGCGTTTCCAGCATACTCATTTCCTGGGTGGTAAAGTTTCCGCCTTTGGTGTATTTCATTTTATGTCCTTTTTATTTCTCTGCTTCAGCTATCTTGGCGCGCAGTTCTGGTTCGTTTTTACGTATCCAATCGTATGCAGTTTCCATAAAGTCGGGGAACGATTTGCGGTTTATATACATTTCACGCAACGTGTCAAAAATCGGTTTGCCGTCTATATCCATACTGTAAAAATATTTATATGCGATATATTCCGGTGGTGGGGTCAGTTTTGCAATATCGGAATTTCGTATAATTGTTTCAACCACTAATTCCGATAACAGCCATTTCAGGTGTGGGAAATTATATTCTGCCACATCATCCTTGAAATGTTGTTGCCATACATAAAACCACGCAAAATGCGTTATTTCATGTAATGCCATTGCCACCGCATAATTCGGGTCAAAGTAATAATATACTGAAAAACTGTTGTCGGATAAATCACGCGGACAAATCGGGTTCAATCCGACCAGCCCCACCATATCGTTTAATATTCCCGAACAATTTATATCAAACGCAGACGAATATGCATCGTTTAATTTACTGGCGACGGGTTCCCATGCGTTTTCAAACATATGAATTGAATTTTCAATATCTGCCTGTTTGTCGTTTCTGATTTTGCGCAGGTTGTCGGTCAGGTATTCAAACCGTTTATCCTGGGGCAGCGATTGCGCATAGTCAAAATCCAGTGACGGATGCGCCCGATATAGTCCCGATTTCCACCATGTTGGCGTATCGTCTGTCTGATGAAACAGAATAAAATCAATGTCTGATTCAAAATCTTTTTGTTTCCAGGTTAGTTTCATATTAAAATCCCTATTATTGCTTACGACGACTTGTTTCTATTATATCGTCCATTGTTTTGATTTGTTCCAGTTGTTCTGTGGTAATAATGTCAACAACCTCATATGGTTTATCTTTGATAGAATTCAATATGTGGAAAACATTTTTTCCAACTGCAACAGGTTGTGATAGCATTTTTTGAAAGTTGGCGCCTTGTGCATTTTTGGCACGTGGTTCAAAAATATGGTATTGGCCGTCTGACATTTTTACCGCTGGTACCACGTGTCCATTGTCGCTGTGTCCGCTATTTAGGCATTCTGCCTCTGTTGTAATCGCGGCTGTCAAATCAAGTCCAGAATTTTGTGCGACATATAAAAACACCTTTGTCATCCCTGTGCAAGAAATCAGGTCGCCAAGTCTTTGTTCAAAAATTTCCCGACCTGACAAATCAAATCTTACATCACGAATATCAATATTGCGTTTATCGGCCAATTCTTGTTCTAACTTGCGTTTTTGTTCCAAATTCAATTCCTGAAAAATACCATTTTCAGGATTGTGAATTTTATCAAGAACGGCTTGTAAGGCTTTTATTATCTGTTCGTCTGTCATATTTATGCCTAATCTTTTTGCCAATTAAATAGTTTGTGGAATATACTTTTTGATTTTTGCTGCCTAATTAAATTTGCAATATCTACGCGATGATATGCGCCGTTTTCAATTGCCTGGCGCATTTCAGATTGAACGTGTGAATTGTCACTGGCTTGTTTGCTTGTTTTATTTTTTAACGGTTCGTTCAGCACGTATATTTCATACCCCAACTTTTCTATTTCTTCAACCGTATTACATGTTTGCCTTTTAGATATCTTGATTGGTGTGGGCGAATAATATTCTGTGCCTTTGTCGTGGATAAATTTTTCGCCTGGGTTTTCGACAACTGTATACAAATTGAATTCTGGCTTTATACTGTCGGATATTCTCTCAAAAAATATTTTTTTACCATGTAAATTGCATTGACCGCGACCCGATATGCATTTTACCAAGGCAAAAAATTTTGCATAATCTGCATCTGATGTAACAAATGCGCCGACGACACGTTTGTTTTGAACGCTGTTAAATTGTTCTTTGGGTTCTAAAAAGTCGCCATCTATTTTTGTTGCAGAACCATGATAAAACGTGCGTAATTCTATCTGTTGTGTAGCATGTTCAAAAGTATTCTTTTTCATGTTCAATCCCTGTTTTTATCTGTCTGGTCCCTGGTTTAACATCATTGCTGTCATGTCTATGCCTTTATATCTACAAATGTTGGTTTGCCGAATGCCTGTTCCAGAATCCGTATTTGCTTGTTCAGGTGGCCTGCGCCAAATGTTGCCAGAACGCAATCGTGAGAATTTACTGCATCAAAAATGCATTTTACCATATATGGGTCGCGTGAAATCATGCCAATATCTGACCACATTTTATTCAACAGACTGCCATTGTTGTCTGGGCAGTGCCATTCAGGGTGTGTGATGTAAATATCACTGATGTTATCATCGGTGATTTCAATGCCGAATTGTTCCAGAAAGTGTTCTTGAAATTCTTCCCGGGTCATTGGTGGGGGCAGTGTGTCGTCCCAGTATTTGTGAATTGTATTTTTCAGCGCGCGTTCAATTGAATAGTTTTCTTTGAAGTGTTGTTTGTATGTGTACGCATCGTCCAGCATGAAAAACACCTGTAATGGTTTTAGGTAATTGCTATCAACCTTTAATAAATCTGTGAACCAATCGTACTTGCTGGAATCGGCCAGTATAACCGGAATATCACGCTTGTACCCCAGTCGTGCAGAATATGTCAATTCATTGCTGCTGCGTGTATGTGTTTGGATTTTAACAGGTTCTGCATTGCGATGCACCTCGGTCACTACGCAATCTATGTCATAGTCATTAAAACATTTATCAATCAGTTGAAATGACACGTCTGCGGAATGTTTGGTGCCACAGTAAATCAGTTTTTTATTGTCAAATTCAAACACTGCCAGTGTCGGTGCCGGCAGGCGATCTGTGACATCAGAATATGCCCGTAATAAATTCATATCTGGTACGTATTTCATATCTATGCCTTTACCTTTTTGATTTTGGTGTGTTTTGGGATTTTCTGTAATATTATCGGTAATGTATCACGGTCATAGTTCCATGTCCATTTTATACCACCCCACAGGCCACGCAGTGTTTCGCGGTATGTTGTCTGCTCGATACCAATTTTTCGGCGGATATATCGTTTAATCTGTCGCCAAACGCGTATTGTGCGTGATGGGGATACAATGTGTATTTCGGTTGCGCGTTTCAAGATTGGATTTACCCAGTCGGAAAACGATGCGCCCTCGGATATCCAGTCTTTGCCCTGGGCAAATTCAGCCGCCATTTCTGTGCGTTCTGATTCGGTGCGTTTGCGTGGGACAGTGCCAGAATTGTCATGAAAAATCTCGTCTAAATGGCACAGGGGTAATTTGCGTGCCGTCGCCAACCGCCGCGCGTATGTTGTTTTGCCAGACCCCGGCGCACCAATGACATGAATTCGTGGCATTATCTGTCCTTTATCTTTCGGGTGTCGGTGTTTGTATTGTTCTGTTCTTTTCAATATCGGTCATTGCAACGGCAAATGCATCGGTGCCATCTGGACATTTGATGTCGGGGGTATAACCGTTCAGTTCGAAATTTTCTGTAAATAATTCACGATATACACAGCCGACATTAAACTGCATATGTGAATGTGGTAATAATATGTCTGCATAGTTATAGCCATACACTTCGCCACCACGTGTGTTTGTTCCAACAAACTTTGCCTTTGGGTGGTTGCGCAACAGGGTGCATATCAGTTCCCCTGATGACATTACACCACCGTCTATCAGGATATAAATTGGCCCATTAAACCCTGCACGTGTTGCATCAAATTTTGGTAATGTATCACTGTTGCTGTTGTCTTCGTAAATAATGGGATCTGTCGTTGATTTAATATTGAACTTGGTGCCGTTTTCATGTTCGTATATTTTTTTGACAGCATTGGCATCCGGGTTATTTCGAATATATTGTCTGCGTGCAAATGGGAAGATTTCATCGCCTAAAATATAATCTGCCATGTCGGACAAGGGTTTGCTGTTGCCACCACCATTGTCGCGCAGGTCAATGATAAGTATTTCTGACTGTGGCAGAATTGTGCGCCACTGTTTCTCAAACATTTTCCGTTCATCGTCTGTCCATCCTGATAGCGTTGGAACCGCAATAATTCCAATGTTGCCACGTTGTTCGGTATGAAATTTTTTATTACCTGCAATATTTGTTCCGACATTTGGTCTTGGCTTGCGCAGGGCCGTACGCACCCCCATGCCATACCCTATCATTCGCAGTTTAATGTGATTGTCTGGTATTATCTCAATCGCAGGGCGCAGCTGTTTCAGCAGTTCTGCCGTCGTCATATCGTGTGCATTTTTGTGAATGTCGACCAACGTCTTCAAGATTTTGCGTTTTAGCACCTCTTTATGAAAAGGCCAACCACAATATACATTTATCAAAATGCGTGCAAAGACGGATACTTCATGTCGAACTTGGTCCGCAGTCAGTTTGGTGTCCGGCGATTTTGATTTGGCATTACGACTATCAGCAAAATCTGCCGTTTTGGAATCACGCAGTAATAATTCTTCCATTTCACTGATTGTTGGTATCTTGGTCATAGTCTTTCCTTTGTGTCTGATAGTTTTATTTTTTGTATATCAATATCAGCCATTGCAACGGCAAATGCATCGGTGCCATCAGGGCATTTGATGTCGGGTTCAAACCCGTTTAATTCAAAGTGCTTTATGTCAAATAATTCGGTATACACACTGGCTAATTGAATCAGAATACCAGAATGCCCCAATTTCAGTGTTTGAAAGTTGGTATATTGCATACATCCCGATGAGTTTGAGCCAACAATTTGCATTTGCGGGTGATATCGTAATTGCGCCTGCAAGTGTTCCGCCGATGAGGCAGTTTTGTTGTTTTGTAAAATATAAATTGGACGGTCATATACCGGGCTGTAATCTTTTGGCAGTTTGAATTTTGTGTTGTCTGCCACAATTGTTGGGTCAACTGTTTTGTCTATATGGTCGCGCGACAGTTTGGAATATTGGTATAATTCTTGCGCCTGGGGTGTGGTGCGCGACCGCATACGCTTTGTGCGCGGAATGCCAACCGGCCCCATAATTTCATCGCAAATCATTGACATAATCAGCGGACTGCCACCACCATTGTCGCGCATATCTATGATTATTGCGCGTGTGTCAGCCATAACATCACGAATACGATTGCGGAACTGTTCCATGTTTTCCGAATTGTCTGGTGCAAAGCATTTTGAAAAAGCAATCACACCAACATTGTCTATTTTATCTATCCAATATTTTTTACCATTGCCATGCGTTATGGCTAAATTTGTGCCGACATCAATTCGTGGTTTGCGTGGGTATTTTGCCAAATTATCGCCCAATTTAATCCACAGATGATTGTCCGGCATAATTTCAATTATTGGTTTTAATTGCGCAAACAATTCAGATGCGGTTATTGGGTGTGTGATTTTGTCATAGATTCTGTTCAGTTTATTCAATATGCGCAACCGCAATAATTTCGGATAAAAAGGCCAACCGCCATATGCGTTTATGAACATCTGTGCCAATACTGCAATGTCTTGCTTTGCCTGTTCGATTGTCAGTTGTTTATCTGAGTCTGTGGTTGCACGCACATCACCCAATTCAAATGGTTTTATTGGTATAATCGATAAAAATTTCCGTTCCAGGTTTTCTAGTGTTTGCATATCTTTTATCGTTGCAATTTGAAGTTGTCTGCCAGCCATTCTCCGACTTTGTTAGCATCATCTGTTGGTATTTCTGCCATTTTATTTTCTTGCTGAAATTTATACGCCCGTTGTTGTTGTGGTGGTAACAATGCCAGCATGCCATCAATATCGCCATTTTGGTAAAGATTAAAGAATCTTTCCAGCTCTTGATCGTTTTGCAATTTTCTAATTGACCAGTTTTGTATCTGGCGGACACGACTTTCTGTTAATAAATAGGCATCCGCTATCGCACGTGGGTGTATGCCTTCTGCAAAATGCCCCATTCTATATGCCTGTGTTTTTTGTACTAAGGCAGGTTTTTCTAATTCTTTTCTCATATAATCTGTAACGCCAATACCAACCCCCAGTTCCAAAAATTCAATATCACGTTTAGAAAAATTTTCATTAAGAACCCTGTCAAAATATTCTGCAAAGATTTTTGCTGCCATATCATTTTTCTGTGCTGTTATGTGTTGGTATGCAGGTTCGCCAAATATTACACGCACCAATTTTGCACGTGGAAAGACACGTTCAATGCCAACGGCATTTTTTTCTGCTTTGCGTATGCTAATTTCTTTGCCTGCATCACGAATTTTCTTTCTGCCGTATGATGTAAATGCTCTTGCTCTATGCAGTTTATCCGCATACATTTCGTCATTTTCATTTTTGTCATAATATCTTTTAGAATGGTCATAGGCATAAATAGCCGCGTATAACGTTCCCAACATACTTTCTGGATTAGGTTGATGACCGTTCGTTTCGCAAAACTCTAATACTGCATCCAATACCGATGCAGCAATTTTCCCCTCAGCTGGGGTGGTCTTTATTTTGTCAGAATCTTTTTGTGCCATTTGTTACCCCTTATTATTCTTGTAAGAATCCACCAGACTGCATTTTCCACAGGCGGGCATATTCGCCACGTTTGCGCAACAGCGATTGGTGACTGCCTTGTTCAATTACGTGGCAATCCTTGATTACAATAATGCGGTCCATATTACGCAGGGTGGACAGGCGGTGTGCAATCGCAACCGTTGTGCGACCGGCCGCCAGTTCGTCAAATGAGCTCTGAATTGCGACCTCGGTTTCGCTGTCCAGGGCAGATGTCGCCTCGTCCAGGACCAGGATAGGTGCATCTTTCAAGAATGCACGTGCAATGGCGATGCGCTGTCTTTGACCGCCTGATAATTTGATACCGCGTTCACCAACCAGGGAATCATATTTTTTCTCGGTTTCCATAATGAAATCATGTGCGGTGGCACGCTTTGCTGCACGGCGGATTTCCGCATCCGTTGCATTTACTTTGCCATATCCGATGTTTTCACGCAGGGTACGGTTAAACATTGTTGGGTCTTGTGGAATAAATGCGATATTTTCGCGCAATGAATCCTGGGTGTATTCTTTGATATCCTGGCCGTCAATCAGGATTTGGCCGTGCGTTGGATCCCAAAACCTCATCAACAGGTGTACCAATGTTGTCTTGCCCGCACCCGATGGGCCAACGATACCGACACGTTCACCACATTTGATTTTCAGGTTCAGGTCCCTCAGAACCCATTTGCGTTTGTATTTGAATGATACATTGCGGAATTCAATTGTGCCACATGTAACCTGCATATCTGGGGCATTTGGCGCATCCATAACATCGATTGGCGATACCAATTCTTCATAGGCGCGTGCAGCTGCACCTGTTTTTTCTATAATTGTTGGAACCATATCAATTACTGCGGCAATAGTGCTAAACACGCCGATATAGATACTTGTCGCAAGGACTGCACCTGCGATTGTTAATTCGCCTTTGGAATACAGATATACGCACAGTAATATATTTATTCCTGTTGTGATATCCCATAAAACAGCTGGGACACCATTAAACAGTCGTTGTAAGAATCCTGTGTTAATTGTGGCCTGAACTCGTTCTGTGCGAATAGGGGCCAGGTGTTCTTCTTCCTGCTTAGAACGTGCAAACAGTTTTACCAGCGAGTAGTTTGACACACTGTCCAGAACCTTGCCCTGTAATTTGCTGATAACTGTTGCGCGGTGCTTGGTTGCATCTTTCAGTTTCTTTGACAACCGCCATGAGTAAAGAACTCTAAATACTATGATTGCAAAAAACATGTATGCAACATATCTGTTTACTGAAAACAGCAATGTTGCATTAACAACAATTGTCGCCAAACGACAAAAGGCATCTATCAGTGTTCCCAATACGTCAAACCCGGTGGATATTTGGCCCATTTGGCTGCTTGTCTGTCCGGCCATACGACCTGTCCAAAATGACATAGATTGTCTATGGACATAGGCTGTCAGAACCTCTGATATTTGACGATATGCTCTGGGAACCCAATGTGTGCCAAGCCAGCTCCTGATTTGCCCCAGAACTGTCATAGTAAGGTTTAATCCGATTATCATCAATACGGTCGGCAATGCATGTTCCATCAATGTCATGCCGGCCGGTACCGGTGTTTCGAATATTGCCACTGTCCAGCTTTGAATAAGTGGCTGTAATACGCGGTCAAATGCGACAATAAATGATAAGATTGCACCCGCCAGAATCATCCAGCCATTACCATGAATTGCATGTTTAAAATAAAATCCCCACAGGGTTTTGGGCAGGGTGGTTGTTTTGTTGGCTGTTTGTTTTTGTTTGGTCATGCTGCTCTCCGTCTAAATCCACACAGGCATAATTTAGGTGGTTGGAGGTTTACAACTATTGTTTTCGGAAAATAGCGGGTTTATTCAGTATATTCACCGCCCTCCAACCAAGGGGTTAGAGGTGTTTACTGTCCCCACGGACACCGAAAACAAATGGGTTGTAACGCCCAGCACAGTCGCCTGTGTCGGCGATAATTATATCATAAAATAGGGCTAAAAACAAATGATATGTGAATAAAAACCATATCTTCTGGGTAGATTTGCTGGGAATAAGAGGGTTGATTTTTGTGCATGTTGTTGCACACGACATTAGAAGATAGTTTCAGACAGTTGATTTGGTCCGCCTACATCACACATCGCCTCACAGTTTTTACCGTTCGAATTTCATATTGTTTTTCAGCCATTCCCCAGCCTTGTTTAACTCATCAAGTGGCATATTTGATGTTTTATACTCTTGTTGAAATAATTCCTTGCGCAGTTTTTCTGGCATTGCGTCCAGCATTGCTTGCTGGTCTCCTCTTATATATGCGTCGACAACTGCCTGCAAAGCATGTCCGTGTTCTTGCAACAAACTAATAAAAGCTCTCGGTAATAAGTCAGACCCGATATACCCCCCGTCTTTATACCCATGTTTTTGTGCAATTGCATGCGGATGCAAACCGTTTGGTGCCATGCGACAAATTAGTCTGTTTCGAATTGAGTTTACAGGTTTGTGTTGAAATGCTTTATATTTGCTAAGCTCGTTGTCTGTTATGTCTGCACCTATATAGTCCAGAATCATGTCTTTTGCAGGTTTGAATTTTTTTTCCTCTGGTTGATATGAATCAAAAATATAATCAACAAATTTAGCCAGTAACTTTGTTAGTTTTGGATTGTTATACGACATGATAACTTGTTCATAAATTTCCGGCTTAAAATAGCCAGATGCGGAATATATCAGTCCAACTTTTGGAAATATTTTTTTAGTTTTGTTAAGTTTGTCCGCGAAATCCTTCAAGGATATGATATTTTCCGTGCCTATTGAAAGCTTATTTTTTTTATCGTTCATATTTAATGCTCCTATGTATATCCATGCACTAATTTTTTTATTTTATGTAACTATACCACACCGCATCACACATTGCATCACAGTTTTTTGTGGTCGTGGGGCAAAAAAAGGCCAAATGCCTGGGGTGGGTTCATAAACCTTCTAAAAGCGGGGTAAGAAAAATGGCAAAGATAACAGACTTTTTTAAAAATTCACATGAAAACGCATTTGAACACTATTATGATTTATACGATATTGTGTCTGTGCATAATGAAAATCGCATAAACCCTTTGGCGATATCAAATATTATCACTTTCATGACTGATAAATTTGGTTTTGTGAACCGGGAAGACGAAAGAAGTTTAACAGCACGAACAAAACATTAAGATTTCAAAAGAAGAGCTGCACGATAAATTATTACCTTTCTTTGATAATGCATTGTGTCAAAACGAAACAAATAAATGATGGAAGAGTAAAAACTCTGTGAAAATACTTGATAAACATGAATAAATGTATTAGCATAGCGACATACAGAAATTATCAAAATTAAACCAAACTTTTTTCTTAACGGTGCTAGATTTTGATGTTTTTGAATTACACACGCAAAGGAAAAAGTTGTTTATATGGTATACGGGATGATTCTTCTTGAACATACAAAATGGAAACCAATAGAACAACGTGTTGGAATACAAGCCTTTGCAAAGAAAATTGGGTTAAAAATTGATAAAATTCTGTCATATACGGAAAAACCTGATTTTTCTGGTATCAAAAATAACGATACAATTATTTTTTATGACTGGAACTGTATTTGTAATTCCAGAAAAGATATCAGTAAATATGTTGAACAGTTTGTAAAAAATCATATTGAAGACAAGAAAATCCAAATAATCTCTTTGTGGGGACTGATACCAGTGATGAAAATTGTTCATAAGTTGAAACTGATGGAAGAAAAAAAGTGGAAGTTCGCAATACTCTCAAAAATGTTTTGGTTGTTTGGTTTCGTACCTCTTTTCCTGACAAAACGCGACTGTGAGTAATATAACAAGGGAGCAAAGCATGACACGTAATAACCAAATCAAAGTTGCCATCTGCATTCCAAATATGATTATCGGTGGTGTGGAAACTGTATTTGTGAATACAATGAACGAATTGATAAAGAATCCAGAACTGGATATTCATATTATTACACACGCGAAAGTTCAAGAACCATTGTATGTTGACTGGTTTAACTCTCATTCAAATATACCAGTTTTTGTTTATTTCCCATTGGCAAATTGGTTCGAGGATTTAGCACCAAAGTGTCATGGAATACTGAAACTAGTTCGCAGAATAACATACAGTTTATATAAAAGATATCGCCGTTTTATATGGCGTAATAAATTTAAAAATATGGATATTCTCATAGATTATAAAAATGGTGAGTTTTATAGAGAATTAAGTTATGTCAACAAACCAAAAGTCACATGGTTTCATAGTGCATTATGCTATTTTGAACGAGATATAAATCTTCTAAAAAAAATACCAAGATACACTAAAATAGTATGTCTTACAGAAGATTTTAAGAAAAGATTTAATATTAAATATCCAGAATACAAAGACAAACTAGTTCATATATACAATCCAATAAATATACAATATATTCAACAATTATCAAAACAAGGAAAGTCACCACGTGGTAAATATTTTTGCCATGTATCAAGACTTGATAAGGGCAAAGATATAAAGACCCTATTAGATGCTTTTGATTTATTTTATAACTCTCACAAAGATGTTAAATTATACATTATAGGGGATGGATGTCATGCAAACATACACAAAACTTATGCACGTTCATTAAAATCCAGTGAGAACATCATTTTTACTGGAACCCAGTATAACCCTTATGTGTTCATGAAAGGTGCACTTGCAAATATATTATCAACCGAATTTGAGGGTTTGCCAACTGTAGTTTTAGAATCAGTGGCACTTGAAGTCCCATGTATATCTGCAGATTGTGAAAGCGGCCCAAAAGAAATTTTTTTAAATGGCAAAGCTGGCCTGTTATTTGAAATAGGCAATTCAAAACAATTATGTGAACACATGTTAAATGTGTATTCTGAAAACATAGACAAAGAAGATATGATAAAAAACATGAAAAAATCTATATCCAGATTTACCCCTTCTGTAATAGCACAACAAATATACGAAATGATTCAAAATCTTGTGAAGGAAAACGAAAAAAAGCAAGATATATCAAAGAAGTATTAAAATGCGGTTCTGACTTATACCCACAATACTTTAACCCAAAGCACAATCATTTTAAAAAGAACCCCGATGAATTCTTTGTATGTATGATTGCAATGTTTACAGGTTCACGACTAAATGCTGCTATAACCTTACAATTTGATAACATTATTATAAAAGACGGTATAAAATGTATTAATTTTATAGAAAACCACCCTATGAAACGCTTAAAAACCGAAGCTTCTGAAAGAATTATACCAATAGCACCACAATTACTAGAACTTGGCTTTTTGGAATATGTAAAACGCAAGAAAAAACAATATGATGCAAAAAGGTACGGACTTTATATTCCCACATTGTATAACAGCCAATGGTACATATAATAATAAGTTTAAGTAGCTTTGTCGCGAAAATTGGAATCCAACAACCCGACAATGGCAAATATGATTTTCACTCGTTTAGAAAAAATGCCAGTATCGGAATGCAAGACATCGGAATACCGACATCGTATATTAATCAAATTATCGGTTGGGAAGGCAGAACAACAATGGAAGCGTCATATTCCAACCACGCATTGCAGCAAATACACACTCAGGTAAAGCGTTTTTCATATCCGTATCTGCAACCACACTTTGATAAATGGAAACAAATAATGTCCAAAAAATGAGTATTTACTAGCGATATATTCAAATATATCGCTAATTTTTATTTGAAAACTAGCGATAACTGCACCAGATATTACCTATTGCATCACACTTTGCATCACAGTTTTTTGTGGTTTGGGGGCATGGGGCAGGATTGGTTTGGAATTGCACGCCCCGAATAAAATAAAAAACATCCGCCCCGCATGGGGGTGCGCCCAATCCAAAAATCAAAAGAGCAGGGAACCCCAACGAAAAAAACGCACCGTTTGGTGCGTTTTGAAACTGGTGCCGGTTGTCGGGATGCCAAGTCCAGTAAAAAGTCCCAGATTTCCAATAGTTTCAGACAGTTGATTTATCAGCCTGCATCACACGTCGCCTCACATAGCATTTTAACAATTTATTCGTGTGTTTCTTGGCTTTTAGAAAAAGAAAACATATCTCGCAAATTGATGTCGCTCAGTTTTTGTTTTATTCGTTTTATTCCAGTTTCCCATGATGACGGTTGTTTTTGTGGATTTTTATATGCCTGGGCTAATTTTTCCGGACTGTCAATCTGGGCGTGTTCAATAGGGGTTAGGATTGCTGTGATTTCATAATCTTTGCGACCATCTTTGCGGTTATATGTAATGTGTTCGCCAATATCGCATCTGCCTGCTATTTTTGCCTTGTCATAGGTGTCACGACCGGCCCCTGGGTCAATCAGTTGTTGTGAGCCATCTGGAAATTTTACAGCAATGATCTGATGGCCATTTGGAAAAGGCCTGTCTTTTTCGGCGGTATCAACCATAGCCACAACATTAACATCTAATCCCTCTTGGGCGGCAAAATACGCAAACAAATCTGCACGACCAGAACACCCCACAACCTGTGATGGTATTTTTAATTTAATGATATCGTCAGCGCTAAATGAAAACATATTTATATCTTTTTTACCTGGTTTGTCGCGGTAGTTGTCTAGCCACCAATTGCGCAAACCAAAACGGTCAGTTTTATAATGCTCTGGTGCCTTTTCATCAAAAGTCTCCTGTGCTTTTTTATCTGCTGGTTCAAAATGTTTATGCACTTTAGTTAATACTGTATTGATTTTTTCAATAATCGTTTTCTGGTCCATAATAAATTCCTTTATTTCCCACAAATTATACCACATCGCATCACACTTTGCATCACACTTTTTTGTGTTTTGTGGTCGTTGGGCAAAAAAAGCCAAATGCCTGGGGTGGGTTCATAAACCTTCTAAAAGCGGGGTAAGAAAAATGGCAAAGATAACAGACTTTTTTAAAAATTCACATGAAAACGCATTTATGTCTGCGATTATGCCGATGTTGCAGAAAAACGGTGAAATCAGTGCCACCGCCGCCATTGTTGCAACGGGCAAATCGGTCCAACGTGTGCGCCAGTTGTTTGTTGCGCTGGTTGATAAAGGTATTTTAATCGCCACCGGTCAGAACAAGGACCGCCGGTATAAATTAAGCAAATGAAAGTAACTGCTGCGATTTTTAAGCGTGGCGACAAAGTCTTGTTGATGCGACGGGCGGCTGACCAGCCGTTGGCGGACATTTCATTTGTATCTAAAGATAACATTGTTTGCTGTAAAAAAGCATTGATGTATTTAATATACAATATCAAGTGTTTGAGACTTTATAATAATAATTTAATCGGTCCCTATTAGCTGTCTGTGTTTTATGATACAATTCTGTTGAGGTAGAGTTGATTGCTGAGATATAGGTTGAATAGTTATAGTATGCATCTTTAAGCTTCAATAGCATTTCGTCAAACGAACAAAAAACAAGGTTCTTGTCGGATATTAAATCTGTAATGCCGGTCGTGTTAGACATAATGGTTGGCAGTTTTGAGTATATTGCTTCCAGTGCTGTAAGGCAAAAACTGTCAAATACGGACGGAACAACACATAAATCATAATTTTTATATTGTTCTATCATTTGTTTCCTTGGAACAGAGCCATAAAAATGAAGCCATTCATATCCTTTATTTTGTAATATTGTTATGGTATCCGTTTGTTTGACAGGCGTTGAAGCACCAAAACAATAAAGTTCTAAAAACATCCCCTGATCTCTCAGTCGTTTTACCGCTTTTATTAGGTTAAAAATCCCCTTTCGTTTCTCTATTCTGCCAGAAAAGATAATTTTCATTGGATTATTTTTTGAAAATTTGCTCTCGTACTTTGTTTTATAGGCAGGCGTTGTTTTCATTGATAATTGAATCAAAGTAAAAGATAATTTTTTATGTAGTACGCTATTTATTTTTTGCATCAATTTTCTACTGTTTGATACGATGTTTTTAGCATTTAATAATGTTTTTTGTTCTAGTCTTTTTACAAAAGAACTTAAATACGCCGGGTTGTTTGGGTTGTATGATTCTGATATAAAACTTGGTGTGTCACATTTTATAATTGTTCTCTCTGGAAAATTCTTTACAAAAAAATAACCTTCGCCGCCCCAATCGCTAGCTTCAATAACATCAAATCGTATATGAGTTTCTTTTTCTATCTTGTTTAAATATTTGTATGCTTTATATGAATAAAAATATGCCCCGTATTTATTAAATTTTAACAGGGGAAATAATTTGCTGATGCGTGGCAAGAAATGTGGCAGATATATAATATGGGCGCCTTTTGTATTTTTTTTGATAATATGCGATATGCCAGGCGCACGGGAAATAACAACAACATTGTGCCCCGATGCGGTCAAAAACTGTACTGTTTCCTGGACATATGATGCAATCCCCCCGGATTCTTGTTCATATGGCGGATAGCCAGGATAAACTAAACAAACATTAAGCTTTTTTGAAGAATTTTTTAAGTGTGTCAATTTGGAAATCTCCTCCGTGCCCACGTTTGTTTAAGACGACTAATTCAGTTTGTGGCAGATGCTTTTTTAAAAGATGTGCTTGCTCTATATTACATATTGGGTCGTATTTATTATGTACCAAGAAAATAGGCTTGTCAGACAGTTTTTGCAAGTCATTCACAACACCTTTATTCGACAAAAATAGGTTGTTACATAAAAAGTTGCAATAAAGACGTTTTTGCAACAAATCTTTTTCTATCAAATTTGTTTTTAATCCATCGCTTCTATGAAACGTATATTTATATATTTCATAATCATTATATTTTGATATAAATTCAACATCGTTATTTTGTATTGCCTGTCGTATTTTCAAGAATATGTTATTTTCATCAACATTATAATCTGATAATGGCTTAAATTTTTTCAAATCAGACATCAGTTTTTTTAAATCATGATGGCGTCCCAACAAAACATTTGATAGTACCAAGGATTTTGTTGTATTTGGAAATTTTGCCCCAAAAGCCAATGCCAAAGTGCTGCCCCATGAACCACCAAATAAAATACATTTGTCTTGGATGCCAATAAAGTCAAGCAATGCCTTTGCGTCCGTTAAAATTTTGTCAATTGTGTTATCTTCTATTTTGCCAAAAGGTTCAGATTTCCCACAGCCTCGTTGATCAAATGTAATAATATTATATTTTTTTTCGTCTAAAAAATCATAAAATCCTGCCCATGAACAATCCCCAGGGCCAGCATGAAAAGACAAAACAGGTGTGCCATTTGGGTTGCCTAATAACATATAATAAATACTATGTCCCTCGCCAGTTTCTAGCCAGCCATCTTTGTATATTTTCATAAAAACAATCCTTAGTGAGTGTTTTGTATGATATTATATTTATTGCGTTCTATCAACACTTTTGTGTCTGTTAGACGATTAATATTTTGCAAATTATTACAATTATAACAATATATTGTTACTTGGCTAGCAGAAACATTTATTGTTTTTAAATTCTGCATCTCCGTTAAATCGTATGTTCCTGACTTTGTTATGTTTAAACTATGTTTATTATCAAAAGTCTCCACCCGTATCGGTTGAATTGTTGGTATAAATATATCGTATGAAGGAATAACGATATGATAAAAGCCTTGTTGGCTAGCTCGAATTAAATCATCCTGGGTCCGAATTCTTATAGAATATGTTGTTGGCATGTCGATCTTATAATCCTGGGTCAGACATGTTGTATACTTTCTCTCTCCGCATATTATCAATTTGTTTTGCATAAAGAAGTTTGTTAGCGTTCGTTGTAGTTCGGTGTTCCGACACTCGATTTCTTCGTTTGATACGGAAGTAGGATGAATATATGGGGGAAATCTTCCCTTCCAGGCATCTTGTTTGTCCAATTGGTTTTTTAGGTAGTATCTAACTTTCCCAGCGATGTGCCCCTCAATGGAAATCACATTGCCTGATATTTTTCCGTTTGGAAGTTTTTCAAAACGATCTATGACAATTGAAGCAAAAGGTATTGAACGAACAATGTTTTTGCCGGAGATACGTTCCTTAACCAACATGTCTTTGCGCAAAGAGCAAATAGTTATTGTTGATTTTGTGTCGTTAATTTCTTTGTCTAAAACACCTTCGCCAATACAGTGTCCGATGCACAATCCTTCATAATCTAAATCGTATACTGTATTTAATTTTACAAGCTTATATCCATTATCCAGATGCAGCAGGATGTTTTTTTCATTATCTATCCCCAAGGCAGAATTTCTTTTTACTCTCTTTTCAAATTCGATATTTGCCTTATTAAATGCTGATTCAAATGTTTCCGATGTAAATAATGCTAATTTCAATTTATAAGCCATATTTTTTTCAATATAAAAATCTATCATATAGTCGAAATAGTCTTTAATTTGTAATAAATGTCCATAAAGCTCTTGTTTCGGTGTAAATTCATATCCAATACTATTTCGTATGATATAATCTGAATGCGGATTCAATAATAGGGATTTCATTCCGTTGGTATAAATCCACTTATAAAACAAAATATTTTTTATTTGCTTGATATTATCATCTGACAAATGAGATTTTAATGTGTCCAGAATAGGGTTTAATACACTGTTCGGTGTATTTTGTAATAAATATGGCTGATTTGTAATATCGGCAAAGAAGTTTTTTTTGATGTAATCAAAAAAAACACTCATATTTGTAATTTCTACTTTGTTCATGTCAGACATTAAACTTTCCTTTGGTGTATGTGACAAATTTTATAAACTTTTTTATTCTCTTACGAAAGAGTTTCTTGGATTTTTCCAGGAATAAAGTGTTTTCGCCGTTTATAATAAAGTTTTCCCAAAAATCAAGCGTGTCCTTGATATTAAACTCTCCGCACGAAAACCCAGAAGAGTATAATTTTATCAGTTTTTTTGATCGTGGTATATTTAATATGTCTAATTTGTCGGCATCGAAAAAAGCTTTTTCTAATAATGTCTTTGGAGAAAATTGCTTATTGGCTCCACGATTTCTATGACATAAAATTATATTCACAACTATGTCTGAATATGTTTGTTCTTTAGTAAAGTATTTGAATAGTCTGGCGGAATATATATGATGATTTTTTGCTTGTTGTTTGAAGTCGTTTTGTCCAACGTCGTGCCACATGGCCGATAATATTAAAATTCGAAGACTTGGTAAAGAACTTAACCCTAAAATCCGCACATTATTAAAAAATACGCGTTTACAATGGTTAAAATTATGTACAAAATTATTGCGTCGTTTCAGAATACTGTAACCAGTCATTAAAACAGAAAATAAATGATTTTGTTTTATCATTTTTGAAACAGTTTCGTCTGATGTCCTATTGAATAACTTAAGGAATTTTGAATTTCTCTTACATTTCCCAACATTTGCAATCTATCAGATTGCGTTGGTATAAAAATATCTTGCCCGTTATGTGTTTTACGCGATATTTCATACAAGTCTTGCAAGAACAATTTATAAAAATATTTTACATATTTGCACCCTCGTGTATCTATGGCTAACATATCGCTATTGTTTATAAATGCATCATATGCACAGCCATTCCCGCATATGCCGATACTTGGGCAATTTTGACAGGGAGCAAAATGAATTGGTGAACGTTTTTCCCAATTTGTAGATACTATATCAATATATTCTTGGATATTTATATCCTTCATAGCCATTTTATTTAGCAATAAGAAAGATTTGCACGGTCCGATATTTCCTTTTGCATCAATGTTTAAATTTTTACTGGCCGCAGCACCACAATCATGAAATCTGAAAGTTTGTTGTACAAATGGTTCCAAGTGTCTGAAAATTAACTCAAAGAACACGCCACGGTTTCGATAGTTTTGATGCAGTTTGTACATCGTTTCTGCATATAGTTTTTCATCAATTAAATATTCATAGTCAGCTGAATTTGTGGTTGGTGGCTTCATAAAATTGATCCCCAGACCTGTTGGATTGTATTCATTAACCAGGAACGATATATTTTCATCAGCGTTATAAATCGTGTGCTTGCCCATAACGGCTGAAATAGATATTTCAACACCATATGATTGTAACAGTTTAATGTTTTTATCAACTGTTGCCCAGGTTCCTTGGCCTGCGTGGTTTTTTCGTAATAAATTATGCGTATGTTCTGGTCCATCCATTGACACAATACATTTTATGTTATTGTCGGCAAAAAATTTTGCTTTATCTGGTGTTATAGCTATAGCGTTTGTGCCTACTACAACCCAGCAATTTTCATTTGGGCGCATATATTTCTTTTTATATTGTACTATTTGCTTAATACTATCAAAAAACAATGTGGGTTCACCGCCAGTGATATGAATTATTTTAGGCTCATATGGTATAGAATTTTCAAAAAAGAACTTTATAGCTTCTTCCAAACGTTCTTGTTTTGTTGGTTTTGCCGATGGGGTATCTATCAATTTTACAACCTTGCAATAATCGCAATTTAAATTACAAACATCGGTCAGTAAAATTCTTAATAAGTTAAATTCTGGCTTTGCACTGTATATTAAAGAATCTTGTAATAGTTTTTGTTTGTACGCATCTGCCGGCTTATCTATTAAGAAATTATTTTGTAAAAACATGTTGTACACGTCTGCATTCACAGAATTGTTTTTGCATACTTTTTCAAAATATTCTTTGAGTTTTCTGTTTCCGAAAATTTGCGTCTGTCTATAGGCGTTATTCAAACAGTAGATATTGTCTGCTAATTGTATTAAATCAACACCGTATTCAAATTTCATGTCACAGCCCCTGTGTTTACATATGTTGTAGCACAGATAACAAGATTGTCAAGTTTTTAATAGCAAGGGTGCAAGCATTTCTGGTATAATTTTTTTTATTGCATCTTGTTCTTTTTTGTCTGTCGTTATGAAATTTAAAATCTGGCTTCGAATTTTTTGGATGTTCTGTTGCTGAATGTCGCCCATTTTGATTGAAATATTATTCCCGTGCCATCTGTGCATTAACAATAATTCTTGTAGGTTAGCAATCCTGGATACTTTTATTAATCTGAACCATAATTCTTGGTCTTCGCATGCCAGATAGTCTTCATCATAACGTAAATGGTATTTATCTATGACTGATTTTCTAATCATTACAACAGGCTGGTCAACGGGACAATCTTTTAATAGGTAAAACAAATTGATGTTCTCTGGCCTTTTGGAGATATCAAAACCCGGAAAATACTGTGTCCAGGCCCCCAGCAAGCCGATGTCGGGATGGGTTTCCATATATTTTATCTGTTTTTCAAAACGTTCAGGTAGTGATATGTCGTCGCTATCCATTCGAGCGATATATTCGCCCCTTGCAAGTTCAAAGCCTTCATTAGCAGTATAAACAATCCCCTTGTTTATACATCTGGAGTATGCGCGGATTCTGTTGTCCTGCCTTGCATATTTTTGTATTATGTCCCACGTACGATCTGTAGAACCATCATTGATTATGATAAATTCAAAATCTTTAAAAGTTTGATTTAAAATACTTTCTATGGCTTCTGCTATAAATTCTTCAGAATTGTATGCAGGCATAAAAACGGAAATTTTTGGGATCAATGCAAAACCTCTTTTCCCCATAATTATACACATAACATCAAATTTCAAGAAAAAGCTTGAAAAAGTAGCACTATAAATTACAATATTGCATGATATGTTAAAATTTAATTCAAGAAAATTAGATGTAAAAGGAAAAAACAACATTGTCGCGGCTGTTATCAATGACAAGCTTTTTAAGCTGGGGCAAAAAGAAATTCGAAAGCTAGGCAAAATTAAAATACATGGAAATAATAATAGAATTTATATTTCGCTTCCGCTAAACCAGTCTAACATAAATATTACCATATTATCCGATGATAATGTTGTAAATTTAGGTAAAAACTGCATGTTTAACGATACAAATATATTAATGGAACGTGGAAATAGTAATTATCTTTCTATTGGCGATAATACATACATAAGCGAAATACACATTTACATATCAGCTGGGGCAAAATGTGATATTGGTAAAGATTGTTTGATTTCTAGGGATGTTCAAGTTTGGGCTTCTGATTTTCATGCCTTAATGGATAATGACACTAAACGAGTTATAAATATTCCAAAAGACATTTTGACTGTTGGTGATCACTGTTGGATTGGAGCAAATGCTATTTTTACGAAACGGGCAAAAATTCCAAATAACACGGTTGTCGCGAATGCCGCAGTTATATCAAAGGATTTTAAAGAGACAAATACTGTTATTGCTGGTAATCCTGCAAAAATAGTAAAACACAATATTGATTGGGATAAAAAAATGGAAATATACTAAATGTTATATGGAAAAATAATGCAACGCGTGTTTAAAATAATCTCTTTTTTTATTATATCAAAAGACAACCGTCGCAAATTCCAAAGGAAACACGGAATATTGCCAAAGTATATCCCTGTATATTCTGATACAGACACTATTTGTAGAAAAATGTCTTTGATACAAAATAAGGACGTTTTTACAATGCCGAATTCTATAAAAATGTATTGCCCGCTGTACCCATGGGATGTAATTCAACGTACCATAGTGAATACATCTAATTTTTTTGAACAAGATATTCTTTATCGTCTTTTAAAATATTTACCGAAAAATGCCACCATACTGGATGTGGGGGCAAATATTGGCAATCATTCGGTGTTTTTTGCGACAATTGGTGAAGCAAAAAGGGTGATCGCTTTTGAACCGATTCCGGAAACCTTCAGAATGTTAACAAATAATATCAAAATCAACAAGATTGATAATATTGTGACGGCTTTTAACATGGGTGTGGGGGGCAATAATGGAAAGGGAGAAATTGATTTTATGGCATCTGATAATATTGGAGGTACAAGTATAAAAGTGTCAGATACAAAAAACAAATATTCTGTTTCAATAGTATCACTAGATCGGTTCAAATTGGACATAAATAAACTAGATTTTATAAAAATAGATGTAGAGGGTTTTGAAATAGAAGCACTAAAAGGGATGATTAATATTATAAAAAAATACAAACCAATTATATTTATAGAGAGTTTTCCTGCGCATTGTCACGATTACTTGCCTTGTCATGCAGAAGAAGTTATGCACATCATGACAAGTTTAGGTTACGGCCAACCAATACCTTTTCCAGAATATAATTGGTTGTTTTTACCATCCGATACCAATGTTTAAGTTGTATAATTCGTACATTAGTCTAATACTGTATGGGCTTATGTTTATTGTCATACATATGATATGTTAAAAGTACTGCACTTTACAGCTGTATTATTGCCTGATTAATAAGGCTTATAAAATTTATGTGTCTATTACATGTTTGCGGAATTTCTCCGTATGAAGCATAGCTATGCTGTTTCTGTTTGTTTTTCATGCAGTGTTTTGATTTTCTTTATGGTGGATTTTGCCCATTTGTTGCTTCTGTGCCAATCAGACATATCTGGTAATTTATGATCTGTTTGGTTAAATACGGCAATGTTTGAACTGCTGCCCAGGGGTCTGTCCACTTGTACACGCACTAATTTGCCCAAGAAATCACGTGCATTTACGATGTTGGAATTTGTGGACATTTTATATCATTATGGCTGGGGTTATAGAATCAGTATAGATTACAATATTTATGTTGTCAAAGTTTATGTATGCTTATTTTTCACAGCATACAATCCTTTTTGACATCTTGTGAATTCGGTTTATACTGATTCACGGAATGGCGGAAAGGTTTTATCTTTGCATTGATTTAAAGAGTTTCTTTGCCTCGGTCGAAGCGGTTGACCGTGGGCTGGACCCGTTTACAACAAACCTGGTGGTGGCGGACCCATCACGGGGGCGGGGTTCGGTCTGTCTGGCAATAACGCCGGCGATGAAGGCCCTGGGAATACGCAACCGATGCCGGGTCTTTGAAATCCCGCGTGGGGTCGAATACATCACCGCCATGCCCCGCATGAAAAAGTATATGGAGGTATCCGCCCAGATTTACGGGATTTACCTGCGCTATATTTCACCCGAAGATATCCATCTCTATTCCATTGACGAATGCTTTATCGATATCACGCCTTACTTGAAAATGTATAAGCGTTCGCCCAAAGAAATTGCGATAATGCTGATGGATGCGGTGCAGGCCGAGACGGGCATATGCGCCACCGCCGGCATTGGCACGAACCTGTTCCTGGCTAAGGTTGCGCTGGATATCACGGCCAAGAAAGTCCCCGACCATATCGGATACCTGGATGCGGAATCGTTCCGGGAACAACTGTGGCATCATCGGCCAATAACAGACATCTGGAACATCGGGGCGGGTATTGCACGGCGGCTTGAAAAGTACGGTGTTTATGACCTGTATGGGGTGACGCAGATGCCGGCCGAAACCCTGTACAAAGAATTCGGCACAAATGCAGAATACCTGATTGACCATGCGAACGGCATCGAGCCGTGCACGATTGCCGACATTCATAATTATCAGGCGAAATCCCATTCCCTGTCCAACGGCCAGATTCTGTTCGAAGATTATAACTTTGACGACGCACAGATTGTGATGCAGGAAATGGTTGATAATCTGGTCTTGGAATTGGTGGAAAAGAACCTGGTGGCGGATGAAATATCGCTGGCCGTGGGGTATTCACGTGATGTGCGACGCCCAACTGGGGGCAGTCGTAAATTGCCAGCGCACACATCGTCCTATAAATCATTGGAGGTGGAGTTTGTGCGCCTGTATCGGGAAACGACCGATAAACGCACGCCGATACATAAGTTGACGGTGGGGTTGGGGAACCTGGTCGATGCGGATACGGTGCATCTGCAACTGGATTTGTTTGCGGACACAAGGGCGGACGAACGCGAAAGCAAACTGCAACACGCACTGTTGGACATCAAGGGCAAATTTGGCAAGAACGCCGTCCTGCGTGGCATAAATTATCACGAGAAGTCCACTGGTCGCAAACGTAACACTTTGGTTGGGGGACACAATGGCTGATAATACCGCACGTGCAAAACAGTTTATGCCGTTCGCAGCCCTGCGTGGGTACTATGCGATGGTGCTAGCTAAAAATCGAGTGGTTGAGCCCCGTCGGGAATTGATTGGCGATGCCGCAGAACGACTGTCACGGAAACTTGCGCTGGTTAAAAAAGGCATGATGATAACGGTGCGATTTTACCGGACCGATGCCTATGACACTATAACAGGTATGGTCACCCGCATAGACCCCGAATACCGATGCATCACCATAGTCAAAACCAAAATCCCCTTTGATGACATCACCGAAGTATCCAGCCCCGAAATCCCAGATGGGGAATAACCGCTGCATCCGCTAAAAAACATATGAGGGGTGCAATTAGAATATTGTTCCCTTGACTTTATAGCGTGTTTTGGCTACCTTTTTGCAATAGAAGGAAGGTATGAATGAGGTATTTGGGGTGCAAAACCAAATTATTGCGAGAAATAGCTGAGTTAATGCAAAAAAAGAAGCTGTTTAACGGAAATCGTACCTTTTTTGATGCGTTTAGTGGTACTGGTAGTGTGGGGGATTTTTTCAAAAGTCAATTTAAGATTATAGCAAATGATATTCAATACTACAGCTATGTTATGACCCAAGCGAAGTTGAATGCGTACGATTGTAAATTTGAGAAACTGGGCTGTGACCCTTTCGATTTTTTCAACACGACAAGAAAAATTACAAAAGGTTTTATATATAACAACTATTCGCCAGCAAAAAGTGATAGAATGTATTTTTCAGAATATAATGCTGGCAGAATTGATTTTATCAGACAAACCATAGAACAATGGTATTTATTGGGTAAAATTACAGAACACGAATATTACTACTTAATCGGCTGTTTGTTAGAATCTGTTTCAAAGGTGTCAAATGTCGCAGGTGTTTATGGTTCTTTCTTGAAAACGTGGGATCCAAGAGCTTTAAAGGATTTGGTTTTTATACCAGTCGAGCAAGATTCTGTACAAAGTTTATATGAGGCGGAAGTTTATAATAAACCATTAGAAAAACTGATAAATGATATAAGTGGTGATATATTATACTTAGATCCACCATACACAACGAATCAATATTCGGTGCAATACCATTTGTTAGAAACAATAGCTAAATATGACGATCCTGTCATTAGTGGCAAGGGAGGTTTAAGAAATACTACTGTCACTTCGTCGGATTTTTCTAAAAAAGGGAATGCTGAGATTGCGTTTGAATATATAATAGCTAAAGCACAATTTAAACATATTTTGTTGAGCTACAGTTCTGATGGAATTATGTCAGAAAAGTTTATTGAAGCTGTTTTAAAACGTTACGGTAAACCAGAAACATTCGCAAAAGTGAAGATTGCGTATAAACAGTATAAAAATTATCAAACAGCAGATAAACCCAAACACGAGGAATATCTATTTTATATAGAAAAGAAAGATTGTTGTGAGACGACTTATGCTTCACCTTTGAATTACCAGGGTGGCAAATATGATTTAATTGATTTTATTAAAGCCCATTTACCAACTGAACCAATAGGTAATTTTATTGACTTGTTCGGAGGTGGCTATAATGTCGGTGTAAATATTGATGCAGACCAAATAGTCTATAACGATTTGAATACTAAAGTCAAAGAACTTATAGAAATGTTTAAGGTACAAAATACTGATGATTTGGTCAAATATATCACCAATACAATCAAAAAATATAAATTAGCACCGAAGCTGAAAGATGAATATATGGCTTTGCGTGATGCATATAATAAAACTAGTGCTGCGTTGCGAGACGTTAGAATGTTGTATGTGCTGATATTGTATGGTTTTAACCAACAAATACGATTCAACAGTAAATACGAATGTAACAATCCTGTTGGTCCAGCAGGTTTTAATGATTTAATGTTAGAAAAATTGATAAGTTTTTGCAGAAGAATAAAAGAACAAAATGTTGTATTTCTTAGTAACGATTTTTCTGATATTTGGTCCTATGTAAAAGAGAATACTTTTGTGTATTGTGACCCCCCGTATTTTATAACTTTGGGAAGTTATAATGATGGCAAAAGAGGTTTTGAAGGGTGGACCCAGACGCATGAAATGAAGTTATACCAATTCTTGGATGAGCTTGATAAACATGGTGTCAAGTTTATGCTTTCAAACGTTTTAACACATAAAGGCAAGACGAACACAATCTTGCAAAAATGGTTAAAAACAAATGATTACAAAATGTTTTCATATAATGGGGCTTGCAGGGGGGATAGAAAAGAGATTTTAATTACAAATTATGAGGTAGAACAATGATAACTGTAACAATACCGCAACAGCTTGTCAATTTGCCAGAAAACGAATTAACCGATATTGTAAATAGAATATACAATCGGGTGGATTATGAGAAAGAATATTTACAGGATAATAGAGACGGTAGATACATTACCGTATCCAAAGATGACGAAATTCATTATGTTTGTATTTCAAGACCAGATAATAATGCAAGAAATGCGAGATTGATGCAATTTGTCACGCCGACATATACAGCATGGTATGATGAGCCGAAAGTTAACAAATTTTTAGACATTTATCTTTCTAACCCGACAGATAGTGACAAGAATAATTATTCTAAATTTTTTTATAGATGTTTTTTGACAATCGGTATAAACATTTTGAATATAGATCAATTGTTTTTGCCAGAATTGGTGCCATTTAATAACTATTTTGATTTAAAGCATTATAGAGAAAGAAATACTGGGCGTAATAGACATAATAGGGCGACGTATTTTTCAGAAGAAAAAGATCATATAGAATTGTTCGCTAAAACATTTGGTGCTAATCAAATGGAGTCATTTATTCTGGCGTTGGTGTTACGTAAATTGTTACCAGATAAAACTTTAATACTGTTTCCTGTAGTAGACAATGAGGCAAGGGATATAGCTAGAAAACAGCGGGAGATTTTATTAGGTTCTGGGGTGGAGTTTGGCGAAATAATAAGTAATATCGACAATAGAAATATCCGCTTAGATTCAATAGGTCCAGAAAGAGATACACCAAAGTATCACTATAATTTATTGAAAAAATACGGAGACAAGAAATGTTTACTGTGTGGATGCGAGATGGAACATTTGATTATAGGGTCTCATATTGAAAGGGTAACTGACATAAAAAACAGTGTAGTTTATTCCGATGAGGAAAAAATCAGAAGAATAGTTGATGGCGAAAATGGTTTTTGGTTATGCGCTAATCATGACAAGATGTTTGAATATGGCATAATTTATTTTAGAGATAAAAAATTGTGTTATAGAAACGGTCTGAGGGACGTAGATCGTGGTTTTATCAATTATTCAATGATGCAGGCAGATTATGTAGATGATATGCAAACGCCTTTCAAAATACCAGAATCGTTAGTTTCGCAACAGATGGAAGAGTACCTCTCGATACACAGACACAGAAATGGTGTTGAGGACTAATTTTTTTGTTATTGAATTATTTTATTTTTCCACAATGCTGCCATTTGAAATAATTTGCGCTGGATGCGGCGCAGTAGCCATGCCTGGCGAAAGGTAAGTTTGCCATTGTTTGTTTGCCGTATCGCCACTTATAGTTTGTATAACGAATAACAGGCAACAATGTAGAGTACAATAAAATTTGTGTTATGGTTTGTTTTATACAGGAACAGGTTTTTTATAACAAAACAATAAAAATCCCCTTGAATCAAGGGGTTATTCTGGTGCCGGTTGTCGGACTTGAACCAACGACCTACTGATTACAAATCAGCCGCTCTACCAGCTGAGCTAAACCGGCAATGCCCCACAATTATACATATATGAAAACTAAACGCAAGCAAAAAAATCATAATTTTATGACAAAAACCTTGCCTTTGAAAATATTTGGGGCAGAATATAGGTTATGACAATGAAACTACCTGAACTTTTGGCGCCGGCGGGTACGTTGGACGCCTTTAAAACTGCCATTCTATATGGTGCAGATGCTATTTATGCCGGACTTCCTGGGTTTTCGATGCGGGCGCGCGCAAAAATCAATACCGATGAAGTAAAGCAGGGTATTGAACTGGCGCATGCCGCAGGCAAAAAAGTTTATCTGGCGTTTAATTTATTTGCGCACGACCACGAATACGCAAATATGCCACGTGTTGCCGATGTGATTAAATATTTGCAACCAGATGCGCTGATTGTATCGGACCCTGGGATTGTTATGTGGGTGCGCGAGAATTTCCCAGATATGCCAATACACATATCGACCCAGGCAAATATTTGTTCTGCAAAAACGGTAAAGTTCTGGCAAAATGCTGGTGCAAAACTGTGTGTTTTGGCGCGTGAAGTATCACACAGTGAATTTAAAAACATTCGCGAAAGTTGCCCAGATATCGGTCTGGAAATATTTGTTCATGGTGCGATGTGTATGTCTTATTCGGGGCGTTGCTTGTTGTCTAATTTTATAACTGGTCGTCCTGCAAATCGTGGTGCGTGTGCGCAGTTGTGTCGTTGGAAATACGACGTAATCCTGCGCGAGCATGATACAGGTGTTGAAATGCCAATTGACGAAGACGAACGTGGCGCATATATTATGAATTCCAAGGATTTGTGTTTAATGCCGCGTCTGGCAGAAGTGATTGAATCCAGTCCGGACAGTCTAAAAATCGAAGGACGCAATCGCAGTGAATACTATGTCGGCAGTGTGGTTCATGCATATCGTTGCGCGCTGGATGCGTATGCGCATGACCCTGAAAATTTTGACCCCGCGCCATTTATGGACGATTTGAATCGGCTGGAATCACGTGGTTATACAACGGCATTTTTTGATGGGCCTGTACCACCATCGGCGCATAACTATGAAACGACGCGCAGTACATCTGATTATCATGCGGCGGGTGTTATAACAGCTGTATCTGATGATGATATTACATTTGAATTGCGTAATGAAACGCGCGCAGGGGACACGATAACTTTTATTCTGCCTGGGACGATGTCGCGTGTTTCTGTGGTGTTGACTGAATTAATCAATGCCAAGAACGGTGAAAAATTGGACAAGATGGCGGCTGGTATGGGCAACAGTATTGTAATACCGCGCGCATGGTTGGGTGATGCGCATGCAGAAAAATTTGTTCCCTATGTTTTAGCCTACAAGAAAAAGAGATAATAAAACAGCCTGCGAAAACAGCAGGCATTTTTTATCGTGAAAGTGATTTTATAATCGCATTAATTTCGCATAAACTAAGATTTTTTTCTTGTTTAAATGTCGGTGTTTCTATCAAAGGCTTGTTTACCTTTTCAAAGACGTGTTTCTGCAGTTCGTAAACGCGCCTGTGACTGTTTTGTAATTGTGATTCAGGTTGCAGTTTTGGCATCAGATTTATTTTATCGGTTGGATTTATGTATTTTATTTCATTATTGTGCTTTTGGATAAAAATCCCGCCGACACCTGCATCATAGTCATAGCTGTGATTGTGTACATACGGTGTGTCACAATACAGCGTGGACTTGTATTCTTTGAATATAGGTTGATAAACAACAGTTTTATTAAGTCCATCAAGATTCATAATTACTGGATGTGTGGTTTTATTTCGTCCGGGCAAAACATCGGCGATGAGTTTTTTTTGTTCTGTTTTACTGATTGCGTGTATATGCGGGAACCCCAGTTTTCCATCAATGATACCTGTTGCAGATGCGTTTGTTATCAAGACATTATGCATCCACAGTTGAAAGACATTTGGTGAATATATAAACATTTGTGTGTCGATACCCGTCAACCCCAGTCCTTTGCTGGTAATATCAAATCGTTCAATAATCAGCATACGGTCTTTCAAGGCAATACGATCATTGATATAGTAATTTGGGTCAATTTCATCCAGTCGCTTGCTAAGCATTAATTCGCCCAGCCAAATTCCAGTACGCAACTTATCGAACCAGTCCATCAAGATACTGACCTGTATACCTGTGACAGGTTTTGAATCCATCAGATTTTCGATGACTAATTTTGCCTGTGCTTCCAAATCAGCGTCTTCGCTGTTGCATTCGGTACAGGCAGGAAACGTCAGACCCGAAAAGGGGATTTTTGCATCTGTCACCCATCCCAGATTACAAACAGATTTATACCTGCCCAGATATTTACTTAACCATTGTGGTATGACGTGTTCCTTATTTTTCTTTTCTGGTACGCCACCACAGAAAACGCATTTTTGTGCCATAAAAACCCCTGTGTTAATATATATGCATATATTATAGTTGACAAAAATAAATTCTCAACAACAAAATATATTTCAATATAGGAATTTTTGTGCTAAAATATACTGAAATCAAAGGGTGGCTATTATGGCGAAAAGTATGTATGAAATTATAAAAAAAGCAAAACGATGAACACTTTGCCAAAGCAATATGAAACTATAACAATGGAAATGATATAAAACAAGTCCCCAACTGGGGACTTTTTTTTATCGTATCTTTATATTTTTATATTGCGCTATCAGTTTTTTTGCAGAATTAAACGTTTGTTCGTCCATCAAGATTTGTCCATCCGGATTAAGTTTTATTTTACTAATTCCGCTCAAATTTGTATGATTAATGTTCAATGTTTCTACACTGGATAAATCCAGTTCGCCAACCATTCCGATTACGTATGAAATTTTTATACTTTTTGCATTTTTATTAAAAACAACATTTGGATTTCTTAACATATTGCTGACAGACAGGTCTAAATTTTGCACGCCTGAAAAGTCAAGATAACCATTTGCATAATTGTTCGAAAAAAAGTTTAATTTAGCGATATTTCGAAGTGTTATTCCTGAAACGTTTTTCAAATTGCATGAGCAAATATACATCTGTTGAACATCACAAAAGCGCAAATCACCCATCAGATGACCAAGGTTATCTAAACAAACAGAACCTACCCCCGACACATTTGCCCAGCAAATTTCACCATCTAATACCCTGCATACTGGTTGCTTATTAATATGCAATGTTCTACTGTTATCAGGATTTTTTATCAGGTTTAATTTACCTTGTTTTAATTTTGTGTCCAGCGATATAATGCTGTTGTTATTTGCGATATTTTCTATTTTACGTTCTTTTAAATCCAGAACAGACCCACCCCCCAACATTAATTGATAATCAGGATTAACAGGGGTGATTTTTCCGTCTTTTATATAAAAATTTGGTGCGATATAAACATTGTTAAATTCCTTTGTAAATTTGCAAATTTGATTTCCAATCAACACAAATCCATCAGGCAGGTGACGCCACGCGCCAGAAAAGTCGACGTTAAAATAGTGTGATATCGCATCAGACAACCCCATAATTATATTATCTGGATTAGAATTAAATGTGTTATCAGGGTTTTCAACCGTATGATTATATCTGTTTTTTATGCTGATAAAGCCACCGGTTTTTAGGACTTGAATCGATAATACGGATGTGCCATATTTGTCTTCACGTTGTGGTTTTTTGAAATCGTCGCGTTTAATCTGGTTTACGTCCTTGCGTACCGCATTGATGATATAATAATTTTTAAATTTGTCTGGGTCATCAAAGGTACATAATTTTTCTGTTGGTGCAAAATATTTTTCTATTGCATTTTGTTTTTCCAGTGTGTCGGCAATATACGCATCATAGCCCGCCTTGTCCAGTAATCTAATCGGGTCTTGGTGCACATCTTGTTTAATCGTTTTTGGGTTGTTCAAAGACACCAGATATTTCAATATTGGTTTTGCATCCAAACCTGCATATTGTACAATTCTATCGATGTTTGGAACATCGAATATTCCGCTATGGAAATTACGAATTGTTTGTGCAAATCGTTCTCCATTTTGTTTTTTGATAATATTGTACATATTTGCAGTCATATTTATTTAGCGTGTATTTTGTTTGTTTATTTTATTTAATTTAGATTGTATTGCATAAATTTTCTCGTTATGAATTGCGCGATGCAACGAGTCAATAGTGTGCATTGTTTGTTGTTTTTCTGCCAACTGTTTTTTTATGCAGTCTATTTTTGCAAATATTTCTGAATAATTTTTATCCAGCTCAATTTGTTGATTCATAAGGTTATGAAGGTCAATCCACTGTTTTTGCAGTTTTGGGTTTGTCCAAACAAATTCCGTATTGTCATCAGCCTCATATACTACATCTGCACTCAATGCGTGTGCATAACTTGCCAATTCATAGATAGAGCTGCCCAATGACAATGGAAAAAAATGCTCATCGACTTCGCCATACGCGTTGTACCATTTTTGAATTTGCTGATTAATTATATTCAGTTGTTCTCGTGTTAACGAATTATGCAATTTGAATTTTTTATCTTTTCTAACCAAAAAAAACAAGTATGATTTTGCCTGATTCAGGTCAATCTCCAGATTGTATATATCATCGTTGATAGTATTCAATACAGATTGTGTGGCCCCAGCAATTGGTTTTGTTTGCTTTGCTGTTTCCAATTGTTCTGTCGCATTTATTTTTTGGCTGGTCATATTTTGTTTTTTTGCCAAATTATTTCGCGCATTAATATATGTTGCATACAGAGAATCTACAACATCATCCTGTTGTATTTCTGCTGCGTTTGGAATACTTGGTGCGCGGTAAACAATTGGTTCAAAATCATTTGCAGATATAAGCAAGACGGTATTTGATTTTACAAACGGTCTTTCAAGTCCTGTTGAATCCAACGCATTAACAGGATTGGTGATTATGCCGGATTGTGATGTTAAAAACGGGGTTGAAAAATTTTGTGTTTCAGAATTATGATTAGCAAAAGCCATAGCGCACGCCCAAAAATCAACCAGACTGCTGTTTGGTGTCAATACGATGTCGTGCATATTCCGTCCCATCAAGAAATTTTTGGCATTAATCATATCATTGTTTGTAACAGAATAAACGGTATCCCTTTTGAATGGAAATGATTGAATCATCTCGTTCAGTCTATTGATTTCAGAATCAGTAAAGAATTCCTGCAGGGGGTGATGTTTTATTTGTTCATTTAGTACTTTGTTGTATTCTGTATATAATGCCTTATCACGCTGTTTTATAAAATCCCCTAATTCTTTTTTTGCTTTATTGTAGCTGGCTTGTGCTTTTTTCTGCTCTTTTACTTGTCGTGGTGTGCACACGTTCATAGCAATTGCCAGACAGGTCGCCAAAAGCGCAACCCTAGAAGTGCGAATTAAAGTATCTTTTTTCATTTAAATCTCCCTGTTTTTGTTATACATCACACAATAATATATAGTACAAAAATAGTGGTCGTCAACACAAAGAATGTTTTTTAATAAATAGGATAGTTTCGTGGGAAAGAAGCATCTGGTCGAACTAAATCAGACTTCACACCACAGCCTGCAATGCTGGTTGCAACAATAAATATAATAAAAATTGCACAAAGAAATCGTTTCATACTTTTATTATACAGCCTTGTGAAACAAAAAGTCAAACACATTAGGCGCTTAATGTTGGTAATTTTTAAAGTTCAGAATGAAATTCTGAATTTTTATTCGATTGTCCTGCAGAGATAATTCGTTGTTTTGTCGCTGTTTTGCAAGTTTTACGATACCTGCAAACCGATAATCCAAAACCCAGTTAATCACACTTGTTGTCCCAGATTGCCTTGCATACAATTTGCATTTTGTTTGTGCCAACAGTACAGGCTGTTTTTGATTATGTTTCAGGTAAATCTGTCCATAATCGCGCCCCGATTTATAAAATGGCTGTACGATTTTCAATGTATATTTACCAGTTATCGTGGTCGCGGTAAAATTAATTGTTTTATTTGTTTTGTTGTTTTCTACATCAAAAACAGTGCTTTTATCTGTAATAAAAGCCCTTGCTGCATCTGTAAAATCATACAGATCAAAGGAATCTTCAAAATCATTAATCATTTTCATTGTTAGTACTTATATCACAAAAAAATCGCTTTGTCAATATATTTCAGGTCGTATAGTACATATATCTCTGTTTAATTATCTGCGTATCAGTCTATACGCATAATTGACAGGTATGATAATCAATGCCATCAAGAATACATATAACCATTCTGTTGCTGTCAAGGGTGACAATTGCAAAACCGCCCCTCCGAAACGCACTGCAAAGACAGTTGACAAGACTATTCCAACAGCAACAATTATAAACATTGGATTTTTCATTATGCCTGAAAACAGATTAAGTTTATCTGTTCTGACGCAAAATCCATTAACCACCGCCATAATAATAAGTAATGCAAATCTTGCGGACATATATGTATTTTCTTGTTGGAACATTCCGCGCCAATGCAGCATTTCTAGCAGTCCAAAGACCACACAGAACCCCAGGGTTGTCCATATTATCTGTGCAATAACACTTTTTGACAACAGCGGGCTATGTTTTCCTTTGGTTGGTTCTATCATGTATTCTTTGTGTGGTGGTTCACCACCAAACGCCAAGGAATTCAAGCTGTCCATTACAATATTAACTATCAGTATTTGTACCGCAGTAAATGCATCTATACCAAAAAATATCGGGTACAGAATACTTAGTATCACCAGTGAAAAATTAATAGGTAATTGAAAACGCAAGAAGTTAACAACATTATGGACAAATGTTCTGCCCAATAAAATACAATTTGCAATCGACAAGAAATTGTTATCAGTAATAATAATATCGCCTGCTTCTTTTGATACATCGGTTCCATCACCCATTGCAAATCCAACATCTGCACCTTTCAGGGCAGGGGCATCATTTGTGCCGTCACCACACATTCCAATACATTTATTCATTGATTGTGCCAGATGGACGACCCTTAATTTAGTACTTGGCGTTGCGCGTGCAATGACCTTTATTTTCGACAAAGATTTTTTTGCGTCTTTGTCAGACAATTTATCAAATTCGGCCGCCGTAAGTGCGACATCTGATTCATTGCTGATGATACCACAGTCAATGGCGATTGCCTGTGCAGTGTCCAGATTATCCCCTGTAATCATCATTACCTGAACCTTTGATTTGTTTAGTGTTTTTATAACATCGTCTACACCAGTTCTGATTTGGTCGCGCAAAGCCACCAAAGAAATCAAGGTCAAATCATCTGGTAATTTGTCATTTTTGACCCAATTTTTGCTGAATGCTGTTGCGACCAATCGCATAGACTTTTTTGCATTTTCTTTTATTAATTTATTTATCAATTTTTTATCTAGTTTTTTTATTGTTCCGTTATCATCGATATAATTCTGCGTTTTTGCCAATATTATTTCTGGGGCCCCTAAATAAAAACAGACTTGTTTTGAATTATATTTTATTTTGGTCGCAGAAAATTTATTGGCGCTGTCGAACACGATACGTTCAGCATTGGCATTTTGTTTTTGTATGCTATCGATTTCGTGTGCGATTTCCCGAAACGCCCCCAGCAATGCACGTCCTGTCAGGTTTCCCCCAACAATATTCAGTTCTGAATCAAACACGCAATCACAAGTCATCGCAATATTTTGTATATATGCATCCTTGACCTTGCCACCGGTTTTATCGTCAAAACCGATTTCATTTCCGTCCCCATCAAAGTTATAAACTGTTTGCATAACACCGTATGTAAGTGTTCCTGTTTTATCTGTACACAGCAGTTGCAGATTACCAGCCTCTGGGATTTTATTGGGGTTTTTTGCCAATATATTAGATTTAATCATTCTGTTAACGTTTTGACTGGTTATAATTCCAATTATAAAAGGCAACCCTTCTGGCACTGCGGCAACAAAAATAGTCAATGCTACGGTCAGATTACTAAGTATCACGTACAGCAAAGACGCATCCATTTTGACATCGTTATAATAAAAATGTACAACCAACAGCACACAGAAAATTACAATTGCACAAACTGTTCCTATTTTGCTTATCAGTGTGGCCAGATTGTCCAGTTGCATCTGCAAAGTTGTCTTTACATCGTTAATTGACCACAGGCTGGACATAATCTTGGCATTTTCTGTATTTGCGCCAATTCGCACCACTTTGACCAGTCCTTTACCGCTCAGAACGGTTGTTCCGGCAAAGACACTGTGTTTATCTGTATAAGAATCTGCGGTTATATTTTCATTTTCGTCATAAACAAAGTTTTTGTCTACTGGTATTTTTGGGGCTTCATTGCTTTCGCCATTTAAAATTGCATTATTTACATCAATTTGTCCATAGACCAGATATCCGTCTGCACAGATTTTTTCCCCTGCCTGCACACTAATAATATCCCCGACGACAACATCTTTACTGTCGATTTGTCGTGTTTTCCCATCGCGTATAACACTGACGTCCTGCACAGATGCGCGTTGGTATAATTCTTCTGCGCTTTTTTGGCTTTTTAATTTTGTTGAAACTGTTGTTAACGCAACAACAACCAGTACAATACCGATACCTATTGCCTCATATATACTGCCGTATCCAGCAACCCCAAGCGCAATGAACATCAGCATCATAAATAATAAAACCAGATTAAGTTTATCCTGAAAGACCTCTAGAAATAAAATCCAGGCTGTTTTTTGTTTTGGTCGTGGCATTTGATTAATACCATACTTACTTCTGCTGGCCAAGACCTGTGCTTCATTCAAACCTGTGAATTGATTATTCATATCTTTCCTTCTTAATTTACGCAAATTGTATCTTAGAATAAAATACAAAAAGAAATCAATTTATAATTTTTCTTAATTCCCAAAAGAAAAACACCACCGTTTCCGGTGGTATTTCCGAGTGTCCCGAAAGGAAGGAAAGGAGAAAAAGAAATTGGACACTCTAAACTAAAATGTTCGGGGCCCAGAGTCCAGAGGAGAGAGAATGTAGGAGGGAGTCTGAACCTCTGGTCCCCAGATGTTTTCACATCTATCAACGGGTTTAATCCCTTTGACGATTTTAAATATAGTATACAAAAATCGATTCGTCAAGTGTTTTGTCAAAAAAATTTTTAGTATATTTTATTTTGGGTGTTTTCTGGTTAGTAAACCTAGGAAATGGTACTCATTGTTTTAGCGGTAAATATGGAATAAAATCAATGTATGCTAGAACAAGCGGATTAAATTCTAGTAAATAGCATAGGGAGAAAAAGATGACACATGATGACGTGTGGCGCGCCATAGAACGCTTTGCCATAGAGCATGGAATGTCGTGTTCCGGACTTGCAAAAAGCAGCGGACTTGACCCGACCACATTTAACAAAAGCAAACGCTGGTCCAAAGAAGGGCAACCCAGATGGCCATCAACAAACAGTATTTCAAAGATTTTGGCGTCAACTGGTTCCAGAATCCAAGATTTTACTAAGCATATTGATGTTCCAGACCCGACAAAAGACTTTTAAAGGCAACCCATAAAAGCCCAGATTTACGCATCGGGGCTTTTTTATTGGACAATTTTTATTCTGTATAGTATGCTTGGTATATGTTGGCTGGCATTCGTATTTATACATCTGATATTGTATGGCGGCAAATTTTCCTGGATTTGAACGCGACTGTTATTGATGCGCCATTATTGGCTGATGTGAATTTTGATGATATTACCCCCCGAACGGTTATAAGTCCGATTGAATTAAAGACATTAATATTGTCTGCCGTTGACAAGTCCAAGATTTTGCGCGACATATTTGGTCATGATGTTTTATTATCGCAAATTCAAGCACAGATTATTATTTTGTTGCACAAGACCGACGGGCTAAATGCTGCGCAGTTAAAACAGGCACTGGGATACCCCAGTGATGTCGCAACACACAGCATTGATACGGCAATATATCAATTACGCAAAAGATATGGCAGAAATTTTATAGAAAACGATGGGGGGGTATATAAACTTGGTGGGATATAAATTACTTTCTTTTGACAAGATACCCAGTACCCAGGATTATGCGCATGAATTAATTTCCAGCGGTCGTGCGGTTAATCGTACCGCGATATTGGCTGCTGCACAATCTGCGGGTCGTGGTCGTTATCGTCGCAAGTGGGTTTCGCATCATGGAAATTTATACATCAGCTTTATCTTTTTATCGCCAGAACGAAATCCACGTTTGTCATACTCTGTTGCGGTTGCTGTGGCAGATACGATTGCCTCTTTTGGTTTACACCCGACTATAAAATGGCCGAATGATATTTTGGTTGATAAAAAGAAGATATCAGGCATATTGATTGAATACTCGGGTGACTATGTTATCGTTGGGATTGGGATAAATGTTAATTCAAATCCTACGGTTGACAGATACAAAACAACCAAGATGGACAATTATTCTGAAATACCGATGAATGAATTGTTAAATCGCCTGATGCGAAATATGGATAAGTGGATAAATGCAGATTTTCGCGCGGTTCGCGCGCGCTGGATGGATTTGGGTGCGTGTCTTAATCGACCGGTGAAGTATCAGGGCGAACCTGCAATTCTGGTTGGCATAAACGAAAATGGTGCGCTGGTTTTGCGTCGTGACACACGTTATCTGCTGGTTTATGGTGATGAAATCAGTATATGATGCGCGCTTTATAAAAAATGTACTTGACTTTTAATAGAAAATATGATAATATGCAATCATAAACAACAGTTTTGATGCCCACAACACAGGTTGTGGTTTTTTTATTTAAATACGCATTTTGGTGCGTATTTTTTTTGTTTAAAAAAAGGCGACATAAATGCAAATGACATTATTAACTAATCCTGACTTGTCTGCTGGGCTGGCATACAAGGTTGCGCGTATTGTATATGCGCATACAGGTGGTAAGACATTACCATTGGTAGAGGCATTTACATCAATGATAAAAAATCTATCAACCAAAACCGGTCAAGAAATAAGTTGTCTTATCAGAAACGCGTCATATTTTTCTGTATTAAATCCTGACGATAAAAATCATTCTTGTTTAAACGTTAGTGCAGACGATGTTAAATTTCAGATGTGTGTACGCACTGCGCAACGAATGTTGTCTGGTGGGTTGGGGGACTGCTGTTTTGGTGCAACGATGTTTCATTATTCGGATAATATTCCAGACTGGGCGATGGCACGTGGTTATATTGCCGATATTGATGGCATATTATTTTACACATAATTATTTACAAAGGATTATATAAAATGAAAAACATAATCAAGGGTGGGTATTTATCTGGTTATCGAACATATCTTGTATCTGCGTCTGGTATTGTGTCTGCTGTTATTGCATATTTAATTGGCGACACAGATATCTTTATAATGTTGCAATCTATATTTACTCTTGGTGGAATATATTTTTTGCGCAAATCCAATGAAAACAAAGGAAGAAACAATGAATAATATACCAGAAAAATTTTTAAGTGATGATGGTACACTGAATACTGATGCGTTAATAAAGTCATATACAGAACTTGAAAAAAAGATTGGAACAATGGTCAGTGTTCCTAATTCTGAAACAGATGAAAAATCACGATTAAAATTTAATCGTGCGATTGGTGTTCCAGATAGTGCAGCAGACTATCCCAAGAATGATTTATATGATGATGAAAATTTACGTCAAAAATTTTTTGATATTGGTTTAACAAAAAATCAGGTTCAGAAAATTTATGAAATTGCTGATGAATTTTTGTCGCCTGTTATTTCAGATTTATTTTCCACGCGTGACCAGAACAACGCGATTGCAGAATTAAAAACATTTTTTGGTGGAACAGAAAAAATGACAGATGCATTGCGTGCAATTGATGCATTTGGCACACGCTTTTTACCACACGAAGCGTTTGAAGTATTGTGTTCCAGCGCCCAGGGAATCCAAAGCATATACAAGATGATGCAATCAATGGAACCCGATGTAAAAACTGATAAGAATGAAGTTGTTGCCTTAACAGAAAAAGATTTGCGCCAGATGATGCAAGACCCAAAATATTGGCGTGATAAAGATACTGAATATATTCGAAAAATAGAAAATGGATTTAAAAAATTATATTCATAACAGAAAAAAATCAAAATGTTCTTTACTCTGTTTTGTGTTTTATGATAGAATATAAATCAAGAACAAAATTGGATTTGTTCTATCCAAAAACAATATAGAAAGGAGAGAAAGAAATGGCATTATTTGGTTGGTTCAAAAAGAAAGAAAAAGTAGTTGCAAAACCAGTTGCAAAAAAAGCACCTGCAAAAAAAGCGCCTGCAAAACCAGCTGCAAAGAAAGCACCTGCAAAAAAAGCGGCTGCAAAACCAGTTGCAAAGAAAGCACCTGCAAAAAAAGTAGCAGCAAAACCAGTTGCAAAGAAAGCACCTGCAAAAAAAGCAGTTGTAAAACCAGTTGCAAAGAAAGCACCTGCGAAAAAAGTGGCTGCAAAACCAGTTGCGAAAAAAGCACCTGCAAAAAAAGCGGTTGCAAAACCAGTTGCGAAAAAAGCGCCTGTAAAAAAAGTGGCTGCAAAACCAGTTGCAAAAAAAACATGTGCCAAGAAAAAATAAGCACATAGAAAAAATATAAACCCACGAATAATCGTGGGTTTTTTCTTTAAAAAAATCAGTCAGTATTTGTGCACAGTCTGACTGATTTTTTTTATCAGGATAATTCGTATTTTTACGAACCCTACAGATTTTTGTTAACAGGCGCACAAGTTGCACAACCTGAAACAGAAAACAAGCCACGATATTGAATCGTTTTTTTAACATAAACCAAAGGATTTTTTTATGTCTGTTTCCATAGATAATGTTTTTGTGAAACAATTTGAAGCGGATGTTCATTTGGCATATCAGCAAATGGGCACCAAATTGCGTTCGACTGTACGCAGTAAAAGTGGTGTTGTTGGTGCGTCTACTGTTTTTCAAAAAGTAGGTCGCGGCACAGCCAGCACCAAATCACGCCATGGAATTGTTCCTGTGATGAATTTGAATCACGAACCCGTTGAATGTATCTTGCAAGATTATTATGCGGGTGACTGGGTTGATAGTCTGGATGAATTAAAAACAAATATTGATGAACGTCGTGTTGTTGCATCTGCTGGTGCATATGCACTGGGTCGCAAGACCGATGAACTAATTATCAAGGCAATGAACAATTCTGTTTTGACAGTTGGCGATTATTCATCAGGTTTAACAAAAGACCTGGTTTTGTCTGCCTTGGAAGTTCTAAATACAAACGACGTTCCTGATGACGGTCGCAGATTTGCGGTTGTTGGTGTTCATCAATGGAACGAATTATTGACAATGGATGAATTTGTTTCTGCTGATTATGTCGGTAATACGACACCGTTGTTAAATGGTGCCGAAGCGCGCAAATGGTTGGGAATTACATGGATATTGCATAATGGATTGCCTTCGACTGGTACAAATCGTGATTGCTTTATCTATCATTCATCCAGCATTGGGCACGCCTGTGGTCAAGAAGTCAAGACAGATATTTCATGGCATGGTGAACGTGCTGCAAACTTTATCAGCAACAGTATGTCCCAGGGCGCAGTCTTGATTGATTCGGACGGAATTGTTCGTGTTAAGTGTTCTGATACCGCAGCTGCATAAATAAAAATCACAATAAAAATCATATAAACAAAAGGAAAAAAAATGGCATTTCAGAATAAAAATTTATCTGTGATTGCATATGCAAACGGATTTACATTGTGGCATTATTGCAGCGCATCAGAAACCTTATCTACGATTACTGCTAATGGCTATTTTAATGCTGTAAAGACACTAATGAATATCGGTGATATTATCATTATAAACGCATCAGATAATACCGCGATAAAGAAAATTAATTTAACAGAATTGAATGTCACAACAGTCGCATTAGCATAGTTTTATTATATAAATACAGCCGGTTATTTTATGAATGACCGGCTTAAATTTTTCTCAGACCAAAAGGGCTTACATAATGCTTACAAAACTAGATTTATGTTCGATGGCGTTCTTGAAATTAGGCGAAGAACCAATACAGTCGTTTCAACAAGACACCGCATCGGCAAAAATATCCAGAACATTATATGATACGGTTATCGATTCATTGTTATCTGTGCATCCTTGGCGTTTTGCGACATCAGAATTAAGGCTTGCAAAAAATTCCAACAATGAATTTTTAATTCCTGCAAATGTTTTGCGAATATTGAAAACAGATGGTCATATTTTTGGCAACAAAATACATTCTGACAAAGACAGCATTTTAATTACTGCACTTGTTCGAACCGCACCAGAAGATTTTCCAAGTTATTTTATTTCTGTTGCGGCAACCCGTCTTGCGATGGAATTCTGTCTGCCCTTGCAGGGGGACAAGACATTGTTTAGAACACTGGTTTCATTATATGAAACGGAATTACAGACGGCGAAATTTATCGACAGCACGATGACAACATCAACACTGATAGATAAATTTTCACTAATCAGCGCGCGATTTTAATCAAAGGTTTTTCAATGTCAGATTTTATAAAAACACAAACTTCATTTGCAAATGGCGAAGTTGGTCCAGAATTTTTCACAACAGACAACATAAATGGATTGTCTTGTCTTGAAAATATGGATGTTTTATCTGGTGGTGGCATATCAAGGCGTGCGGGTCTTGTATCTGTGGCGCAATTACCTGGTACGGCACGATTGTTTTCGTTTTCCGTATCGGATGCCCAAGAATATATTGTTGTTCTCAGCAATTATCGTATGGATATCTATAATCGCGATGCGCATATTCAACGAATAATTACCCCCTGGACTTATTCCGAGATTAGCACCATACAATGCGCCCAACGTTTTAACACCATGATATTTGTGCATTCAGAATGCGCGCCACAAATTTTGTGCAAGACAGATCAAGGTTTTCAATTAACCGAATTTGGCTTTGCCAAAAATTTACCAGATATATCAGTTAATGCGCCCTTTGTTCGGTTTGATGATTCAACAGATATTACAATAACGGTCACCGCGAATCAAAACAGTAATAATCGCGCAACATTTACGACCAACAAAGATTTTTGGACACCGGAAAAAGTGTACGGTATTTTTTCATTACTTGGCTGTCAATGGTCAATCATTGAATATATTGATGCCCGCAATGTGATTGCGGTTGCCAATGGCATATACACAGTTCCCGCCACCCCTGTATCTGATTGGACTGAAATTGCGTTCAGTCGATATCGTGGTTGGCCACGCAGCATTACATTTCACCAAGATAGACTAATTTTTGGTGGTACGCGCAGTTGGCCTGGGGGGATATGGATGTCACAGGTTGGGCGACATAATAATTTTAACACAGGCACCGGTCTTGACGATGAAGCAACATTTGTTTCTTTGCAATCACAACAGCGCCAGCAGATTTATACAGTTGTAAGTTCTGATAATTTACAGATATTAACGACTGTTGGCGAATGGGCAATTTCGAACAAGCCCTTGACCCCGTCTGCGGTTGATATCAAGCAGCATACTTCTGTTGGATCTTATTCAGCATGTTATCTGCCACCGCAACAAATAGAGGGTTCGACCGTATTCATTGCAGGTAATGGTCGTGACATTCGCGAACTAAGCCTTGATGATTTATCTGAAACATATAATGCGACAGATTTGTGTGCCTTGTCAAAGCATCTGATGGGGACACCAATTGGTATTGCGTATAATGCATCATTACGGCGTCTGTACATTGTCAGACAAGACGGAAGAATGTCCGTACTGAATCACAACCCATCACTGGGCGTATCTGCGTGGGGGACATACAATACAAACGGACAGTTTTTGTCAGTTTGTGTTTGTGATGGCAGAACATACGTTATTGTTCAACGTACGGACGGTGCTTATTTAGAGTATTTCGATACATCTGCACTGCAGGATGCAGGCACATACACTTTTTCATACAAGGCATCAGGTTTACCCTTGCGTGCATCTGGTCACAATGTTTCGAATATAAAGTTAAAAAAAATAACTGCCCGCATAATGAACACAAAAGACATAAACATAAACAATCATAATATTTCATTACCGAATGAAATCTATGCAACTGATGCAGATGGTTTTACGGGGGATGTATCTGTTAATTTGCTGGGGACTATGTGTGCCACGATGAATCCTGTCTGGACTATACATGGCGCAACCCCGTATCCCGCAACAGTATTATCAATAACAATGTATGGTTGGTATACAATATAAAAACAAAGGAATAAAAAATGGGACAACTTGTATCTGATATAACAGAAATTTTAGATTATAAAGAATCCAAGAAAGACGCACAAAAACAGCGTCAAGCAATCTTGTCACAAATGGCGGTGGATAAAACCGAGAAAAACAATATCATAAAAAAAGCATTGGCGACCCAACGTGCAAAATACGGTGCATCTGGTCGTGCTTCGTCCGGTATTACCGAAGGTGCAGTTCTTGCGCGGTTGCGTGATGAAACGGCTGCGCCTTATGTGGAAAAAGACAAAAAGAATCTGGAAAAATTGAGAAATATCCAGCCCAAGAAAAGCAATTTATTGCAATCCTTGCTATCCAGATTTGACAAGATTGTTGGCTAGAATCCATACAGTGATGTTAAAAGTATTTTACAATTTCATCGACACATGGAATCAAGTGCTTGGTTTAACAACCCCATCGCATCACCGTCAAATCATAGAATTTTTATATTCTGTATTAACAGATGCGCCACATCGTGGATTATTGATGGCATTTCGTCATTCTGGAAAATCGACGGTCTTGGGAATATTTATTGCCTGTGTATTGTATTTGCGTCCCCAGACCAGAATTTTGGTTTTATCTGCTGAAACTGGTCTGGCATCACGTATGGTATCGCACATACGTCACATATTGGAAAACCATCCATTGTGTTCAGAGCTTATTCCTGCAAATCGGAAAGAATGGTCCAGTGGTCGCATAACAGTAAATCGTCCACTGGGCATACGTGAACCATCCGTTATATGCCAAGGCATACATGGCAATATTACTGGAATGCGTGCAGATTTGATTATATGTGATGACATAGAGGTTCCAAATACATCAAACACACCGCAAAAACGTGAAAATCTTCGTGAAAGACTGCGTGAACTGGACTTTATCTTGTCGCCAGACGGTGCGATTATCTATATCGGCACCCCGCACACACAAGACACGATTTATCGAACAGACTAGTTTAATGCACTGACAAATGCGCGTAATTTTTCCAACAGTTCTGTGCCTGCACTTCCAAACAGTGGCAAATATGTTTCATATTCTGGTAAATCTGCCTGAACTTGTGCGCGGACACGTTCTGTCAAAGGTGTGTTTATAACTTCGCTTGCGATATTCCAGTATTTGTATGCATTATATGTTTTGATAATCGTTTCCAGTTTTGGCAACAGTTGTGGACGTTGTGCCAGTATTGTACGCAATGCGGTTGGCCATTCATTACCAAAATTTTTAATGACATCCAGACCAACGAATTTATCTATTCCTGCTTGGTCAGGCGTAAATTCGATAACTGCTTTTTCCAACGTGTCCCACTGTGTTCCAGTCAAAGCCACAGTTGGCACTGCTTCCATCATCTGTCCGCCATACGGTAATAATTCTGGGGCAATGGAATCCATTTTTGTTACACCACTACGCAGATTTTCGATGTGGCGTATCAGATTTTTCCCAGTTGGCATTTCGCGCAGTTCGTTAATAACATCATCTGTTGCCTCGTTAACGAACACAGGATTAACTGCCGCCCACCCGCCAATAATAACATGTTCTTGGCGATACAGGTTCAACAGTTTCAATGCAATTGCATTTGCTTTTGTATTCATTTGACTCTCTCCTTGTGCGGTGCGCGATGGTTATAAATCATTCCATAACAATCATTACAACCTTGTGCATGGTTTGTGCAGTAATTTTTTCATCTGGCGAAGACAATTGACCATAAATCTTGCCTTTTGAATCCTGTTTTACGGTTGCGATTTGCGCAGTGACAGCTGTTTCGGAATCCAGTGAATCAAAATCCGCATCGACAAACACAGCCATATCACCAACCTTTGCCTGTGTTGTTGCATCTGCGAACAGATAAGACCTTTCTGGTATTAATCCGCCAAGCCTTTTAACATTTGGCATAACCGCATAGATACCTTGTTTCCCTTCCAGATTCATTGGGGCAACAATCATTGTCTCGTCTGATTTTTTTAGTGTTATGATTTTGCCGCTTGGTGTCCCAAACACTGGTACCAGCTTTTTACGTGCGCTGTCATACAGTTTTGCGCCATACAGATTGCTGTGCATATCAATCCCAGACATTGGATTCCCAGGCACCAAGACAGACTTTACACGTTCTTTGACCTTGTTGATGTGTTTTGCCAATTCGCCAGATTTATACAGGTCTGCAATTTTATCGAACATATCTTCGACGTTCAGCGCAAAGGATTTTGCCAATGGCTCGATTTCATTTTTATAGATTTCGCGTTGTCCGACTTCGATTTTATGGTATACAGACAAAGTCATACCCGCATCTTTTGCGGCCTGTGCGATTGTTTTTCCTGTTTGCTGACGGATTTTACGCAATCCACTGCCGAAAATTTTAAGTCCGCTGTTTTCATTGTCATTCAATCTGCGTTTAATTTCGTTTTGCCATTGGTCGGCAACTTCATCAGATTCTTTGATAAAGATATCTGACAACTTGCACCCCAGAATATTACAGATATTCAGCAATTGTTTTTGGTTCAGTCTGCGTACACCCTTTTCGATTTTGGATACAGCCGACAAAGACAATCCCGTTTTGCGTGCCAGTTCTGTCATTTTCATACCGGCTGCTAAACGAATGTTGCGGATATTATTAGGAAAAATGATTTCTTCTTGTGCCATGGCGAAACTCCTGACTAAAATACTTACTTGACAAAATAATAGTCAAAAATAAAAACCAGTGCAAGTAAAATAATTACAACGGCATATCATCAGGAATTGCATCTGCATCGATTGCGGTTGGCATTGCATCGTCTATATTGTTTAATTGCGACGCAGAAATTGTTGGTGCAGGCTGTGCAAATTCGTTATCATCTGGGGATTCAAATTCTGGCAGATTATCAAACAAACTATAATCACCAAAGAACGCGGTACGAACAGTTTCTGGTCGTCCATGTCGGTTTTTCCCGATAATAATATCTGCCTTGCCGCGTGCGCGTTCATACCGTTTTTGCCAAGATTCGACCATTGCATTATTTGTCGTGTTTGACAGTCTTTCCGACGGGTCGCGATTTTGCAGATAGTATTCTTCACGATATGTGAACATAACAATGTCCGCGTCCTGTTCAATTGACCCTGATTCACGCAGGTCGGACAGCATTGGTCGTTTATCATCGCGTGATTCTACGCTGCGGGACAACTGTGACAGCGCGATAACTGGCACATCCAATTCCTTGGCCAGCATTTTCAGACCACGTGTGATTTCAGAAATTTCTTGTACGCGGTTATCGCCATGTTTGCCACCTGGGGACGTCATCAGCTGCAGATAGTCAATAACAATCAGTGCGATACCACCATGTTTACGTGCCAAGCGCCTTGCACGTGTTCGCATCATTGGCACTGACATACCAGGTGTATCATCAATAAACAATGGCACCTTGCCAATTGCGGCAGAATACTGGGACATTTTCATAAAGTCTTCATCTGTTAATGTGCCTTCACGCATTGCGGTTGCGGGGATTTTCGACTGCGAAGACAGCACACGTGCCGCCAACTGTGATGCAGACATTTCCAAACTAAAAAACACCACTGCGCCCTTGTAGTTTTTATTTGCGCGTCCGTATGCAATGGCATTTGCGGCATTAAAAGCAATATTCATCGCCAGTGTTGTTTTTCCCATTGCGGGACGACCTGCAATGATAATCAGGTCTGAATGGTGCAATCCACTAATTGATTTATCCAGGACATTCAGTCCTGTTGTCAGACCAGACAATTGACCATCTGCCTTGTATGCGATTTCTGCTTCGGCCAACGCGGATTGTAAAGCAGTTGAAATAGACGTCACTTCACGTTCGGACGAACCTGCGGTTGCCATATCGAACAGTTTTTGTTCTGCGATTTCGATTTGTCTTGCCACAGGTGTATCGATATCTTCTACAAATGCTTTGTCTGTAATATCCTGCCCCAGTGCGATTAAATCGCGTCGCAATGCGTGTTCATAGACGATACGTCCGTATTGTTCAACATTAACGACAGTTGCGCCCGCACTGGCCAGTCTACTTAAATAATCAACCCCGCCAACAGTTTCCAGAACACCTTGTTGGTCCAAGTAATTTTTCGCAGTTATCACATCAAACGGTATACCTGCGGCGAATTGTTTTTCTGCCAATTTAAAAATTTCTTGATGTGCGGGGTGATAAAAATGTTTTGCGTTCAGGAATTCGCCAACGCGTTCCAGTGCGCGATTATCCATTAACACCGCGGCCAGAACAGCCATTTCTGCTTCTAGGTTTGTTGGTAATGTCTTTGGGGTGAAATCCATGTCAAATTCCTTTGCTTCTATGCCAATGGTATATGAAAAAAATGCTTTTTCAATTCCTTTTTTACGTGGCTATAAATTGCTGAAAATTCCGATAGTTAATTCTGCAGGCATACCTGCATGGCCTGAATTATTTCCATTGGAAAAGATTCAACAATTGCAACAAAGTGTTGGTGTTCGGCATTTTTCTGCACAAATGATGCTAGAATTCATTTCCCCAGATCGAACGCGTTTGGACCCTGGGGCATTGTGCTTTTATGATTGTGAATTTGACATTCATACGGCCAAGTTAAACGATTGTTTGATTACTGGTTATTGCCTGTATTGGGATCCATCAACTGGTCGTCGCAATCGGGACAGCAGTGCGTGTGTATTGTTATATCGTGATGACAAGACGCATCGATTATTTATTCACGATATATTATATTTAACGGTTTCCGACACGCAACAGTTCCCGTTATCCAGTCAATGTGAACAAGTCCTGGACTTTATGAGTTTACGAAAAATCAATCGAATAACGATTGAAACGAATGGTATTGGTGGTGGTCTGCCCGAAATAATTCAAGATTGCGCCCACAAGAAATCTTTAAACATATATGTGTCCAGGGTACAAAACAGCAAACCGAAAACAGACAGAATTTTATCCGCTATTGAACCCGCCCTAAGTACTGGACGACTCTATGCGCATACGCGGGTACAGAATACACCGCTGATGCTAGAAATGCTGGGGTGGTCTCCGATTGGACGTGCTGGTTATCATGATGATGGTCTGGACGCGATATCTGGTGCGATTTTATACACCCCCAGTCCTGTTCGTCCACTTGGGGGACGTATTCAAACATTTTCAGCAAACACAGATTTTAAAATATAAACAACCAATCAAGAAAAAACAAAGGAGTCTTAAATGCAACAAAATTTACAACAACTATACACCAGTGCGCTTAACGCGCGTTCTGTATGGTTAAATCGCTGGAATGATGCGCGCAAGTACACAATTCCATCAACCGATGAAGATATGGCGACATTATTTGATTCAACTGCATCAGATGCGGTTGATAATTTGGCGGCATCTATATATACACTGCTGACCCCGCCAGAATCATTATGGATTGATTTGGTTGGCGAAAGCGAAAAATCCCCAGATGCAGAATATGCAACTGCGGTATTACGTGCGAATTTAAATGATTCAAATTTTTATACAACGATACATCAGTGTTATTTAGATTTGGTTATTTACGGCACCGCATGTCTATTTATGGCGCAATCACCATTGGGTGCATCATCCGCATTTACATTTTCTGCGATACCGATATCTGATATTGCGATTTTACCAAACGCAACATTTCATACAACGTCAATGTCTGCACGTGATGTTGTCAGCAAATATCCAGAATGGACACCGCCTGCAAATCTGCGCGACACGATTGCCAAGAATCCAGAAACGCGCTTGAAATTAGTTCAATCATTGGTTGGCACTGAATTTACAGCATGGTTGGATGCTGGTGGTGATATTGAAAACAACATAGTGTCACGTGGTACATTTGAAACAAATCCGTACATAATCTTTCGCTGGTCTGTTGCCAGTGGCGAATTATACGGTCGCAGTCCTGTTTTGCGCGCGTTGCCGGACATCAAGACAGCGAACAAAGTTGTCGAGCTTGTATTAAAGAACGCAACAATTGCAGTCAGTGGAATCTGGCAGGCTGACGACGATGGCGTAATAAATCTGGGGAACATAAATTTAACCCCTGGTGCGATTATCCCCAAGGCCGTTGGTTCATCTGGCTTAACCCCATTGTCCAGTGGTGCGAACTTTGATGTTTCGCAATTAGTGCTCAAGGATTTACGTGAACGCATTCGCCATGCGCTGTTGGCGGACAGACTGGGGCTGTTAAGTGAAAAAGAAATGACCGCCACCGAAATCTTGGCAAGGAATGCCGATATGATGCGTATACTTGGGGCAACGTATGGCCGTCTGTTGCACGAATTCATCAGGCCTTTATGCGACAGGGGATTACAAATTTTATCCAGTCGTGGCCTGATACCAGAAATAAAATTAAACAGTGATGCAGAATTAAAATATATTGCGCCGATTGCGCAGATTGCAACGATTGAATCAGCACTTGGGGGGCAACTATGACAGAAACAGAAAGAAATTACACACGTTGTTTTTCCAGTCCATCTGGTATGGCTGTATTACAGCACTTGCGCCAAATAACGATTGACAGGGTATTAGGTGCGAATTGCACAGATTTCGAACTCCGCTGGCTAGAAGCGCAACGTTCACTTATTCACTATATTGAAACATTGGTACAACGGGGCAGGGGACAACACAATGACAATACTTGAATTTCTAAGAAACAGTTGGTTTTTAATTGCATTTATTGGCGGTCTGATATATTGGGCCGCCCGCCAAGATATGTCTATTGATTCTGTATCGCGTCTGGATAGTCGCATAACATCACTAGAAAACCGTACAACATTACTGGAAACAGGCATTGGTCAAATTCAAATAAAGATAGATGATATCAAAGAAGACCTGACCCTGATTAAAAGTGCGGTAATAAAGTAAAAAAAGTGAAATAATTAATGTTGAAAATCGGATTTTCCTTTGCTATGCTTGCGCTCGAAGAAGAAAAAAAGGATAATAAATGTACATTCTTGCAATAAATTGTGGGTCTTCATCCCTAAAGTATCAGGTATATGACGCAAAATCAAAGTCAGCGGTTGTTGGTGGCAACGTTGAAAAGATTGGTCTGCCGGATTCATTCATAACTCAGAAATACCCAGATGGTACCAAGCAACGCAAAGAAACCTCTATGAAGAATCATAACGAGGCTTTGAACGTCGTTATGTTTATGCTACGTGAAGCTTCAATCGATATGAACGAGATTAAGGGTGTTGGTCATCGTGTTGTATTGGGCGGTGAAAAATTCAAATCTTCGGTCGAGATTAATGATGAAGTTATCAAGACAATTGATGATTTGTCTGCGATTGCACCATTGCACAATCCTGCGGCATTGGTTGGTATCGTTGCCGCAAAGCAATTATTGCCAAATGCAAAGCAGGTTGCTGTATTTGATACTGCGTTCCACCAGACAATGCCAGACTTTGCCTATCGCTATGCGATTCCAGAATCTTGGTACAAAGAACTGGGTGTTCGTCGCTATGGTTATCATGGGACCAGCCATTTATACGTATCCAAGGTTGCTGCAAATATGTTGGGTAAACCTGCCAGTGAATGTAATTTGATAACATTGCACATTGGTTCTGGTGCATCTGCAACTGCAATCAGAAATGGTAAATCTGTTGATACATCATTGGGTATGACACCTGTTGCGGGATTGACAATGGGTACACGCTGTGGTGACTTTGACGCAGGTGCTGTCACATACGTTATGCAACGCAAGGGTATAAACGCGGAACAAATGCAAAAGCATTTGAACAAGGATTCTGGTATCATTGGTATTACAGAATGTTTCTCGGATCGTCGTGATGTTGCAGAAAACCTGGCCAAGGATGACAGATGCCGTTTGGCATTTGATGTCGAAGTACACAATGTCAAGAAATACATTGGTGCGTTTATGGCTGAACTTGGTCGTGTTGATGCAATTGTATTTACTGCGGGTGTTGGTGAAAACGACACATTGCTGCGCGAAAAGTTCTGTGAAGGCTTGGAAAATTTAGGTATCAAATTGGACAAGGCGAAAAATGCAGCCGCGATGGCACGCAAGGGTGTTGAACGTGCCGTTATCAGCACAGACGACAGCAAGGTAAAAATCTTTATGATTGCGACTAATGAAGAATTGGTAATTGTCGAAGATACATTGGCAATTATGAATGGCACATACAATCCAAATCATTTATTGATGGATTACAGTTTTGCCCGTCAAAAGTAAAAATAAAGAAAAAACAAACAAAAGCCTGCAAATTATTTTGCAGGCAATTTTTTTTTATAAAATCTACTTGCACAACGAAAAAAAATATATATAATAAGCCTCGTGGGTTAGTAGCTCAGTGGTTAGAGCGGAGCGCTCATAACGCTTTGGTCGTGGGTTCAAGTCCTACCTAACCCACCAAAGAAAAAATACCAGCATTGCTGGTTTTTTTTATTTTTATATTATTATTACTTTATGACATTCTTGTAATATTATCAAAATCTTTCATTCTGTTATATTTCTTCTTGCCAAGTGGGAATTCAATTTGCTAATCTTCCATCAGTACAAGGAGATGTTATTATGGATTATCAATTATTAAAAACAGAAGTCGAACAAAAAACAGCCCAAACTCTTGAAGTTCTTAAATCAGAATACGCAGGTTTGCGTACAGGTCGTGCATCTGTTCATTTATTGGATGCGGTACGTGTACCTGTATATGGTTCAGAAATGCCAATTAATCAGGTTGCAACCGTTGCAACACCCGACAACCAGACTCTGTCTGTGACTGTATGGGATATAACAAATGCGCCTGCGGTTGAAAAGGCAATACGTGATTCTGGACTGGGATTAAATCCAATGACTGCGGGCGGTGTTATCAGATTGAATATGCCACCATTGACCGAAGAACGCCGTCGTGAATTGACCAAGGTCGCAGGCAAATATGCCGAAGAGGCTAAGATTTCTATGCGCAACATTCGCCAAGATGCGATGGGTAAAATCAAACGCGCGGTTGCAGACAAAGAAATATCAGAAGACGACCAAAGAAAATATGAAGACGATTTGCAAAAAGTATTTGATAAACGCGGGACCGAGGTTGACGCCATCGCAAAAGAAAAAGAAGCAGATATTATGTCTGTTTAACATTCAAATCATATAATTCATAGGGTGTCAAAGATATGTTCAAATTGTTCAAAAAAACACAAAAAAAATCAGTGACAGAAACTGAAACAAAAATACCACAGCACATCGCATTTATTTGTGATGGCAATCGTCGTTGGGCCGAGATGCGCGGACTGCCACCACTAATGGGGCATCAGGCTGGGATTTCAAACTTTGAAAATCTGGTTGATTGGTTTATTGCACGTGGTGTTTCGACAATCACATTCTTTTGTTTTTCCACTGAAAATTGGAATCGTTCAACCGAAGAAATAGATTTTCTGATGGAATTATTCTATACGGAATTGACTAAAAATATGAATCACGCGTTGGAAAAGAATTTGCGTTGTCGCGTAATCGGGTCGCGCGCCAGATTGCCTGAAAAACTGGCGGCATTGTGTGATGAACTAGAAGAAAAGACCGCAGAAAACACTGCAGGTACGGTTGTTTTCGCTGTAAACTACGGTGGTCAGGATGAAATAATTGATGCAGTAAATGCCGCAATTGATGGTGGTGAACATGTCACCAAGGAAACGTTTGAAACATATCTTGATACTGGTGATTTATTACCGATTGACCTGATGGTCAGAACCAGCAATGAAAATCGTATATCAAATTTCTTGCTATGGAAACTGGCGTATGCAGAATTGCTGTTTATCCCAGAACATTGGCCAGAATTGGTTAAAAGCGAAGAATTATGGCAATATACACTGGACGAATTTGCGAAACGTAATCGCAGATTTGGCGGTGGCAAAAAGGCAAATTATTCAGGCAAGAAAAAATAAGGATAATAAACGATGTCAAACACAAAACAACGCATTATTGTTGCAGGTATAATGTCGCTGGGGGCGGTTTTAATCGGTCTGGCGGAATACTATGGTTTTCGTGCGGTACGATATGTTGGTATGCTGATTGTACTGGCAATGATTGGTGAATATCTGATGTGTCTACGTCGTGCAGACAGTTCAACCAAGAAAGCAAACAAGACATTATTTACTATATTTTTCTTGTGGTTGATTTTGATGTTTGTGTCTATTTATTTTGTTGGTACACGTCCATGGATTATATTATTGTTGCTATTAATCATTTGTTCGGCTGACATTGGGGCATGGTTTTTTGGTCGTTTGCTGGGCGGTGACAAGATGTGGGAACGTATGTCTGCGGCCAAGACCTGGTCTGGTCAGATTGCTGGTATTATCTGTGGTACGACTGCTGGTGTTATGTACGGTCTGATTGGTGCCGATGTATTTATGCCGCAATTGATGTGGATTGGTATTAGTGTGTCATTATTATCACAGTACGGTGATTTGACGGCCAGCTGGATAAAACGTAAACTTGGCATCAAAGATTTTGGTACTATATTACCTGGGCATGGTGGTATTCTGGACAGATTTGATGGCTGGATTTATGCGCTGCCGTTGGTTTGGTTAATTATGTTATAACATTAAAAGGAAAGGGTAAATTATGCAAATTTTGTTAACGATTATTGCATTATTGATTGTCTTGGGTGTTGTTGTATTTGTGCACGAATTGGGTCATTTTATGGCTGCGCGTTGGGCTGGTGTACGTGTTGATACATTCTCAATTGGTTTTGGTCCTGCGATTATCAAGTGGCACGACAGACGTGGTACACTGTGGAAGATTGCCTGTTTACCATTGGGTGGCTATGTATCCATATACGGCCAAGAAGATATGTTCAATCGCAAAAAATATGCAGAATTGCCCGCGGACAAGAAAAAGGGGCACTATTTATCCGCCCCTGCGTGGAAGCAGTTTATAATAATTGCGGCTGGTGTATTTATGAATTTTATGTTGGCGTGGGTGATATATACATCTCTATTTATGTTCCAACCCAGATTGGTCAGCAACACCCAGATGCCGGTAATAGGGCAGGTTGTTCAGGAATCAGTTGCCTTTAACGCGGGTGTTCGTGCAGGCGACACAATTGTCAGAATAAATGATGAAAAAATCACAAATTGGGGTGATTTAATTCTGGCCAAGGAATTAACTGCGAACGAAGATGCGACTGTTATTGTTGTTCGTGGCAATGAATTAGTTTCTTTGACACTGTCACCATCTGAAAAATGGGGTATGGTTGCAGATGGCAGCAAGAAACTTGTTCCACAGCGACAGGGGCTGTTTCGTGCGATGTATTCTGGCGCGCGCAAGACATATTATGAATCTAAAACCCTACTTGTTGTGTTAAAGCAGATTATTACGGGCGAACGTTCGTCAAAGCAGTTGGGGTCATTTATAACAATTGCTGAATATTCAGGTATGGCGATGGCGGCTGGATTCTTTACACTGCTTAGTTTGATTGCGCTATTGTCTGTAAATCTGGGGATATTAAATTTATTACCATTGCCTGTACTGGATGGTGGCTATTTGTTAATATTGATAATCGAAGCAATCACCCGTCGTAAATTACAGGGTCGCGGTATGGAAATTGCGATAATGGTTGGTTGGCTGTTGATACTTGGTTTGTTTGTATTAACGATGTGGAATGATTTGGTACGTGTATTTGGACTATAAATGGATTACAAATGAAGAATATAACACCTGGTATAATTTTATCGTGTTTTGTTATTAATAATCTGTTTGCAGCAACTGTATCCAGAATAGAAGTTATTGGTAATCAGCGTATGGATTCTGAATCTATACGCATATTGGCTGGGGTACAGGCGGGGGATAACGTTGGTGAATCAAAGTCAAACCAGATTGCAAAGAAATTACAAGAAAGTGGTTATTTTTCAAAAATCAAAGTTCAAATGAATGGTAATACGTTAAAAATTAACGTCCAAGAATCCCCGATAATAAATATGGTGACGGTCGAAGGTAATGACGAAGTTTCAACAGAAGACCTTAAAAAAGAAATCAAGACCAAGGAACGTACTTCGTATAACGCGGCAACAATTGGTTCTGACGTTCAGCGTATGTTGACGATATATCAAAGACAGGGTTTTTTTGGAACCAAGATAGAGCCACAAAAAATTGAATTACCAGACAATCGTGTAAATGTGGTCTATGAAATTACCGAAGGGCATCCGACATGGATATCGGACATAGATTTTTCTGGGAACAAGGTATTCAGTGATAATACACTACGTGGTGAAATCTTATCACGCGAACACGCGTGGTGGCGTTTTATGACCCAGTTTGACACATTTGACGAAGACAGAATCCAATACGATGGTCAAATGTTGCGTCAATTTTATTTGCGCAATGGCTATGTTGACTTTACGATCAAGGATACAAATGGCACATTTACCCCCGACCGGCAATATTATTCTGTTGTCTTTAACGTTGACGAAGGGGCACAGTATAAATTCGGCAAATTGACAATTGACAATCCATTTGATGACGTCCCAACTGATATTTTATACCAAGAATTTGACATTGAATCAGGTGACACTTACAACATTGACAAAGTTGAAGAAACAATGTCTGCCCTGCGCAGCAAGGTTGCTGACTATGGCTATGCATTTATAAACATTGAACCAATACCAACAAAAAACGATGATAAAAAGACCATTGATTTAATATTCAAGATTCAAAAAACGAACAGAATTTACCTAAATTCAATAAACATTTTGGGCAATGTTCGCACATTCGATACGGTGATAGAGCAAATTATTCCAATGCGTTCTGGCGACCCTTTTTCCCTGCAAACCATAGAAGAAGGTCGTCAAAAACTGATGCGCACACGTTATTTCAAAGACGTACAGATGGTTCCGACACGTGTTGCTGATTCCAATATGATGAATCTTGATATCAAGGTTGAAGAACAGCCGACTGGTGAATTATCTGGCGGTTTTGGCTGGTCGAACATAAACGGCTTTATGATTGATGCCGGCATTACCGAGAATAATTTTATGGGGCGCGGTCAAATTGTCCAGATACGTGGTTCAATTGCAGAGTATCAAAAGCAGGCATTATTTAGTTTTACAGAACCGTATTTATTTGGTCGTCAATTATCTGGTGGATTTGATGTTTCTTATACGATGTATGACTATTCATCGTTGGGCAGTTTTGGTTATGATCGCGACAGTTTAACAATTGGTGGCCGTATGGGGTGGCGACTAACGGATCATTGGACGCAAAATGTACGTTTAACAGCGGCCTTTGATCAGAATTATGATATTCAGGCGGCTGGTGGCTGGCAAAAAGCGAACTTGTACACGATTGGAACAAATTTCAGATATCACAATCTGGACACAAATTTTGCACAGAACACACACACAGGTGTTGTTGCGAATCTTGGTTTGGCGTATACTGGTTTTGGTGGTTCTGAAACCTATATTCGATACAGTGCGGATGTTATTGGTATGGTAAATTTCTGGGATGATCGTTGGCAATTACGTTCATCTTTGGATTTTGGTTATTTACAGCCTTTGGATGGCGATTATATTTCGCGTGTATACCGTTATTTCCTGGGTGGCGAAAGTCTGCGTGGTTTTGATGTTGCGGGTGTTGGTTCGCGCAATTGGTATCACAAGACGTATGCGCTGGGTGGCTTATGGAAGATAAACGGTTCAACACAGTTGAATTTCCCAATATTTATACCTGATGAATACCAGATAAAGGGCTTTGTGTTCTTTGATTATGGTATTTTGGGCAAGCCGCCTGCACGCGAAGACATCTATCCAAATCCACCAACCGCCCAGACCCGACCGAATTTTATTGATGATAATCTGCGTACATCTGTTGGTGTTGGCATTTATTGGAACACGCCGATGGGGCCAATGAATTTCAGTTGGGGTTGGCCGTTAAAGATGACAGACTATGATCGTGAACAAAGATTCCTGTTATCGTTTGAAACGCAGTTTTAGTCTTGACGATACGCGTATAAATTTTTTATAATTCAATAAAACAAGAAAGGAGACAACCATGAAAAAAGTATTCTGTGGTTTCTTGGTCGCATTATGTTTGGCGGGCTGTGGTCAGGTTTATGACCGCGAACCTGTTGGCGTTGGCTATGATGCGAACGAATTAAAGCTTAGTCCCTGTGCATGCATTATGGTCTATCAGGGCTAGTTAACGATACCTGAACGGGGGGGCTGTGAATTATCCTGCTGATTTTGATTCACCTACATTTCCCGCAGGGCGCAGCATTGCTTCTGCGCGTGTGGTTGGTATCGTGATAATGGTTGTATTTTTTTTGATAATGGTTACAACCGGAATGTTCATTTGGACTCAAAAATCGATAAGAATACATCCTTTTTTAGTTTCTGTTAATGACATCACTGGTCAATGGAGTATTGTTGGTCATGATCACGAACAGATAACCCAGATACCTGTTGCACAGTCATTACAAGAATCCGCATTGACTAAATTCGTGCAATATTGGTTTTGGGTTTCTGCATCTGACATTGCAAATTCCGCCCGTTGGCGCGAATGTGATATGGCATCTGATTGTGGTCTGGGTATTGAAAAGCAAGGATTTGATATCGAAGGCGACTGTGCGATATTCTGTCTGGTTGGGGCTGATTTATACTCGGATTTTACGGAAAAGATTTTGCCTGCATATAATGGTCTAAGAATGGATGGAAACACATGGATGGCTGACATGGGGTCTTTGGTGTTGACGCCGATTGGTTCCATCACGCCGGGTGGTGGCGTATGGCAGGTGCGCGTAAATGTTTTACAAAATGAACAAGATACAATAAAAATTCTTGGTTATGCGTATGTTGAAAAAGCAAACGATAAATACCAAAAAAATTTGGGGTACTATATCAAGAAATTTGATGCATATAAATTGAACTAATGAAAAAAGTTATATATTTTTTATTGTCAATCATATTAATACTGGCGATGGTCGGGGGGCTGTTTTTGGTGTCTGTAATTTACAACACTCCATCCAAGATAACTGTTGATGCATTCTTTTTTCAGCCACAACGTAATTACGAGAGTCGTATATCAGAACCCATAAAAATATCTGATTACACAGATGATGAATTGCGCAACAAGTTATTAGAAAAATATTTAATTGAATATTTTTATGTTATTCCTGATGTCAATAATGCTGAAACGCGTCGCACAAAACGTGGTGCATTATGGTTGGCTTCTATGCCCAAGGTCTACAATGAATGGCTTGAAACGATTGCCCCTGAAATTGTCGCAATGGCAAATAGCGGTATGTTGCGCACTGTTAAATTAATTTCTGCGCAAAAAATTCAAAGCAACAGCAAGCAAAACCCATATTGGCGTGTTGAATATGAATTAACGACGTGGGAACGCCCAAATGATTTTTTTGCTTTACCGAATAAGACGGTTGGGGTACTATTTATGCAGATACATTTTAGTCCACACGTAATGGAAACGATGCGCACTGGTGAATCTGTCCTAGATTATCTGGAAAGCGGTAAAGACCCTGCTGCTGCATTCAGTTTCGGAATAATAGATATCGCACAGGAATTGTGAAACAGGGATTAACAATGACAAAGAAAATATTATTATCTTTTATGTTGATTCTTAGTCAATTTATCGGTATTGGCTATGCCGAAGATAGTTTTGATTTTAACGAATTTACAGAGGTATCTGACGGGGGCGATGTTGATTTAACCGCCGAAGATGTTGAATTAAATTCCGGGGCCCAGGTTGCAGGTGTTGGTGGATTTGATATTGCGGGTATTATGCTGGGGATGAGCTTTGATGACATATATGGTTTGTTTTTTCAAAACAAAGGCTTATACGCCCCCAGAAAAGAAAACAGTGTAATTTATACACTAGATAAAAATTGGAAATATAATCTGGATTATGAATGTCGTCAACAGGGGACATATATACCGGCCGAGTTAAAAAAATGTATAAACAGTTTGGCAAAGAATCGTGGGTTGATATATGCATCTGAAATACATCTTGTGCGTGAAAATACGGGTGAAACAATTGTTGTTTATTTAACCAGCAATGCGACAGACAATCGCGTTTGGCGTGTTGTATATAACAATGATATAAATGAAATCGAAGGCGGTCACGAAAAATTTCAACATCAGTGGAAAAACAGGGCATTCTGGCAAAATGTTCTTGATAAATATGGTGCGCCCAACAGTGGTGACGACACATGGCTTTCCAGCACAAATTCATACGACCCAAAGATGACCGCCTTTTATGGTGCATTGGATTTACAAGACAAGGGCTTACTTGTCAAAGACAAGAACGAGAATGATATATATTCGCGTTCCACATTCAAGGCGAAACCATATGCGTTCTAATACATCATACACCAAGGGACTATTTTCAGAATTCATTGCCCGTCAGTATTTACGCTTGCATGGTTTCAAGATATTAAAATCTCGGTACATTACAGGTCGCAACACCAATCGCGCTGAAATTGACATAATTGCCCAGCATCGCAATTTAATAGTTTTTATAGAGGTCAAAAATCGCCCCAGTGTCGGGGTTGGTTTGGACGCAATTTCGCCCGCACAAATTCGCAGATTACGTCGTGCTGCAGAAACATATCTGTCGCAACATTATTGGACTGGGGATGCGCGTTTTGATGTCATTGTTGTATGTAAATTTCGTATATATTGGCTGAAAAATTGTATATAGTGATTGCATATTGGAATATTTTCTTATAAAATACCTTATGCATAAATAACAAAGGAGAACTTTATGAAAAAAATTATGCTGGCATTATTTGCTGTTATGACCTTGGCGGCCTGCACAGGTTCTTATAAATCAGGCAATTGTGAATATCATTACCTGTTGCACAAGGATATTTCTATTTCAAAAATCGTTGGTAATATGACTGGCGGTTGCTAAAAAAAATCCCCGTTTGGGGATTTTTTTATTTAGAATTCAAATCTAACACCTAACATCAAGTTAAAATAGAACAGATTTTTCGCCTCAAATAAATCACGATGTTTAGTTCCATCTTCATTAGATAACTTCCACTTTACATTTGGCAACAACATTGCGCGTGCGCCTAAATCTAAAAAGATATTTTCCGCAATCCCGTACGAGAAACCACCCGCCAGCATTCCCACTACATTTGAAGTGTTGTATTCCGACAGGTAAAACTGTGTCAGATTATAATTATCTGGTTCACCATACTGTGAAAACTCTTGTTGTGCAGATAAATCACCGTATGGGTCAAAGAAATTCAATACTGTTTTTGTGTCACCATATCCAGCACCAAATCCAACGTATGGAATAAACTGTCCCATTGGTTTTTCCAAACCGTCAAAGAAGTCGTAAAAAAACATCAGACTGATAATATCAGTTGTCACCTTTGAATTTACAGAACCGCTTTCGATAAAGGCACTGGACCACGCACCGTCTGCCAGCGACAGATTTCCTGCAAACATTGGGGAAGAATTATATTCTGTTTCATCGATATGGTCCCACCCAATTTCCATACGCCATTGCGGACGATATGGTACTGTCCAACCAATGCTGGCCCCAGCGGCAAAAGAAAAACTATCAAAATTTTTCGTTGCAGGCAATTGTGATAAATTCCCATATCCCGCTAATTCCAGGTCTTCACACCCACCGCTAACAAAACATTGCCCCCATGGAACGACCTGTTCTGTATCAGGCACAACATAATAGTCAATAAAGACTGCGCCAATGTTGTTCTCGATTTTACCGGTTCCTAATGCCGCGCCACCACGTGCAGAAATAACGAATTTAGCGCCATCATCTTCATACCAACCATCGCCAATATATTGCCCTGCATATTGCCAATTAGCAAAGGCGGGCACTGTCATCAGTACAGACAACATCGATAAAATAAAAATATTTCCTTTCCTCATACTTACTATTATATCACAAAAAGGCAAAGCATAAAACTAAAATATAGTCCTTTTTTCTCTATAAAAAACACCCGCGATTGCGGGCAACAAAAAAAGACGACCGTATGTATTTGTTTCTTTCGATGCCGCCAAACAATACCTGGAACAGCTGATACAGATAAATCAATAATTGCTAATCTCGCTGAAAATAAAACTTACATCCGTCTGAATATATGTATATCAAATCAGAATTTGCAACATAAAATTTTTCTGTTGTGTCTGTATCTTTTTTTACCAAAATTTCTTGGGACTTTTCGTCATTATCATAACCGCCAAGGATAATATTTGCAGCATTGATTTCAACAGCAGTATTTTCATAATAACTTTGTGCCATCCCATCGCAATCAGCGGTTATATATCCTGCATATTCAAATCGGTCAAAAGACCATTTCCCACAGAACTCGCAAGATTTGCTGTCTGCGGGAACACAGCCAATCAAAAACACACAAAATAAGACAAGTCTTTTCATACAATGCAGTATGGCAAAGAAGATAATAAAAAATCAATATCAATTGCCTTTGTGCAATCTATTTTTTTCATAATTGACACCTGTTATGCATAGCAATATAATACATATATATGACCAGAAACGTGCATTTTCTTATATACATTTTATGTTCTTGTATGCTGATTCATCAGTCGGCAAAATGTGAAATCACAACTCAAAAGTGGGCGGGGAACTGGTATCTAAATGACCAGGACACTGTTTTTGGTGGGGTGATGGAGGTTTTTAACTGCGATGATACAACATGTGATTTTAAATTGGAATCTTGGTACGATTTGCATATCTGTGATGTTGAAGGCAAAATAAAAATCAACGGAGACAAGGCAGAATACAACGGCAAAAAATATCAATATGACAGAGAGGCAGATACGGAATATTTTATTCCTGTTGGTATATTGTTTCAAATGGAGTCAGAAGATAAAATGAATCTGCATTTTATCAATGCAGATTCATTCAGCGCCTTTTGTGGTATACAGGCAACACTTGAAGGGATATGGATTAGACAGTAATTAGTATTTATTTACTCTTTTCAACCAACCGTTTTTTGCCGTTTCCCAGTTTTTTGTGTCTTTTAAGTAATCTATTCTTTCGTTTTTTAGTGCAACCATAAATTCGTTGACTTTACTATCAGGAATCGCATTTATGGATTTAATTGTCGCGCTGCCTATGGCGCCATCAACAACCAAGTTTGCGTCCAAGAAAGAATTTAGTGTGCGTTGAACAACCCCTCCGGCACCACCCATCACATTCATATCAAAAACTGCATCACGTATTCTATCGTTTTTGATTTCTGGGATTCTTGTATTGTCCCAATATTCGTTTTTATAAATTTCTTTGGCCTGTGCGGCTGTTAAATATTTTACATCTGCTGGAAAATTTTTGTCTGGATGCTTGTTAGCGTATCTATCCAGCGTGCTTTGTTTTATGCCCATATTTGTTGGTTCGTCTTTTCGTTGATTCTTGCCATCGGTATATCCCCCTTCGGGTTCTTTTAATTTATTGTATGCTTGTTCAAATTTCATATCACTTGCCTTTTGTGTTTCTGGCTTTTGACCTTTGTAAACCTTGGTGCCTATTTTCTTGCCGTTTTTGTCCAGCTCTACTTCTTCAACCCAACAACGACAGTTTGGATGAACAGGACAGGTCGGTATATGTTCTTTGTCTATAAAAATTTTCTCATCGTTTTCCAGGCATTCATCACACGTACCATCACCACTATCGCTGAGCCATATCCATATTTTTTGTATTATTTCAAATTCCGGGATATCCAGTTTATATGTAATTAAATCTTCGTTTGAAATATAGCCACTCGGCATCAGGACTTTGACTGGTATAGGTTCGCCTGGGGCGACATAGGCTTCGATATCAAATTCAAAACCAATGGTTTCAAAATATTCGCCATATTCTTCCATAACCTCGTCGGTGGCTTCTTCTTTTTGTGCTTCAAATTCCATAAATATTTCATCTTGCGCTTTGTAAAATTGTTGCAATGTCATATCGTATTCTGGTCGAATCATACGACCTGTGGCATCAAATTGTACTGTGCCAGGGTACAAGATATTCATATACTTGGTTACACGTTTATAAGTTTCGCTGTTTTTATCGCTGTATTCGGGCGAAGATATCAGTTCTTGTAAAAATTTTGGTGTTTGCATTTTATTCTCCATAAAAAACACCCGCGATTGCGGGCAACAAAAAAAGACGACCAAACGTCGTCCGAGATATGTAAATATTATATCATAAAATACGAAATTTTTCAATAAAAAACGCCCCTGATGGGACGTTTTATAATGGGGCCCCACGTTTGACTGCGTTCTACCCCAAGACGTGCAACAAGTGCTTGATTTAGGCCCATTGCTAAACGAATTATTGATGGAGATAGAAAACTGCACAAACAGCTGATGCGCCTCCTTGAATATACTAAAATTTTGCGTAATGATACAACAAAGTCCCAAGTAAAGAATCGATCAAAGATATTATAATTGGGCTTAATGCAAGCATAAAAGACGCTGTATAATTTTTCTTGTGAAAACAGTATAATGATATTGGAATAAAAAACAACAATGTTGCACAAGAAAACACAAGGTTGGTTAAATAGATGTCTGCGCTACGCCATGCCCACCCCATGGCCTCGCCCCCCCAAGGGCAATAGCCAAATGGAAACGCATCACGACATTTTTTGATAAAAAATTCATAATAATCGGTAAACAACCCGTACAAAAATAACAGGTTTATACCAAGACAAATAATTGTTCCGCGTTTCCATTTTTGCATATTTGCCCCCTTTTTTGTTAATACTTTACATGTACAATCAGGTCTTTTCCAGTACTTTCTAGCCAAGATGTAAAAGCATTTATTTGCCCGGTCATATCAGTACAGCCGGCCGAACCCAAATTCCAACCACCATGAATTGAAAAAATCATCACAATGTATAGGTTATAAAGCAAAAATTATAGATGCAATAACAGCAGATAAAATAATATAACTTATAATCGCAACAATAAAAGCTAATGATAAAATCCAACCCCATTTCCATTTATATGTTTTCCATGTTAAGTATATAAAAAACACACCCAGCAAAAAACTTATACACATAATCGCAACATCAATGGAACGTAAGCATTGATATTCGCACAAATCATAAAACAAAGAGTCCCACTTTGAAGAAGACAGCATGTTTGAATCAAAATAGAATACAAACATAGTGACAAAAGAAATAAAACCATATGTTGCTAATGTTTTTGTATTTTTCATAGCAGGACACTTTTTTTATATCTAATACTCCACCTTGATAATTAAATCATTCCCTATATAATCAAATAACGCAACAAAATTATCCATATCTGAAAAAAACGCCCCTGACGGGACGTTTTATAATGGGGCGGATAACCGGACTCGAACCGGCGACATTTGGTACCACAAACCAACGCTCTAACCAACTGAGCTATATCCGCCATACTCTTTGCACAAAACGTGCTATCAAATTCTGGTGGAGCTGATCGGACTTGAACCGACGAGTGCGTGTTGCGTGTCATCAAGTACTGCCATCAGTTCCGCATCAAATTCTGGTGGAGCTGATCGGACTTGAACCGACGAGTGCGTGTTGCATGCCATCAAGTACTACCATCAGTTCCGCATCAAATTCTGGTGGAGCTGATCGGACTTGAACCGACGAGTGCGTGTTGCATGTCATCAAGTACTGCCATCAGTTCCGCATCAAATTCTGGTGGAGCTGATCGGACTTGAACCGACGAGTGCGTGTTGCGTGTCATCAAGTACTGCCATCAGTTCCGCATCAAATTCTGG